>NC_015638.1:1200000-1892500 GCF_000211855.2 Lacinutrix sp. 5H-3-7-4 | reverse complement strand
TGCATTTCACCGCTACACTACATATTCTAACTACTTCATAATAACTCAAGATAACCAGTATCAAAGGCAATTCTACAGTTGAGCTGCAGGATTTCACCTCTGACTTAATTATCCACCTACGGACCCTTTAAACCCAATGATTCCGGATAACGCTTGGATCCTCCGTATTACCGCGGCTGCTGGCACGGAGTTAGCCGATCCTTATTCTTACAGTACCGTCAAGCCTCTACACGTAGAGGTGTTTCTTCCTGTATAAAAGCAGTTTACAACCCATAGGGCAGTCTTCCTGCACGCGGCATGGCTGGATCAGAGTTGCCTCCATTGTCCAATATTCCTCACTGCTGCCTCCCGTAGGAGTCTGGTCCGTGTCTCAGTACCAGTGTGGGGGATCCCCCTCTCAGGGCCCCTATCTATCGTTGCCATGGTGTGCCGTTACCACACCATCTAGCTAATAGAACGCATAGTCATCTTGTACCGTAATCTTTAATATCATCCCGATGCCGAGTCGATATACTATAAGGTATTAATCTTCGTTTCCAAAGGCTATCCCTTAGTACAAGGTAGATTCTATACGCGTTACGCACCCGTGCGCCGGTCGTCAGCAGAAGCAAGCTCCCCTGTTACCCCTCGACTTGCATGTGTTAAGCCTGCCGCTAGCGTTCATCCTGAGCCAGGATCAAACTCTTCATCGTTAAATTTTTAAGTGTTTCCACTAATATGCTTAACAACCAAAGAAATTAATTTAGTACTCGAATGGTTTATTCTCTTGTTTGTCTCTAACCGTTTCCAGTTAAAAACTTACGCTGTCAATTCAATATGTTTATGAACTTTATATTCTAATTTTTATTCGCTAATTTTGTTACCTCATTAGCGGGCTGCAAATGTAAAACCCTTTTTTGTTCTACGCAATGTTTTTTTAGTTTTTTTTTGAAAATTTTTATCCCCTTTTAAATCACTAAAAAATAAAAATACTACTGAACTTTTTCGCTCTAAACTTTGGTGTTTTTTGCGGCTGCAAACATACAACCTTTATTTAATATAAAAAGCTTTTTTGAAACTTTTTTTATTTATTTTTTTTAACCTTTTTTTGAACGTCACTTTTGTGCCTTTGCCTATATAGCTTAAGCGCTAAGCGGCTGCAAATATACAACCATTTATTTCTTTAACAAGCTTTTAATTTATCTTTTTTGTGTTTTATTTTAAACACCTCGCTTAAAAGCTTCTAATCAATGCTTTATAGACTTATTTTTTTTACGCTTATTTATTATCTTTGTCCTTATTATATATACCCTTAATTTTATGCTTTTACCTCTAATCTATATATTAGTTAAACTACTTAAATAAGTGTATGATTCTTATTTGTAATAATTATACCTTTTTTTGAAAATGTTTGTTGCGTTAGGGATTGATACGGCATCCTTTTTTTTATTTCTAAAAAAAAGATATAGTGGAAAGCCCGCCCTTTGGGAACGCCATTTTTAATATTTATTTAGTTATTGGATTATAAAAAGAAGTTCCAAACTACTCCAAATCTCACTGAAAAATCTCTATATGGATTATTAGGTGCTGCAAAATAATCATAACCGGACCAGGCTGCATTAAAATGTTCTGCTTTTAAAAAGATCCTTGTTTGTCGAATTTTTGCATTTATAAAGAAATCTAATCTTGGGTAACCTCCTAATTCTTGTTCATTTTGCACATAAAACTCTGCAAGTAATGGATCGTATGCATTCATATTGTATTTTGAGAAGTAATTAAATGTTATGCCTGTTTGTAAGTAAAGTGCTTTTTTAAACAAATGGTTGGCATAGTACAACGTGTTTCGGGTTATAATTTGTGGTACGTTAAATACTTGATTATCGTCTTTTACATTTTGATACATTATAGTATTGTTTAGGTAAAAATTACGGTATCCAATTTCTTTATTAAGCTTAAGTCTTAAATAGGTTATTGACTTATCTGACTGAAACGGCTTAACGGTATTACTTGTTTCGTCCTTTTTAAAATATACGTAGTCATTTATTGTAGATGCATCTACTGTAATATTTGCTAATTTTTTAGATTTTAGATTAAATAAAAGTTGCTGAGTTTTAATGTTTTTGAATTGAGTTTTCCAGTTATAGTTTATATAATCACTTTGGTATAGCTGTTGATTGTAATTTGGAGCTTTTGAATTGTTATTTATTTGTGCTAATAATTTTATATCATTATTTAAATTATAACTTGCTTTTACTGTAATATGGTTGCCATTAAAATCGCCGCTAACATTTGCTCCTAAATCTCCCTGTAGTCTAAAACCTCCAAGTTGTTTTTGATACTTACCTCCTACTGCTAAAATATCTCCTTTTAATCTATTAGGAATGGTTTGATTATTTAAAACAATTATTTTATTGTAACCATAATTGTAATTTGTATGAGAGGCATTTAATTGTATATCACCTAGTATTTTATTACCGTAGTTTAATTGTAATTGATTACTAAACTCTTCTAATGTTACTTTATCTTTTAGGTTTGTTGTTCTATATGCGTCTCCAAAAAATTCATCTTCTTCAATTGATTGATCGTACATATAAAACTTATCTTCAAGATTCATAACATGAGCAACGCTTAATGTGTTGTTTGCTGTAGAATCTTTTTTTGATATCAAATCATAAGATTGATTTAAATAAAAACGTTTTCCTTCAAGAATGTTTTCTGCATTTTCAAAATTAACTTCTAGAACGCCACGGTTTTTAAACTCATCGTCACCAGACATAAAGAATGCTACACTTTCATCTGTTAAACCTCCATTTTCTTGGTTTAATAAATCTTGAGCAACAAAGTGCGCGTTTAAAACATATCTTTTGTTTTTGGTTTTATAGCTTACCGTTGATCTAAAATTACCTGTACTTGTAAGTAGGTTTTGGTATTTACCTAGGGATCTTAACCCTTTATAAGCTATAGAAAAGTTTAATTGTTTAGAAACATTTGTAGTAAAAAAGGCGTCTAATAGTTGGCCTTGCTCGAAAGCAGATTTATAAAACAACTCTGTTAATGGTGTTGGCACATGGTAATAGTTAATATCATCAACTTCCATATAATTAAAATGTCTAGCTCGTGCTCCAAATTTTGGCATTAAAGAAGTCTCTTTAACATCATAACTTAATGTATTATATGTTTGCCCTAAATTTGAAAAAGGCATTAGGTTAAAATTATCTTTACGTAAATAATTGTATTTATATTCTTTAATAATACTTTGTGTGGTATCTACATAGGTTGTATCTCGAAGGTGAGAAATAATAAGATAGTCTGTTATTTTAGCATCTTTATTTTTTATGTTTTTATTACTCGTGCTTTTACTTGAGCCTTGAGAAAGAGAATCGTTTAAAATTAAACCATCGTCTGATACTTTAACTTTCTTCTTTACTGGTTGTAAAACTTGAGCAGTTACTATTGTACTACTTAACAATAAAAAAAGAGTTAATATTATTTTATTCATTAATTCATTATATTTTTAGGCTTTCAAATTAAAAGCTTTGCCAAAAATATGAAATATCTCTGTGGTAATTCATATTATATAAATAATCGCATAAATACAGCTAATATTATATACCATTTGTTAAGATACACCTAAATGCTTAAATTTAATTATTCTTCTTTTGAATTTGAATGCGGTACAGATGAAGCCGGACGCGGCTGCCTTGCTGGACCTGTAACAGCGGCTGCTGTTATTTTACCCAAAAAATTTAAAAACAATATATTAAACGACTCTAAAAAACTTTCTAAAGGTAAACGGGAGCTTTTAAAACCTATTATAGAAAACGAAGCGATTTGTTATGCTTTTACTCATGTTTATGAAAATGAGATTGATGAAATAAACATTTTAAATGCTTCAATTTTAGCTATGCAACGTTCTATTTTAGAATTAAACCCTAAACCTGAGTTTATAATTGTTGATGGTAACAGGTTTAAGCCTTTAAATAATATTCCTTTTGAAACTATTATTAAAGGTGATAGTAAATATTTAAGTATAGCTGCAGCTTCTGTTTTAGCTAAAACATATCGTGATGCATATATGTTAAAAATTCACGAAGAGTTTCCTATGTATAATTGGAAAAAAAATAAAGGCTACCCAACTAAGGAGCACAGAGAAGCGATTAGAAAATATGGCATCACCAAATATCACAGAAAATCTTTTAGATTATTGCCAGAACAATTAAAGCTAGAATTATAGAATTAATTACTTTTACAAAAACCCTCAATTTTAATGAAAAATTTTTGCTTTTTAGCTTTCCTTTTAGTGATAACAATTAGTTGTACCACGCAAAAAGAAGATGCTTCTCTTTATGATTTTATACCAGAAAAAACATCGGTTATTATAAGTATAAACAATGCCGAAGCTTTAAAAAGTAATATTAAAAACAGTGCGTTTATTAGTAATTTATCACAAACTAAAATTTCTAACTCAATTAAAAATAAGTTATCATGTTTAGATTACATAAAGACAGATAACCCAATTTTACTTTCATTTTTAAAAAATAGTAATGACAGTCTTGAATTTGTTCTCTCTACTAGGTTTACTAAAAATTTAATTGAAATAGATTCTCTACCAAATCATCTATCTGAAAGTTTAAAGATAAACAACCTTCCTGGAAAAAAACTAACTTATAAAAACAGTGTTGTTTACACTGTTGTTAAAGATAGTATTGCTATTGCGGCTTCAAACCTTGATATTTTAAAAGCCACTTTAAATAAAAAAAGTACACCTGAGGAAATTAATAAAATCACAAAAACGTTTAATAATAAAAAAGCCATTTCGGTTTTAATACGTAATAAAAAAGAAAGTGTTATTACTTCGGTATTTGATTCTGAAAACTTAAATTTTAAAAATTTTACAGATTATACCGCTTTTGATGCAGATATTTCTCAAGATCAATTAATACTTAACGGCATTACCAAAGCAAGCGATTCTACTAAACTTATTAATATTTTTAAAAACACAATTCCGCAGGAAAATCAAATTTCACATATTGCACCTAATAATTGCGATGGTTTTTTAAGTGTAACTTTTAATACATTTTCTACTTTTAAAAACAATTTAAATTTATATAACGAAAAAAAAGACAGCACTAAAACAAATGCGATTTTTAATAATATTGTAGAGTTTGGAGTAATTTACCAAGGCGAGAATAAAAGTATAGTTTTAAATTCTTTAGATATTATTGCAACAAAGGAAGCATTAATTAGTGAAGAAAATAAAGTTGAAGATTATAGACAAATACCTATATATAGTTTTAGTAAACCAGATTTATTTGAAAAAACCTTATCTCCTTTTGTAGATTTTAGTACTGCTAATCTATATTGTATTATAGACCAGTTTTTAATTTTCGGGAATTCTAAAGAAGATTTAGAAAATATTATTGCTAATTATTTAAATGAAACCACATTAAAGTCTAGAGATTACTACACAAGTACAACGCAGCATTTAAGCACAGCCTCATCAATACTTCATGTTTTAAACCCAAACTCATTAAAAGATGTTTTAGACGTTAACCTAGATACATATATTGATGCCAGCTTAAAACAATACAAAACGTCTGCTATTCAATTTATTTACGATACTAATTATGCTCACCTAAACGCTGTAATTAAAAAAAGTAAAGCTAAAGCTGAAAGCGGTACAGTTACAGAGTTATTAAATATAAAGCTTGATGCTCCAATATTAAATAATCCTCGGTTTGTAACTAACCACCGTACAAAACAAAAAGAAATTGTAGTACAAGATATAAAGAACAAACTATACCTTATATCTAATACAGGAAATATACTTTGGAAAAAACAACTTAAAGGTCCCGTTTTAGGAAAAATTGAACAAATAGACTCTTATAAAAACGGAAGATTACAGCTAGTATTCGCAACTCCTAATCGTGTTTATTTATTAGACAGAACAGGTAAAGATGTTACTGGGTTTCCTTTAAAATTTAATGATAAAATTACACAACCGCTTTCGGTTTTCGATTATGATAAAAATAAAAAATACCGCCTTTTTGTAACACAAGGCAAAAACGTATTGCTTTATAATGGTAAAGGTAAAACTGTAAAAGGTTTTAAATTTTCTAAAGCTAAAGACATTATTAATACACAACCACAACACATACGTATTAATAATAAAGATTACATTATTATAAAAACAAATAAAAAACTACATATATTAAGTAGACGTGGTCTAACTAGAATTAAAGCAAACACTAAATTTAATTATTCAAATTCACCTGTATATAGTTTTGAAAATGGTTTTGCAACCGTTAGTAAAGATGGAAGTTTAGTACAGATAACTACAAAAGGTAAGGTAAGCACAAGTAAATTACTTGGTGAAAACTCTAAATTACTTACCACAACAAAAACGCTAGTTGCACAAAAAGAAAACAAATTAAAAATTAAAACCAATACTTTAGATTTAGATTTTGGAAATTACACCAAGCCAAAACTATTTTATATTAATAATAAAATATATGTATCTGTAACAGACTTGCAATCTCAAAAAGTGCTTTTATTTGATAGCCAAGCAAAACCTATTGCTAACTTTCCTGTATATGGAAAGTCTACAATAGATTTAGATAACATAGATAAAGACGATAATTTAGAATTTATTACAAAAGGTGATAGCGCTAGCATTTTATTGTACGAAATAAACTAAGAAACCACTTACACATAAAAACCTACTAATCACACATTTAAAATAACATTTCACACAGATTCTTAAAGAAATACATATAAATTGTTAACTTTACTTAGTCCCTTAGCATTAATTGTTACAACAACCTAAAACAAAAATGATGAGAACTAAATTTTTATTATTAGCCGTATTATGTGTCTTTACCTTTTCTTGTAAAGATGATGATGACCAAGTTAACCAAGATCAAAATGCAGAAGATTTTGCTATCACAAATGAAAATAATTACTACGAAGGAGACTTATATAGACTATATCTAGACGCACAAATTGAGATAACACATATTGAAATAATTTCATTAGAAGAACAATTAGAGCAAGATCCTAACAATGTAGAATTACAAAACATGCTTAATACAGCTAATACAGAGTTAGATGAATTAGAAAACGCAGAGAGTAATCAAGTTGCTATTGAAGATGCTTTAATTGGTGTACCAAGAATCCCTAGAATTCCGCCTGTTCCTCCTATGCCTTGTACATCTGGAGCTTGCATTCCTAATCTTTTAGATTATATTACTTTCTCTAATGATATTTTGAATGTTACAATTGTATTTCGAGACATACAAACTGAAGAAGAAATAGTTACGCTTCAAACAAACGAATTTACTTCTTTAAATAATTTCGATAATATAATTTCTGTGTCAACCGTAGATTTTAATGGTTTTACTGGAGATTTTATTGCAGATATTCAACGTACTAATACAAATAATCAAGTAATAAATTATTCTGTTAGTGGCTATATTTACTAATAAAGCATATTATCAAAATTTTACAAAATTAACTATAGTACTAATCTATTTTTGTACTCAAATTTTAAATGCCCAAAATCCAGATTATTTAAGTAATCTGGATTTTTATTTTAATAAAACAAATGAACATTATTATGTAAATAAAGACTCAGCATATTTCTACTTTAATAAAATAGAAAAAATAGCTTCGCAAAATGATGATGTTATAAGTTTAATGGATGGATTAATTAGCGAAAATTGGTGTGCAAATTACCATTATGATTTGGCAGTTATTAGTGATAATCTTGTGGCACTAGACTCTATTGTGAACCTTTATAAAAAACAAATAGATACATTACCTCTAAAAAGTTATTATTTAAATACCATAAACTATACAAAAGGCTTAAATAATTATGAGTTAAAAAAATATGATAGTGCACTTGAGACATTCAAAAAATTAGTTTCAAATATTGAAACTCAGCGCGATTTTAACCAAATTAACCATGTACTTGGCTTATATGTTGGCGCTAATAACTTTATTGGAAAAATGTACAGTGATGAAGGTAAATATGAATTAGCAAAAACATTTCATAATAAAAACTTGAGAGTTTTAAATGCAAATCCTGAAAGCAATATAGAATTTTTAAATACTACTTATGTACTTATTTCTGATGTATATAAGAAAGAAGAAAATTACAAGCTATCTAATTTAACCTTGCAAAAAGTTTTAGACTATTATATAAATATTACTAAAAATAGTAATCGCATTGTTTCTTCATACCAAAACGTTATAGATAATCACATAAATTTAAAACAAACAGATAGTGCCTATTTTTATTTAAGAAAAATGAAAGTAAACTTAACCAAAAATCATCCTTTTTGGTACAGGTATTACATTGCTAAATCTAATATTAACAAAGCAACAAAAAATTACGATGAAGCATCAGTTGCCTTAGATAAAGCACTTGAGTTAGTTAAAGCAAAGTGGAATAACCAACCTCACAACGATGTCGCTATAATATATAATAAACTTGGCGATTTGTATAGTGAAATTAAAAAACCTAACAAAGCTATTACTAATTATAACCTAGCTATTTATCAATTTAGTAAAGACACTCTAAACTCAACAATAAATCAAACCACACTTTTTAAATCTTTAAAATCTAAAGCCAACATTTTAAATCACACAAAAGCTTTAGATTCTGTTATTGCAACTACAAACAAAGCGCTTTCTGTTTTAGAACAGCTAAAACCAAGCTTTAAAAATAATACAGATAAGCTTTTTTTAATAGACAATGCTTTTCCTGTTTTTGAGTCTGGATTAAATGCACTTTACAACTTATATAACAAAACAAATAATACAAAATTTATTGATGATGCTTTCGCTTATGCAGAAAAAAGCAAAAGCATTATACTAATTGAAGCATTATTAAATACAAAAGCAACAGCCTATGCTAACATTCCTCAAAACATTATTGAGCAAGAACAGTTTTTAAAATCAAGAATAACTTATTTAGAAAAAAGAATAATAAACAAAAACACAGACGCTTTACAAGACGAATTATTTAGTACAAAATCACAATACAGTAATTTAATTTTAAATTTAGAATCTAATTATAAAAATTATTACGATTTAAAATATAATACTGCTGTAGTTTCGGGTAAACAACTTCAAAACACTTTAAAAAAAGATGAAATTTTTATTTCATACTTCTATGGTTCACAAGCTATATACGCCATTGGTATTAGCAAAAACAAAAAAAATATTTTAAAAATTCCTATAAATAATTCTTTTTACAAAAATCTTATTGCATTTCAAAAAAATATAAGCAATCCAAAATCAAACTTAGAAACCGTCGCGCAACAGTCTCATGATCTATATCTAAAATTAATTGCACCTATATTAAAGGAGCATAATGCGAAAAAAATAATTATTGCAGCAGATGGTTTTTTAAATTACATTCCTTTTTCGGCATTAAACACTTCAAAAACAAACATTAATTACCTAATTGAAGATTATGGAATTAGCTATGTAAACTCTGCTACACTACTATCTCAACTACAAGAAAATCAAAATACAAATAACAAAATAATAGCTTTTGCTCCTACGTTTAAGTTTGAAGATAATAAGTTACTACCACTACCTAATAATAAAAATGAAGTTGAAGCAATTTTAAAACATATAAAAGGAGAAGCATTTACAGGAAATCAAGCCAGTTTAAATAATTTTACCAATAAAAGTTTAAACTACGGAATAATACACATGGCAACACATGCCATTTTTAATGATAATAATCCAGAATATTCTTTTTTAGCTTTTTCACCAAAACCACAATCTGAAAATTTACTTTATACAAAAGACTTGTATAACCTTAAATTAAATGCAAATTTAGTTACCTTAAGTGCTTGTGATAGTGGTATTGGAGAACTTAAACGCGGTGAAGGTTTGCTTAGTTTGGCTCGTGGATTCTATTTTAGTGGAGCAAAAAGTATTACAAGTACACTTTGGAAAATTAACGATGCTTCTGCATCAATATTAATGAATGATTTTTACTTTGCTCTTTCTAAAAACAAAGCAAAACCTAAAGCCTTGCAAATTGCACAAGTCAATTTTATAAATAATAATAGAGATAATGCATTATCTCACCCTTATTATTGGTCTGGTTTTGTTATTTCTGGAAATACTAAACCAATTTCTACATCAAATTACCTTTGGATATGGATTATTGGGTCTTTAGTATTTATAATCGCTTTGGCTCTATTTTACTTTAAAAATAAAAAAGCTAATTAAGTCTTTTTAAAAGTGCTTCAGCTTTTACTTTATTATAGTTATAATCTGCTTTTAAAATTTTTAAATATTTTAAAGCTTCATTTTTATCTTTCTCTTTTAATGCTATCATTGCTAAATACCAGTACGATTCTGCTTTAAACGGTTTGCCTTCACTAATAATAGATTTAAAAATTACTTTAGACTTTTCTATCTCTCCTGTTTTTAAATATGCTTGTGCTTTATAGAAAATATGATAAGGTTTTTTAACATCTACTGGTAAATTTTCAAAAAGCGTTATAGCATTTTCAAAATCCTGAGCTTCGTAAGCTACAAATGCACGTCGTTCTGGAGAATCTACAGTATCACTTCTTGTAATTGCATATTCTGTATTTGGATATTCTTGATAATTTGCATTGTATAAATCTTGGTAATTTACACCAAAAAAGGTTTGATACCCAAACCAACTCACACCTAATAATATTATTATAGATGCAGCAATACGCCAATTAAAACTTTTACTTGTTTGTTTATTATCACGTGTTTCAATTTCAGTTTCAAAGTCCCGAAGTTTAGCTTTTAATATGCTATTTTCTTTGTGCTTTATTACACGTTTTAAATTATTTTCAAATTCAAATTGAGCTTTAAACTCAGCATCTGTTTCTAATAATTTTTCCAACTGCTCTGTTTCAGTTTTACTTAAATTATTAGAAAAGTAGCGATATAGTAAGTCGTCGTTAGTCATTATAATTTGCTATTAATTCGTTCTTTTAGGGTTTTCATACAACGTGATTTAGTACTTTTTATCACATTTTCGCTATTGTAATTGCCTAGTTCTAAAATATCTTTTATAGTAAAACCTCGGTAATAAAATAACTTTAACAACTCTTGACATTGTTTACCTAAACTCGAAAAATGTGTGTATAACAATTCTTGCTCGCGTGTTAATGTCTTTTCTTCAATTTCCATAGTGTGCATAATCTCATCTTCGTCTCTAACTATGGCAAGATCAAATCCAGAACCTACTTTTTTGTTGTTTTTTTTCATTTTATCGAAGATTAGATATTTACCAACACTAAATAAATAGGTAGAAATACTACTTGTAAACTTTTCAATTTTACCATTCATTATATTATCATAAAATATAACATAAGCATCCTGGTAAATATCAATTACATCATCTTGTGGCAAATTATAGCGTTTAGCAAAGTTTATAAACTTATCTCTATTGTCTTCGTACACTTGCCGTAATGCAATTTGGGAACCACTTTTAAGCTCGTTAAGCGTAATTTCTACTTGTTGCTTTGACATTTAATGTTTGTATTGAAAAAAAGGTTAACACTTACAAAGCTAATTTAAGTGTTTTTAAATGAAATTTATAAAATATGTTAACCTTTTAAATTACAAGCCATTAAGATTGTAAATAACCAAAATTTAAACAACAATGAATATTTACAAATCTTTACTAATTATTATGGCTATTTGTTTAGCCACAAAAAGCCAAGCTCAAATTTGGAAAAAACTTGGTAATAAAGCAGAAAAAGCTGTAGAACGTACCTTAGAAAAAAAAGTTGAACAAAAAGCCGAAAAAGAAACTAACAAAGCTTTCGATTCTACATTTAATAATACTTCTAAAGGAAAAAAAAGCAAGTCTAATAAAAATAGTAGTATTCCTTTTAGTCCTTCTGGAATGAGTATTACTCCAGAGAGTACTTATAGGTTTTCACATAAATATGTGTTAGAAATGACAAGTGATAAAAAAACTACAGAAATAATCTACTACTTAAATACACATGGCGATTATACTGGGTCAACAATACCAGACACACATGGTACTAACTTAATAAACGTTTTAGATGCAAAAAGAAAAACCATATTTATGTTTATGGAAAACAATGGCGCTAAACAAGTTATGTCTATGAAAATGAATATAGATTTTGAAACTATGGCAGATGCTGCTGCTACTAACACAGAATACACCGTAAAACCAACAGGAAAAACAAAAACAATTTTAGGTTATAACGCTACAGAGTACGAAACAAAAGGAAAAGACATGCATGGTACTGTATGGATTACAAACGATGTGGATGTTAGTTTGTATAAAGCATTGGCATCACAAAAAACAAAATTAAAAAATCAATGGATTCAAAATATAAATGGTTTAATGTTAGAAATGAGTATAACAGATACTTCTAAAAGAAAACCTAAAACCATAACAATGACATGTAAAGCACTAGAAAAACAAAATATTACAATAGACAGTTCGCAATACAAGAAAATGTTTTAAAACAAACCATTAATAAATAAGAAAACAATTATAATGAAAACAATTTTTATATCAATCATCACAATATTATTAAGTATAAATCTCTATTCTCAAATCGCCGTTGGTGGCGGTATTGGTTATAACGAAAAAGTAAGCAGCGTTGGTATTACTATAAAAGGAGAATTTAATATCACAAATGAAATAGCTGTAAGTCCAAACATATCGTATTTTTTTGGCAACAGCACCTTTCTAGGTTATAACCAAAATTTATTAGGTATAGATGTAAATGCTACTTATACTATTAATATTATAGATAAGCTTAAAGTATATCCAGTAGTAGGCATAAATTTCTCAAGCTATAAAACACAAACATCTTTTTACTTTATAGAAAACGAAACAATAGAAAACGATACTGCAATTGGTGCCAATATTGGTGCAGGAGCACAATGGCAATTTACAAATATGCTCTCTGTGTATTTAGAACCCAAATATATTGCAAGTAATTATAGCCAAATAGTAGTAAATGCTGGTGTATTATTAAAACTGTAATAGTTTATTTAATTAGTCTCACAAATTAAACAGTTTTTAAAACAATCGTTAATTAATAATAGCTCTCTAAAAATAGATTAATAGTCTATTTTATTTTTAGTTTAGGTTGTTTAAAGTCGGAGTTTCCCTAAAAACTTCGGCTTTTTTTTTGAGTAATGTTAACCTTAAAAAAATAGTGCTATTAAAGAGTATATAAATAATTAACAAAATCTGAATTATGAAAACTTTAAAAAAAGCAATAAAAATAAGCTTAATTTTACTTTCAATCTGCCTAACAAATTGTAGTACAGACGATATAATAGACGAAACACCTTCGGCACCATTAGAGGTAACGCCAAATACTATTACATTAGAATGCGATTACAATACAGATACCATCTTAACAAATCATTCTAATGGTGTAGACTATATAGTTGACTGTCAAGTAAACATCGATGCGTTGGTTACAATAGAACCTGGTACCACAATAATTTTTAAAACTGGTACTAGCTTATATGTAAATTCAGGAGGAGCTTTATCTGCAGATGGTATAGCAGAAAGTCCAATTACTTTTAAAGGCGAACAAAACATTAAAGGATATTGGAGAGGCGTTGGTTTTGAATCTAATGATGTTAGAAACAAATTAAACTATGTAAAAATTAACAACGCAGGTAGCAGCCCTATTAATAGCACTTGGTATAATCAAAAAGCAGCAGTTGTTGTTTTCAAAACAATTCATACTGGTAAACTTAGTATAAAAAATACAATAATAGAGAATACAGATGGTATTGGTTTGGCTGTTATGAACCATATAACCAATTATAATAGTGCAGATCTTAATGTCTTTAGTAATAATACATTTAATAACAATTCAGGTGCTGCAGTGAGAGTATCTGCTGAACATGTAGAAAAAATAGATAGCAACAGCACTTACACAAATAATGGATTTAATGGAGTTTCTATTAGAGAATCTAAATTAGATGATGGGATTGAACACATATGGCAAGGCATAGATTATTATATAGATGGAGAGATAGATATTAGAAAAGGAATAAAAATATTACCTGGCGCAAAACTACAATTTTCACCAAATGGCTTTTTAGTAGCTAAATACAATAATGCTTATATTAATGCTGTTGGCACAGCAAGTGAAAATATAATTTTTACAGGTCATGTTACTACACCTGGTTCTTGGAAAGGAATTTACATTCTAGATAGCAACAACGTACAAAATAAATTTTCTTATTGTAAAATCTCTTATGGTGGTAGTGCCTCGCAAACTCTTGTATCTAACAAATCCAATTTAACGCTTTTTAACGGTTCTTATGCACAAGTAACCAATTGTGAAATTTCTAATAGCAATGGTTGCGGTATTATTGTTGGTGTATCAACAATAACTGGTTTTAGTGCTTGTACAATTAATCAATCTAATAATACTTTTCAAAATAACGTTAGTAATGATTTTTGCGACCAAGGTTAAAATCTATTAAAATCATAAAAACCTAAACTTAACAGTTTAGGTTTTTATGTAAAATGTTGACACTAAATAATAAATAAACTATTAATCATAAAAAAAAATGAAAAATCAAACTTCAATAGACCAGACTATTACAAACGAAAAAAACATTGCTATTATAGCTTACGTAACAATTATTGGGCTCATTATCGCTTTTATAATAAATAGCGAAAAGAAAAACACTTTTACCAGTTACCACATTAAACAATCTCTAGGTATAGCTCTAACAAGCTTATCTCTTATGGTGGTTGGTGTAATACCTTTATTAGGTTGGTTAATTAGCATTTTAGGATGTTTTTTTGTTGCTTTTTTATGGGTTATGGGACTTATAAATGCTGTTAACAACAAAAAACAACCTGTACCAGTACTTGGCAAAAAGTTTGAAGTTTGGTTTAAAAAACTTTAAAAAAAATTCACATCTGTTAACCTTTCAATTTTTAAACCATTAAATAATAAATAAACTATTAATCATAAAATAAATTTAAACAAGAAATCATGAAAAAATTAATTTCAAAATCAAAGTATGTCGTATTAGCTCTAATAGTAGCATTAACCTTTTCTTGCTCTGCAGAAGATGGAGCAGATGGCGAACAAGGACCACAAGGAGAACAAGGTGTTGCAGGAACAGATGGTAACGCCAATGTAATTGCAAAAACTGTAGATAATATAACTTGGTCACCTGGAACTTATTTAGGAGGAGCCGCAAACGTATTTGAAATAAGTGATACAGACATTAATGAAAACGTAATGGAGAGTTCACTAATTTTAGTATATTTTCAACTATTTGGAGAAGACATATGGTATCCTATGACGTTTGATTACCCATTAACTAGTGGTGAAGATCAAGTAATAACTTTTACTTACGGACTTAACACACTTACCTTTTATGCTAAACAATCTAGTGGAGAGTTAAATGCAGCTATAACTAAAATTAGATATTTTATTATAGACTCATCTAATAACACATCAAGAAGCCATAATATATTATATAATGATGCTCTTGAGCTTTATAATATAAAACTATAAATATTAAAAATGTATATTAAAAAAACCGAAGACATAAGTCTTCGGTTTTTTTTATTCCTTTTTTCTAAGAGAATGTTTACTATTGTATTTTAGAATAAAACTTCAATTGATTAAGATGATTACACGTAAAAACGCAAGCATTTCAAAATTTATAATTCATAAAGTAGGCAATAAACATAACGATACTAAAAATGCTTTTTCAGATCAAGAAGTTCATTTCGACGAAGAAAGCTACGAACTTATGCTACCTTTTTTATTAAGACCATTTGGTAGTGTAGTACAAAGCTATCGTTTTAATCACCACGCAAATGTGGAGTTAAACGAAATTAATGCTTATGCTAAAAGTATATTTAATGATGATGAAGCATTTGTAGAAACTTCAAAAAACATAGTAAAACATTTATATGAGCAAAGCGACTCTGCTCAAATAAAAACAGGAGATGTTTTAGTTGCTGTATTTGAAGGTATAGAATTTAAAGATATGACTACCAATGCTATTGGGATTTTTAAAATTGAAAATAAAATTAATTTCTTTCAAACCTATTTAGAAGATAATAGCTACGATGTCTTGGTACAAAAAGGAATTTCTAGTAAAAAAGTAGATAAAGGTTGCCTTATTTTAAACCAAACAGATATGGAAGGTAACATTGTTTTAAGTGTAGATAATAATAGTTACGATACACAATATTGGTTAAATAAATTTTTAAATATTAAATATGCCGATGATATGAATAACCATACACATAACTACTTAGATATGTGTAGTGAGTTTTCTACCGAAATTTTAAAAACAAGTTATGGCGAACAAGAACGAAACATTTTTTTAGCCAAAACCATAGACTATTTTAAAGAAAATGAAATTATAAACGTCGAAAATTTTAAAGAAGAAGTTTTTACCGAAGAAAAACACATTCGTTTATTTGAAGACTTTAAAAAAGAATACGAAGGTGAGCAAAATATTTTATTACGCAATCAATTTGATTTAGCTGAAGCCGTTGTAAAAAAGGACAAAAAGAAAATTAAAACCGATATAAAACTAGACACTAACATACAAATTAAACTAGATATTGATGCGCCAGATGCAGCACAAGAATATTTAGAACGTGGTTATGACGAAGAGAAAAAAATGCATTATTATAAAGTATTTTTTAATGCTGAAGATTAATTAAAGTTATATTCAACTTAAAAAGGCATCAAAAATCTAGTATTTAAAAATACCTCTAGATTTTTGATGCCTTTTTTATATTTAATTTATTTTAAATACTAGCGTATTACCATATTTAAAGAAGCGACATAAACATTAGCTCCTACACCAGAGTCTCTTTCTGTCCAGATTTCAACAAAATCTCCTGGTGATAGTTGTACAGTTCCTACAACAGGAACCGCACCAATATTAAAATTAGTTACTATTTCACTAGCTGTTCCTGTTTCTAACAATGGTGAAGCTGTTGTATTACCACTAATTCCTTTTGCTACGTAAAATAATAAAACATCGTTGTTTGTATTTCCCCTAAAAGAAATACTTGCTGTTACCGAAAAATATCTTGTTCTTTTACCTTCATAAACCAACCTATTATTTCCTACCGCTCTAAATCTAAATAAATTATTTGTAGCTGTAATACCAGAAACTTTTACAGGAATACCTGAACCTGTATAAGTTGTAAATGCACCAGTTCCTGTATTAAAGCTTAAGTTATAATCACCAATTGCATTGTTATCTGTCTCTTGAGGTATACCTTGACAGTCAACATCCCAAAAATTTGTAAAGTCATAGCCTGTATATGTATTTGCTGTATAACCTTGTACTTTATTTCCTGCTCCTGTAAAATTTATACCGGTTAAAGATGCCGAAGAACCAATTGTTGGGTTTGAGCTAACATTTAAACCAGTTTCTCCAGTATCTACAACAATTCTACCATTAGCAATTTGTAAATTTTGAAACGTTCCTGTAAGTGTTAAAAATGTACCGGTATTAGTTTCTGTCCAAAACACTTTTTCCATAAATAAAGAATTTATATTAGAAAAAGTAAAACCGTTATTTGTATTTATAACTTGTAAAACCTCAAAAAAAACAGTACCAAAATTACTTAAAGTACCTAATGAAGAGGCATTATTTATAACAACACTATAACCTATTAAACTTTGTGAACCATCACTAGTAATATTAAAAACTGGTTGTCCTCCACCGCTAATTAACAAATCTTTAAGTCGGCCGCCATTTCCACCAGAAAATAGTGCTCCAGAAAAACCATTAACAATAATATCCTGGCTAGTATCTCTACCTATTATATTGGCACCATTTAAATCTATTGGATAATCAAAAACAATGGTACCATTAATTTCATATAAAAAATCTGAATTTAATTGATATTGTGAACCACCACCAGCAGTTAACTCATCTGCCAAGTCTGTAATATCTTTAACCAATTTATAATTATCTCTGGCAGGAACTGTTGTAGACAATACTTCTACCCAATTTGTACCGTTAAAATAATAAAAAGAAAGAGTTGTAATATCGTAAACCAACAAACCATTTGCTGGAGTAGTAATTGCCAATCTTTCGGCAGTTGTCATTCTAGGAGCTAATAATCCTTGCGTGGTAGAACTAATATCTAAAGCAGAGGAAGCATCTGGGTTTACTGTACCAATTCCTACCTGTGAAAAAACAGCAGTTGTACAAAAAACAAATAATAAAAAAAGTAATCTAGTTAATCTCATAATCATGTGGTTAAGTTTAAGGGCATTTAAACAAAAATATACCGCTAAAATAATAAAAACCAATGAGTTATGTTATTAAATTAAAATTTTAACACTGATTAGTAAGAATAGTAATACAAATAAAACCCCTTACATCTTTTATAAGATTTTAAACCATTATATTTTCAATAATTTTTACAAGAGAGAGAAAAAAAAACTCTACTAGATTACATTTTTTTGATCTATCATTATAAATAAAAAAAGTCGCTATTTTACTAATTTAAAAATAAATTTAAGTAAAATAACGACTTATATTTTAATACTAATACAGTTACATTAAAGCGTTTATTTGCTTATCATTTCTGCATCAAATAAGGTAGTAAAATGTTTTAAAAGCTTTGTTTTAACTTCAGCTTCATCAACTTCTTTTTTTCCTAATTCAACATTAAGAGAAGTTACTGCCTTACCACGAATTCCGCATGGTATAATATTATCAAAATATCCCAAATTAGCATTCACATTAAGTGCAAAACCATGCATAGTAACCCAACGACTAGCACGAACTCCCATTGCGCAAATTTTACGAGCAAATGGTGTTCCAACATCTAACCAAACGCCTGTTTCACCAGGAGATCGTTCGGCTTTTAAGCCATACTCGCCAAGTGTAAGTATTATCATCTCTTCTAACAAACGTAAATACTTATGTATGTCTGTAAAAAAATTATCTAAATCTAAAATAGGATAGCCTACAATTTGGCCTGGTCCATGATACGTAATATCACCACCACGATTTATTTTATAAAAAGTAGCACCTTTGTCTTTTAATTGCTGTTCGTCAAGCAACAAATTAGACATATCACCACTTTTACCTAAGGTATAGACATGTGGATGCTCTACAAATAAAAAGTAATTATTTGTATCTAATCCTGCGTCTTCTCTTCTGTTTTTGATTTTTGTATCTAATATACCTTTAAATAACGCTTCTTGATAATCCCAAGTTTCTTTAAAGTCTTTAGTACCTAAGTCTTGTAATTGTATGTTTTTATTCACAATTTAATCTTCTAATGTAACAGTTAAATTAGTTTCTTTTGGAGACTCTATCATCTCCATAAAATTCATTTTTAAACTAACTGTTTTTCTGTTGTTACTTATTTTAGCATTCTTATTTGAAACAGATTTTATTCGCTTTGGGAAATTATATACTAATGTATAAGACATTTCTTCAAATACACTTTTCATGCTTCCCATTTCATTCATTTCATTATTTAAAGCATCTATTTCTTCTTGAGAAGGTTCGTTTATTTCTTCTTTAAAAAAGCGATTAAACGTTTTTCCGTCGTAACTAAAGCCTACTTTCTCAAGCATGTTTTCGCTAGATTTTGCAAAGGCACTTTCACTCATTTTACTAGCTTGTGCATTTTCTTTATTACTTAATTTCTTAGCATTTTCTATGTTTTTTAAAGCTTGAGGCAGTGTTTCTAAGCTTTTAAATGTAGACCCAAAACCAAAATTAAATAAACCTTTATCTTCATTCATTTTAATTTTAATAACAACATCTTTCATTGCTTTTATTTCCTCTTGCTTTTCTGGTGATAGTTTTGCTATACTATCTGCTTTTTCTACTAACATATCTTTAAAATAGAAAACACTATCAATAGGTTTTTTCTTCTTTTTAGTATTGTCTTCTTTTTTAGCACTATCATCCATGCCCATTTCTTTTAAAGACTCCATTACTTGAGACATGTCATAATTCATAATAAATTCTCCAGAGCCATCTTCATTAAAAGTAATTTCTTCTGTAAAATTACAACTAGTTAAAAATAAAACCGAAAGACATGCGAAAAGTAAAGTAATTTTTTTCATATAAATAAAGCGATTAAGTTATACTGCAAAGATACAATTTATCTTTCAGGATTATTTAAAATTACTAGGGCAGCTATAACGCCTGGAACCCAACCACAAAGCCATAATAAAAATGTAATAATAATTGAGCCACAACCTTTATCTATAACGGCTAAAGGCGGACAAATAACAGAAAGAATTACTCTCCAAATACTCATAATTTGATTTAATTTTTATACCGAAAAAGTTTCAGTATTGATTGATGATTTATTTATAAGACGTAAGCTATTGCGTTTTGTTACAAAGCCATTATCTTTGCAGGCTTAAACACTATTATATTATGTCACAATTATCTGAGCAAGAGCTCGTACGAAGAGAAAAGCTAAACAAGCTTCGTAATATGGATATTAATCCATATCCAGCCGATTTATTTCCTGTATCTATAACTACTAAAAAAATTAAACAGGAATTTAAAGAAGGAACACAAGTTGTTATTGCTGGACGCTTAATGTCTCGTCGTATTCAAGGTAATGCTAGTTTTGCAGAGCTTCAAGATAGCGAAGGCCGCATACAAGTTTATTTTAATAGAGACGAAATTTGTGCTGGTGATGATAAAAGTAAATACAACAATGTCTATAAAAAACTTTTAGATATTGGAGATTTTATTGGTATTGAAGGTGAATTGTTTACTACTAAAGTTGGAGAAAAAACAGTATTAGTTAAAGATTTTACTTTATTAAGTAAAGCTTTAAAACCATTACCATTACCAAAAGTTGATGCAGATGGTAACCAACATGATGCCTTTGTAGATCCAGAAATGCGTTACAGACAACGTTATGCAGATTTAGCTGTAAATCCACATGTAAAAGAAGTATTTGTTAAGCGTACAAAATTATTTAACGCTATGAGAAGCTTTTTTAATGATGCTGGATATTTTGAAGTTGAAACTCCTATTTTACAACCTATCCCTGGTGGTGCTGCTGCCAGACCTTTTATAACTCACCATAATAGTTTAGACATACCATTATATATGCGTATTGCTAACGAGTTATACCTAAAACGATTAATTGTTGGTGGTTTTGATGGTGTTTATGAATTTTCTAAAAACTTTAGAAATGAAGGTATGGATAGAACCCATAATCCTGAATTTACAGCAATGGAAATTTATGTAGCTTATAAAGACTACAACTGGATGATGGATTTTTGCGAAAAACTTTTAGAGCATTGTGCTATTGCTGTAAACGGAACTAGCGAAGCTACATTTGGCGAACATAAAGTAAACTTTAAAGCGCCATATAAACGTATTACAATGGCAGATTCTATTAAAGAATTTACTGGTTTTGATATTACAGGAAAAACCGAAGATGAAATTAGAACTGCTGCAAAAGATATGGGTATAGCGGTAGATGCTACTATGGGTAAAGGAAAACTTATAGATGAAATTTTTGGTGAAAAATGTGAAGGTAATTATATACAACCTACATTTATTACAGATTACCCAAAAGAAATGAGCCCACTTTGTAAAGAACATAGGGATAACCCAGAACTTACAGAACGTTTTGAATTAATGGTTTGCGGTAAAGAAATTGCTAATGCATATTCTGAGCTTAACGACCCAATAGACCAACGCGAACGTTTTGAACACCAATTAAAATTAGCTCAAAAAGGAGATGATGAAGCTACTGAATTTATTGATCACGATTTTTTACGTGCATTAGAATATGGTATGCCTCCAACATCTGGAATGGGTATTGGTATGGATAGATTAATTATGTTTTTAACTAACAATCAATCTATACAAGAAGTGTTATTTTTCCCACAAATGAGACCAGAGAAAAAAGCTATACCTATGAGTGAAGAGGAAAAAACAGTTTTCGAAATCCTGAAAAAAAATACTCCTATTGATTTAAATGAATTAAAAAGTCAATCTGGATTAAGCAATAAAAAATGGGATAAAACCATTAAAGGTTTAACTAAACTTGGCGTTGCTAAAGTGAACAAAACTGATGATGGCTTATTTGTAGAAATAGTATAGTTACTATTAAACTTATAAAATAAAAAAGCATACATTAAAAAATGTATGCTTTTTTTTATCTCTATAATAAAATTAAGAAGGCAAATTTTTTATAAAGTATCTGGATAAAAATTTATAATACCAGTTCTTCTTATACAATTTAATTCCGGCTTCTCTAGACTGTTTAATTTTTATTACAATTTTAATGTTTACAAAAATAAAATATATAACAAATACTATTATTAGAGTCGTTAATATTTGATTTGTATTCATAAATAAATTATTTAATTATATAAGAGTAAGCTATGCTATGTATGGGTTTTAAATAAGGCAGCTATTTTATTATATTTTAAAATGTAAACCTTCTAACATTATTTTAAACCTAAAACGGCTTTTCCTTGTTCAAAAACAACATCTACAGGAATATTTGCATCACTTAATCTATTTAAATCATTTTGTAGTACTTCTCCTATATTCCCGTAATTTGAAACAAATTTGGCTACGCCATCATAATCACCATCTCCTTGGTAATTTAAAATCACCTCAGAAAGTGTTTGCATAGCTAATTCCATTTTAGAAAAATTAACCTTATAAGTTCCATTTTCGTTTCTTGAAAAAGCTCCCATTTGTTTAAAAAAGTTAAACCTTATCATATTTGCTTTACCGTGTGCACTAGAAGCTCCAAATCTAACAGACCTAAATATTCCTGCCATAAATGTAACCATATTGTCTTTTAAATCGTTAGTTAATTCTCCTTTACTATGTAATTGCTCCACCATATAAAGTCCTAAAATATCTGCTTTTCCTTCCTCTAAAGCACTAGCATATTCTTTTAATGCGGTTCTAACTGTACCTTTTCCATTAATTGTATTTTTTATTCCTAATCCATGTGCAACTTCATGAAACATTGTATTTTCAAAAAAGGCATCAAATGTAATGTGCTGTCTTTGACTTTCATCTATTAATACCTTTGAGATTGGCATTAAAATTTTATCAAATTTTGCTTGCATTGCATTTTTTAATTGCAATCTTCTTGTTCCTTTTTCTAATTGTACCTCTTCATCATTTGGTAGGTTAATAGCAATGGTTTTACTTCCCGCATTACAATCTCCTGCATAGAAAACAACATCATATGCATTTAAATCGCTATCTGTTCCTGGTTTCTCAGTTTTATATTTATCGCCAACAGGTAGTCCTTTTTGTAATTCTGGTAAGAAACTGCTGAATTTTTCTAATTTTTCACTCCATGCTTGATCTTTAATTAACACATAACCTTCATGTGCTGCTTTATTTCCAAATAATTGGTCTTCGTAAGTTTCTATTGGGCCAATAACAATATCTAAAGTATTGTTTTTCATATCCATCCAGGCAAGGTCGCTTTGTTGATAATTATCATCTAATAAGGCTTCAGCTCTTAACTCTAAATATTTTTTTAATCCTTTATCTTCAGCTAATCTAGATGCTTCAATTAATAAATTAGACACCTCTTTAACTTCTTCCTTGAATTGTTCGTGGTATGGTATAGTGTATAAATTTCCTTCTTTATCTCTTCTAACAAAGTTATAAATACTCGATTTGTTTTCCATGCTTGCGTTTTCAAACTCTTCCTTTGTTATATCTTTTGGGTAAAAGTTTGCTCCTTTTTGCTTCTCTCCTATACCTTCTACAAATGGTTTGTTGTTATCTAACCTATCCCAAGGTCCATAATTAATTTTCACAAACGCTTTTGTAGCTTCATCTTTAATACTTGTTAATAATAAATCTTGATCACCATAAGACTCATACCAAAATAGATCGTTCATTTTATTTGCAGCATCTATTAATAAAGGCAACATTTGTTTTTCATTTTCTGAAAGTACACTTAAATCTGCAGTTAATTTAACGCTTACATATTTATCAAGTTTTGTTTCCATTGCTGTATTTTGAGGAGAAACATCTTTAGTTTCTGCTTTGCTTTTATCGTTTTTACATGATAAAATTGTGAATACTATTAATAATAAATAGTTTATTTTTTTCATTTTAAAAAGATTAGTTATCCTCAAATATAAGCCTTTTTAAAAAACATTTAGATGTTAAAAAACACTTAAAAACTATAACATAATTAAACCTTTCTAAAATTACAGTGTCCTAATAATGTTGAATTTAAAAAACATAAACGATGAAAAAGGTAATAATTATAGCTTTAGCATTAGTTACATTTGGACTAAATGCTCAAAACAAAAAAGATGATCGCTTAGCGATGAAAAAAGAAAGATTAAATAATTTAAATGCTGAAGATTTAGCCCAAATACAAACTAAAAAAATGGTTTTGGCTTTAGATTTATCTGATGCGCAGCAAAAAAAAGTTGCAAAGCTAAATCTTGATAATGCAAAACGACGTATTGAAGCTCGTAAAGATAGAGAAGCTGCTAAAGAAAAGAATGAAAAACCTTCTCAAGAAGAGCGATTAAAGAGACAAAACGAGATGTTAGACCACAAAATTGCTACTAAAAGAGAAATGAAAAGCATTCTTAATGAATCTCAATACGAAAAGTGGACTACCATGACAGAAAAAAAGCAAAGAATGGGAAAGCGCAAAAAAGCTAATAAACATAAGAAAAAACGTCGTGGAGAAAAACACAACGAGGATAATGATTAATTGTTAATTTGGTTACTTAAAAAGCACAGGTTTTTTAATCTGTGCTTTTTTATTTGCTAATTTTATCTAAATAGCTTTACTTTGAGTAAATAACTAATAATAAATTAATAATGAAAAAAGTAATTACTTTATGCCTATTCGCTTTTACTATGCTTATTGGAACGCAAACTGCATTTGCGCAAAATAATGTAAAGGTTGACCAAAAGGCTACTACTAAAGCTAAAGAGTTACGCTCTCAACTTAAGTTTGATGATTCGACTATGGAGAAAGTATATTTAGCATACCAACAGTATGAAAACAAAATGTTGTCTATAAATGAGAACCTTTCTAAAAATACTGCACAATACAAAAATGCAACTTTAGAAACTAGTAAAACATTACAACAAAATATTAAAAGTGCTCTTGGAGAAGACCGTTTTCAAAGATATTTAATTATTACAGAGCAATTAGAAATAGATAAAGAAGAAACACAATTACAAAGCAAAAGTGCTTCTCAAGTAAAACAACAGAGATAGTTTTTATCTCTTATAAAAAAAGCGATTCAATTAATATTGAATCGCTTTTTTTTGCTCTATACTTAAAGTTTTATTTAAAAACGTTTTCGCAGGCTAGAATTGTATTATCTAAATCTTCGTAGGTTAATGCATCTGTTATAAACCAAGTTTCAAAGGCGCTTGGTGCAATATAAACACCATTATTAAGCATACCGTGAAAAAAGTTTTTAAATGTATTATTATTTCCTTTTGCTGCAGTATCAAAATCAACGACTTCGGTTTCGCTAAAGTGTACAGAAATCATTGAACCTACTCTATTAATAGTATGTGTTATATTTAATTTGTTTAAAACCTTTGCAATACCTTTATGTAGATATTCGGTTTTTTGTGCTAATCTATTAAATACTTCTGTATCTGTATTTAATGTTGTTAACATGGCTAAACCTGCTGCCATTGCTAAAGGATTACCACTTAATGTTCCTGCCTGATAAACAGGACCAAGCGGTGCTAAATAATTCATTATTTCATTTCTTGCCGCAAAAGCTCCAACAGGTAAACCACCACCAATTACTTTACCAAAACAAACAATATCTGCCTTAATATTATATAATTCTTGTGCGCCACCTTTTGCTAAACGAAAACCAGTCATGACCTCATCAAATATTAGCAAAATATCATTAGCATCGCATAATGTACGTAATCCTTCTAAAAAGCCTTTTTTAGGTGGAATGCATCCCATATTTCCTGCAACTGGTTCAATTATTATACAAGCTATTTCATTTTTATTAGCTTCAATTAATGCTTTAACATTGTCTAAGTCGTTGTATTTTGCTAATAAAGTATCCTTTGCTGTTCCTTTTGTAACGCCTGGACTGTTAGGTGAGCCAAAAGTTACAGCTCCACTTCCTGCTTGTATTAAAAATGAATCGCTATGCCCGTGATAACAACCGGCGAATTTTATTATTTTGTCTTTATTAGTAAAACCTCTTGCTAATCTTACAGCGCTCATACAAGCTTCTGTACCAGAATTTACAAAACGAATTTTATCTATATTTGGAACCATAGAAACTGCTAATTCTGCAATTTTTGTTTCTATCTCGGTTGGCATTCCAAACGAGGTTCCTTTTTTAGCTTTTTCAATTACAGCATCTACTACTGGCTTAAAAGCATGACCAAGAATCATTGGTCCCCAAGAATTAATATAATCTATTAATTGGTTTCCATCTTCATCATACAAATATGCGCCTTTTGCTTTTTCTACAAATATTGGTGTTCCACCAACGGCTTTAAAGGCTCTTACTGGAGAGTTTACTCCACCAGGAATCACTTTTTCTGCTTCTAAAAAAAGTGAACTACTTCGTTTATAAATCATAAATTTTTAATCTTTTGGTAAAGGTTTTACATAAAGTATCTGGCCAACAAAAAGTGAATTATTTTCTAACCCATTTAAACTTTTTAATGTTTCTACAGTTAGGTTATATTTTTTGGCCAGTGAATATAGTGTATCACCTGCTACAACAATATGTTTTTCGTTTACACCATTATCTTTCCCTAAAACCTCATTATCAAATCTATATAACTGGTAACGTTCTATTAGGCTTATTAATTTTTGAGGGTATTTTCTATCTGTTGCATAACCTGCTTTTCTTAATCCTTTTGCCCAACCTTCATAATCATCTTTTTGAAGGTTAAATAAATCTGAATAACGTTTTCTTTCTTTTAAAAATAAAGAATGATCTCTAAAAGAATATTTTGAATTTTTATATTTTCTAAAACATTCCTGGCTCGCATCATCATCATGATAAATTTTTCCTCCAGTCCAACCAGAGTGACATTTTATACCAAAATGATTATTAGCTTCTGTAGATAAACGTCCTTTTCCAGATCCAGATTCTAATATGCCTTGAGCTAAGGTTATACTTGCAGGAATACCGTAGCTTTTCATTTCATCTTTTGCTATATCACTATAAATGGCAATATACTCTTCGGTTGGTGAGTTATATACTTCTGGTGTATCTTCAATTACTACAGGCTTAGGTGCTGGTTCTGATGTAACTTTAACTTCTTTTCTTTTACGTGGTTTTTTTACAACACGCTCTTTTTTTGTTTTAGATTTACTTGTAACAACTCTTTTTTTAGAGCCACAACTAGCTATAAATAGTGATAAACACAGTAGTAATATTATTTTTTTCATTAATTTATTTTATTATTGGTAACCCTTTTTGTTTTAGTCTTTCATTCATACCTTGAATGCCTTGTAGACCTCCAGTATGAATTGCTAAAATTTTTGAACCTTCCGGAAAATATTTTTTTTCAATTAAATCTTGGATTCCAAAAAGCATTTTTCCTGTATAAATAGGATCTAACTGTATATTATTAATAGCTTTAAATGTATTAATAAACGTTATTAGCTCTTCATTTATTTTGGCATAACCACCAAAATGATAATTAGTAATTAACTTCCAGTTATCTTGTTTTGCAAATTTACTAATATCTTCTCTTAAAAAATCGCCTTTTAAAGCCGAAAAACCTAAAACTTGCTGATTAGGTTTTGTACTATTTATTATTCCTGCAACTGTTCCTCCTGTTCCTACAGATGTGCAGACGTAATTAAATTTAAAATCGTCTTGTGTTAAAATCTCTTCACAACCTTTTATAGCTAAAGCGTTAGTGCCACCTTCTGGAATATTATAAAAATCTCCAAATTCATTTTTTAAATTTTCTATAAAATAAAATTCATTTTTATTTCTAAATTCTAATCTACTAATAAATTTAAAAGTCATGCCACAAGATTTTGCATACTTTAAAGTAGCATTACGCTCTAATTTATCTTTAATTTCTTCACCTCTTATTACTCCTATTGTTTTAAAACCATACACTTTTCCTGCAGCTGCAACAGCGGCAATATGGTTTGAGTAGGCTCCACCAAATGTGACAACAGTATTTTTATTTTGTTGTTTGGCTTCTTTTAAATTATATTTTAATTTTCTGTATTTGTTTCCAGAAATAATTGGGTGTATAGTGTCTTCACGTTTTAAATGAACTTCTACATTTAAAGCGTTTTTAGTAATTATTTTTTTATTTAATACGTTTTCTAAATCAAATATCATTCTTGCAAAAATAATGCGTAAATCTCCAAAACGATCTTGTTTTTAAATAATTTAAATTGGTTTGGTTGTAATACGCTTCTCTTTCAAAAGAGATATTTCTATAAGCTTTAAACCAATTTTGGTAAATGCAAAACCTTACAACAAATTCTGTTAAGTAAATTAAGTAAAACGGTAGCACCAATAATTCCTGTTGCTGCTTTAAATGTATTTTTTCATGATTAATTAATACAACATCATTTTTAAACCGTTTACTTCTTAAAAAAACAAACGGATAAATTGTTATTCCTGTATAACCTTTAGGCACTAAATATTTAGAAAATAATATCATGATTTAATGGTTTCAAAAATCACTCCAATTTACATTATCTTTGTGAGAAATGAAGAAATATATTCCATTAGAAGACGGCGATTATTACTTAACGCCAGAAGGCTACAGGTGCTTTACAGAGCAATACCATTTAAAAAGAGGTTATTGTTGTGAAAGCGGTTGTAGGCATTGCCCATACGGTTATAATAAAAACACTAATTCCACTAATAAAAAGAGTTAACACAAATGAACTCAACTTTTAAAACACAAATTCTAGAAGGTATTCCAGAGCAATTACCTGCTTTTAAACCTTACGAAAAAGATATAAACCACGCACCTAAACGAAAAGCTATTCTTACTAAAGAAGAAGAAATACTTGCACTACGAAATGCGCTTAGGTACTTTGACAAAAAACACCATAAAACATTAATAAAAGAGTTTAAAAACGAATTAGATAATTACGGAAGAATCTATATGTACCGTTTGCGTCCAGATTATAAAATGTACGCCAGACCAATAGAAGAGTATCCTGCAAAATCTAAACAAGCGGCAGCAATCATGTTAATGATTCAAAATAATTTAGATTATGCTGTTGCTCAACATCCTCACGAACTTATTACTTATGGCGGTAATGGTGGTGTGTTTTCTAATTGGGCGCAATACAGATTAACAATGAAGTATTTAGCCGAAATGAATGACGAACAAACATTGGTTATGTATTCTGGACATCCAATGGGATTATTTCCATCTCACAACAATGCACCACGAGTAGTTGTTACAAACGGAATGATGATACCTAATTATTCTCAACCAGACGATTGGGAGAAATTTAATGCTTTAGGTGTTACACAATATGGACAAATGACTGCGGGAAGCTATATGTATATTGGCCCACAAGGTATAGTTCACGGTACAACAATTACTGTTTTAAACGGTTTTAGAAAAATTAAAAAAGAACCAAAAGGAAATTTATTTGTTACCTCTGGATTAGGTGGTATGTCTGGCGCACAACCTAAAGCAGGAAATATTGCTGGTTGTATTACAGTTTGTGCAGAAGTAAACCCAAAAATAACACAAGTTCGCTTAGATCAAGGTTGGATAAACGAAAAAATAACCAATTTAGATGAATTAGTAACGCGTGTTAATAAAGCGAAAGCTAACAAAGAAACTATATCTATTGCATATTTAGGAAATATTGTAGACGTCTGGGAAAAATTTGACGAAGAGAACATACACATAGATTTAGGAAGCGACCAAACATCTCTTCACAATCCTTGGGCTGGTGGTTATTACCCAGTAGGTTTGTCTTTTGAAGAAGCAAATGATATGATGGCAAATAATCCTGAAGCCTTTAAAGCCGAAGTTCAAAAAACATTACGTCGTCATGCTAAAGCAATAAATAAACACACTGCAAAAGGTACTTATTTTTTCGATTATGGTAATGCTTTTTTATTAGAAGCGTCTCGTGCTGGTGCAGATATTATGGCAGATAATGGAGTAGATTTTAAATACCCAAGCTATGTTCAAGATATTATGGGACCAATGTGCTTTGATTATGGCTTTGGTCCTTTTCGTTGGGTTTGTGCTTCAGGTAAACCTGAAGATTTAGCAAAAACTGATGCTATTGCTTGTGCTATTTTAGAGGAAATAAAACAAAACTCTCCAGAAGAAATCCAACAACAAATGGCAGATAACATTCAATGGATAAAAGGAGCTCAAGAAAACAAATTAGTAGTAGGTTCTCAAGCTAGAATACTTTATGCAGATGCCGAAGGTAGAGCAAAAATAGCCGAAGCTTTTAATCAAGCTATTGCAAAAGGTGAAATAGGTACTGTTATTTTAGGCCGTGATCACCATGATGTTTCTGGTACAGATTCTCCATATCGCGAAACCAGTAATATTTATGATGGCTCACGCTTTACAGCAGATATGGCAATACAAAATGTAATAGGAGATAGTTTTCGTGGTGCAACCTGGGTAAGTATTCACAACGGTGGTGGCGTTGGTTGGGGAGAAGTTATTAATGGTGGTTTTGGTATGGTTCTTGATGGTAGTAAAGAAGCATCAACTCGCTTAAAATCAATGTTATTCTGGGATGTAAACAACGGAATTTCAAGACGAAGTTGGGCAAGAAATGAAGGTGCTATTTTTGCCATTAAACGTGCAATGGATAGCGAGCCTAATTTAAAAGTCACATTACCTAATAATGTAGATGATGCTATTATAGACTCGTTATAACTTTATAAAAATTAAAAAAGATGAAATTATTAAAAACTCTACCTATTTTACTACTTCTTGTAGTAGTTAGCTCGTGTACTTCAGTTCGAGTAGCTTCAGATTATGATAAAAATGCAGATTTTGATTCTTACAAAACGTTTGCCTTCTTCAAAACTGGAATTGATAAAGCCGAGATAAGCGACTTAGATAAACGCCGAATTCTTAGAGCTATTGAAGCCGAAATGATTGCTAAAGGATTTACAAAATCTGAAAATCCAGATTTATTAGTAAGTATTTTTACAAAATCTAGAGAACAAGTTAATGTTTACAATAATGGTTTTGGACCATATGGTTATGGTTGGGGTTGGAGCCCTTGGTATTGGAACAATGGTTTTAATAGGACCTCTGTTAGCACATCTACTCAAGGTTCTTTATATATAGATTTAATAGATGCTTCTAAAAAAGAATTGATTTGGCAAGGTAAAGGTCAAGGTTACCTAACAAACTCTTCTAATATTGATAAAAAAGAAGCTAGAATAAAAGAATTTGTTGCTAAGATTATGACCAAATATCCACCTGAAACAAATAAATAATATTAAAAAAGCGATTCAATATTTACTGAATCGCTTTTTTTTTATGGTAAATAAACTTTAGCATGACCGTTTGCAACTAACCATTGGTTTACATCTACACCATCAATCATTATTGTTGCTAAATATCTGCCATACTTACCTTGCTTATCTTTATAAGTAATTAGTTCTACTTCTTTATCAAGAATCATTTCTCTTAAAATATCTCTAACTTTTTTTCCTTCTTCTTTTTCTTCTCCTCTTAATTCTGGAGTATCAATGCCATAAAGACGAAGTTTCATTTCTTGCGAATGTAAAAACCCTAAATCTACAACTGCTGTAACCGTATCACCATCGTAAACTCCTATTATTTTAGCGTAATAATTATACATTTTCTATTTTTAAGTGACTAAAAATCAATATACAAAATAATACAATTATAATTTATTATAAATAATTAAACAGTATTTTAATGCTTTACAATCCGTTTTTTAAACTATAAAAATGAGCGCTTTTAAATTCTGTTTTTAATATAGAAATAGCTCTTGCACTTCTTTTACCCGATTTGCAATATACTATTACAGGTAGTGAAGTATCTATTTCCATACACCTAATTGGTATTTCTTTTAGAGGTATGTGTTGACCACCAATATGGTATTCTTCTCTTTCGTTTTGCTCTCTAACATCTAGTAAATTATATCTTGATTTATTTTTATTAAATTCATCTAAGGTAATTTCTTCAGCGTTATTAATACCACAAAAAAGGTTATAGTCTTTTTCTAAAGCAATAATTCTCATGTTTTCATCTTTTTCAAAACCTAATATTTGTTGGCTCATATTTAAAGCATTAAACAATAATAGCTTATTGCTTAAAACCGCTCCTAAACCACAAATGATTTTAATGGTTTCATTGGCTTGAAAACTTCCTATAATTCCTGGCAACACACCTAGAACTCCAATCTCTGAACAATTAGGAGCATCTTCAGGTCTTGGTGGTGTTGGGTATAAACATCTATAGGTTGCGCTACCTAAATAATTAAAAACACTAACTTGACCTTCAAATTTAAAAATAGCGCCATAAACTAACGGTTTATTAGTAATTACTGCTGCATCGCTTGTTAAATATCTGGTAGAAAAATTATCGCTTCCGTCAACTATAATATCATAATTATTAAATAACGCAATGGCATTTTCTTGTGTTAACTTTGTATTATAGATATTAAAATTCACAAAAGGATTTAATTTAGATAATTTTTTAGCTGCTATTTTAGCTTTATACAAACCAACATCGTTAATTGTGTATAAAATTTGCCTTTGCAAATTACTTTGATCTATAACATCATGATCTATAATACCAATAGTGCCTACTCCAGCTGCTGTTAAATATTGTAAAACTGGACAACCCAAACCACCAGCTCCAATAACCAAAACCTTTGCTTGTTTTAGTTTTAATTGTCCTGCTTCTCCTATTTTATCTAAAATAAGATGTCTGCTATATTGCTTTTTTTCTTTTTCGCTAAGACTCATTATTTTGTTTCTTCAAAACATTCCCAATCTTTCCAAACCACTTCGTAACCTTGATTTTCAATCATTTCTTTAATGTCTTTAGTTTCGCGTTCATCAGATATTTCAAACTGCTCTAAACTTTCTGGCGCTACAGCATAACCTCCAGGATTTGTTTTAGACTCTGCGCTAATAGAAGTTATTCCAAGTTTTATAATATTATTTCTAAAGGTTTCACTTTCGCGGGTAGACATAGAAAGCTCTACATCTTCATCTAGTAAACGGTACGCGCAAATAAGCTGAACTAAATCAGAATCTGTCATTTCTACCTTTGGTTGTACTTCACCTTGATGCGGTCTAAGCCTAGGAAATGATATAGAATACTTGGTTTTCCAGTAGGTTTTTTGCAAATATTTTAAATGTAAAGCGGTGTAAAAACTATCTACACGCCAATCTTCTAAACCAAATAAAGCACCAAGTCCTATTTTATGAACTCCTGCTTTTCCTAAACGATCTGGCGTATCTAATCGATAATTAAAATTAGATTTTTTCCCTTTTGGGTGATGTGTTTTATAAGTCGCTTCATGATAGGTTTCTTGATACACTAAAACAGCATACAAACCAGCCTCAATTAGTTGTTCGTATTCGTTTTGATCTAACGGTTGTACCTCAATACTTATATTAGAAAAATGCTCTCGAATTAAACTTATAGCATGTTTAATATACGAGACACCAACCGTTTTATTTGCTTCGCCCGTTACCAATAAAATATGGTTGTAACCTTTGGCTTTTAAAAATTTAACTTCTTTTAAAATTTCGGCATCATTTAATGTTCTACGTGCAATTTTATTAGTCATACTAAAACCACAATAAGTACAAATGTTTTGACACTCGTTAGACAAATACATAGGCACATACATTTGTATAGTGTTACCAAAACGTTTTTTAGTAATAGCATGACTACGTTGCGCCATATGCTCAATAAAAGGTTTTGCTGCGGGAGATATTAAGGCTTTAAAATCTTCTAAATCTATTTTTTCTTTTTGAAGAACTTCCTTAACATCTTCTGCTGTAAAAGCATAAATTTCTTTTTCTAAAGTATCCCAATTATATTTATTAAAAGTAGTTTTAAAAGACATGTTTTATGGTGTATTCAATTTCTAGTTTAAAAATGAAGTTAACGGACTACTAGCTTCTGCATGTTTTTTAACCGAAGCTAATTTGGCATTAAATGCCATTCGGCCAGCTTCGACAGCCATTTTAAAAGCAACAGCCATTTGTGTTGGGTTTTTAGAAACAGCAATAGCAGTGTTTACCAAAACAGCATCTGCGCCTAACTCCATTGCAAAAGCTGCATGCGACGGACTGCCAATTCCTGCATCTACAATTACAGGTACATTACTTTGTTCTATTATAATTTCTAAAAAATCGACTGTTTTAATACCTTTATTAGTACCAATTGGTGCGCCCAATGGCATAACACATTGCGTACCTACATCTTCCAAACGTTTGCATAAAACTGGATCTGCATGTATGTATGGCATAACCACGAAACCTTGTTTAACCAGTTCTTCTGCTGCTTTTAAAGTCTCGATTGGGTCTGGTAATAAATATTTAGGATCGGGATGTATTTCTAATTTTATCCAATTCGTTTCTAAAGCTTCTCGAGCTAGTTGCGCAGCGAAAACAGCTTCTTTTGCATCTCTAACTCCAGAAGTATTTGGTAATAAATTTACTTTAGGACTCATGATGCTTTGCAACATTTTATCTTGTTCATTATCTACCTCAACACGTTTTAATGCTACTGTTATTAATTCACTTTCTGAGGCTTTTAATGCTTCAGACATTAAAGTATTAGAACTAAATTTCCCAGTACCAGTAAATAGTCTTGAACTAAACTCTTTATCTGCAATTTTTAATAAATCATTCATATTAAAATTCTACTTTTTATTAAATGTATGGCGTTGCTCGAGTGTAGAAGAGGCATTTAGCAACTGGTTAAATGTTCTTATTTTATTAAAGTCTTTTGTAATCTCTCCAGATACTGCAATACCCGAAATGCCTGTTTCTAAAATAGCAGGAACATCTTCTAGTGTAATACCTCCAATGCCTATTATTGGTGTTTTTGTTTCTAGCTTATCTAAAATTACTTTATATCCATCAAGCCCTAAAACTGGACTTAAATTATCTTTGGTTATTGTAAATCTAAAAGGACCTAAACCTATATAATCTACATTTTTATTTATTAATGTTTCGCATTCTTCTAGCGTGTTTGCTGTACCTCCAATAATTTGCCAAGTATATAAATGTTTTCTTGCTATTGTAGGACAAGTATCGGTTTTACCTAAGTGTACACCACCTGCTTTTATAGCTTTTGCAATTTTATAATGATCGTTAATTATTAATCTGGTTTGAAAGTGAGAAGTAATTTCTCTGGCTTCTTCAGCTTGTTTTAAAATCTTTTTTTCCGATATATTTTTTAAACGTAACTGTACTAATTCTGCTCCAGAAGTACATGCTTTTTGTATGTTGGCTATGTGTTCTTTTGGAGAATCGCCTTGTGATATATAGTGGAGTTTAGGTATTATCATATTTTTATTTTTTATACGTGTGTTGTCCTAATAAAGTAGAGTTTGAGCTTAAAAATTGCTCGGTATAATACTTGGCTTCTCTTGCTGCGTCTTCTAAATTATCTTTAAAAAAAATATTACTTGCCAATGCTGAAGATAAAACACAACCGCTACCATGTTTTTCTGAAACGTTTTGGGTTGCTGGAGGTAAATTTACAAGTACTATTTTGCTGTAATACAACTCATCCCATCCTTTTTTATCGGTTTTATGTCCGCCTTTTAAATAGATATTTGTTAAATTACTTATGTGCTCGATAGTGTCTTGAATATTTAAATTTGGATATAAAAGCTGTATTTCTTCATAATTTGGAGTAATAATGAAGCATTTTTTAAATACAGAATTTAATATTTCTTGGTTTTCTTTTTCATGAAAATTAAAGCCTGCACTAGCTTTTATAATAGGATCTAAAATGACTTTTATATTTGAGTTTAGTGAATAAAGCTTGTCTAACAAAACAGACAATGTCTGCCAAGATTGAATGATGCCAATTTTAACTACTGAAATTTTAAAGCGTTTAAACAAGATTTCAATTTGAGCTATGATAATATCAACATCTGTCCAAATACATGCTTTAAAATCGATATCGTTTTGAATGGTTATAGCAGTACAAACAGATAAGCCATACAAACCATGAGCTTCAAATGTTTTAATATCTGAAGTTAATCCTGCTCCACCTGAAGGATCATGACCTGCAATGGTTACTATACAATTATCAATTGGCAATGAACAATTCTCTTTTTTCATGCTAGATATTGTTTTTAGATGAATTTATGATTTTGTACAAAATCTTCAATATTTCTTCGACTTTATCAAACAAGTATTTAAACGTTTCTTGGTTTATATATTCTGTATCTTTTAATAATCTTAACCAATATTTTGTTTCACGAGCCTCTTTATAAGCAATAGACAATTTATAGATAAAATCTTTTTTAGAAACGCCTCCAATAGCCTCTTCTGTATTTGCTCCAATAGAAGTTCCTGAGCGTAATATTTGTTTTGACAAGACATATTCTTTCTTTTCAGAAACTAATTTCTGAGAAAGTTTAACTATTGCCACTGCAAAGTCATAAGTTTTATCAAGTATAATATTATTGCTCATTGCAAATTGTTATTTGTTAATCAAAATGACGCTTTATTGCTTTAAAAACTTCCATAGGTTGATTACTATTCCAAATACCTCCTAAAATACCAACGCCTTTATAACCAAGTTTATCGAATTCGTTTAAGTTACTGGCAGTAACTCCACCCATACCAATTATGGTTTTATCGATATGGTTAACATTGAAACCTCGACCTTTATAGCCTTGTTTTGAAATAGAAGAAAACACAGGACTTAGTAAATGATAATCGAATTCGAAATAACAATTTTCAAGTTCGTCTGGTTCGTGAAACGACGAGCTTATTGTTTTTCCAAACATGTTTAAGTTTTTAAAATACTGTCCTGGATTATCTATATGATCTTTTCGTTTTTGTTCTTGAAAATGAATACCTTTTAAATTGAATGTATTGATTAATTCATGAAAATAATGAACCACAATTCTATTATGATATTTTTCGTCTATTTGGTTTAAATAATCGCAATGTTGTTTAAAATCTTTATTTGGTTTTCTTAAATGATAATATTGCAAACCTTCTTGAAATAACTGGTTTAGTATTTCAATTTCATTTTTTATATCGTTTTCTGGTGCTATTAAGACTATCATTTTGTCAATTAACAATTTATAATTGACAATGAACAATATTTTATAACTTAAGAGTTATTGTTAATTGCACATTGCCAATTGTATTATTTACTAATGATATATTTCTGAGCCTTTTTCTTTAAACTCTTCCGATTTTTCTTCAAAACCTTTTGCTATAACCTCGTTGTTATCTGCTATTTTATTTTCTGCAGCAAAATCACGTACTTCTTGAGAGATTTTCATAGAACAGAATTTTGGTCCGCACATAGAACAGAAGTGTGCAATTTTAGCACCTGCTGCCGGTAAGGTTTCATCGTGATATTCGCGAGCTCGTTCTGGATCCAGACCTAAATTAAATTGGTCTTCCCAACGAAACTCAAATCGTGCCATACTTAATGCATTGTCTCTATGTTGTGATCCTGGATGTCCTTTTGCTAAATCGGCAGCATGTGCTGCTAATTTATAGGTAACTACACCAACGCGAACATCTTCTTTATTAGGCAAACCTAAATGTTCTTTTGGTGTTACGTAACATAACATAGCGCAACCGTACCAACCAATCATGGCTGCTCCAATACCCGATGTAATATGATCGTAACCTGGAGCAATATCTGTTGTTAACGGACCTAAAGTGTAAAAAGGCGCTTCGTCGCAAACTTCAATTTGCTTTTCCATGTTTTCTTTAATCATATGCATTGGTACATGACCTGGACCTTCTATAAAACATTGCACTTCGTGTTTACGTGCAATTTGTGTTAATTCACCCAAGGTTTCTAACTCTGCAAATTGCGCTTCATCATTAGCATCTGCTACCGAACCTGGACGTAAACCATCGCCTAATGAAAAGGCTACATCGTAAGATTTTAAGATTTCGCAAATGTCTTCAAAATGCGTGTATAAAAAACTTTCTTTATGGTGCGCTAAACACCATTTTGCCATAATAGATCCACCACGAGAAACAATTCCGGTTACTCGATTTGCTGTCATGGGCACATAACGTAATAACACACCTGCATGAATGGTAAAATAATCTACACCTTGTTCTGCTTGTTCTATTAGCGTATCACGGAAAATCTCCCAAGTTAAATCTTCGGCAACACCGTTTACTTTTTCTAAAGCCTGATAAATTGGTACTGTTCCAACTGGTACTGGTGAGTTGCGTACAATCCACTCGCGTGTTTCGTGAATGTTTTGTCCTGTAGATAAATCCATGATATTATCTGCTCCCCAACGACAGGCCCAAACTGCTTTTTCTACTTCTTCTTCTATTGACGATGTTGTTGCAGAGTTACCAATATTTGCATTAATTTTAACCAAGAAATTACGCCCTAAAATCATAGGTTCTGCTTCTGGATGATTTATGTTTGATGGTATTACTGCACGACCTCTTGCAACTTCGCTACGTACAAATTCTGGTGTAATTTTAGCTGGAATTGAAGCTCCAAAATGTTCACCTGGATGTTGCTTTCTAATCTCCGTCATTTCATCTATACGTTGATTTTCACGAATGGCGATATATTCCATTTCTGGAGTTATAATGCCTTTTTTAGCATAGTGCAATTGGGTAACGTTTTTTCCTTTTTTTGCACGTTTTGGTTTATGCTTTAAGTTAAATCGCATATGGTCTAAACTTTTATCGTTTAAACGCTCGTTACAATATTTAGAAGTAAAGACGTCTAATTCTTCAACATCACCGCGATCTAAAATCCATTGTTCTCTAATACGTTCAATACCATCATGTACATTAATTTCTTTATTAGGGTCTGTATAAGGTCCTGAAGTATCGTACACCGTAACAGGCTCGTTAGGCGTTTTCTTTTTCGTCATAGAATCGACGGTATCGCTTAAAGCTATTTCACGCATTGCCACTTTAATTTGCGGATGCATTTTACCTTGTACGTAAATCTTTTTAGAATTAGGAAATGGATTTCTGGTAATTTGTCCTTGCTTTGGTGCTGTGTCTTTTTTCTTCATTAGATTTTTGGTTTCCATTTAAAATTAAAATCATCCTCCTTGAGTAGATTTTATAATTAAAATATCATCGTTATTTTGAAGTAATCTTGAAGACCAATCTGCTTTTTTTATTACAGCATTATTTATAGCAATAGCAATACCATTTGTTTCAATTTTTAATTGTTCAACAAATGTTTGTAAGGTTACATTTTCTAAAATGTGGTGGTCTTTTTGGTTTACTTTTATAGCAATCATATTTATAAAATATTATTGTAAACCAGAATGGTAGTATATCGACATATTATCGAACATAACTTTTTCCTACGTTGGTATTAACCAAATCAGGTTCTAAGGATGTTTCTCAAACTAATTTAATAGCTACTCCTAAAGTTTACACCTCAAATATAGAAGATTATTTATTACTTTAAAACGCTTTTTAAGTAATTTTTATGCTCTTTTTTTTTAATTAAGATTTTATATACCATAAAATCAAAACAAAAATATAAAGCAAATAAAAGGGATTAATAATTGTGTGTACAATTACTAATCCCTAGTTTATTTATAATTAAAAATATGTTTTTAAACAGACATAAAATTAATAATTAATTAGCTGTTCAATTTTAGCTTTCACCTTATCTGTTGAAGGAATCATGGTTTGCTCTAAAGTTGAATTTAAAGGTATTGCCGGCATGTTTTCACTACCAATTGTCATTACTGGTGCATCTAAATATTTAAAACATTCTTCCTGAATTTTTCCAGATAATGCTCTGGCAAAACTATTATTTGAAGGTTCCTCAGTAACAACTAAACACTTTCCTGTTTTTTTAACCGATTTCATAATCGTGTCTTCATCTAATGGGAATAACGTACGCAAATCAATGACTTCAATTTGGTCTTGCATGCCTAATTCTTCTGATGCATTCATTGCCCAATGTACGCCCATTCCATAAGTAACAATGGTCAACGTTTCTACATTTTCTTGTTTCCAGATTTCTTGTAAAACCCAAGCTTTTCCAAATGGTAAAACATAATCTTCACTTGGCTCAACAGATGTTGCACCTTGTGTTCCTGGTACTTTAGACCAATACAAACCTTTGTGCTCTAAAATAACTACAGGATTTGGATCGTAATACGCAGCTTTCATCAAACCTTTTAAATCGGCACCATTACTTGGATAGGCAATTTTTATACCTCTAATATTTGTTATTACAGATTCTACTGAAGATGAATGATAAGGTCCACCACTACCATAGGCGCCTATTGGCACACGAAGTATCATGCTAACTGGCCATTTACCGTTAGACAAATAGCAACTTCTACTTACTTCTGTAAATAACTGATTTAATCCTGGCCAAATATAATCGGCAAACTGAACCTCAACAATTGGTTTTAATCCAACTGCGCTCATACCAACAGTTGAGCCTACAATAAAAGCTTCTTGTATTGGTGTATTAAATACGCGGTCGTCTCCAAATTTTTGAGCTAATGTTGCTGCTTCTCTAAAAACTCCACCTAATCTGCCACCAACATCTTGACCGTAAAGCAAGCATTCTTTATGCTTTTTCATTAGTTCTTCTACTGCGAATAAGGCACAATCTACCATTACCACTTTATCTGCACCTTCTGGTGCACGTGTTCCTTGCTCTTCAGTAATTGGTGTTGGTACAAAATCGTTAGTAAATAAATCCTCAGGTTTTGGGTCTTCGGCTTTTAAGGCTTTTTCAAAATCTGATTGTACTTTCGCTTTCGCGGAATTTTCTATCTCTTCAACTTCTTGTTCTGAAAATCCTGCATCTAATAATTGTTGTTTTATTACTGGATATGGATCACGAGAACGCGCCTCGTCTAAATCGTCGCGATACCATTCCATTCTTACACCAGATGTGTGGTGATTTAGTAACGGCACTTTTGCATGTACTAAAAATGGTCTACGTTCTGTACGAATAGTTTCTATTACTTTTTCTAGCGCTTGGTAACTTTCTGTAAAGTTAGCACCATCTATTGAAATGGCTTCTAAGCCTTTAAAACCTTGAGCATATTCAAAAGCATTTTGCGCTCTTGTTTCTGCTGCATTGGCACTAATATCCCAACCGTTATCTTGTACTAAATATAAAATTGGCATTTGCTTTAAAGCTGCCATTTGGAAGGCTTCGGCTATTTCACCTTCGGTAACTGAGGCATCGCCTAAAGAACAAACCGTTATTGGATTTAGAGCGTTCTCGACTGCGCTCGAACTGACAGGATCCGATTCTAAACTATAATCATCCAATCCTTGTAGTTCTTTATACTTCATTCCCATAGCCACACCTGTTGCTGGTATGGTTTGCATACCTGTTGCTGAGGATTGATGTGGTATTTTTGGCTTATCGTCATCTTTTAAACTTGGATGCGAATAGTACGTTCTTCCGCCAGAAAATGGATCGTCTTTTTTTGCTAATAATTGCAACATTAAATCGTAAGGTTCTAAACCAAATGATAATAACATGGCATCATCTCTATAATATGGAAACGCATAATCCTGTGGTAATAACTGCATACCTAAAGCTATTTGGATAGCTTCGTGACCTCTTGATGTAGCGTGTACGTATTTAGAGACTTGCTTAAAATTAGCTTCGTATAATTCTGCCATAGCTTTTGCTGTGCAGAGTTTTGAAAATCCTTTTTTTAGTGTTTCTTTTTTCATATTCATGTCTGCGAAAGCAGGTATCTATTTTGTTATAATCTCAAAATCAATCTTTTTTATTAGTATAAAAGATTTTTTTGTTAGCGTTAGTTTGCGTTAGCGATTGATGTGGCATCCTTTTTTGCCATTAAAAGCAAAAAAGATATAACGGAAAGCGCGACCCTTGTGGTAACGCCCAAAAAATTTTAAGCTAACTGATTTTCTACTTTTAGCATCCAACCAAATTTATCTTCTATTTTACCAGTTTTAATGGCGTTTAAAGTATTGTTAACATCTAAACCTACTGGACTTTCGTTGGATACGTGTATAACCTCATCGCCTACTCCAATGTCTTGAATGTAAGCAATACCAACGGCTGTTCCTGTTCCAAAGGCTTCTTCTAATGTTTTATTTTTTGCCGCTTCTTGAATCTCGTCTATGGTTATTGTACGCTCTGTAACCTGATAACCTTTATCTCTTAAAATATCGATTACACTCATGCGCGTGATACCGTCTAATATAGAACCGTCTCGATTTGGTGTGATGAATTTTCCGTCGATTTTAAAGAAAATATTCATGGTTCCAACTTCTTGAATGTATTTGTGCTCGATAGCATCTAACCACAATACTTGATCGAATCCTTTTGCTTTTGCTAATTCTGTTGGACGAATGGCTGCGGCGTAGTTTCCGGCTGCTTTTGCTTCTCCTGTTCCACCATTTACGGCACGTATATAATGTTTTTCGGCCCACAACCTAATGCGCTTACTAAAAAATGGTCCTGCTGGTGAGGCCATGATTATAAACTTATAATGTGTTGCTGCACGCATACCTATAAAGGCTTCGTCTGCGTACATAAATGGTCTTAAATAAAGTGCGCTACCATCGGTTGGTGGAATCCAGTTACGCTCTAAATCTACTAATTTTGTTAAGCCTTCTACAAACAAATCTGTTGGGAAATGTGGCATTCCCATACGGTCTGCACTGGTATTTAATCGTGCTGCATTTTTATCTGCTCTAAATAACATTGGGTTTCCATCTGCATCTACTGTTGCCTTCATGCCTTCGAAAATGGCTTGACCGTAGTGTAATGCCATGGCTGCTGGATGCGTAGGAATCATTCCCATTGGTTCTATTCTTGGGTTTTCCCAAACACCGTTGTTATAATCACAAATAAACATGTGATCTGTAAAGGTTGTACCTAAAGGAATATTGTTAAAGTCTATGCCTTTAACTTTAGATTCGGTTACTGTTGTTATTGAAATGTTATGTTTCATAATTTTATGCCCACACGAAAGTGGGTATCTCATTAATTAAACTTATTTTTTATTGTGGATTCCGTATCAAATATGGAATGACAATACTATTTATATTAATATACTCTCTCTTTTACTAAGAGATTGCTACGTCGCAGGAATTAAATGTCTCTATTGATATCAAATTGCTCGAAATAATCGGCTACACGTCTTACGAAGCTTCCACCAAGGAAACCATCTACAACACGATGATCGAATGATAATGATAGATACATCATGCTACGTATTGCGATTTCGTCTCCGTTTTCGGTTTCGATAACTTCTGGTCGTTTTTTAATAATTCCTAAGGCAAGAATTGCTACTTCTGGTTGATTTATTATTGGTGTTCCCATGACGCTACCAAAAGTTCCAACATTTGATATTGTGAACGTACTGCCTTTTATATCGTCTCCTGCCAATTTATTTTCTCTTGCTTTTCCTGCAAGTTCATTAACATTGCTGGCAATGGTTTTTAAATCTTTCGTGTCTGCATTTTTTACCACAGGAACTATTAAGTTTCCGCTTGGTAATGCGGTTGCCATACCAATATTGATGTCTTCTTTTACTATAATGCTATTACCATCTACCGAAGCATTAATATTTGGGAAATCTTTTACTGCTTTTGCTACGGCTTCAACAAATAATGGTGTAAAGGTTAAACGCTCACCATACTTTTCTTGAAACGCCACTTTATTAGCATTTCGCCAATTTACCATATTGGTTAAATCTGCCTCAACATAAGCTGTAACGTGTGGCGACGTGTGCTTTGAATACACCATATGATCTGCAATCATTTGGCGCATGCGATCCATTTCAATCACTTTACCTTTGCCTTTATCGAACTGCAATTGCGGAATACGATAAGCCGTAGGATCTTTTTCGGCTACTGGTTGTGCAAATTTGTATGGCCTGCCTTCTTCTATATATTGAAACACATCACTTTTACGCAATCTGCCTTCATGACCTGTTGCCGGTATTCTGGCTAATTCTTCAAAACTAATATGATGTTCTTTTGCAATTTCGAGTACTAATGGTGAAAAGAATGTATTTGAATTTGATGTTGAAAATGAAGTTGAAGCTGATGCTTGCTGAACTGGTTTTGGTCTTTTTGGTGTCTTTTGTTTCTTTTTAGACGTCTCGACAGCGCTCGACGAGACCTTTGTTTCATTAGAAGTTTTTACCTCTTCTGAAACTTCTAACACAGCAATTACTTCTCCAACCGGAACAACATCTTTTGCTTGAAATAAGGTTTTAACCAATACTCCAGATGCTGGCGCAGGTACTTCGTTATCTACTTTATCTGTAGCTACTTCAAGAATAATATCTCCTTCATCAAAACTATCTCCTTCAGAAATTAACCAATTGATGATGGTTCCTTCCGTTATACTTTCGCCCATTTTGGGCATTTTTAATTCAAAATTCTTCAAGTTAAATATCTTTTTATTTCAAGAAATAAAGATAATAAATATTAGAATCTGCAATTGTTAAAAACTTTAAAATAAATCGTAAAAAGAATTTTATTCTTATTAATGTTAAAATAAAAGAATAATTTACTTTTACATCTAAATATAATCGTCTTTAAAATATTATTTCCTTATGTTAAATACTCTTGATAAAATAGACACTCAAATTTTAAATATTCTACAAGCGAATAGTAATAGAACAACAAAAAGCATTGCTAAGGAATTAGGAATGACTACATCACCAATTTTTGAGCGTATTAAAAAATTAGAAAAAGAAGGTTATATTAAAAAATATGTTGCCGTTTTAGACAAAAAGAAAATAGGACTAAAACTTACAGTTTTTATTGGCATCACTTTGCAAGGACATACCCGAAGTTATTTAGAGAAATTTGTAAACGAAATAAACAATTTTCCTGAAGTGGTAGAGTGCCACAGAGTTAGTGGGAATTTTGATTATCTTTTAAAGCTTGTTGTTGAAGATATTGAAGCTTACGAGACTTTTATTATTTCGAAATTAACGTTATTACCTTATTTAGGAAACGTACAGAGTTTAATTACGCTTTCTACAGGAAAAGAAACTAATGTAATAGATTTGAGTGCTTCTTAACACTCAAATCTGTTACATTATCAAGACTTAAGATTAGCCTTTTAAAATCATATCTGCAGCTTTTTCACCAATCATAATAGCTGGAGCATTAGTATTACCTGAAATTATTGTTGGCATGATTGAAGCATCTGCCACACGAAGACCTTCGATACCACGTACTTTTAATTCTGGATCTACAACAGACATACTATCGATTCCCATTTTACAAGTGCCTACCATGTGATGGTAAGTTTCGCAAGAGTTTCTTATATAATCTTCGATTTCTGCTTCACTTTTATTATTTCCTGGATATACTTCTTCTTTCATCCATTCTGACATTGCTTTTGTACGACCAAGTTGCTGACATAGTTTGACCGCTTCGTAAATAGCATCATAATCTGCTTGTTCTCCTAGATAATTTGGATCTAAATATGGATCATCTTCCGCATTTGCTGAATTTAATTTTATTTCTCCTCTACTTACTGGACGCACCAATCCTGCACATAATGTAAATGCATTTGCAGGTCCTTCTAAGCCTGGACTATAATAAGGCAATCCCATAAATAGAGGCTGTAAATCTGGAACAATCATTTCTGGTTTACTTTTCCAAAACAACTGTGCTTCTAATAAATTTGCTTGTGGAGCAGGAATTTGCTGTTTAGCTTCAAAAATAACACTCACCAAAATATGATCGTGTAAATTTTGTCCAACTCCAGGCAAATCTACAACGCTATCAATACCATGCTCATTTAAATCTTTAGCATTACCAACACCAGAAAGCATTAATAATTGAGGCGAACCAATTGCTCCTCCAGATAAAATAACTTCTTTAGTACAGCTAACTTCATGTAATTCTCCATCTTTTTTATATACAAGACCCGAGCATTTTTTACCATTAAAGGTCAGTTTTTGTGCTTGTGCATTAGTAATTACTGTTAAGTTTTCGCGAGAAAGTGCAGGTACTAAAAAAGCTTTAGCTGCCGAGCAACGCTCTCCTTCTGGAGTTACCGTTATGTGATTTAAACCTGCTCCCCAAATATCTGTATTAAAATCGTCTGTTACAGGCAAACCAACTTCTTTACAGGCTGCTATTGCAATATCTGAAATTGGACTAGGCTTTTTAATTGTTGTGACGTGCAATGGCCCATTTACTCCATGAGCTTCATTTGCTCCTTTTTCAAAATTTTCAGATTTTTTGAAATATGGTAGAACACTGTCATAATCCCAACCTTGACAACCTTGGTACGCCCAATTATCGTAATCTGTTTTATGACCTCTAATGTAAATCATACCGTTAATACTACTACTTCCTCCTAAGGTTTTTCCTCTTGGCCAATACTTAACCTTATTTCCAGCGTTTTTTTGAGGAACCGTCATGTATGCCCAATCTCTTTCTGTATTCCAAGTTGCTGGCCAACCTGCTGGAGCTTGAATATTAGGATCGTTATCTGGACTTCCTGCTTCTATTAATAAAACTTTATTGTTTACATCTTCAGACAAGCGATTTGCTAAAACACAGCCTGCAGATCCAGCTCCAACTACTATATAATCATAATTCATATTGTTAAATTTTAAGGTTTAATTTTATCTTTTATCAAGTATTCTATTGAGTTTTCCTCCTTCACTTCTAGGTATTGTTCCTATTGCCTGAAGGTTAATTTTCATAGACAGACCTATATTATCTTTTATTTTTTTTGAAAACTTTTTTATTAAGCTTTCATTATTTAATAAAGAATTATCTACCACTTCTACTTTAACTTCTACTATGTCCATAGCTTTATCTTTAGAAACTATTAGCTGATAATTAGGAGATAACTCTTCAATATTTGATATTACATCTTCCACTTGAGTATGAAAAAGATTAACACCTCTTATTATTAGCATATCGTCTGATCTTCCTTTTATAGGACTCATTTTTACATGCGTTCGTTTTATACTATTATCGTAAGAAAGACTACAAATATCATTAGTCCAATATCTTAAAACAGGAAAAGCTTCTTTAGTTAATGTTGTTAAAACCAAAACACCTTCTTCTCCATAAGGCAAAGGTTCTCCAGTATCTTTATCTACTATTTCTGGATAAAAATGATCTTCCCATATATAACTACCAGTACCTTGCTCTTCAAAATCTTCTTGAGAAACTCCAGGCCCAATAATTTCACTTAACCCGTAAATATTAGTTGCTTTTACATTTAACTTTTGCTCAATTTCATCTCTAATCGCATCTGTCCAAGGTTCTGCTCCTAGAATGGCATATTTTAAATTGAATCTTGATGGATCTATTCCTCTTTTTTCACATTCATTAGCAATAGTTTGCGCATACGAAGGCGTACAACAAATAACCTCTGACTGAAAATCTTCTAAAAGTTGAAGTTGCCTATCTGTCATTCCGCCAGAAACTGGAATTACTGTCATTCCCATTTTTGTTGCTCCACTATGTAAACCTAAACCTCCTGTAAACAAACCATAACCATATGCATTATGTAAACGCATTTCTGGTGTTGCTCCTGCACAAGCTAACGACCTTGCTACAACTTCATCGAAAACATCTAAATCGTTTTTAGTATAACCAACCACTGTTGGCTTTCCTGTTGTACCACTAGAACAATGAATTCTACTTAATTGGTCTACTCCACAAGTAAACAACCCAAAAGGATAATGATCTCTTAAGTCTGTTTTTTTTGTAAATGGTAACAAATGCAAATCTTGAACACCTTTAATATCACTTGGTCTTATACCTAACTCATCGAATTTGTTTTTATAAAAAGGCACTTTTGTATAAATACGATTAAGCATGGTTGCTAAACGTTGGTTTTGAAGTTTTCTAAGTTCTTCTAATGGTAACGTTTCTATTTTTTTATTGTAAATCATATTAAAAATTAAGCTTTATTAATACTAATTACTTGTGGCTGAGTTACAGATTTTAGTCCATCTACTCCAAACTCTACTCCATAACCAGATCCTTTAATTCCTCCAAAAGGAACCATTGGATGTATTGCTCCATGTTGATTTATCCAAACGGTTCCTGCTTCTACTCTTGCTGCCACTTTTTTAGCTTCGTCTATATTTGAAGACCAAACTGAAGCTCCCAAACCAGCTTCTAACCTATTAGCACTTTTTATAGCTTCTTCAATATTCGAATATTTAATAATTGGTAAAACAGGTCCAAATTGCTCTTCGTCTACTATTCTTGTTCCATCTGTAACATCTGCTATAATTGTAATTGGATAGAAAAAACCTTTCCCTTCTTTGGCAGATCCTCCACAAACTATTCGAGCGTTATTTGCTTTAGCATCTTCTACCAAGTCCACCACTTTATCATACTGCATTTTATTTTGAATTGGTCCTAAAACAACACCTTCGTCTAAACCATTTCCCATAGGCATTTTTTGAGCCAAATCACTAAGAACACTAATTACTTCTTCATATTTACTCTCATGAACATACAATCGTTTGGCACAAGCACATGTTTGTCCCATATTTAAAAACGACCCCCAAAATAAACCTTCAGCTATAGCTTCAGCATTTATATCTTCCATTATAATTGCAGCATCGTTACCTCCTAATTCTAAAGTTAAACGCGTCATATTCCCAGCAGTAGCCTTAATAATTTTTTCACCAGTACTGTTAGATCCAGTGAACATTACTTTACCAACATCTTTATTAGCAACTAACTCTGCTCCAATTTCTCCTGGACCACTTACCGTATTTAAAACTCCAGCAGGCAACACTTCATTAATTAATCTTACCATTTCTAGAGTACCAATTGTAGTATATTCCGAAGGTTTTAAAACAACCGTATTTCCTGCTCTAATTGCTGGAATTATTTGCCAAATAGCAATCATTAAAGGCCAATTCCAAGGTGCTATTGCTGCTACAACACCTATTGGTTTTCTATGTAATTCGTCTCGCCTAGTGTCATCTTCAAAAACAACCTCAACAGGCAAATCTAAAGATGCTGGAACTTGAGTCCAACCAACACACGCTTCCATTTCAAACATAGAACCAGGCCCAGCCAAAGGTTTCCCTTGTTCTTTTGTTATCCATCTTGCTAATATTTCTGTATTATTAGAAAGTACATCTGCAACTTTCATTATATAGTCTTTTCTCACATCATCTTCTAAAGCAGCCCAACTTGGCTGTGCTTTTTTTGCAGCATTAACTGCTTGTTCTACTTCTGTTTTGGTAGAAATTGGTGCGTGACCGATAAGTTCTTCGGTAGCAGGATTTTTAACTTCAAAGGTGTTTTTTGCCGTTATTTGTTTTCCTCCTATTATTGTATTGTACGTTTTCATGATAAGGTTTAGAAATTATTTATTTAGTTATTATTTTATGAGTTAAAACAACTTTGCACCAAATTACCATTCAAAAAGAAAAAATTATTGAATTATTATACGCATTACTCAAACTATAACACATTTAACAATTTTTAACTATTAAAATTACGTATATTTGAATTATACACCTCTTTTATTAACTATAATTCATAATATGAAAATTGAGAGAAAAATTTTTATTGAGAAAAGCACAGAATATAAGTTTGATAATGGACTATTAACCATTTACGAAACAAACTCTCCTTGCAAGGACATTCTATTTACTTTTGATAAATACATGATTACTATAATGCTTTCGGGACACAAAACAGTTGTTTCTAAAAATGTTAAGGTTGAGTTTTTTCCAGGCATGGTATTTATTCCAGAAATTAACATAACTCAAACTGTAGAAATAAGTAACGCTAGTTTTTCTAACCCAACAAAATGCCTAGTGCTTGATGTTGAACCTAAATTTATTGAAAATCTAGTACTAGAATTAATGGAAGACGAAGCTTGGAAAACAAATTTTGATTATACTTTAAATGAAAAACATTCTCATTTTATTTCTAATGATTCTAACACTATTGAAAGCTTCGAACGCTTTTACAAATATTTAAAATTAGGCAATACTGGACTTAGTTCTAGAATTAACAATGTTATTTTACGAGAGTTAATTTTGAGAGTGCTACAAACTGAAGCTGGATCACTGTTGGTAGAAAATGTGAGGAATAAAATAAAAGATAGGAATTTAGAAAAAACAATAAGCTATATAAAAACGAATTTAAGAAATAAAATTACTATAAATGATTTGGTGCGTATTTCTGGTTTTGGAAAAACAAAACTCTTCAGCAGATTTAAAGAGACTTTTGGAGTTACTCCTGTAAATTATATAATGGAAGAACGTATTAAATATTCATTAAAAATAATTAAAAGTATCGATAGTTTACAAAGTGTTGCTTTCCAAAGTGGTTTTAATACTTACGAACATTTCTACAAATCGTTTAAAAAAATAAAAGGTATATCTCCCATGACTTATAAAAAAAATAAACTTGCTAATAGTAATGTAACTATTTAATCTATTTTTTAAACGTTTCCCTAAGCGTTTTATAAACATCATCTTGAACTTTCATGTTTTCTGGAACTTCTCGAAGTGGCTCAACTGCTTTAAGTGTTTCATGACAATCTCCTGGTAATTGTTGATATAATTCCGTGCCTTTTGTTTTCCATGCAATCATTTCATCACTTACTTGCTTTATTACTTTTGCAGGATTACCAACGACCAAGCTACGATTTGGAATTATAGTTTCGGCTTTTACAAATGCCATCGCTCCAACAATACTTTCATCTCCAATTTCGGCATCGTCCATGATTACAGTGTTCATTCCAATTAGACAATTACGTCCTAAATTTGCACCATGAATTATGGCTCCATGACCAACATGAGCACTTTCTTTTAATGTGATAGATTTACCTGGAAACATATGCACTGTACAATTTTCTTGTACATTAACACCATCTTCTAAAATAATTTGTCCCCAATCTCCACGAATAGCTGCTCCCGGACCAATGTAACAGTTTTTACCAATAATAACATTTCCGGTGACTGCAGCCAAAGGATGCACGAAACTTGACTCGTGAACAACTGGAATAAACCCATTAAAACTATAAACCATAGTAATACAAAATTTTTAAAAAATGTTAAATACCTATAAAAATGACAATAAAATGTAAGGTTTTGTATATTTAAGCATACTATTCCCTAACAAAACTTTAATTTATGAATTACCCAACATCATCTTTAACTATACAAAAAGAAGAGATACCTCAAATAAAATTTTCTAAAACAGAAACTTTACTAAGTTCAAAAAAGAGAAAACTTAGATCTCATTATTTAGAACGCGCTTCTCAATTAGGTAACTTATTAAAAACTAAAGTAAAAATTTACTTTAGAGACAGCACCAACAAATTAATAAGTGTAAATACTACTATCTGGGCTGTAACTTCTAACTTTGTTGTTTTAAAACAAGGCATCACCATACCTAAGCACAGTATTATTTACATTGAATAACTAAAAGTTTATTTAAACCCTTTTAGTTTCTCTTTTGTAAATTCTGAAAGCACAAGTTTTCCACTGGTTGCAGCACGCTCAGCAAGTAAATCATCCCAATGATCTGTACCTTGCCAAAAGACTTTTTTCATTTCTTGCATGGCATCTGGATTATAAGTACATAAATGTTCTGCTGTTGCTTTAACAGCTTCATCTAGTTCTTCATTACTTTCGAAAACATGTGTAAATAATCCTTTTTGTTTTGCCCATTCTGCAGGATAAAAACTATTAGCATCTATTGCGATTTGCGACATACCGCTTAAACCAATTTTACGCTCTATTGCTGGCCCAACAACAAATGGTCCAATTCCAATATTTAGCTCGCTTAATTTTATAGCTGCATATTTTGAAGCCATACAATAATCGGTTGAAGCTGCTAATCCTACTCCACCGCCAACAGTTTTACCTTGTATGCGACCAATTATAAATTTTGGACATTTACGCATAGCGTTAATCACATTAGCAAAGCCAGAAAAGAATACTTTCCCTGTTGCTGCATCATTAATATTTATTAATTCTTTAAAGCTGGCTCCTGCGCAAAAGGTTCTGTCTTTTCCACTTTTAAGCACGATAACTTTAATAGCATCGTTAGTTCCTGCATCTGTTATAGTTTGTGCTAATTCTGCCAGAATATTACCTGGCAAAGAATTGTGAGCAGGATGAAAAAATTCTATGTATCCTACTTCGTTTTTTATGGTTTGTTTTACGTATGGTTCTGTCATCACGATAGTGTTCCCGTGAAAACGGGAATCTTATTAATTTTAGTTCTACTTAATTTTATTATACAAATCCAACCACTTTGCATTTTGTTCTTCTATCAATTCTATTTTCCAAGCTCTATTCCATTTTTTCATTTGCTTTTCTCTTAATTTAGCTTCTTCTTTTGTCTCAAACTCTTCTGAGTAAACAAGTTTATCTAAATTATACCTTGCAGAAAATGTAGTTGGATGGACTTTATTTTTATGCTGATAAATTCTTTTTTTTAAATTTTTTGTCTCTCCAATATACAAAACACCATCCTTTTTATTTGTTATTATATAGATGTAATGTTTCATAGTTATTTGCTTTGAAAACTGCAATATTTCAACTTACTGCTTTTAGTTTCAAGACACCCGATTTCTCGGGTGCTTTGAGCAATTCAATTTGTTAAAGCAAATTAAATTGCTCAAAGTGATGATTCAAATGTTTTCTTTCTAATAAATACGCTTCGTATTTATTTAATTCACCGAAGACTAAATTCTTCAATTTAACATCTGGATTCTCTTTATGAAATTCAATATATTTTTCGCGTTGTTCTTTAAATTTTTCAATTGCTGTTTCTAAATCAGCATGCTTTAAATCATCTAATGTGTCTTTTTCTAAATGTGGAAATTGACTGTTCTTCGGGAATTTATCGTAGTTATATAAACTATGATGTACTTTTTCTAAAATCTTTTCTGGTGTATTGACATCAAAATCTTGAATTTCACCTGAAGCAATTTTATAGGTATATTCTAAATGCTCAATCATGTGTTGTGGCGTCATAATTCCCCATTTAGGTTTAGCATCTGCTTTTAAATTAGAAAGACATTCGTCAATTTTTTCCGAAGTCATCTCCACAAAGGTTTCTTGCTTTTTCTCCACCATCGTTAATATGGTTGCGACAGCTACTAACGGACTATCTTTTTCTGTTTTCTGACTTTCGGGACGGTTTTCAAAATTAGCATCAAATACCTCAACGTGCCATTTTACAATACCACTTGGGTGTTCTGCAGAAGCAACATCTCTATCTACTTTTTCCTTGCAGGTTAAACGTACATAAATAGTATCGTTATGATATAATGGTCTTAAAAAACGAATACTATCTAAACCATAATTGGCTGCAACTGGTCCTTTATTTGGATACACAAATAATCCTGCTGCTGCTGAAATAATGAAATAACCATGCGCTGTTCTCTTTTCGAAAATACTTCCATCTAAAGATGTAATATCAGTATGTGCATAAAAATGATCCCAAGTTAAATTGGCAAAATTTTGAATATCATTATCAGTTAATGTACGCTTATGGGTTTTTAATGACATTCCTGGTTGGATGTCTTCCCAATGGTATTGAAACGGATGCTGTTCTGCTTCCTTGTATTTTGCATTTTGCTGGTAAATTCCTGTAATTTCCGTTATCGTTGTAGGCGAACCTTGAATGGCTGTACGTTGTAAATAATGTTTAATACCTCGCATGCCTCCCATTTCTTCACCTCCACCAGCACGTCCTGGACCGCCATGAACTAAATATGGTAATGGCGAACCATGACCTGTACTTTGCTTCGCACTTTCTCTATTTAAAACTAAAATTCTACCATGATGAGATGCTGCATTTATCACATACTCTTTAGCGATTTTATCATCATTGGTAGCAATAGAAGACACTAACGATCCTTTTCCCATTTGCGCCAAAGTAATGGCTTCGTCTAGGTTTTTATAAGGCATGATGGTACTTACTGGTCCAAATGCTTCACGTTCGTGAATGACTGTATTTTGAAATGGGTTATCTGCTCGTAATAAAATCGGACTAATAAATGCGCCTTTTTTGGCATCTGCTCCAATGGTATTAATTTCGTTTAAATTACCGTATACAATTTGTGCTTCTTTTGACAAATCATTTACTGAATCTCGAACTGCTTGTACTTGTTGATGACTAACTAAAGAACCCATTCTCACCTCTTTTAATCTTGGGTCTCCAATAGTTACTTTATCTAGTTGTTTTGCTAATGCAGTTTCTACATCGTCTACTAATTTCTCAGGAACAATGATGCGTCTAATGGCAGTACATTTTTGACCTGCTTTAACCGTCATTTCCTTTCTAACTTCTTTAATAAACAAGTCGAATTCTGGTGTTCCAGGAACCGCATCTTCTCCTAAAATAGAAGCATTTAAAGAATCGGCTTCCATAGTAAAAGGTACAGATTCTTGAATTAATCTTGGATGCGCTTTTAATAAGCGTCCGGTTTGTGCAGAACCTGTAAAGGTAACTACATCTTGGGATTCTACAGTGTCTAGAATATTTTTAACCGTTCCGTTTATGATTTGTAATGCGCCTTCTGGCAAAATTCCAGAATCTATAATGGTTCTTGCAACTGCTTCTGCTAAATAAGATGATGAAGGTGCAGGTAACACTACCGCAGGAACTCCAGCCATCCAGTTTACCGCACATTTTTCTAACATGCCCCAAACTGGGAAGTTAAAAGCATTAATATGCACTGCAACTCCTTTTTTAGGCACCATAATATGATGCGCCATAAAGCGTCCACCACGAGACAAATCGATAGCATCGCCTTCTACGTGATAGGGTTGATTAGGAAACAATTTTCGTAACGACGCGTTTGCAAACAGGTTACCAAAACCACCTTCAATATCTATCCAACTATCTACTTTGGTTGCTCCTGTTCTATAACTTAAATCGTAAAAAGCATCTTTTCTTTTGGTAAGATATAATGCTAGTTTTTTAAGCATGTTTCCACGCTCTTGAAAGGTCATTTTACGAAGTACTTCTCCTCCTTTTGTTCGTCCGTAGTTTAAAATTTCAGGAACGTCTAATCCTTCTATTGCAACGCTAGTGAATGCTTCGCCAGTTACTGCATCTAAGATTGGTGTTCCTTCTTCTTTTCCTGTTGTCCAAGAACCTTGAACGTAATGTTTTATCTTTTCCATCTTAATGCCCACGAAAATGGGTATCTATTAAATTAGACTTCTATTCTTTTTTGGCGTTACCTAAAGGTCGGGCTTTCGGCAGTCGCTTTTTTTGTGAAAAACAAAAAAGAGCTTCAACAAATGCCTCTATCCCTAACGCACTTACTTGCTATGTTCTTTCTTAGTCAAAATTTATTTCCTTTTTACTAAGAGATTCCTGCCTACGCAAGAATGACAAAACTTTAATTAATCACTAATCTTAGCGGATTGCTGCGTTAGCGATTGAACGGTTTGTTTGAGCTCCTTTTTGTTTTTCTAAAAAAGAGCGAGTAGTGAAAGCGCGACCCTTGTGGTAACGCCCAAACTATATTACATATTTACATTTTCAATTATTGCCGCGTAACCTTGTCCAACGCCTATACACATGGTAATCAACGCATATTTCTTGTTCTGCTCCTGCAACTCTAAAGCCGCAGAATAGGCCACTCTTGCTCCTGTAACGCCAAGTGGATGACCAATGGCAATGGCACCTCCATTTGGATTAATTCTTGGGTCGTTATCTTCTAATCCCCAAGCGCGAATGCAGGCCAAAGCTTGTGCCGCAAAGGCTTCGTTAAGCTCGATGATATCCATATCGTCCATGGTTAAACCTGCTTTTTCTAATGCTTTATTAGACGCTTGCACTGGACCAATACCCATGATTCTTGGCTCGACACCAACCACTGCAGAACTCACTATTCTTGCTAATGGTTTTAAATTATACTTTTTCACCGCATCTTCACTCGCAATAATGGTTGCTGCTGCTCCATCGTTTAATCCTGAAGAATTTCCTGCAGTTACGCTTCCGCCTTCTTTTTTAAAGGCTGCTCTTAGTTTTCCTAAAACCTCAAGAGATGTTGTTGGTTTTACAAACTCATCTTTTGAAAATTGAATTGGGTCTTTTTTACGTTGCGGAATTTCGACAGTAACTATTTCTTTTGCTAGTCGTCCGTTTTCTTGTGCTTTGGTTGCCTTTTGCTGACTCCAAAGTGCGAATTTATCTTGGTCTTCGCGAGATATATTATATTTTTCTACTAAGTTTTCTGCAGTCATTCCCATGCCATCTGTGCCATACATTTCGTGCATTTTCGGATTTACAAATCGCCATCCGAAAGTAGAATCATACATTTTTGAATCGCCTCCAAATGCTGATGATGGTTTTGCCATAACGTATGGTCCGCGTGTCATGTTTTCTACTCCACCAGAAATAAAAACATCTCCATCGCCTGTTTTTATGGCACGATTAGCATGAATAATTGCTGATAATCCTGAACTACAAAGTCGGTTAACGGTTTCGCCAGGAACGGTATATGGTAATCCTGCTAAGAGTGAAGACATACGTGCAACATTACGATTGTCTTCTCCTGCTTGGTTGGCACAACCCATAATAACATCGTCGTATGCTTCTTTTGGGATGTTTGGATTACGTTTTACAACTTCTGAAATTACTAAAGCGCCTAAATCGTCTGTACGAACAGCAGATAAAGTGCCTTTGTAGTTTCCTATTGGTGTTCTAATTCCGTCTATTATGTATGCTTCTTTCATAATTAATGCCTGCTTAGACAGGAGCTTTTATATTGTTATTTCTTTTTTCTTCTATTCATTTTGTCTTGATACAAAACGAACCAAAAAATCATATTGAAATGAGGAAATTGCTAAAGCAACATTCTCTTTCGGAATTACGTGCTTAAAGCTTCGCTTTGCATCTACATTCCTTCATTCATTATTTCTGCATTTCAATGTTCAATTCTATGAATTGAAATAGGGACTTGACTTTTTAATTTTGTTAGTGCTTTAATTCTATACTATTCTTCCCAAGATTTACTTGTTCTATAAACCACACCTTTAAAAAGTGCAACTAATTCTTCTCCTCTTTTTACTTCAATAATATTGAAACCTAATTTATTTTTTACGTTTTCTATTACAGATTCTGCTGTTAAATAATCGCCTTCTTCCAATGCTTCAATATGATTAATGCTTGTTTCTATAGACACTGCATATTTACCATGTGTATTTGCTGCAAAGCCAAAAGCTGTATCAGCTAAGGAATAACTGATTCCGCCATGTGCTTTACCCATGCTATTTAGCATTTCTTTTCTTACAGTCATTGCTACTTTACAGCGACCTATTTCGCATTCTAGGATTTCGATTCCTAGCCACGTGCTGTAGGCATCTTGGGATAACATTTTATGTGGGATTTGGTCTCCAGTTAAAGGCATTAGGGATTTGGTATTAGGGATTAGTCTTATTTCGTTCAATAATTTTATTTCTTAATGATGACATCATTTTAGTTAATTCAGAAATTAATTTTCTATTATTTTCATTCTGTTCAAAACTAACATACTTTCTTCTTTTAGCTTTGGTACTACAACTTACACATTCATTAGCACTATGAATAGCATGATTAATATGCTTAACAAATTGAGCATCTGAACCAGGATATCCTTCTGCAAGGTTTAAAGCAATAGAATCTGCTGCTCTTCTAAATTGCGAAGACAAAGCATATAATTCGTGATTAGGAAATTGTTTTACTTGTTCATCAACCACTTCTCCAAAGTCCATAGCTTTTTGATATACTATTAAATCCTCAAATTTAAAATGGTAATTACTTTTCATACTAATGCCTATTTCCTAATCCCTAATTCCTCTCTAATTAAAAAAACGTTTTGTTTTCTCTATTCATTTTACGTAATAATGGACTGCAACGGTATCTATCTTCGTGGTACTCGTTATATAATTCATCCATTTTATTAACACACCAATCGATGCCTTTTTCATCTGCCCAAGCCAATAACCCTTTTGGATAGTTGACACCTTTGGTCATAGCATTATCTATATCTTCTGCTGAAGCAATATTTAAGAATAGTGCGTCTGCTGCTTCATTGATTAACATGACTAAAACTCTGTTGCATATTTGTTCTGCTACATCATTATCTTCTTTTGGTTCTGGTTTTACAGCTCCTTCAGAATAATCATAATAACCTTTTCCTGATTTACGTCCTAAATATCCTGCTTCTGCAAAACGCTTTTGTGTGAATGCTGGTTTATATCTTGGATCGAAATAAAATGCTGTAAATACGGTTTCGGTTACTGTATAATTAACATCATTTCCTATAAAATCCATCAACTCAAATGGTCCCATTCTGAAACCACCTAAACTTTTTAAACTGTAATCTATGGTTGTAAAATCTGCCAATCCTTCTTCATATATTCTTAATGCTTCGCCATAAAAAGGTCTTGCGACTCTGTTTACAATAAAACCTGGTGTGTCTTTAGCAACAGCCACAACTTTTTTCCAATTGGAAATCGTTTGAATGGCTTTTTCAAGCACTTCTTTTGAGGTTTGAATAGCAGGAATAACCTCCACCAATTTCATTAAAGGTGCTGGATTGAAAAAATGAATTCCGACACAGCGTTCTGGTTTTTGTAGTGAAGCTGCAATGGATGCTATGGATAAACTTGATGTGTTTGATGCTATGATGCAATCGTATGCAACATAACTTTCTAATTCTGAAAAGACTTTTTTCTTAATGTCTAGGTTTTCAATAATAGCTTCGATCGTTAAGTTAGCATCTGCTAAATCTTTAAGACTATCTACATAAGAAATGTTAGATTGAATTCTGTTTTTTTCTTCTGTATTTATTCGTCCTTTTTCAATTAAACGATTTAAAATTTTCTCCAAACTCGCTTTAGCTTTATCTAAAGCCGCTTGATTGGTATCGTATAATTTTACTTTACAACCAGCAGTTGCAGCAACTTGTGCTATGCCGCTTCCCATTGTGCCAGATCCTATTATTCCTACGTTCATTTATTTCTTTTTTATGGATTCCGCATCACGTGCAGAATGACAAAACTGTTATTTAATTGCCTTTGAAATTTGGTTTACGTTTTTCAATAAATGCAGCAACACCTTCGGCATAATCATTACTACTTGCTGCTTCTATTTGTAATTTAGATTCTAAAGCCAGTTGTTGCTCTAAAGTATTGGTTAATGATGCATTAAATGCTTCTTTAATTTTACCTAGAGCTAAGGTTGGCATGTTTGCTAATTTTAAAGCGAGTTTATTAACGTCTTCTTCAAAATTTTCTAATGGAATCATTTTGTAAATCATTCCCATTTTTTCTGCTTCTTCAGCTCCAATCTTATCACCTAACATAGCTAATGCTTGCGCTTTTTGAAAACCGATTAATCGAGGTAAAAAATACGTTCCTGCACTATCTGGAATTAAGCCTATTAAACTAAATGCTTGAATAAAATTCACTTTTTCATGTGCTACAACAATATCACAAGCTAAAGCAATATTGGCTGCTGCTCCAGCTGCAACACCATTTACTGCTGCGATAATTGGCTTTTTTATAGCACGAATTTTCATTATTATTGGATTATAGTGCTCGTCTAATATTTTTTTGAAACCAGGATTTAAGTCTGGATCTGTAACTTCCTTTAAATCTTGACCAGCACCAAACGCTTTTCCTGCTCCAGTGATTACAATGGCTCTAACGTCTGCATTTGCTTCGCAAGTATCTAAAGTATCTTGAAATAGAAATGCCATTTCGCGATTAATACTATTAAATACTTCTGGTCTGTTTAGCGTGATGTAAGCTATTTTATTTTCTATTTTTAAAAGAATGCTTTTACTCATATGTTTTTTATTTTGAATTCTGCATCAAATGCGGAATGACAAATCGTTTTATTTAAAAATTTCAGTTCTATTTTTTTGATGAGATCCTGAATCAAGTTCAGAATGACAATATGTTGTCATTTCAAACATTTAAAATAATCGAAAGGCTCTTGGCAATCGTCGCACTGAAATTGTGCTTTGCATGCTGTAGAACCAAACTGACTTACTAATCTTGTATTTGTGGAACCACAATTAGTACATTTCACCAATCGTTTTCCATTTAGCAACACGTCTTTATCTGCTTCTGCATTTAAAGGTGCTGCAATACCGTAATCTTCTAGCGCTTTTCGTCCTCTTGGTGTAATCCAATCGGTTGTCCAAGCTGGTGCAAGGATTAATTCTATTTCAGAATCATATCCTGCGGTTTTTAAAGCTGCTTTTATATCGTCACCAATCACGTCCATTGCTGGACAACCACTATAGGTTGGTGTGATTTGAACTTTCACTTTATTATTTTCGATGACAGCAGAACGGACAACTCCCATATCCATAATGGATAATACTGGAATTTCAGGATCAGACACTTTTTCCAGAATTGGAATTAATATTGATTCTATGTTTTGCTCTGTTGTTGTCATATTATTTTTTATGAGATCCTGAATCAAGTTCAGGATGACAAATCAATGATTTGTTACCATTCCATATTTGGATAGGTACGCTGCATGTATTGTAAATCGCTTAATAAATATCCTAAATGTTCTGTATGAATACCTTGTTTCCCTCCTTTTTGAAACCACTTAGATTCCGGAACAGTTAAAGTTGCTTCTTTTAAAACCGCTTCTACTTTCTCGTAATATGCTTCCTTTAGTTTGGTTACATCTACACCAACACCTTCTGAAACCATAGCTATATCTGCTTCGGTTTGATGAAAAAGCTCATCTGTGTAGGTCCATAAACCATCTATGGCTTCTTGCATTTTTTCTTTACTTTCAGCTGTTCCATCTCCCAATCGTTTTAACCAATCGGTAGAAAAACGTTGATGATAGCTTACTTCTTTTAGCGACTTTGTTGCAATTGCTGAAAGCGTTAAATCCTTACTTTTTTCCAATTGAGTTAAAAAGAGAAAGTGATACACATCGAACAAAAACTGACGTGCAATAGTATATGCAAAATTGGTATTTGGTTGTTCTACCAATAACACATTTACATATTCTCTTTCTTTACGAAGCATTGCAATATCATCTTCGGTTCTATTATCACCAGCTATTTTTGCTGCATATTGGTAATAGCTGCGTACTTGACCAAATAAATCTAGTGAAATATTAGTACAGGCAATATCTGTTTCTAAGCTTGGTCCGTGACCTGTTAACTCTCCTAGTCTTTGTCCAAGAATAAGTGAATTGTCTGCTATACCAAGTATGTATTTGTATAAGTTTTCGTTTTTCATTTTAATTGTTTCATTTGATAAGATCCTGAAACAAGTTCAGGATGACAAATCAAAGATTTATCACATATGCTTTACTTCGTCTGGTAAATCGTAAAATGTTGGATGACGATATACTTTATCTTGAGCAGGTTCAAACATTTCACCATTATTCTCAGGATTGGATGCTGTAATATGCTTAGATTCTACCACCCAAATACTTACACCTTCGCTTCTTCTAGTGTAGACATCTCTTGCGTTTTCTAATGCCATTTCCTCATCTGCTGCGTGTAAACTTCCGCAGTGACGATGTTCTAATCCGTTTTTACTTCTTACGAAGACTTCCCATAAGGGCCAATTTTTTGTTGACATAATTTCTAATGCCTGTGAGAACAGGTATCTTGTTAATTATATTTATGTTTTCTTTTTTCTTAATGTTCATTTTGTCTTGAAACAAAACGAACCAAAAGTTCAAGTTGAAATGAGGAATTTTTAAAACTTCTTTTAGAGTTTTAAAACCTCAAAATAAAATCTAAATTTTTTCCAAGGCTTCAAAAATTCTTAACGATTTCATTTTATTATTCTGCATTTCAACGTGGTGATTATTTGCTAACTGATTTTTAAATCAAAAGTCATTGACTATTTAACTTTATTAAACCGCTTTCTTCTCTTTTCTTTCTTGTTTCTTCTCCGCATGAGCCATTGCTGCGTCTCTAACCCATTCACCTTCTTCCCATGCATTTACTCTTGCTTTCATGCGTTCCTTATTCATTGGTCCATGACCTTTTACCACTTGCCAAAACTCGTCCCAATCGATTTCTCCAAAGTCATAACTTTGGCGTTCTTCATTCCATTTTAAATCTGGATCTGGAATGGTTAAACCAATTAATTCTGCTTGCGGAACGGTTTGATCTATGAACTGCTGACGTAAATCGTCGTTAGACTTACGTTTTAGTTTCCATTTCATAGATTGTGCTGTATGGATTGACTCTGCATCTGTTGGTCCAAGCATCATTAAACTTGGCCACCACCAACGATTTAAAGCATCTTGTGCCATTTCCTTTTGTTCTGGTGTTCCGTTTGCCAATTTTATCATGATTTCATACCCTTGACGTTGGTGGAAACTTTCTTCTTTACACACACGAATCATTGCTCTTGCGTATGGTCCATAAGACGTGTTACATAATGGCACTTGATTAATAATTGCTGCACCATCAACTAACCAGCCAATGGCTCCCATATCTGCCCAAGTTATTGTTGGATAGTTAAAAATAGATGAATATTTTGCTTTACCTGTATGTAACTGCTCGTACATTTCTTCTCTAGAAATACCTAAAGTTTCGGTTGCTGAATATAGATATAATCCATGTCCAGCTTCGTCTTGAACTTTTGCAAGCAATGCTACTTTACGTCTTAAAGAAGGTGCTCTTGTAATCCAGTTACCTTCTGGAAGCATACCTACAATTTCGGAATGTGCGTGTTGCGACATTTGCCTAATATGCGTTTTACGATATTTTTCTGGCATCCAATCTTTTGGTTCGATTTTCTCGTCTCTTGCGATACGTGCTTCGAATTGTTCTTCTAAATTTTTTACTTGTTCTTCACTCATAATCTTAAGCTTTTAGCTACTAGCTTTTGGCTTTTAGCTTGTTGAACTTCTTTTTTATTAGCTGTTGGCTGTTGGCCTTTTGCTGTTGGCGCGTTAAGGATTGAGGCTTTGTTGAAGCTCTTTTTTGTTTTTCTCAAAAAAAGCGACTGCCGAAAGCCTGACCCTTTTGGGTAACGCTAAAATTATTATTACATATAGATAAGATTCCCATTTTCATGGGAATGCTCGCCTTTGGCTCACACATCAAAATCGACGATTACTTTATCTGTTGTTGGTACTGCTTGACAGCTTAGCACCAGGTTTTGCGCGACTTCTTTATCGTCTAGCGCATAATTTATTTTCATTTCTACGTTTCCTTCTATGACCTCGCATTTGCAGGTGCTACAAACGCCACCTTTGCAGGCGAATGGCAAATCGGCTCCTGCACCTAAGGCTGCATCGAGAATGTTATCGTACTCTTTGGTCATGGTGAAGGCGAATTCTTTTCCGCCATCGACTATGGTTACTTCTGTTCCTTCTACATTTTGTTGTGCTAGACGCTCGGCTCTTTTAATATCTTCGTCTGATAAACCTGTTACGAATAACTCGAAATGCACGAGTTCTTTAGGTAAACCTGCGTTTACTAAATAGTCACTTACGAAGTGTACCATTTTTTCTGGTCCGCAAAGGAAAACCTCGCTTGTGTCTGGGATATCTATAAACGTTTTGGTTAAAACTTGCATCTTTTCATCGTCAAAACGTCCGTTAAACAACTCGATATCACGACGTTCTTTGGTTAAAAAATAATAGATTTCTAATCTACCAAAGTATGTGTTTCGAAGTTGCTCTAAGGCTTCTTTAAAGATTATTGATTTTGCTGTTTTATTAACGTAAAACAATTTGCAAGTTGCGTTAGGCTCTGCCGATAAATGTGCTTTTAACATTGAAAGCACTGGCGTGATACCACTTCCTGCTGCAAAAAACAGATAATTTTTTGATGCTTCTGGCTGTACCTCGACACCAAATGTTCCACTTGGCACCATAACTTCTAGCTCGTCTCCTGCTTTTAAATTATTATTTATATAACTTGAAAACTTACCTCCGGAAATTTGTTTTACTGCAACTTTCCACTCGTTATCGTTTGGGCCAGAACATAGTGAATATGAACGACGAACATCTTCGCCATTAATATCTGCTTTTAGCGTTAAATGCTGACCTTGACGAAATTTGAATTCGTTTTTTAAATTATCTGGAACAGCGAAAGAAACAACCGAAGTATCGTCTGTCTCCTTATATATATCTTGTATTTTTAGTTTATAGAATTGTGCCATTATTATTTCTTAATCCTTAAACTAACACTTGTTAGTTAGTGATACAAAGTTAAGAAATAATTTGATACCTAAATGTTAATTCCGTGAATGAGTACTTTATTTAAATTATTTGCTAAATCGTTTGCGTTGAGTTCTTCTTTTTTAGGTATCCATATATATAGTGATCGTAATGTGGTAAGCATTGAAAACATTACAATTTCTGGATTTACATTTTTAAGTTCTGACGATTCAATACCTTGTTGTATGATGGAAAGAAAATCTTTTTCGTAATTATCTCTTAAACTTAAATAATAGTTTAATTGTGTTTCTAAATGCATCCAATCGTTATTTAAGGATGCCATTCCATATATATTTTCACTTGCTATTTTTACATGCAAAGCAACAATTTGCTTTAGCTTATCTATACAAGATAGTTTTGAGTCTTGTACCAGCTTCATGCCTTGTGTAAATTCTTCGGCAATTGAAATTATTATAGTATTTAAAATATCTTGTTTAGAATTTATATGGTTGTAAAGACTGGCTGCTTTTATTCCCATAGCTGTTGCCAAATCTCGCATAGTAACCGCACTGTATCCTTTTTCTTTAAAAAGTTTAGCTGCTACTCTTATTATTTCTTCTTTACGTGTTTCTTGTTTCATCGCCACTAATATACATATTCAACAGAAATTAAAAGATTAAAAAAATTACCTTATAAATGCGGTTTTATTATTCATAACTTTGTAAATCTCTAATTTATATTATTTTAATTTTTAGAATGAACCAGAACATTGAGACAAATCCACTTATAGACAGACTTCCTCCTCATTTAAAACAATTTATAAAGCCGCAAAATTATGATGATTACAGCCCAATTAATCAAGCTGTTTGGCGTTATATTATGAGAAGAAATGTTTTTTATTTAAGTAAAGTTGCTCACCATTCTTATTTAAAAGGGCTTGATTTAACAGGTATTTCCATAGAATCCATCCCAAGCATGTATGGCATGAACCGTATATTAAAAAATATTGGTTGGGCTGCTGTTGCTGTAGATGGTTTTATTCCTCCTAATGCTTTTATGGAGTTTCAAGCTTATAAAGTTTTAGTTATAGCTTCAGATATTAGGCAATTAGAAAATATAGAATATACACCTGCTCCAGATATTATACATGAAGCCGCAGGACACGCTCCAATTATTGCAAACCCAGATTATGCTGAGTACTTAAGACGTTTTGGAGAAATAGGGTCGAAAGCTATTTTATCTTCACATGATAATGACATGTACGAAGCTGTTCGTACTTTATCTATTTTAAAAGAAGCTTCAACATCAACTATCGAAGAAATTGCCAAAGCCGAAGAACATGTAAATACTTTACAAAATAAAAAAGTACCACTTTCTGAAATGGCAAAAATCAGAAATTTACATTGGTGGACTGTAGAATACGGACTAATAGGCTCTATTAAAAGCCCAAAAATTTATGGTGCTGGATTACTATCTTCCATTGGTGAAAGTGAATGGTGCATGACAGATGCTGTAATTAAAAAACCATACAGCATTGATGCTGCCGAAGTAGAATTTGATATTACAAAACCACAGCCTCAACTTTTTGTTACTCCAGATTTTGCTTATCTTATGGAAGTTCTTGAAGAATTTTCTAGTACTATGGCTTTAAGAAAAGGCGGTTTTAGAGGTATGCAAAAATTAATAGATTCTAAAAAAATAGGAAGTATTGAACTTAATACTGGTTTACAAATTTCTGGCGTATTTACTGAAATGATAACCGATGAAGACAACAATGTTGTATTTTTTAAAACAGAAGGTCCTACAGCTTTAGCTAATAGAGAAAAAGAATTAATTGGGCACGGACAACATGAAAATATAAATGGTTTTTGTTCGCCTATTGGAAAATTAAAAGGCATCAATCTTGCTATTGAAGATATGGGACCACGCGATCTTAAAGCTTACAACTTTTACGATGGCAAACGTTTATTTATAGAATACGATAGCGGTATTACCGTAGAAGGCTTAAACGTAACTGGAATAAGAAATATTTATGGTAAATTAATTTTAATTGAATTTGAAGATTGCACTGTTAAACATAAAGACAGAATATTATTTTCTCCAAATCAAGGCTCTTTTAAACTTGCAGTTGGCTCATCTATAGTTTCTGCTTTTGCAGGTGCAGCAGATTTTAGATCTTTTAATAATTTGTATCATGTTTCTGAAACAAATACAGAACAAAATATTAAAAGCGAAAAAACATTAGCGTTAGAACGTTTATATAAAAATGTTAGAGATTTAAGAAGTTTAGAATATTCTAAAGAAAGCGTAACTTTGATTGTACAAAGTTTAAAAAGTGACCATCCAGAGGATTGGTTATTACTTTTAGAACTGTATGAAATTACAAATAAGAGCGATCAAAATTTAAGTGAATTACTATTAACACATTTAGATGATATAAAACATAAAAGACCAGAAGTTGCTCATCTAATTACAAATGGTCTTGAATTAACAAATTAAAATTATGGGATTTTTAGATTTTATTTTTGGTGCTAAAAAACGACAAGTTGAAACATATTTAAATAATGGCGCAGTGATTTTAGACGTAAGAAGTCAACGCGAATGGGATAAAGGCCATATTGAAAATGCTGTACACATACCAATAGACGAATTAAACAATCGTGTTGATGAAGTTAAAGCTTTAAACAAACCTATTATAGCTTGTTGCGAAAGTGGTGTACGTTCTGCCAAAGCAGCAAAATTTTTAAACTTAAATAATATTAGCGCTATAAATGGTGGTGGTTGGATTGGTTTAAAAAAGAAATTATAATTTTAAACCGTTTAATTCTTCCACTGCTTGTATGGTATTTTGATTGTATTGCAGTGTCCATCCTAGAGAATTAGTAAGAATATAAAATTTAGCTAACTCACTAATTAATCTATTTTGTGCATTAGATTTTAAATCTGAAGCTTCGATTTTTTTCATAAATTGCTGGTTTACCGTTTTTTTAATGGCATTATAATCTTTTGCCTCAAATGGGTTTAAAAAATCGGCTTGTACATCGTAGTACTCAAAATCGGGATTAATTTTTATTTCTTCCTTTGGAATATTTAAAATAGTTAGCGTTTTTGTTTCTTCGTTAATTTTATATTCAATTTTACTTAAATCGTAAGCCACAGTAACATCTGCATTTACAACTACCAACGCTTTTTTTTCTACAGAAATTAAACTTCCAAATAAATCTTTTGAATTATTATAATTAAATACTTGACTAAAATGACCTTCGGTAACCACAAGTTTACCAACATTTTTAAGTGATTCTTGAATTAAAGCAGAGTTTTCTTGAAGCGTAATTTTGTCTTCTTTTTTATCACTACAGTATTTAAAGCCAAAGAGTATTATTAAGGTTATAATGACTCCAAAAAGTATCTTTCTCATACATCTAATATAGTGAAAGATTAATTTACAAGTAATAAATTAAACCTAAAAAAACACCAAAAACTTTTAAATAAAATAACTTAATTAAGTAATTGATGTTTTAATTAAATAGATGATTAATAGCATAGTAAATATAAAAACAAGAACTTTAAGAGCAGCAAAAAATCGTTAAAATGATGTCTAAATTAGACCAATGAAAAAAGCAAATTTGCAATGTTTACATTACATTATGTTTTAGCTTTACGATTAAATTAAAGTAACTAACTGTAAAATTTTAAACAAAAAAAAACATCAGTATACAAGTTTCTCGTACTTGAATACTGATGTTTGGGAATAGAGTTGATTAATAGCAAAAACAATTTAAGTTTAATTATTCTAAGTTCTTTTTTTATTCGATAAAATCACCAAAAAACTGTTTAAATGTATAATTAATAGATAAATTATTAAAAAAATATCAACATCACAAAAAATGTTACATAATTTTACATTCTATTTAAAATATAATATGTGGAAATTGAGATATTAATGATTCCTTTTTAACATTTAGTTTAAACAAAAACTTTTGGTGAGCTTGAGACTCTCTATTAAATGGTTTATGCTGAAGTCCTCTTTGCACAACATTTACCTCATCCATTATTTTTTGAGTTTCTATACTCATCCAAACGTCTTGAAATTTATGCCATATATATTTTATAGCTGTATCATTAGGATGCAACATATCGCTCTTATAAAAACGATAATCGCGAAGCTCATCCATCATAATCTCGTAAGATGGAAAATAAAGCGCATTTTTATTTACAACTTGATGTATAGCAGATATTAGATGTGACTTGCTTTGCATATTTTCTACAAAGCCATCTTTAATATGCCTTACTGGAGACACTGTAAAAACTACTGTAGCATGTTTATTTAGCTTTTTTATATTTTCTAAACAATTTTGAAGACTATCCTCTATGCCTTTAATAGACAGTAGTGTTTTTTTAAATGCTTTTTGAGGCACTTTATGGCAATTAGCTACAATTTTATTTTCTTCTATTAAATTATAAATCCAAGCTGTACCTAAGGTAATTATAATATGTGTTGATTCTAAAATACTTTTTTCAAGTAAAAGTAATTGTGCATTTAAATTTTTAAGCAAACCTTCTTTTGAAGTATTACTTAACACCGAATGCGCATCAAAACTATGCCATTGTTCATTATGAAAAAAGACATCGCTGTCTGTATATTTTTTTTGCTGAAGTGCTTTTAAAACTACTGTTTCTATAGCTTTAGGATGAAATAATATACCAAAAGGATTTGAAACCGATTGAAATTTGAAATAATCCAACTCACTACCTATATTCTCTGAAAAACAAGAACCTAAAAGCAAGAGTTTTGAATTATAATCGATAAGATTATGCTCTTGCTTTTTAAGTTTTATGTTTGTTTGTAGTTTCATTTATAAGCTTAGCTTTTTAATTAAAGCAGCATTATTGAATGTATTTTTTCGCTTCGTTTAAAGCCTCTTGAATCCCTTCAGGATTTTTTCCGCCTGCGGTTGCAAAAAATGGTTGTCCGCCGCCGCCGCCTTGAATTAATTTCCCTAATTCTCTAACAACAGTTCCTGCATTTAATCCTTTTTCGGCTACTAATTCTTTAGAAATATAACATGTTAATAATGCTTTTCCGCCAGTATCTGCACCAAATATTAGGAATAAATTTTTATGCTTTTGTCCTAAATCGAAAGCTACATCTTTAATTCCAGAAGCGTCTAAATCTACTTTTTCGGCTAAAAATTGCACACCATTAATTTCGGTTAAATTATTTTCTAATTCAGCTTTTAAATTTTTGGCTTTGTCTTTAAGTAAACTTTCAATTTGCTTTTTTAAGTCATTATTTTCAGTTTGCAGTTTCACTAAAGCTTCTTTAGGATCTTTTGCATTGTTTAATAATGATTTCATTTCAGAAAACACCTTGCTATTTTCAGCATAAAAATCTTTAACAGCATCACTTGTAATTGCTTCAATTCTTCTTATTCCAGAGGCAACTGCGCCTTCTGATACTATTTTAAAATGCCAGATATCGCTAGTATTTTTTACATGCGTACCACCACATAATTCTATAGATTGCCCAAAACGAATTGTTCTTACAGTGTCTCCATATTTTTCACCAAATAAAGCCATTGCGCCATCTTCAATCGCTTGGTCCATTGGTACATTTCTATTTTCTTCTAACTCCAATTTACCGTCAATTCTTCGGTTTACAAAGTCTTCAACCTCTTGTAATTGTTCGTTTGTAACTTTAGAAAAATGAGAAAAATCAAAACGTAAGTATTTTGAGTGCACTGCACTACCTTTCTGCTCAACGTGTGTTCCTAAAACCTCACGTAATCCTTGATGTAATAAATGTGTTGCTGTATGGTTACACTCTGTTCTATAACGTTGTTTTGCATCTACAACAGCTTTAAAGGTTTCATTTAAATGCTTTGGAAGATTTTTAGCAAAATGAATGATTACGTTATTTTCCTTTTTGGTATCTAAAATATAAACAACATCTCCGTGAGCATCTTCTAAATATCCTTTATCACCAACTTGTCCGCCACCTTCAGCATAAAACGGTGTTAAATTAAATACAAGTTGATACATTTCACCATCTTTTTTAGAGGTTACTTTTCTATATCGTGTAATTTTCACATTAGCTTCTAAAGCATCATAACCAATAAATTCTTGCTCAGCATCTTCAACTAGCGTTGTCCAATCGTCAGATTTTAAAGCTGATGATTCTCTACCACGACTTTTTTGTTTTTCAAGCTCTGCATTAAATTCTTCTACATTATATGTGTAGCCTTTTTCACGTAGAATTAAATCGGTTAAATCTTCAGGAAAACCATAAGTATCTTTTAACTCAAATACCTTAGCGCCTAAAACTTCTTTTCCTTTTGTAGTTTCTATAATACGGTCTAGTAATAATAAACCTTGATCTAATGTTCTTAAAAAAGAGGTTTCTTCTTCTTTAATTACATTTTCAATAAGTTGTTTTTGTGTTTTTAATTCTGGGAATGCTTCTCCCATTTTATCACTTAAAACATCTACTAAACGGTAAATAAAAGGTTCTTTTTTGTCTAAAAATGTAAAACCATAACGTACTGCGCGACGTAAAATTCTACGTATTACATATCCAGCACCTGTATTACTAGGCAATTGTCCATCGGCAATTGAGAATGCTACTGCACGTACGTGGTCTGATATTACTCGAATAGCAATATCTGTTTTTTCGTTTTTATTGTATTCTTTATCTGTTATGGTTTCAATTTCACGAATAATTGGTGTAAAAACATCTGTATCGTAATTAGATTGTACATTTTGCAACACCATACATAAACGCTCAAATCCCATGCCTGTATCTATATGCTTATTTGGCAAACCTTCAAGCGAACCATTTGCTTTACGGTTATATTGCATAAATACAAGGTTCCAGATTTCGACCACTTGTGGGTGATCCATATTTACTAAATCTTTACCGTTTACTTTTGCTTTTTCTTCAGCCGAACGTATATCTACATGTATCTCACTACAAGGTCCGCAAGGTCCTTGTTCTCCCATTTCCCAGAAATTATCTTTTTTATTACCTTTTAAAATGCGGTCTTCGCTAATGTATTGTTTCCAAATATCATAAGCTTCTGTATCCATATCAAGCTTATCGCTATCTTCGCTACCTTCAAAAACAGTAACATATAAAATATCTTTATCTATTTTATAAACTTCGGTTAACAACTCCCAAGCCCAAGCAATAGCTTCTTTTTTAAAGTAATCTCCAAAAGACCAGTTTCCTAACATTTCGAATAAAGTATGGTGGTAAGTATCGTAACCAACTTCTTCTAAATCGTTATGTTTACCAGAAACACGTAAACATTTTTGAGAATCTGTTAAACGCGTATTTTTAGGTTCAGAATTTCCCAAAAAATACTCTTTAAAAGGAACCATTCCAGCATTTACAAACATTAACGTTGGATCATCCTTTAAAACCATAGGTGCAGAAGGCACAATACTGTGTTTCTTTTTTTCGAAAAAATTTAAAAATGTAGAGCGAATATCTTGAGATTTCATCTGTTTATTTCTTGCTTTTATATTAATAAATGAAACTCACTTTACGACTTAAGCTTTATAAAACCTAATGCCAATGGCTTATTTCAATTAGTATTGTTAATAATCTTGCTTTAACTAATCGCGAACGTTAGAAAACAATTTATATATTTGTTTTGCGTTTTTATGAAAGCTGCTCGCTTTTGAGCAAAGTTTCAGTGCAAAAATAGCATAAATTAGATAATGAGTAAGGTAAAATATTATTATGATGCAGATACGTTATCGTATCGTAAAATTACACGAAAAAAAAGGCGTACTTTTAAGTATGCAGTAGCGTTTTTATTTTCGGCAGCAGTATTTGGAATTTTAACTGTGCTTCTTGCGAGCCAGTTTTTAGAATCTCCAAAAGAAAAAGCACTTAAACGTGAATTAAGCAATATGCAACTGCAGTTTGAATTGCTTAACAAAAAAATGGATGAAGCTGATGCTGTTTTAGCAAGCATAGAAGATAGAGACAACAACATTTATAGATTGTATTTTGAAGCAAACCCAATACCAGAAGAACAACGTAAAGCTGGCTTTGGCGGTGTTAACAGGTATAAAGTTTTTGAAGGCTTTGACAACTCTAAACTTATAAAAGAAAGTAATAAACGTATAGATATACTACAAAAACGTATTGTTGTACAATCTAAATCTTTAGATGAAATTGCCATTTTAGCAGAAGAAAAAGAAAAATTCCTAGCAACTATTCCTGCAATACAACCGGTGAACAATGAAGATTTAACCCGAATGGCATCCGGTTTCGGTATGCGAACAGACCCATTTACAAAAGCCCGAAAAATGCATTGGGGAATGGATTTTACAGCTCCTCGCGGCACACCTGTATATGCTTCTGGCGATGGTGTTGTAACAAGAGCAGATAGTAACTCTTCTGGTTACGGTAAGCATATACGTATAGATCATGGCTATGGTTATGTATCCTTATATGCACATTTATACAAATATAACGTAGGTAAAAACCAAAAAGTAAAACGTGGAGATTTAATAGGTTTTGTGGGAAGTACAGGCCGAAGTGAAGCACCGCACTTACACTACGAAATTTTTAAAGACGACCAACGCATAAACCCAATAAACTTTTACTATGGTAGCTTAACAGCCGAAGAGTTTAATAAGTTACTAGAGCGTGCATCATTAGAAAATCAATCTCTAGATTAATGCAAATTAACCTTCCAGAAAAACGTTATTATTCTATTGGTGAAGTTGCTAAAGCTTTTAACGTAAACACGTCTTTAATTAGATTTTGGGAAAAAGAATTCGATTTATTAAAACCTAAAAAAACAGCTAAAGGCAATCGTAAATTTACGCCAGAAGATATAAAGAATCTTAAATTTATATATCACCTAGTTAAAGAGCGAGGTTTTACTTTAGAAGGTGCAAAAACGCATTTAAAAGAAGAAAAACAAAAAAGCCTAACTAATTTTGAAATTATTAGTAAATTAGAAGGAATCAAGGCACAGTTAATAAAATTAAAAAATGAATTATAAAGCACTACCAGAAAACTCAACTAAAAAACCAAACACCATGAAAAAATTTCTTATACCACTTATAGTTATTGGCCTTATTATTTTTGCTATTTACTCTTGGGGAGTTGGCATAAATAATACAGCAGTAGAGCTTGAAGCCAATGCAAAGACAGCATGGTCTAACGTAGAAAGTAGCTACCAAAGAAGAAGCGATTTATATAGTAGTGTTATAAAAACAGTACAAGGGTCGGCAGATTTTGAAAGAAAAACTTTAAACGAAGTTATAGAAGCAAGATCTAAAGCTACCTCTGTAAATATTGATGCTAATAATTTAACACCAGAAAATGTAGCTAAATTTCAACAAGCGCAAAGCCAGTTAAGCGGTTCGTTTAGTAGACTTATTGCATCATTTGAGCGTTATCCAGAATTAAGAACAACAGAGCAGTTTAAAGAATTTATTTCGCAACAAGAAGGAACAGAAAACCGTATTAATGTTGCAAGAGACAGATATAATGATGCTGTAAATAAATACGATATTTATACTACAAAATTTCCAAATAAAATACTTGCAGGCATGTTTGGCTTTAAAGAAATGGCTAGATATAAAGCAGATCCAGGTTCTGAAAAAGTTCCAGATGTAGAATTTAATTTCGAATAGATTATACATGCAAAATCCTGTTGAAGCCTTTTTAACCACCATTGAAGAACAAGAAATTGTTGCCGCAATACGTGAGGCAGAATTACAAACTTCTGGAGAAATACGTGTGCATATTGAAACCTCTGCAAAAGGTAATATTGAAGCGCGAGCTTTAGAAGTATTCTCTATTTTAAAAATGCACAATACAGAATTACATAATGGTGTTTTAATTTATGTAGCGGTAAACGATAAGGCTTTTGCTATTTATGGAGATAAAGGTATTAATAGTGTTGTATCAAAAACATTTTGGGACGATACTAAAAACACAATACAAATCCATTTTAAAAACGGAAATTACAAACAAGGCTTGGTAGACGGTATTCTTTTAGCTGGAAACCAGTTAAAATCTTATTTCCCAAGATTAGAAAATGACACAAACGAGTTAAGCAACACTATTTCTAAAGGATGAAAAGAACAAAGCAGCATCTCGTTTATAAAACAAGCTTAAAAAAAAGCATACTAAAAAAAGTAATTTTAGTAATGTCTCTATTTTTTATAGGTCAAATTGCTTTTGCCCAATTTGAAATTCCACCTAAACCATCAAAAAAAAATGGTGGCCAAACCAGTGTTTATGATTATATAGACTTATTGCAACCTGGACAAAAAACCAACTTAGAGCATAAACTTGTTAAATATTCTGATACAACTTCAACACAAATTGTTGTAGCAATTATCTCTTCAACTCAAGGAGAATACATAAACTATCTTGGCACGCAATGGGCACAAAAATGGGGAATTGGAGATCAAGAAAAAGATAATGGTATCTTTATTTTATTAGCTCGTGATGACAGAAAAATAGGCATTAGCACAGGATATGGCACAGAGCATTTAATGACAGATGCTATGTCGCGTCGTATAATAGAGCGAGACATTATCCCATACTTTAAACGTAACGATTATTATGGAGGTTTAAATCGTGGAGCCGATGCCATTTTTGAAGTTATGAATGGTGAATACCAAGGTACAAGACAAAATGATAGTGGTACTTTTCCGGCTGGAGTTGCTTTCTTTTTACTTATTGTATTTATTATTCTAATTATTTCAATTGTAAAAAACAGAAATGGTGGCGGTAACAATGGCAGTGGTTACGATAGCCGAAACACTACACGAGACATACTCGAAGCTATTATACTTAGTAATTCTGGTCGTGGTGGCTATAGAAGTGGTTCTGGTGGTTTTGGCGGCGGTTTTGGAGGTAGCTCTGGTGGCGGTTTTGGCGGTGGCTTTGGCGGCGGCGGTTTTGGCGGTGGTGGCGCTTCTGGTGGTTGGTAAATTAGTATTACAATTAACTTTTAAAACAGAAGTTATAATATGAAAAACTTCATACTGTTTTTATGTTTCATATTTACAATTTCTTGTAAACAAGACGTTTCTAACCTTGAAAAAAATGAAAATTTTATTCAAGATTACACCAATTTATTTTCTACCACTGAAGCGAAATTTCTTTTAGAAAAAATTAAAAATCACCAATTTAAAACCAGTAATCAAATTTGTATTTATACTATAGACTCTTTACCTAAAAATGTAACGGCATTAAATCATGCTACGTTACTTGCCACACAACTTGGTGTTGGGTTAAAAGAAAAAAATAATGGTCTTTTATTATTAATTTCTAGATACGATCGAGCCATTGCGATTGCTACGGGTATAGGAACAGAGAAACAAATTACAGATACAGTTGCTTATACAATTATTGAAAATACAATTGTACCTAATTTTAAAAACCAGGAATTTTATAAAGGTGTTTCAATAGCATTAGATTCTATTTTTGTTAAATGGAATTAATCGAAGAAAAACACATCATTTCCTCCTGTTTTTCCTTTTGGTCCTAAACTATTAAACTTCCAACTAAAGCTTACCATAAAAAACTGCTGCAGGACTGTACTTTGTGAATCTTCTATATAATCTTGAGTTGCTGTACGCCTAGCGTTGGTGTTTTGGTTAAGCAAATCGTAAACTTTTAAAGTTATTGCTGCTTTATCTTTTAAAATAGAATATGCTAAAGTAGAATTCCAGAACCAAGCACTTTTTTGAAAACCATCTGCCACATCTGGATTATAATTATAACTTATATCGTTACGCCATTCTAATTTTTTTGGTAAAAATGTTGCTGTTCTTAATCCTGCAGAATGCCTTGTAAACTCTCTATCTTCAAAAGCTTCAATATCGTAAGCATTATTTGTAAAAGTTATACGATAGTATGGTTTAAACTCTAATACTTTAGTCCAAACAAAATCTACACCAAAATTTGGTGTAATACTACTTACGTTACTTGAGTATTTTACATCATTATTAAAATTAATATTTCTATTAAAATTAGCCCAAGCGCCACCACGTAATCTTACACTTTTAACCGAATCTATTTTTATGCGTTTACTATAACTTCCAGAGGCTCCAAATCTATAATTACCATCTACGTTTTCGTATGTTGTTACACGCTCTAAACTTTCTGGATCTACAATTGTTTTTGATACGACTTGGTTATTGTCTATGCTTCCGTTTAAGTTAAAATAAAGTCCTGTACGTTTTTGCCAATCGTAGTTATTAAAACCTAAATAGAAATTATGATTATTTGCAGGTCCTAAATTTGGATTACCTATTATGGTATTTAATGGGTTTGATACATCTGTAAATGCTTGTAATTGTCTTAATTGTGGTGGATTATTTCGTAATCTATAATTAAAATACAATGATGCTTTTTCACTAAATCTATAATCTGTGCTATAACTTAATTCTAAATTTTTAAATTTTCTTTCTACATTAAATTGTGGACGTAGAAGATCTTCATTTTTAAGTGTTCTAAAGTTATAACTGGCATTAAATCTTGTAGACCATTTTTCACCTCTATAGGTTATTCCTATTCCTGGAATACTTCTAGAATCTGTATAATTAAAGTCTGTACTTAAATCTGTATTAAATTCTGAATAAGTCTGGCTTACTTCATCAAAATCGAAAGTACTTTGTGTGTTTTCATCTCTATCTCGAGAGTATTCGTACTCAAAATTTAAAAATAATTTTTTAGCAATTAACGGTAATCTATAAGTAAATTCTCCAGTTACACCGTTACTTTCATTATCACCTATTGTGTATTGGTTTCTAACTATTGTTTCTGGGTTTGTACCAAATATTTCGGTATTAGAATTTAAGAAATCGTCGCTTTCGTTTCTTCCTATAGTATTTTCTAATTCAAACTTTAAAAAAGCGCCTTTACTTCCTAAACGTTTAGTTACACTTAAATCGTTTTTAAATTGTTTTGCAAAACTTTCTACATTAGAGTTTGTAGAAGATTGGTTGGTTAAAACACGGTCGCTATTTAAAGTCTCGTCGTTATTACTGTATCTTGTATTGTTTTTTGAATAAGAAAATGAAGGCTCAATATTAATTTGAAACGTTGAATCTGTTTCTATTTCAAATTCTAGATTTACAGTGTGACTGTCTGTGTCATTATCTGATCTAGAATTTGAATTTGTAAAAAATCGAGAGTCTGATAGAATGGTTTCTCTTTGCGAAGAACTCTCATTAAAAGAACTACTAGATGCATAAAAATAATCGCCATTAGCTTCAATTTTCTCACCAATTTTATCGGCGTAATTAGCACCTATATTTTGTGAGGTTGTAATACCTTGTCCACCACCAAAAGATCTTCCTCCAATAGAAAAAGAACCATTACTATTAAATGTCATGCCGCCGCCACGACCAAACATTTTAGAAATTTCACCAAAGCTAAAACCTGGTGAATTAGTATTATTACCACCTGCTAAAACGCTTATTCTTCTATCATTATCAAACACATTAACCATACCGGCAAGTTCATACCTTTCATCTGTTCCTCCACCAGCAGAAACACGCCCAAATACACCTTTATTGTTTTCTTCTTTTATGGTTAAGTTAATGGTTTTATTCTCTTTATCTCCAGCTTCTCCTGTAAAGGCTTCAGATTTTGTTTTGGTATCTACAATCTGAATTTTCTCTATAATATCTTTTGTTAAGTTTTTAGTTGTAATGGTTGGGTCGTCACCAAAAAACGGTTTGCCGTTTACAAGAATTTTATTTACTTCCTTTCCGTTTACTTTTATTTTTCCTTCTTCATCTACCTCAACTCCTGGTAATTGTTTTAGCAAGTCCTCTACGTTAGCGTCTTTTTTAGTTTTGAAAGATTTTACGTTAAACTCTAAAGTATCTTTTTTAATGGTTACCGGAGCGACAGATTTTATTACAACTTCATCTAAAGTATTAGAACTTATTTCTAGAGAAACTGTTCCTAAATTAAATTCTTTTTTATCCATTTTCAGCTCTTTAAAATAGGTTTTATAACCTACATAAGAAATGAATAAATTAAGGTTACTATCTCCTGTTTCATCTTCTAATTTAAAGTTTCCGTTTCTGTCGGAAATAGTATAAGCAACCAAAGAGCTGTCTTTTACTCTTTGCAAGTAAACTGTGGCTGCCTCAAGTGGTAACTGGTCGTCTGAGCCAATTAATTTTCCTGTTACTAAAAAATCTTTTGTTTGTGAGAATGAAATTGAGACAAATAAAATTGAAACAATTAGAAGTAGCTTTCGCATATTTTTTTGATTGGTTTTTTGATTGATGATATTTATAGCGTAATATCAAGAACGAAAATACCACAGTAATGTTATGATTTTCTTAAAGGAATTATAAAATTTACTTAAATAGACTGTTTTTTTTAGAATTTATCGCTTAAGCGTAAAATGGCCTGTAAAATTTTTCCCGTTTTGTAGAGTGGCAGAAAACCAATAATCTGAAGTTGGAAGCAAAGCTCCCTTGTATCTTCCATCCCATTTAGGATTAAGATTGTTTAATGTTTGTAGATGTTTACCAAAACGATTAAAAATTAAAACCTGAAAGATTTCGTTAGTATTTAAGCCATCTATACTCCAAGTTTCATTTTTATTGTCTCCATTAGGTGTAAAAAAGTAAGGATAACCAATAACATTGACATTAGTAGAAACAGTACCGCAATTATTTAAAACATCTTTTACATAAACAGTATGGTTTCCTGGACTTACACCTATAAAGTTATTGGAAACCTGATATGGACCCAAACTATTGTCTAAAGCAAATTCATATTCGCCTTCTCCAGATACTAAAACAAAAATGGAATTATTCTCAACTATATCTTCAACATTTACATCTACAAAAGTTGCTATATTAGATGGCAACACGTCTATAATTCTTGTTGTTTCACATTGTGTTTGTGAGTTTGTAATAGTTACACTATAAATTCCTATTTCATTAATTTGAATGGTTTCTTGAGTGTCTCCTGTAGACCAACTATATGTATAATTTGAATTATCTAAAACAACACCGCTTGAAATATTTATAGTTCCTGGATAATTATTTAAACAATAATATTTTTGAGAGTCTCCAATTGTTTCTGGTAAATTTTCAACTTGTAAACTAAGTTCTGAAACACCATAACAATTTCCGTTTTCATTTCCCATAACGTAAAGTGTTTGCAAAAATGGAACCGTATTAGTGTATGTTGTATTTAAAGCATTTGTTTGCAACTCCACATCTTGTAGTGTCTCATAAAACTCCAAATTAATTCCAGGTGGTAAACCTTGCACTAATTGTGCACTTGCATCTAAAAGGTTAAATGTTGTTATTCCATCGCTACCTAAATCTTCACAACTAATAAGTGTAGCATTATTTAAAACGTTTGTTCCTACTTCTAAAACAATTGCTGTATGACGACTACAACCTGTATTTGTATTTGTTACTCTAGCGTATATAGTTTGAGGATTTGTTGTATTTACAAAAGCTTCTCCATTAATGCTATTACTTAAATTTGAATCTTCAAAAAACTCAACTGTTGTATTTGGTATTGCTCCAGAAATATCATTTGCGCTATTATTTAATACAAAAGTTGCTATACCGTTAGTCGTGAAATTATCATTACACTCGAAAATTGTTATTGAATTTGCTATAGGTTGTTGATTTATTGTTGCTGTAATTTGAGTTTTTGCAGGTGTGTTACAGCCAGAAAACATAGGACTAACCCAATAATTTGTTGTTGTAGAAATTGAAGGATTAAATGTTAAACCATTAAAAATAGGAGTTGTAGATGTTGCCGAGTCAAACCATAAAACAGTATCTGTATTAGTTTGTAGTGTTAAAGAAACTGGAGTGTTTTCACAAAAATCAAGAGTACTTATTCCAAGTATTTTAGGTGTAACAATAGTTGTGCTTGCAGATAAGTTTACTTGTGCATCGCCTGGCATACCACCAAATTCTACTAAATAACCTTGAGGATGATAAGGACTTCCTACTACATCTCCAGCAATTGGTAAATCGTTCCAAGAGCCAGGATTACCAATACTGGGATCTGTAATATGTGCGTAATGCTCGTTACCTCCAAAATTGTTAGGTTCTGCATTATTCCAAAAACTAAACGCATTGTTTTGTGTAGAACCATTAAAATTACCAATCCAAAACACAGTACCAGCTTCTGGACCAGTAACCCATTTCCATTCGCCCTCATTATCTACATCGTTAGCACCTATCCAGCCTGTACCTGGACTTTGCTCTCCTGCAAGTTGAGATTCTTCAGCAGTTGTTATTGTTGCTAAATACCCTTGTAAACCAAAAAAAGTTTGATTTTCGGCAGCAGTTTTAGCATCGTCCCAACGAATTCCTTCATTAGAAACATAAAAATAATAATGTCCTGTTGAAGGTAAATAATTAGCGTTACCTAAGTTAATGGATATGGTTTTATCTTCATTAAAACTGGTTTGAGATGTTTGAAAAACCACAGCTAAAATTGCTGTCTCGTATTCTGAAAATGATGCGGTTCCTGATAGTGTAAGCTCTCCTTGAATAGCAGACCAAGTTGCTATAATATTTGGTTGTAAGTTACTTAACATTAAAACATCTTCTCCTTGACTGTAACCTTGAGAAATTTGAATAACGACTACATCTAAAGTTGTATCTCCGGCGTCTGGATCGGTTATAGACACATTAGAAACTATAGGTACATTTGATCCTGGACAATAATTTATATTTCCCGCAGCTATAATTTCTGGCGGATTATTTTGAGCCCAAGACATACAAATAGCAACTAATGCTAATGCTGTTAGTAATACTGTTTTATTTTTAAATAACATGAAACGTAAAAGTAAACAAGTTTTTTACTTTTGAATGCATAACCTGTTAGTTCTTTAATTCTTTTTGTTACTTAACCTAACCCTTTTATTTATTTTTTACGCATATATACACTTACCGGAACACCTTCAAAATCAAATAAATCACGTAATTTATTTTCTAAAAAACGCTTGTAAGGTTCTCTAACGTATTGCGGTAAATTACAGAAAAATGCAAATTGTGGTTGTGGTGTAGGTAGTTGCATTATGTATTTAATTTTTACAAACTTACCTTTATATGCTGGTGGTGGATAATTTTCTATTATTGGTAGTAAAGTATCATTTAAAACACTTGTTTTAATTTTTTTACTTCGGTTTTTATAAACCTCAACAGCTGTTTCTATTGCTTTATAAATACGTTGCTTTGTAAGCGCAGAGATAAATACAATTGGCACATCTGTAAATGGTTCGATTTGAGAACGAATATATTTTTCAAATTCGTTAGTAGTTTTATTGTCTTTTTCTACTAAATCCCATTTATTAACTAGTATTACAATACCTTTTCTATTTCTTTCGGCTAACCAAAAAATGTTTTGTACTTGCCCATCGAAACCTCTATTTGCATCTACAACTAATAAGCATACATCACTATGTTCTATAGCTCTAACACTACGCATAACAGAGTAAAATTCTAGATCTTCTTTTACTTTAGATTTTTTTCTAATTCCTGCAGTATCAACTAAATTAAAATCGAAACCAAAGCGGTTATACTTTGTATCTATAGCATCACGAGTGGTTCCTGCAATATCTGTAACAATATATCTATCTTCTCCTATTAAAGCATTAATAAATGATGATTTACCTGCATTAGGACGACCAACTACAGCAAATCGTGGCAACTCGTCTTTTTCTTCTTCTTCTTCCTGTTCTGGTAAGGCTTCAACTAATGCGTCTAGTAAATCTCCTGTACCGCTTCCGTTTATACTTGCTATTGTAAAATAATCTCCTAAACCAAGACTATAAAACTCTACTGCATCTTCTGCTCTTTTTCCGTTATCGACTTTATTTACAACTAAAAAAACTGGTTTTGTTACTTTTCGTAATAGTCTAGCAACATCTTCATCCATTCCTGTAACTCCAGCTTCTACATCTACCATAAAAATTATAGCATCTGCTTCTTCAATAGCTAACTCTACTTGTTTATCTATTTCGGCTTCAAAAATATCGTCACTTCCTTTAACATAACCTCCAGTATCTATTAAGGAGAATTCTTTTCCATTCCAATCACTTTTACCATAATGGCGATCTCTAGTCACTCCACTAACGGCATCTACAATCGCCTCACGACGTTGTATTAAACGGTTAAAGAATGTTGATTTTCCAACATTTGGTCTTCCTACTATAGCTACTATATTACTCATAATTTATGTTTTAGTCTGCATTACATATCCTGTAAGCGGCTGCAAAGGTAATGTTTAGTTTAAGATAAAATACACATTTTTTTAATCTTTATAAGTATTTAAATCAAAAAATGCTTTGCCTAAATATTTAAGACAAAGCATTTTATTATTTTGATTATTAATTTTACTGTTGGTTTTCGTAAATAGTTACAGTACCACTATCTTCATTTGAGACTATTAGCAAGTCTCTCTCATTTGGACTGTTTATTGCTGGCACAATTAATAATCCTTCTGGTGCTTCATCTCCACTATGAGATAAGATAGTTAAAAATACTGGAGCAGCAGGATTTGTAATATCGTAAACCATAATTTGATCTGTTCTTTCTAAGCCTACAAAAAGAATATAACGTTGGTTACCCAAGTTTAAAACCTCTACACTTTCTGGCTCTGCTCCTTTATCATCACTTCTACCATCACCATCATTAAAATTAGCTGGTGTTGCTGCTAGTGTTTCTGTTGCTATACTATTACCACTATCGTAAACCTTAGCTCCATTTCCATTCCAAATTGTAAAAGAACGTGCGCCATAAGAGTATAACACATCGTAATCGCCATCGTTATCTGTATCACCTTCAGAAATCATAGCTTTTAAACGACCTAAATTAGCATCATCCTGAAAATTCTCTATAGCAGGAAAAGCTGTTGGGTCTAAATTTAAATCTTTAATACGCTCTTCTCCTATATAACCTGGTGAACCATCATATTCTCTTGCATCACCTTCGTTAGCAGAAATAATATAATCTGTACCTAAAATATTTACGTAAGTAATTGCATCTGGTTGGTATAAACCACGAACTGGCCAATTTTTTAAAACTGTTTCTCCATCGTCATTACTAGCATCTAAACTGTTTTGAGGTAACATATGGTCCTTATACCCTAATGGATATATAGTTTCAATAGTTTTTGTTACTAAATTTACTTTTGCAATACCGTTGTTTTCTTGTAATGATACCCAAGCCGTTTGAGAATCGTCTGATATTGTAATATATTCTGGTTCTACATCTTGTGCTAAACTAGCATTAGGTCCAAAAACTCTAAAGTTTTGAGATTTTAAAGTTTCTTCCTGTGTATTAAATGATGTAAAATCTAATGTTGTTATAGAATCGTCGTTTAAATCAATAATACTAATTGTTCCCATTGGATCAACAGTATAATCTGCATTTGGTTCTCCCTCGTTAGCAGATACGATTAAATTTCCATTATTAGAAAATGTTACCATGTCTGGTAATGCTCCAACAGTATATTCATTAATTAATGTAGCATCTGTTGTATTGTAAACTAATATTTTTCCAGGATTTTGTTTAACGTTTGCTTCTACTGCAATAGCTAATTTCCCGTTAGATACTGAAACACTATTTGGAACTCCAAAAGCATTTAAACTAATTGATGTTTCTTGTACAGGTGTATCTAAATCTGAAATATTATAAATTGAAATTTCGTTGGATTCTACATTTGTAACAAATAACTTATTTGTAGAAGAATCGAATGCTGAAATTTCGGCTGAAGCTTCTCCTCCAACATTAATTGTTGTTTTGTATTGAAAATTAACTTCTGTATTAACAGGTTCTGTTACAATAGTTGTGTCATCATCATCTTGACAACTAAAAGAAAGTAATGCTATTAAAGCTAATGTGGTTGGTTTAAAGTATTTCATTATTTTGGTTTATTGTTTAACCATAAAATTGAAATAATAGCTTAACTTAAATGTTATGCCAACCACAACAAATCCTTAGTTTTTTAATCCAAAAGTAAGTTGTTTTTTAAATGAATGTAACGTTATTATTTACTGATTGTAACCAAAGCGTTTTAACTGGCGTTGATTACTCCTCCAGTTTTTATTAACTTTTACGTATAATTCTAAGTGAATTTGTTTACCAAAAAATGTTTCTAAATCTTTTCTAGCTTCTACTCCAACACGTTTTAAGGCACTACCTTTGTGACCTATAATAATTCCTTTTTGTGTTTCGCGCTCAACCATTATTACAGATCGTACTCTAATAATTTCTTCTTCTTCAAAAAACTCTTCGGTATCAATCTCTACTGCATAAGGTATTTCCTTTTTATAATGCATCAAGATTTTTTCGCGAATAGTTTCGTTTATAAAAAAACGTTCTGGCTTATCTGTAAGTTGATCTTTTGGGTAAAACGGTGGTGATTCTGGTAATAACTCTATAATACGATCAAAAACTTCTTTTACATTAAAACCTTCTAAAGCAGATATTGCAATAATTTCGGCATTAGGTACTTTTGTAGCCCATAATTGCACTTGTTCTTCTAATTGTACTTGATTAGATTTATCTATTTTATTTAATAATAATAAAACAGGAATTTTTGCATTGGTTATTTTATTAAAAAAAGCTTCATCTTTTAATTCTTTTTCACCTATTTCTACCATGTAGATAAGTAAATCGGCATCATCAAAAGCAGATTTTACAAAATCCATCATAGAGGCTTGTAACTCGTAAGCAGGTTTAATAATTCCAGGTGTATCACTTAATACAACTTGAAAATTTTCTCCATTTACAATACCTAAAATACGGTGTCGTGTTGTTTGCGCCTTAGAGGTTATTATAGATAATTTTTCACCTACAAAGGCATTCATTAGTGTAGATTTCCCAACATTAGGATTTCCAATAATATTTACAAAGCCTGCTTTATGACTCATACTCTTTTTTGTTTTAATAGGTTGCAAAGTTACGACCTTGGTTTGTTTATTCCTCTATCATACATAACAATACTTCCTGCGACTGCTACATTTAAACTTAATTGCGATTTAAATTTAACTAAAAAATGGCTTTTTTCTATAGCTTGCTTAGATAAACCATGATCTTCTGCTCCTAAAAGGTATACGCAACGTCTTGGATGATGAAAGGTTTCTAGCGCTACAGCACTATCATCTAACTCCACACCAACTAATCTTGCGCCTTTAGGAATATTTTTATAAAAATCTTCGAACGTTTTATAATGAAAATAAGGCATAGATTTTACCGCATTATGCGTATCACAAGCTTGCTTTGCATAACGATTACCTATTGTAAAAATATAACTTGCTCCTAGATTTTGTGCGGTTCGCCAAAGTACACCTAAGTTTTCGGGCGTTTTTCCGTTTTGTATTCCTATTCCGAAATATTCATTTTCAAAATTATCTACCATTTTACAAAAGTAAAATTTTTATACTTTTTATACTCTTGTATTTTAACAAAGTACTTTCTTAAAGTTTTATTAATTAACTGAAAGGTCTCAAGTTTAAAACGACAAAACTTGTAGATTTATCCAAAATTAAAAAATGTCACTACGTAAATTATTTCTGGTTATTATTACCGCTTCTGTTTTCATCTCATGTAAAGACGACAAAGAAAACACTGTAAACAAAACTATTACCACAACTCAAGATACAATTGTAACTAAAAAACTTAGCAAATCTCAAAAAATAATAGCAGAAACTATAGCTGCACATGGTGGTACATTATATAACACTGCTCACTTTTCTTTTGTTTTTAGAGGAAATACTTATCACTTTAAAAACAACGGAAACAATTTTGAATATAAAAAAATATACACTAAAGATGAGTTTTCTATTACAGATGCTTTGAAAAATGGTACTTTTTCAAGAACAATAAACAATCAAGAAATTTCACTTTCTAATAAGCTTACTAAAAGCGCTTCTTCAGGAATAAACTCTGTAATATATTTTGCCACATTACCTTATAAATTAAGTGATAGTGCTGTTAATTCAAAATTTATTGAAACCACAACTATTAAAGACAAACAATACAATGTTATAGAAGTTACATTTAATAAAAATGGTGGCGGTGAAGATTTTGACGATGAGTTTTATTATTGGATAAATACAAACACAAATAAAATAGACTATTTAGCTTACAGTTATAACGTAAATAAAGGTGGCGTAAGATTTAGAAGTGCCTATAACCCTAGAGTAATAGATGGTGTAACATTTCAAGATTATATAAATTATAAAGCTGAAACAGGAACGCACTTAAAAGATTTACCTAAACTTTTTGAAGCTGGCAAGCTTAAAGAAGTTTCTAGAATACAAACCGAAAATATAATTAACTTAAACAAACACTAAAAAATGAAAAAACTATTATTTATTATCGCAATTGCTATTACAGCAACAACAGTTAACGCTCAGGAATTTGCTAAAATGGACAAAAGCCCAATGGATCGCGCTTACTTTCCTGCTGGAGCACCACATAGAGCCTTTAAAAAAGATGCCGCAGAAAAAATGGCTTTAGAACCACAAATAAGAGTTACATATTCTAGACCTGCGAAAAAAGGAAGAGATGTCTTTGGTGGATTATTAAAATTTGGAGAAGCCTGGAGAATTGGAGCAAATGAATCTACAGAAATTTTATTTGTAAACGATGTTAATTTTGGTGGTAAAAACATAAAAGCTGGTCGTTATTCATTAATTATTATTCCTACTGCTACAGAGTGGACATTAAAATTAAATACCGGTTTAGACGGTTGGGGAAATTATGGCTATGATGCCAGCAAAGATATTGCTAGTATTACAGCGCCTGTAGCTAAAAGTAGTAAAGAAATTGAAAACCTTTCTATTGCTTTATACGAGGCTTCAAAAAACACAGTACACCTAAAAATTGGTTGGGATAAAAGTATTGCAGAATTTCCAATTTCAATTAAATAACTACTAATAATTTACTTTAACACAAAGTAAATTTAATAAAGCACTTTTGAGATCTCAAAAGTGCTTTTTTTATTTAGGATTTAAAATATTTACTTTTATCTTTACTAAAACTGTAATTTCTAGAATGAAGCATATTAATATCACTGCAGAAAGTACTGCCGAAACTGTAAAACAAATTCAATTAATTATTGGAGGTGTTATAGTTGAGCGTTGGGGAGAATATACACTTCAAGTGGATAATGATATTGCTAAAGGAGATATAAGATTTATAACCTTTGATTGGGGTGGAAGTTTATTAGAGTATAATATTACTTTTTTTGAAGAAGTAGAACTTAAAATGGACACCTCTAAATACAACCCAATTCATTTTACTTATTGCTTAAATGGGTATTGCGAGCATAAGTTCGATTCTCAAAAACAAAGAAAACGCTTAGAGCAATTTCAATCTGTAATAATCTCATCAAAAAACGGAGGTTTTAATTATGGGTATTTTCCTAAAGACATAAAATTAGAAATAAACGTCATTCAAATAAACCGTGTAAAATTTATAAACAAAAGGTTAAATGATGCTTCATTACTAAATCAAAACCTATACAATGTATTTTGTGATACAGATCACGAAAATGTATTTTCATACTTTGGAACATACAATTTAAAACTTGCCGATAAAATTAGTGCGCTAAGAAAAATTAAAAATAAAGGTATGATGCGTTTATTGTTAATAGAAGGACAAGTCTACCAAATTTTAGCTTTACATATGGAGCAACACAAAAAAGATGTTGCCATTAAAAAGAAAAAAACTTCACTCTCTAAAACAGAGTTAAAACAAATACGAGAACTTTCTAAGCAAATTTTAAAAAACGTATCTACAAACTATACAGTTGCAGAACTTTCAAACATCTCTGGATTACCACAAGCAAAACTTCAGGAAGGATTTAAATTTTTATATGCCAGAACTGTAATAGAATATATAAGACATGTACGCTTAGAAAAAGCTAGAGATTTAATGAGTACAACTAATTTAAATATTTCTGAAATTGTTTACTCTATAGGTTTTAGCAGCCGTAGTTATTTTTCTAAAATCTTCAAGAAAAAATACAATATTAGTCCGAGTGCTTTTTTAAAAAATAAGCTTAGAGAAGTTGCTTAATATTTATATTACAAAAATAAAACACTGATAAACAAGTGTTTGTTATGTTAATTTATCATAACTCAAAATTATAAGTTGTTAAAAACTGCTAAACTTAATTATGTTTTAGCAAATGAGTCAAGCCACATTTTAAATGAACAAAAAAGCACTCCCAAATGCCTTTAGTTTTGGTAAAGAATTAAACGAAACATTAGTTTTGTTTATCAATTATTAACCAAAAAATTATTTAAAAATGAAAACTTTATTATACACATTTGCATTATTAATAGCTGGAACAGCATTTGCTCAAGACAGCGATAATCCTGTAGACCATATGGAAACCACCAAAGTAAAAACTGAAGGTGTAAAAACAAATGGTGAATTAAAACAAACAAAGGTAAAAGTTGTTACTAAAAAAGAACAAGAAGTAATGACAGATCCTAGACAATCTCACTTAAGAGATGCAGACCAAGTGATGGCACCAACCAAAACAACCAAAACAGTATCTATAGACAATAATAGCGATAACCGTTATGAGACTATGAACACTATTTCATATTACACATACGAGGATGTAAAATATAGTTTTAAGAGTGGAAAAAATGGATTTGTAATGACCACAAACAATGGAACTAAAGATGTGGTGTATGGTACTGCAAGAAAATCATCAAACGGTCAATTTTATTTATTTGATTCTAAAGGATATAATGGTGTTGGATATTTTGACAATAACAAGAATTTTGTAATTGAATATTATGATACAAAATTAAACAAAGTTGTAAACAAGTCTTTTAAATCGAAGAACCTGTAATAATACAACAACCACAAATATTAAAAACCTCGCATTTTGCGAGGTTTTTTATTTTTAATATTTACTAAGCTTTAAAAGACGATTCTCTTATAATAATACTACTCTTTATTTCTACTAATTTGCTAGAAACACTTTCTGTTTCCGCTTCAATTTCATCTATTAAATATTTAACAGCTACTTTTCCCATTTTCTCTCCAGATTGATCAACCGTTGTGAGTTTTGGCTCTACTATTGTTGAGTGAGATGAGTTACTAAAACCAACCACAGCAATATCTCTAGGTATTTCTACATTAAATTTTTTTAATGCTTGCATAACTCCAATTGCTGCAGCATCAGTTATTGCAAAAATGGCATCAGGACGTTTTTTTGCACTAAGTAATATATTTGCCATTCTTTTACCTTCTTTTAAAGAAATATCTTCAACACTAAGCACTAGTTTCTCATTTAATTCAATATTATTATCTAGTAAGGCTTTTTTGTAACCTAAATAACGTTTTTCAGAGTTATAAGAATAATCGCCTTCCTTTATAATAGCTATTCGTTTTTTTCCAATGTTAATTAAATGTTCTACAACATTATAAGCGGCTTCTTCATCGTTAATCGTTATTTGTGTACATGGTATTTTGTTAGAAACTTTATCAAATAAAACAATTGGTAAATTATTTAATGTAGATAAAATTTGTTCTACTTCTCTAGTTCGCTTTGTTAGTGAGGCTAAAATACCATCTACTCCAAACTGCAGCATAGTGTTAAACATTTCTTTTTGTTTGTTTTCATCATTATTCGATTCAGATATAATAACTCTATAACCTTTTGCTTCAGCTTCTTTTAATATACCTCTTACCATAGTAGTAGTGAAGTAATGCGTTATGTTTGGTACTATAACACCTATAATATTTGTTTTGTGATTTCTAAAACCTTTAGCAAAAATGTTAGGCACATAGTTTAAAGATTGTGCTAAGTTTTTAACACGCTTCTTGGTTTGTAAACTTATATCAGGATGGTCATTTAAAGCTCTGGAAACTGTTGAGGTAGATAGGTTTAGCTCTAACGCTAATTTTTTTAAGGTTGTAACTTCTTTTTTCATATTTATAAATGCTTAAAAAAACAATCGTTCCCGCAAACGATTGCGTACAAATATCGTACTTTTTTACATATTAAAATGCATATAATGCAATTATATTAGCTAAAAATTAACTAATTAAAAATAATATGAGAAAACTAACTATCTTAATTTTATGTCTTTTTAGCTTATCCGCAACATTTTCGCAAACCGAAATTTCTGGTACAGTTAAAGATAATGCTGGGTTTGTTATTCCTGGAGCGAATGTTATTATTTTAGACAGTAATTCTGGAGCTTCATCAGATTTTGATGGAAATTTCACTTTTACTACAAATCTAACAGGAACACAACAATTACAAGTATCTTATATTGGGTACACAACCTATACTCAAAATATTGAATTAACAGGAACTCCAATTACACTTAATATAGTTTTGCAAGAAGGAAACAATTTAGAAGAGATTGTACTTACAGCATCTTCTACATTTAGGTCACAAAAAGAAGCTCCTTTATCTATTAGCTCTAAAGGTATTAAAGAAATCACTAGACTTTCTGCTAATAGCCAAGCAGATATTTTAAGAGATGTTCCTGGTATTACTGCCGAAGGTGGTGGTGGTGAAACGGCAACCAATCTTTTTGTAAGAGGTTTACCATCTGGTGGACAGTATGTATTTAATCCTTTACAATACGACGGTATGCCACTTATGAGTACGTTTGGTTTAAACTCATCTGCTCATGATGTTTATGCAAGACCAGACGTTGGATTTAAAGGTGTAGAATTTGTACGTGGCGGATCTGCTGTATTATATGGAGCCGGATCTGTTGCTGGTATTATTAACTACACAAGTAAAACAGGAGATTCTAACGACGAAAATTTAATAAATGTTGAATGGGGAAATAATGGAAGACTAAAAACCGATTTCTATACCGGTGGTCAATTAGGTAGTGAAGACTCTAATACATACTATGCATTTACAGGTTTTGTAAGAAAAGATGATGGACCAATAGAAACAGGTTTAACAACTAAAGGAGCACAATTTAGAGGAAACATAAAACAAAAATTTGAGAATGGATCCTTTACAGTTCATGGTCAATATATTAATGATAAGGCACAATTTTATTTACCATTACCGCTTGATGGAAATTCAAGAGAAAGACTAAATGGTAATGATGGTGAAGAAGTAAATCAATTATTATCTGGAGAATTAGCAAACACTTCATTTTTAACTCCTGGTGGCGTTTACGAAAGCCCAATTGAAGATGGTGTTTACACAAAAGGTGGTTATGTTTTAGCAGATTTTAATTATAATTTAAACGACAATTTAAGATTTAAATCTAAAGTTAAATATGCCAGCTACCAGCACAATTTTGCACTGTACGTTGGTGGTAGTGGTGATTACGGCAACCCAATTACTCTTAATGACTATGTTGCTGCAGTAGCGCCAAACAATACTGCATTCAATGCAACATATCAAGGTGGCGCAGGCAACCAAATTAACGGTAACGATTTAGTTATAGAAAATTTACATGTAGATAGGTTGAGACCTATGACAGATTATTCTGGTGAAGCAAGTTTCATTTTAAAATCAGATAACGGCATTCACACTTATACTGCCGGAACTTTTTTAGCAAGAACAGAAGCCGAAGATGTTAACTACCAATACAGAGTACTTTCAGAATTCAATAATAATCCACAACTTGTAAACTTAAGTTATACAGATGCTGGTGGAAATAATGTTATATATTCTGAAGGAGGTTTATACAACAGAATAGGTATGACAGCAAATAACTACCTAACACAAAGCAGGACTGCCTTTTATTTTACAGATGAAATGGTTTTTGATAGATGGCGTTTTGATGTGGGTTTTCGTATAGAATCTACAACAGGTACATTTAGAAGAGGTAATATTGAAGAGTCTCAGGTTTATGAGGATACCGAGTTAACAACTAGCTTACAAAACGTACAATTTGCCGATGGCACTTTTACAACAGGTGAAATAAAAGATACAGATTGGGCAATATCTCTGGCCGGATTATATAAATTAACAGACGCTACAAACCTATACGCAAACTTCTCTAAAGGATACTTTTTCCCACAACAACGTGGCTTTAGTCCAACACCAGGAATAAGAGACACTAATTATGAAGCCGAAACAATTATACAAGGTGAAATTGGTGCCAAATTTGGAACCTCAAAATTCTCTGGATCTGTTGCAGCATACTATGTAGGATTAAGTGATCGTATTAGAATAGACCAAGCCATTTCTGGAGGACAGTTAGTTGACCAAGCTAGGAGCGAACAATCTACACAAACTTTAGGTCTTGAGGCAACTGCTAAATATAAATTTACAGACTATTTAAATGCTACTGCTACTTTAACATATCAAAATCATGAGATTACAACTAATCAAACCGAAGATTTAGTTAATGGCACTACAAGTACTATTAATGAAGGTAATGAAATAGCTAGACAACCTAATGTATTAGGGAACCTAGGAATTAATTTTGACAACAAAGTATTTGATGCAAACTTCTCTGTAAATCATACAGGTAAAAAGTTTACAGACGATACAAATAATGTAGAATTAGATGCTATTACAATTGCAAGATTAGGTGCTGGTTACACATTTAAAACAAACGAAGAAACAGCTTTACGTTTTGGTGTATCTGTCTTTAATTTATTTGATAGTTCTGGAATTACAGAAGGTAATCCAAGAGCTGGAATTGCAGGACAGTCTGCAGATGGAGACTTTTTTGTTGGACGTCCAATTTTACCAAGACGTTTATTTTTAACAGCTACTTTCAACTTTTAATTTTTATAATTCAATATTCAATTAGTCATATAACTCATCACTTTTAGCTAAGTAAAGTGATGGGTTATTTTTTCAAAAAAAAAACAATCTTTATTATATGAAGGATTTACAAAAAAACGCTATTACAGTATTAAACAATAACTGGAAAGATAAATTTAGCATACCATGCGAAAAGCTATATCCATTTCAATGGTTTTGGGACTCAGGATTAATTGCAATTGGGTTTGCACATTTTGATATGCCTAAAGCAGAAAAAGAAATAGAAACATTACTTGATGCGCAATGGAGCAATGGCTTTATACCTCATATTATTTTTCATACAGAAAGTGATTCGTATTTTCCTGGACCAGATTTTCACCGTTCAGATTTACATCCGCAATCATCAAAAAAATATAAATCTACAGGAATGACTCAGCCACCTGTAACAGGATTTGTATTACAGGATTTATACCGTATTAGTAAAGACAAAAAAGCTACACTTAAATTTATTGAAAGCGTAATAGATAAAGTTTACAAAAACCACGAATACTTTTACAGCCAGCGCGATCCTCAAAATGAAGGTTTAGTTTACATCTACCATAATTGGGAGTCTGGTACAGACAACTCTCCTATTTGGGATGACATTTGGGACACCATGAATCCACCAGAATATACTTTTGAAAGACGAGACACAACACATGTTGATGCTGCTCAAAGACCTTCTAAAAGAGAATACGACCACTATTTACATATTATAGAAATTGCAAAACAAAACAATTATAACGATCAAAAAATAGCCGAACTTTCTCCATTTTTAGTTCAAGACCCATTATTTAATGCTGTGCTATTAAAATCTAATCAAAGTTTAATAGATTTATATAGTATAATTGGCAATAATGAAGATAAAATTAAGCAACTTCAAAAATGGCAGAAAAAAGGTACAGAATCAATTAATAGCAAACTTTACGATTCAGAATTAGGTGTTTACGTGCATTACGATTTAAGAAATGAAAAATTATTAAAGCACGTATCATCTTCTTCTTTCTCTCCTCTTTTTGCAAATTTACCTAGTAAAGAGGTTGCAAATAAAATGGTTGATGTTATGATGGAAAAATTTGGCAATCCAGACCAATATCTTTGTGCTTCTTTTGATCCTACAAGTGAAAGGTTCAACCCTAAAAAATATTGGAGAGGTCCAGTTTGGGTTAATTTAAACTGGATGCTATACCATGGTTTAAAACAAAATGGTTTTAACGATTTAGCAAAACGAATGAAAAAAGACACTATAGAAATTATAGAAAAAAATGGTTTTTATGAGTATTTTGATTCGAGAAAAGAAGAACATAATAATGGAAAAGCTGGTTATGGTGGTCATAACTTTTCATGGAGTGCTGCATTATTAATAGATTTATTAAACGACTAAATAAACAACCAACTACAAATGAATTACATAGACTATATCATTATAATTTTATACCTAATAGGTTTTTTAGGGATCGGTTACTTTTTTAAAGAAAATAAGAACTCTAAAGATTATTTTTTAGGTGGTCAGTCTATGGGTTGGTTTCCATTAAGCTTATCAACTATGGCAACACAACTTTCTGCCATAAGTTTTATTTCAGCTCCAGCATTTGTAGGACTAAAAGATGGTGGAGGATTACAGTGGTTAACTTATGAGTTTGGTGTGCCATTAGCTATGGCTTTTCTATTAATTGCTATAATTCCTACTTTATATAAGTCTGGAATTGTAAGTGTTTACGAGTTTTTAGAACGCCGTTTCGATGCGTCATCAAGATTATTAATAAGCTTTGTGTTTCAAATAAGTCGTTCTGTTGCAACTGGTGTAATGGTTTACACAATGGCTTTAATTTTACAAGCTACAATTGGTATAGAATTTTGGATTTCAATATTAATTATTGGAGTTATTACCATGATATATTCATTTCAAGGTGGTATGAAAGCTGTAATTTGGGGAGATGTAATACAAATGTGCATACTGTTTTTTGGTATAGTTATTTGTCTATTTTACGGTTTAAGTGAATTAGGTGGTTATGATAATTTTATAAACCTTGTTGATAAAGACAGATTAACAGCTGTAGATTTTTCAAAATGGGGATTTAATAATGCCGATAAAAACGATGAGTTTGGCTTTTGGCCAATGGTTATTGGCGGTTTCTTTTTATATGCTTCTTATTATGGTACAGACCAAACACAATCACAGCGCTTATTATCTGCTAAAGGATTACCCACAATTAAAAAACTGCTATTAGCAAATGGTTTGTTTAGGTTTCCAATAACATTAACCTACTGTATAATGGGCTTAGTGTTAGGAACTTTAATACTTCAGGATGCTAGTTTCCAAGAGCTTTTAAATTCGGTTTACCAATCTAACATTACTAGTTTAGAAGGAAAAAAAGCCGATTTAATGGTACCTGTTTTTATAATAAAATATTTACCTAATGGTGTTATTGGTATTTTAATTGTAGCAATTATGTCTGCAGCAATGTCATCTTTAAGTTCTACAGTTAACTCGCTATCTGCAGTAACTTTAGAAGATTTTATTAAACGTTTTAAACCAGATTTACCAGATAAAAAATATGTAAAATACTCAAGACTTCTTTCTGTTTTTTGGGGATTAGTATGCTTATTTTTTGCCTTTTTTGCAGGTAGTATAGAAGGCACAGTTATAGAGGTAATAAACAAAGTTAGCTCTGTATTTTATGGCCCAATATTAGCAGCTTTTATATTAGCTATTTTAACTAAAAAAACACATGCATTAGGTGCTAACTTAGGTATTGTTGCCGGTGTATTGTTTAATATATATTTATGGCTTTATGTCCCTAGTATTTTTTGGTTTTGGTGGAATGTTATTGGTTGTTTAATTACTATTATTATAGCATTAGTAGTTAGCCGTGTTGTAAAAAAAGAATTAAAACCAGGATTAAATATTTCTATTTATAAAGCTGGTAAAAAAGAAGTTGCTATATTATTATCTTATTTTTTATTAATAGTAATATTTGCCATTTTTATTGGTGAAGCTTTAAATTAAATTAGAAATATGAAAATTGTAATTGCTCCAGATAAATTTAAAAATTCTCTAACAAGTTTAGAGTTTTGCGATATAGTTGAAAAACAAATAAAATTAAATTTACCGGCAACCAATATTGTAAAACTCCCTTTAGCAGATGGTGGCGATGGTACAATAGATATTATTAATTATTATTTACATGGTATAAAAATTTTTGTAACTGTCTGTAATCCATTATTCGCTGCTACAAAAGCATCTTACTTATATGCTGTAAATTCTCAAACCGCATTTATAGAAATGGCAGAAGCTTCTGGTTTAAAATTATTAAAACCAGCCGAAATAGATTGCAAAAACGCTACTTCTTTTGGTACAGGAGAACTTATTTTAGATGCTATAAATAAAGGCGCAAAAAAAATTATTTTAGGCATTGGAGGTAGCGCTACTAACGACTGCGGTATTGGTATGGCTACTGCTTTAGGCTATAGATTTTTAGATAATAAAAACAAAACAGTAAATCCCATTGGTGCTAATTTATCTAAAATTAAATCAATAGATATTAGCAAAGTAAACACTAAAATATTTGATGTTGAATTTCAAATTGCTTGCGATGTTACCAATCCTTTACATGGAGAAAATGGAGCCGCACATGTTTACGCTGCACAAAAAGGTGCAAACCAAACTGATATTTTATTATTAGATCAAGGCCTTAAAGATTTTTCAAAATTAATAACAAAGGTATTTAATATTAATCCACAAAGTGTTTCTGGCGCTGGTGCTGCTGGAGGCATGGGAATTGCATCAAAAATATTTTTAAAAGGAAATCTTGAAAGCGGTAATAAATTAATTAAAAAATTATCTAATTTTGACAATCAAATTTTAGATGCAGATTGGATTATTACTGGTGAAGGAAAATTAGATTACCAGACACTTTCTGGCAAAACTATTCAAGGTATTTTAGACGCTTCAGTTAAAAAAAACATTAAAGTTGCTGCTTTTTGTGGCGCCATAGATATAACCGAAAGAGACCTAAACACAATGGGAATTAGTTATGCATCCCAAATTATTGATGAAGCAAAAAATTTAGATGATGCTATAAATAATGCAAACACTCATTTAAATACAATTACAAAACACTTCATTAAACAAATAAAGTAAATTGCTTAAAAATGAAATTATATCCTTTAATATTTAATCCAGTATATAGCTATAGAATTTGGGGTGGAGACAAACTAAAAACTGTTTTAAACAAAAAATATTCTCAAGAAAGTATTGGTGAGTCTTGGGAAATATCAGATGTTAAGGATAATGAAACCCTAGTAAGTAATGGCAATTTAAAAGGAAAGACTTTAAAAGAGTTAATTAATACTTTTAAAGCAGACTTTGTTGGTGAAAAAGTATACAACACTTTTGGTAATGATTTTCCGCTACTAATTAAATTTATAGATGCCAAAACACCATTATCTATACAAGTACACCCAAGTAATGAATTAGCAAACGCAAGACATAATTCCTTTGGGAAAAATGAAATGTGGTATGTAATGCAAGCAGAAAAAGATGCAGAGCTAATAGTTGGTTTTAATAAAGAAATTAAACAAGAGCAATACAAACAGCACCTTAAAAACAATACTTTAAAAGAAATTTTAAATATTGAAAAAGTAAAATCTGGAGATACCTTTTATATTCCTACCGGAAGAGTTCATGCTATTGGCGCTGGTGTTTTATTAGCCGAAATACAACAAACCTCTAATATAACATATCGTATTTATGATTATGATAGAGTAGATAAAAAAACGGGTGAAAAAAGAGAGCTACATACAGATTTGGCTTTAGATGCAATAGATTACAATTTTTATATAAATTATAAAGCAGAATATAAAACAGAAACAAACATTCCAAAACCATTAGTAAATTCACCATATTTTAAAACCAACATACTAAACATTGAAGGTCTTTTAAACAGAGATTTATCTATTTACGACTCGTTTGTAATATATATGTGTGTTGAAGGAAATACACTACTTAAAACAGCAGAAAATAACGAAGAATACAATTTAACCATTGGACAAACAATAATTATTCCGGCTTGTATAAATAGTATAAATTTAGAAGCTACTTCTGGAAAATTAATTGAAGTTTATTTGTAGAAATTAAATAGTATCAAAAATGTTATAAAATAAAAAAGCTTCATATTCCTATGAATCTTTACTTAGTAGCGGGAACTGGACTCGAACCAGTGACCTTCGGGTTATGAGTTTAAAAAAAAACATTATTCACCCTCCTATTTTGCTATATTTTAATAAAATCGTGTACTAAATTGTGTACTCTGATTTATAATTATTTTCTATTCAAATTTACATAAAATTTTAACTTGTATTACATATTTATAGATAGGTATTACAAATTAAAATGCTATTGTAAAAGAGTAAGCAGAATTGAATAAAAAGAATTTTACACTCAAATATAAATTAACACCTGTAGAACAATAAATATTAGTCTAATTTTAAACCTTCTAAAGCTTTCAACTCAACACCCAACTCATTAAACATTTCAAGAATACTACTAATTTTTAATTCTTCTTGTGTGTATTCCTGAGTATTAATACTACAAGTAAATTCCCAAATCTCTAAAACCTCTTCTATAGGAACACTATAATCATGATACTTCTTATTATCAGACATTAGCAACAAAGAGTTGTTTAAATCTATATTATTAAATACTCTTTTATATACCATACCATCATTAGCAGTAACTAAAATGTATGTTTTTCCTGTGGTAATCTCACTCCTATCTTCAATAAAACGACCAATTACAAACGAACCATCTTTCATTGGTAACATAGAATCTCCTTTAATTGGAAATGCACGATGTTTTCCAGTAGGTAAAAAAGGTAATTTTATTTTTTGAAGCTGTTCAATATATTCAGGGTCATCATACCCTGCTAAATATCCAGCAGAAGCCTTAACAGGAACAACTTCAATTAAATTTTCATTAGCATCATCAACTGTTATTGGAAATAAAACACGTTGATTATTTAATTCTATAAATGAAAAGTCTTTAGCTTTTGTAAGGTCATTACGTAATAAAATATCAATAGGTATTTTAAAATAATCAGAAAACGCAATTAAAAATTCAATTGTAGGTGATGAACGATTCTCTTCGTATGATCCAATTCTAGACCTAGTAACATTTAACTCTTCAGCTAAACCTTCCTGAGATAGCTTTTTGAGATTTCTTAAGTGTTTTATGTTTTTAGATATATAATTCATAATACTACAAATGTAAGCAATAATTACTAAAATATGTAGCTAGTTTTGTAGCATGCAAAAAAATATTTTACACCTAGATTTAGATACATTTTTTGTCTCATGTGAACGTTTAATTGATAGTCGTTTAAAAAACAGACCACTATTGGTTGGTGGCACAGGAGACAGAGGCGTTGTTGCTGCTTGTAGTTATGAAACTAGAACTTTTGGAGTGCATTCTGGAATGTCTATGAAAGTTGCTAGACGCTTATGTCCTGAAGCTATTGTAATTAAAGGCAATGCATCAATTTACACCAAGTATTCTCATTTAGTCACAGAAATAATTAAAGAAAAATCTCCAGTTTTTGAAAAAGCTAGTGTAGATGAGTTTTATGTCGATTTATCTGGTATGGATAAATTTTATGGTTGTTATAAATATGCTTCAGAGCTAAGACAACAAATTATAAAAAATACAGGATTACCCATTTCGTTTGGACTTTCGGCTAATAAAATTGTTTCAAAAGTAGCTACAGGTGAAGCTAAACCAAATAATCAATTACAAATAGATTCTGGTTACGAAAAAGATTTTTTAGCTCCGTTATCTATTAGAAAAATACCTTCTGTTGGAGAAAAAACATATCAAACTTTAAGAGGATTAGGTGTAGATAAAATTAAGGTTGTACAACAAATGCCATTAGAAATGATGACGAGTGCATTAGGTAAAAATGGTAGAACAATATGGAAGCGAGCAAACGGAATTGACAATCCGCCATTGGTTCCTTTTTATGAGCGCAAATCATTATCAACCGAACGAACTTTTGGGAAAGATACTATAGATGTTGTAAAGCTTCGCACTACCCTATTTGCTATGGCTGAAAATCTAGCTTTTCAATTAAGAAAAGGAGATAAATTAGCAGGAACTATAAGTGTAAAAATTAGATATTCAGATTTTAATACATACACAAAACAAGTTAAGATACCATACTCTAGTGCAGACCATGTTATAATACCTAAAGTAATTGAACTTTTTGAGAAATTATATCAACGTAGACTATTGATTAGGTTAATTGGAGTTAAGATAAGCGATATAGTAACAGGTCATTATCAAATAAACTTATTTGATGATACAGAAGAAATGCTAAGTCTGTACAACGCTATGGACAATATTAGAAATAAGTATGGAGAATTAAGTGTAATGAGAGCTTCTGGAATGGGAGCAAAAACCATTGGTAGATTTAATAATCCTTTTAATGGTGAACCTCCAATTTTATTAGCACATAGAAATCAATAATGTATTTAAACTGTCACACATATTACTCATTAAGATATGGAACGTTTTCTGAGTTAGACCTGTTAGATTTAGCTAAAGAAAATAATTACGACTCTATTGTCCTTTCTGATATTAACAATACATCTGCATGTTTAAATTTTATTCATCAAGCTAATTTAAGAAACATTAAACCTGTTGTAGGTATCGATTTTAGAAACGGAGCAGAACAAAAATTTGTTGGCATAGCAAAAAACAATGTTGGATTTAAAGAACTTAATGATTTTATGTCTCAACATTCTCAACATAAAATGTTGATACCTGATTTAGCACCTAATTTTGAGAATGTTTTTATTATTTATCCTTTTGAAAAAGTATTACAACTCAACAAAAAATGTTTTGAGCCTTATGAATTTATAGGTGTTTCCATAAACGATTTAAAAAAACTCAGGTTTTCACAACTAAAAAAACATAGTCAACATCTTGTGTTTCTTCAACAAGTTACCATAAGAGATAAAGGTGATTTTAATGCTCATAGGCTTTTAAGAGCAATTGACAACAATATTTTGTTAAGTAAACTTGAAAAAACTGAAGAATGTAGTATTCAACATAAAATGTTGTCGAGTGTTGAACTAGAAAAAGCTTTTGTTGAATTTCCTTTTATTTTACAAAACACAAAAAACATATTAAACCAGTGTAGCATTAATTTTGGTTTTGGAAATGAGCGTAAATCTCAGAATTTAAAGGTTTATACAGATTCTTTTGAAAACGATTTTAAATTATTAGAGCGTTTATGTAAAGAAAAAATATCAACACGATATGTGGCACCAAGTAAAAAGGTAAAAGAGAGATTATATAAAGAATTAGAGACTATCAAGTCAATGCGGTTTGTTTCTTTTTTTCTAATAAATTATGATATTATATCGTATGCAAAAAGTAAAGGGTATTTTCATATTGGTAGAGGAAGTGGTGCAAATAGTATTGTTGCCTATATAATTGGAATTACAGATGTAGATCCCATTGAATTAGATTTATATTTTGAAAGATTTATAAATCCGTTTAGAGCTTCACCACCTGATTTCGATATTGATTTTTCTTGGAAAGACCGTGATGATGTTACAGCTTATATTTTCAAAAGATTTAAACATACAGCATTGTTAGCAACATATAATACATTTAAATATCGAGCAGCAGTAAGAGAGATTGGTAAAGTGTTTGGCTTGCCAAAAGAAGAAATAGATAAGCTTTGCAAAAACAATTTCAACTATTATAAATTAGATGAATTTTCAAAATTAGTAATAAAATACGCTAAACTTATAGAAGGTTTTCCAAATTATATAAGCGTTCATTCGGCAGGAATATTAATTTTAGATAAGCCAATTCACAATTATTCAGCTACAAATTTACCTCCTAAAGGCTTTCCAACTCTACAATTTGACATGAATATTGCAGAAGATGTTGGAATTTTCAAGTTTGATATATTAGGTCAAAGAGGATTAGCTAAAATAAAAGATGCTTTAGAAATTATTTCAGAGAACAGACCAGATTCTCCTCCAATTGATATAACAAATATTGAAGCTTTTAAAAAAGATCCAAAAATTAATAATTTATTAAAATCGGGAGGCGCAATAGGTGCTTATTATGTAGAGTCACCAGCTATGCGTGGATTAATGCAACAATTGCAAACTCAAAATTATATTGAATTAGTCGCAGCAAGCTCTATAATTAGACCAGGAGTTTCAGGCTCAGGAATGAAAGAAGAGTTTATAAAACGACATAGATATCCAGAAAAAAGAAAAGAAGCACATCCAATATTGTATAAAATTATGCCAGAAACTTATGGTGTAATGGTATATCAAGAAGATGTATTGAAAGTAGCAAATCAATTTGCCGGTTTAACACTAGGAGAAGCAGATGTTTTAAGAAGAGGAATGAGTGGTAAGTATAGGTCTAAAAAAGAATTTGAGGCTGTAGAAGAGAAATTTTATAAAAATTGTAGAAATAAAGGTTTTGATGAAAAACTAATAACTGATGTTTGGAATCAAATTAAAAGTTTTGCTGGTTATGCTTTTGCAAAAGGACATTCTGCTTCTTATGCAGTAGAAAGTTATCAAAGCCTTTATTTAAAATGTTATTACCCATTAGAGTTTATGACTGCCGTATTAAATAATGGTGGCGGATTTTATAGTGCAGAACATTATTTCCATGAAGCTAGAAAACAAGGTGCTAAAATTTGTGCTCCATGTATTAATAAAAGTGATCATCCAAATAAATTAATAGGAAAGACCATTTATTTAGGATTTGGATATTTAAAAAATTTAGAACTATTCACTATTAAGCGTATACTATCAGAGAGACAATTAAATGGCGACTTTACATCTTTAGATAACTTTATTGACAGATTAACAATTACTATCGAGCAACTAACTATTTTAATTAGAATTGACGCATTTAAGTTTACTGGTAAATCTAAAGTAGAATTGTTATGGCATTCAATATTTAAATTAAATGCAAAGCGCGATTATAACTCACAATCAAAACTTTTTATATCAGAACACAAAAAATTTAATTTACCTAAGTTAAATGTAAGTTGGATTGAAAACGCATATGATGAAATGGAGTTATTAGGATTTCCATTATGTGATTACTTTAATTTAGTAAATGAAAATACAGATAATGGAATTCTTGCTCTTAAAATGAAAAACTATGTAGGCAAAAATGTTTTAATATATGGTAGTTTAGTAACTACTCGTTATAACAACACATCAAAAGGTGAGCTAATGCGTTTAAGCACATTTATAGATAAAGAAGGTAATTATTTTGATGCAGTGCATTTTAGTAGTGTAGTAGATAAATTTCCAATAAATGGTCTAGGAGTTTATGCCTGTTTTGGAAAAATAACGAATAGGTTTGATTTTTGTAGCATGAGTGTAATTAGAAGCAGGAAAATGGGTGTTATAAAGGATCCAAGAAACACTTAATTATCACCAACATTGGCATATTGTTTATTGCGTTTCAAATATCCAATTTATCCATTAAAACAGAAGAAAATATTCTGCAGAAATATTAGTAAACAAAATCGAAACTAGAAATAAAATACAGATATTGTTGTGCGTTAGTTTTTTTAGAGGTCACGTTTAGCTTCCCCTCTTATTATTCACTTGAAAATAAGCGCTTTAAACTTAAATATATTTTTTTTTATTTCTTATTCCGATTAAAATTCTGCTTAGTTTTTTTAACTCAGTTCTTTGTTGGCAAATCGTTTTTTATTCTTTCCTCTCATAATAATGAAAATTACCTCTTGGTAAAAATATCAGAGTCATATTTTTTTCAGAGATATAGTCAATTCCGTATTTGAGTGTGTCAGATTTGTTTGTTAAAACTAAACTACCATCAATTATTTCATTTTGTTTGTTTAAAACACTTTCAGTAATCAAATATTCATAATGGTCATCTAAATCCGTTTTTTCATTTACATATTTAAAAGTCCAATTATTTCCATTTATTTCAACAGATGATAATGAATCTTTTGTACTAATCCATATTCCATTATTAATTGAATTTTTGACTTGTTTTTCGGAAGTCAATAAAGTTGAGTTTGAGACTTGTTCTTCTGTTTTATTCTCCTTTTTGAATTGATTTGAAAGAGCGATAATTGATAATACAATACTTATTAATGAAATTATATAAGGCAAGTATTTAGTCCGAACTTGAAAATCAGATATTTTTAAATCAAGATTTTCCTTTTTTACTTTTCGGTCTAATAATTCTTTTTGATGATTTATATATTCAGACCAACTTTCATATTGTGCTACAACGTATCCGTATTCTGTAATTATAAAAATGTCTTTTGTTCTGGAAATAAAACCTTGACTTTGCAAATACTCTAACTGTCTATATTTTTCACTTCGTTCAATTGCTTTGTCTCTATTATTTGTTCTTGATTTGTCCTCATAATCAAAGTATCTGTCTTTGCTAATTTTTACTAAAAGGTCAAATACTGGTTTCTCCATAATTTATTTTCAAATGTTTGCCAACGGTATCGTATAACCGTCAGTTACGGGTTAATATGCGTTAATTTTCGATTTAGCACAGGCTTTCGCAATTCCGAGTGGATTCGGACGTAGTCGAATCCGCCGTAATTGCGGTTATACATTGTTGTAGTGCGTTTTTTACCAATCATTATCTTCTTGACAACTTGAACAAAGTCCACCATAAACTCCATATTCGTACGCACCACAATTTGAACAAGTGTTTTCTAATTCATCAGTACAACTATCGCAATAATCATCGTATGAATATTTAGAGTCTCCACACCTTGGACAAATTTGGTTTTCCTCTTCGTTTACAAAAGAACTTTCGCTTGGTGCATAATTTGATATATAACAATCTCCTTCCTCTCCGATAATTTCCACAGTATATTCAACTCCTCTGTCACTTTCAAATTCCGCATATCCGTCACTTATATCTGGCGGATAGAAATGGCTATCGTCCAACCATCCGCCATTAGGCCAATGAATAACAGTTAATTCATTATCCTCAATTTCCACTTCTAAGGTATAAGTTGAACGAGTTCCTGTTTTGTAGTAGTAATATTCGATTTCAGCGCAATATGTTCCGTCCGTATAACCATCTTCCTCATAATCATAAGTCGAATAGTATGATTCGTTTGATTCATATTTCCGACTTTTGTTTTTACAACTAAAGACACTAACAACTAAAATTAAAATCAGAATTTTTTTCATTCGGTTTTTGTTTGTCAAATGCACTACAACCCGACGAGGGTTATGAGTTGTTTTGAACTGTAAGATATTGGAAATATCTGTAAGTTTAAAATAACTTATAACCAGAGTTATTGTTCAGTGCGTAGCGAAGCTACTGCGGTGAGCAATAACTCGGGCGAAGCCCTCGTCGGGTTATTGTTAATGCAAGCGTAGCGCAGCATTAACAATAACGGTCTCGTATAACCGTCAGTTACGGGTTAAATTAGCGATTATTTTCGGTTTAGCACTAACGTTAGCAATTCCGAGTGGATTCGGATGTAGTCGAATCCGCCGTAATTGCGGTTATACATTGTTGTACACCGTATTTTTTTCATTCCGTTGTTGCTTTTTTAGCACGTTCAATTGTCGGTTCATAATCAAATGTTGAACACGAACCTTCACTTAAAACTCTCTTTCCTGTCCGTTCTATTTTACTCTCGTCATTTTCCCAATCAAACACGTAAATAGTTGCTCTGAAAACTTCGTTCAGTACTTTGAAATTCAGCTCTCCATTATCGTGACCAAAGTTTTCCTCCGTTTCTATTATTTTAATTGGTATTCCATTATTCAGGTAAATAACTGTCCTTATTCGACCGTAAGAAAGTCCGATTTCCTCAATTATTTTGCAAATCTGTTTTTCATTCCGCCATACTTTTAAAATTCCGCCACCATCTGTAGTAATTCCAGTCAGTTCCACCCAATCAAATTCCTTTTCCACAAGAGTTGAGTCCGATTCTATAGATTTCACTTCGTTATCAATTCGGTCAAGGTTTTTTTCTTGTCCAAATGCTAAAAATCCAATTAAGATTAATATGATTACGAATGCGTTTTTCATATGGTGTACAACGGTTTTGTGTATGGCTAGTTGCGTTGTCTGGAACTAAGTTAACAAAAGAAAACGAACCAGAGGAAATTCCGTTAGGAATTTCCAAGTAGGCTAGAACCAAGCAATTGGTTATACACGTTGTTGCCACACGTTTTTTTATATTCTTTCGAACCAAGTTCCGTTTAGCTTTTCATTCAGTTGTTCTATTCTGCTATTAATCTCTCTTTTGATAATTAAAAACTCCTTTGTTTCGTATTTGTCACGATTTAACTTTTCAAGTTCAATTTTTAATGTAGCTCTTTCATTCGCTAATTCATATAGTTTGAATTTAGCTTTTCTTTCGTCTGAAATCTCTTTTGGATGTCTATAATTTTTATCTGATAATTCTGAGAAATGTTCATTTCCACGTTCATTTTCAGGAATATATTGACCAAATTCAAGTGTTGGCTTTCTTCTTATAATCTGCTTAAACGATTTTGAATGAATTGTTATATCGCCTTCTTGCGTTTCAATTATCCATTCCGTTGAATTTTTAACATTCGATTTTGTAATTCCGTGAATTTCCATTCCGTTTACAAATTCTGTCATTAAATTCATTTTGAATAAACTCACATCTTCAAAAATCAGAGTTGCTGGCGAAATCCAAAACGTATAAGACATTCCTTTTACTTTTGGTTCGTTCCACTTTAAAATATAATCTAAATCAAGAACTACTTTGTCATCAAATTTAAGAGCATAAATCGGGCAATCGTGCCAACCCATTTCTCCAAAATCAGCATCTGTCCAAGTCCATTTTTCTAAATTATATTCTTTCAATATCGGTGTTTTCTTAAATGTGTGGCAACGGTTTTGGCTATGGTTTCGTTGCGGAATGGTTCGGCAGAACTATTCCGCCGTAAACCAAAGTTAGCAAATACGCAGGAATTTCCGAGAGGAAATTCCGCCGCAATGAACTATAGCCGTTGTTGTGTATAGTGCTTTTATTCAATCCAATATTCTTTAAATACTTTCGCGATTTTTCCATTGTCAAAAAAGAATAAATATGCTGTTCCGCTTGAACCTTCTTTTCCAACTCTATCTGTTGTAATATCAATCAATAGGTTGTCCTTATCGAGTTTAGATAGTTCAACATTCGGTTTCCTCTTTTTTTTCACGCAATCTAATTTTAATTCCGTTTTTTTGCGCTTGGTGCTTTCTAGTTTTTTATAAATCGGATAAGTTTTCGTTTTGTCAAACTCAAATACTTTTTCTTTTTCTATGTCAAGTTGAAAAGCGACATATTCTGTCGAAAAATACATTCCGTAATTCCATCCGTTGCCAATTTTAGAGTCGAATCTAAAATTCCGAGTTTTTAATTCGTTGTCAGCTTTAATATATTCCATTGCCGATTGAATTTGTCTACATAATTCTCCGTCAGAAATTAATTCCGAATCCTGTCCATAAATGGAATTCGTAAACAATAAAAGAAGTATTATTTTTCTCATTCAAGACGGTTTTTCCGCATTATACACAACGGTTTAGGCTATGCGTCAGTTGCGTTTCTCAGCCTTGTCTTCTCAAATATACCCAAACCTTAGAAAATTTCGCAGAAATTTTCGGATGAGTAAGAATTAAGCAATTGCGTATAGCCAGTGTTAGGCAACGTTATTTTCGGTACACTATTTTACTTTCAATTAATATTTCCGTACTATCGTTACCTATTGAAAGCATTTCGGTCCAATTACCTTTATGATCAAATTTTAAATATTTATAGTTTTCTATTGAAATAGTATCTCCTTTCTCATCGACTGTTACTGTTTTGATGATATTTCCTTTATCGTTATAAAAAGTTTTAACCTTAAAGAAAATTTGGTCGTCTTCTGATAGGTCATTTTCTTCAATAACGTTATTATTCGCGTTGTATTTGTATTTCTGTTTTCCGAATATAATATCGTCAACATAATCTATTTTTTCGACCTTGTTTTTATTTACGAAAGTTGACAGAATAACATTGCTATCCACGTTCTTTCCAGTCATAAATTCTTTCTCTTCGACTATCTCACCTTCTTCGTTTAGCACATTTTTGAAATATGATTCGTTTACTAATTCGCCAGAATGGTTGTAATATTTTTTTGATATCGTACAAAGATTTTTGTCATATTCATAAACGTATTTATGTGTCATTCTGTTAGAAATATATTGGATATGGTCTTCTATCATACCTTTTTTGTTAAAATGGTATTCATTATCAACATATGCCATGTAGTCTAATTTTGGCAAAGGTTGTTTTTCAATTTGACCATTTTTTTTCACAGCTTGAAACTGGCTAAATTTTATCGATTCAACATTGCCATTTAAATTCATCTTTTGCAGGTCAGTGTATCTGCTATTTTTTACAGAACAGTTTGCAAATAGCACTGTAAAAAGAATTATGAAAATTTGACGGAGGTTTGTCATAATGTTGCCTAACGTGATTGTATAAGAATAGTTGCGGGTTTGCGTGCGAGGATTTTCCGAAGGAAAATCAGACGTTACAAACACGCAACAACCTTTGTTTTAGCACTAAACCGCAATTATTTTTATACGGTGTTGTGCATAGTACTTTTTATTTTTTCAATTTCAGATTCAATTTCCGTAAAGTCTATAAATCCGTTTTGATTGGTTGTTTTTTTAATCGTTTTTTTCCAAAAAGGAAAAGCCCAAGTTAAGGAAGTTCCATATTTTTCCCAAGTTCCGTTTTCATTCTCAAATTCATACTCGTTTTTAAATGGGAATTCTCCTTTGTAATAATCTATTCTCCTTTTTTTACAGGTCAGAAATCGCAAAAACTTCTCAAATCCTACGTTTAAATTATCAATTTTCGGATAAAAATGTTTGTGTGCGATTCCGAATCCAACTGTCAACATTCCGCCTTCATCAAATTCAATCCAAATTGACGATTCTTCTTCGTTTTCCGAATTCAGAGCGAGATGAGTTCCGTCTTCAAATTCTGAAATCCTATCAGGAAAATGAGATTCCAAAAGCTCTTTTATTTTACTAAATGTCAATTCGTGGTTCGTCATTTCGGTATTATGCACAACGGTTTAGGCTATGGTTTCGTTGCGGAATGATTCGGCAGAATTATTCCGCCGTAAACCAAAACTTTGCTGTAAGATAGGAATTTCCGATAGGAAATTCCGCCGCAATGAATTATAGCCAGTGTTGTGCATAGTTTTTTATTCCACGACTCCGATAAACATTAAATATTCTACTTCGGTATCATAGATTTCCATTAATTCTTCTTTTGTTAATTCAACTTTCTCCTCATTCAGAGCATATTCCACCATTTCATTAAAATCCATTTCTGCATTAGATTCCGGTTCGCTTTCTGGATTCGGATTTTCAGAAATCAGTCCGACTTTATTCATATAGTTTTCTTCCGCAATTAGCGCACTACGAATCAAATTCAAGTCCGATTTTTTCTTATTCAGTTTCAATGCAATGAAACAAGTCGCTTCGTCCAAATCATATATTTGTTTTCCAGCGTTATTTTCATTCACAGTGCAAATCGGTTCGTTTTTACAACCGAAAAATGAGAGTAAAGTCAAGATGAATATTTTTTTCACGGTTTTGTTTGGTTAAATTATGCACAACGTGTTTGTATATGGTTTGTTGCGTGGTTTAGCACGTAATTTAGCAAATAAAAACCGAATAGAAAATCCGCGAGGATTTTCGTAAGTAGGCTAGAACTAGCAATAAATTATATACGTTGTTACCTGCAGTTTTTTAATTCCGTTATTATTTTTTCTGTCATATTTACGCCAATTATACAGCCAGAACAAGTTCTTGTAAGCATTGGTTTTCGTTTCAATTCCTCAATTCGAGTGTCAATCGATTTTTTCTGAACGTCACTAAATTCAGTCAGATTACAATAATAAAATTCAACTGCCATTAATCGAGTTGCCGGATTTTTACTGTAAAGCAAATATTCGCAATTATCAATTGAGATGATTTTGTCAAATAGCTTTCTGTTATTCATTAAAGTCATACTTTCTCCACAATAAGTTCCGAAAATTATGGAAGAGAAAGGACTCATTATTTCATTTAGATTGCCTCTATTCCGTTTTTCAATTCCAGCTAAAGGTTCATTAGCATTTTCAATTCCGAAATATATTGGTTCCACTTTATAATCTTCATCAACTTTGAATAGAGTAGAAAGTTTTTCTTTGTAAAGTTTTTTTAGCCTCTTTGATTTATTAGGAATGCGTGTTGTAAGTCGATAGGAAACAATTTCGTTTTTATAGTACAAAATCTCATAATTAATGGTCATACTTCCAAGACCTTTTCCGCTTTGTTTTAATTGGTATCCAAATCCTAAATCCTCACGTTTGTCGTTTTTAACTTCCAGAGTTTTTATTAATTCCTCGGTTGAAGTTTCATAAGCCAATTTCAATTCAGAAACGAAAGATGTGTCAACTCTTACATAATATTTTTCCACTTCAGTTTTTTGGGAAAATGAAAAATTCCAAATTCCTAAAGTCAGTAAAATTGATATGTAGATTGTTTTTTTCAAATTGCAGGTAACGTATTTGTGTATGGTTAGTTGCGTGGTTAAGCTACTAAGTTAGCAAACTAATCACAGATAGAAAATTCCAGCGGAATTTTCGTAAGTCGGCAGTGACCTAGCAATTAATTATACACGGTGTTAGCAACTGTTTTTTATAAATTCTTCAATTCCGTTTTCAGAATGCAAGTCAAAAGATTCGGATTTGTACCAGTCTATAGCAAGAAAGTCATAAGTCTTTACAAATTCAGAAAGTCCATTTTTAAACTTCTTTTCCAATTCTTCGTTTTCTATTCTTCCAGTCGTCCAAATATATTTTAGTTTTCCATTGTCTTCGTCCAGTAAAAGAGCAAACTTATTTGAGCCAAAACCAAACGGAACTTTTTCTCCAGTCAAATGTCCAACATTCTGATGAACAACTTCTTTAATTCTTTCCATTCCATTCTTCTCAAAGATTTCCGCAACAGATTTAAAGTCAATTTTTTTGTCAATAGTCTTTATCGGTATTTCACCAATTTCGGTAATGTCCGTAAATCCGTAACCGTCAAAATGTTCTTTACCAAATTCGTTGACTCTATTTGACTCCTTTTTGATGAATTCTAAATTGTCTTTTGGTAGTAATTCAATCATTAAATGGTCATCTTCCCACAAATGCAATACGTCAGCAAACTCATATGGTTTTTTCTCTTTTGGTTTAATTCCGAATAGTTTTCGTAGGTTCATTCTCAAATTGTTGCTAACTTCTCCGTATATGAAACGTAGCGTGTAAAAAGACACTTTCGTTTCGGATTATACACGAGCCGAATTTTTAAATTTTTCTTTTTATCTTTATTTTGCTAAAAACCAAATTTAAAAATTTGGCGGTCTTCGCAAATACACAAAAACCTTTGGTAAAACCTATAGTAGCTATGTTTTATAAACATTGTTGGGCACAGTAATTATTCATCTAATATCATTTTCATATCAATGACATAAATTGGCTTGGTGAATCCTGATAAAATTAACTCGTGTGTCGAATTTGGAATTTGTTTATTGTTAGTCGATGATAAAGAAGACTTTGAGATTACTTCTAAGTTAATTCCTTTATTTGCCATAGCTTGCTCATCTTCTTCACCTACATTCCAACAAACTATAACATCGATTTCATCAAAAAGTTTCTGTTCATCATTAAAATCTCTGAGGATGTTTTTCAATCTTGCTTTAATTTCTATGACTAATTTTTTGTTTCCCCATTTTGCATATAGATCATACTTATTTCTGTAGCCAGAAACCAATGGTTTTATATCTTTAATAATTCCATTACCTATACACTCATAGAATATTCCTGATACACTCGCTTCTTGATCTCTTGGTGATTTAATAAACTCTGATTTTGAATTTTTTAAATCTATCAACTTGTCAATTTCCGCAAATATTTCTTCTTTGTCCCATTCACTATTATTAGTTACTTCGCCAGAGACATATTTCGTTATATATTTTAAATATTCATTAAATATTTCTTTTGAATATTGCTTATAAATTCGACTTATCATCCCGTGGATAGATTTTCTGCCAATATCAAACTTTAAATGTTGATCCTCGAAAAGTATAAATATGTTTGACCAATAACCAGCATATCCTGTTGTTGGGTGTTCGATAGAAATTCCAGTTGGCATTCCTTTGACGGAAGTAAATATTCCTGAAGAGAATTTTGCATACCCAAGTTCATCCATCCAATCACCATCATCTAAATTCTCTTGTGTACATAAATTAAATTCCATTGACAAATCATCCCAAACCTTTCGCTTAGGAACAAAACAAGTTATGTATTTGATAGTTCTACCAGAGTGATTGAATTCTCCCTTTTTATATATTACTTTATCTTTTAGCTTTCTTCTCTTATCTTGATCAGTTCGGTTGGCATCATTAGCAAATTCAATAAAATCGTCCAAATCAATTTTAGAGTGTTTATCTAAAGATTCATAAACCATCCAATACTTATTACTTAACACACAATTATTTTCTTGGCCATTCAAGTTTTTGTGTTTTAACATTATCTCAATTTGCAGTTCATTATCATCCCACAAATGATTTGCATTTCCTAACGCAGTTTTTGTTCTAAGCACGTATTGTAGTTGTTCAAATGAAAGTTTAAATATTGGACACTCTTTTATTTTTTTAAGCTCAACTCTTGTACCATCAAGTGAAGTGTCTGGATCTTTTAATGTTAATTGTAGACTATTATTCGAAGTGCTGTTTTTCCAACTGTGAGCATCGTTAATTAAAGCAGTTTTCGATCCAATATCAGTTCCACTCGTAATTTTAAAATCGTTACAAGAGAATAAAACAAAGGTTAAACCAACACCTTTTTCTCCAATACTTGTCTCATCATTTTCTTTATCTGTCGAAAATGGTGCTAATAAAATTGGAAGTCGCTCAGGATTTATACCTATTCCATTATCTTGTATTATGATACTTCGATTAATAGAATCAATTTCCAAACTAATTAAACCTTTAGGCGGATTCTTTTTTCTAATAGCATCTACAGAGTTTTGACAAAGTTCTGCAAGAATGTCCCAGTCATTGTTGTAACTATCTTCAATATCATTTATACTTTTTCTAATTTCCCTTAATCCAGGCTTTAAAAAATCAAAAAGTTCACTCATTTGTAATGTTTTTATTGGTTTGGTTTTTATTGTGCCCAACGTGTTTGTATATGGTTTGTTGCGTGGTTTAAGTACCTAATTTAGCAAATAAAAACCGAATAGAAAATCCGCGAGGATTTTCGTAAGTAAGCTAGAACTAGCAATAAATTATATACGGTGTTGTGCGTTCGTATTTATTTTCTCTTATAATGTTTGTCAAATTCTTTCATAATGTTTGGACTATAAAATTTTCTCGGTGTTCCCGTTTTCATTCTAAAATCCATATACCTTTTTCCACATAGTTTATCGTCTTTTTCAATTTCTCTCATAATTTCTCGAAATTCCTTTCCAAATTTTATGTCCTGATATGTTGCTTTTAATTTAGGAACAAGGTCGTCTTTAAATGACCATTTATATTTTGCTGCAAATTGCTCTTCAGCAGAAACTTTTACTGTTATTGCATTTGGGTCGTCATTGTCATAACGAACTGCCATACTTTCGATTGATTTTGAGCGAACGAATTTTGTTTCTAATACTAAACTAATGTTATGCTTTTGTTTTAACTCAGAAGGAAAGTCAGATTCTTTTTTCTCTATATATTTCAGTAAGTTTTTGTGTTGGTCATCTTCATTTGCGATAGAAAAGCTTTCCATTTCATAGGAATGAAAAAAGGAAATAGGCATTAAATAAAAATTGTATTGAGTCAAGTCATATGAAAACCATTCGTTTGCGCATTGAACATAACTTTTCAAGCTAGCAGTTCCAATCTCTAAAACCTTTTTTTCAAATAATTTACTTTCATTAAAAAAGTGAATTGCATTATCTCTAATTTCAACTAAAAGTTCAATGTTTTCTGCTAACCTTGTTTGTAGTTTAAGTTTTTTGATGGCTGAGAAAATATCAATCGTCATATAATTTCCAGAACGATTAACTTTATATTTTGGACGTTTAAATGGCTCTCCATTTTTTTTCCTTGCAGAAGTATCAATTAAATTAATTGATTTTAAATCATTTTTGTTGTCAAATACAATTTTAGCTTTTAAAAGTGTTTCCCAAGCATTGACCATTAAAATAGAAAAACTTTCCTCTCTATATTTAAAGTCAGGTTTATTGTAAATTTCAATTGCAGAAATTGCTGCATTAACTGACTTTTCAAGTAGGTATGAATATTTTGATTTTCTTGCCATTCTCGATTTTCACAGGTTTTTGGTTATATGACGCACAACGGTTTTGTGTATGGTTAGTTGCGTGGTTAAGCACGTAATTTAGCAAATAAAAACCGAATAGAATATTCCGCAGGAATATTCGTAAGTAGGCTAGAACCAAGCAATTAATTATACACGTGGTTGGCGGTAGTTATTTATATTCCGTACATTTTCTTGATAATATTTCCTTTTAATTTTTGTATTGGTTTTAAGTTTGTAAAAGTTAAACTTTTTATGTCATCAGGACAGTTCGTTAATATTTCATAACCATTTTTAGTTATTAATACTGTGTCAGAGTGTCTAAAACCTCCAACGCCTTCGATATAAATTCCTGGTTCAATACTAACAACCATATTTTCCTTTAGAACTGTCTTGTCTCCTTCTGCTAAATAAGGACCTTCGTGATTTCCTAAACCTATTCCGTGACCTGTTCTATGCATTAAGTTTTCTTTTAATCCTTGGTCAATTAAAAATTGTTTCGCAGCTAAATCTACATCTTCTGCAATAACACCAGCTTTTAATACAGCATAACTTCTTCTCCTAGCTTCCATCATTAATTCAAATGCTTCTTCTTGTTCTTTGGTTGGTTTACTTGTGAAAAATGTTCTTTCTAATTCAGCCGAATATCCATTTACTCGTAAAAAAGCTAAGCTAATATGTGAGCCTTCAACTAATATATCTGATACTTTTGGTATTCCGTGAGGTTGATAAGAAATTCTACTAGGCCAAGCCGCAACTAAAATATTTGTGGCTAAATAGTCAAAAGGTGTTTCTTTAATTACTTTTTGTTGAATAGAACGTCCAATTGAAAAAACTTCAAGTTCCGACATTCCGAAATACGCATTTTTATTTAATTTCTCAATACTAATATCACAATATCTCGATGCTTGTTTTATTAACTCAATTTCTGCATTACTTTTTACCCATCTCTGTTCTTCCAACATTGAATTTTCTACAACATTAAGATTAACTGAATTCAAAAAAGCTGAAATTTCGAAAGGTGTTTTAGCTCCAATTCCAATAAGTTTACTGTCTTTTACTATTTCAAGAAGTATATCATTCCAACGTTCCGGTTTTTGAGCAGGATATTCCCAATAATTTTTTATTTTATCGACATTATCAACTTTTTTTAAATGAGCAAGTTCCATTTTTGGAACAATAAAACTGACTTCGCTTTCTGTAATTATTAGTAGAAATAATCTTTCAAGGCTTTTGTAAGTTAATCCAGTTAAATAGTAAATATCTTCTTCTTCCGAAATGATTAAGGTGTCAAGTTCGCTTTTCTCTAATCTTTCTTTAATTGATTTTATTCTCTGTTTGTATTCTAATTTACTTATTCTCAAATTTCAGTTTTTAATGCGTTGCTTTAATTACCGCCAACCCGACGAGGGTTATGAGTTGTTTTGAACTGTAAGATATTGCAAATATCTGTAAGTTTAAAATAACTTATAACCAGAGTTATTGTTCAGTGCGTAGCGAAGCTACTGCGGTGAGCAATAACTCGGGCGAAGCCCTCGTCGGGTTATTGTTAATGCAAGCGTAGCGCAGCATTAACAATAACGGATTTGGCTATGGTTTCGTTGCGGAAAAATCCGCAGGATCTTTTCCGACGTAGCCGAAAGATAGCAAAATTGCGGTGAATTCCGATTAGGAATTCAGCCGCAATGAATTATAGCCGTTGTTGTAGGTAGTTTTTATTCTCTTATTTCGAGTTTTATTCCGTCAGGGTTAAATTTTTTTTCTTTATCTAATTCGTGAGATTCAAGAAATATATTATCGGTTATAGTATGATTATCGACTAATAAATAAGTCATTCTATAGTTTAGCATTTCTTCTCCATTCACGACTGTGTCTCTAATTACTTCTTGCGCTAAAAGTCCAATAAGTATATCATCATACTGATTTTCGAATTCAAATTCCAGAGCATTGTCAACCGTTGTTGTTATACTTGATATACTGTCATATAATCTGTCTGCTTTTTGCTCGAGATAATAAAAGCTCAAAGTTCTTTTGTTCTCTTCATCCAATTCCAACTTTTCGTATTCAGAATGAAGTGAAATATTGGCATTGTAATAACCTTCTTTATTAGATTTTTTGATTTTTAATATATAGAATAGTGAATTTAGAGAATCGATTACACCATTTTCAATAACCTTGTACTGGTTGGTAATAGTATCGTTATTTTTTGATATATAAATTTCAATCTCTTCTTGTCGAAAGTCGTTCAAATTAACTATTAATTTTTCTCTCACGTAGGTTGAATCTTTTAATAGTCGATTTTTTTTAACAAAATCATTTTTTTTCTCTTTGCACGAGGCAATCAGTAGAATTAGAATAAATGAAATTAAATAATGATTTTTCACTTGGGTGTTAAATTACCTACAACGTGTTTGTATATGGTTTGTTGCGTGTTTTAAGCACCTAATTTAGCAAATACAAACCGAATAGAAAATCCGCGAGGATTTTCGTAAGTAGGCGAGAACTAGCAATAAATTATATACGGTGTTGGCAACTGTTATTTATTCTATCCAAAGTTCTTTGATTCCATCTAATTTCCATTTTCTTTTAGTTTTAGACAGGTTTAATTCCAATCCTGTGCTTATTAATCGAATTTCTGCTTTTGCCTTATTCATTTCCTTGTTTATTGAAATGAAATTTATTTCAGGTGATGTTTTAAAATCAGCTTCTCCATATGTCATTGGCATAAGTAAAACTTTACTTAAAAAATCACCACGTTCAAATTTGTCTTTCGAGATGAATTCAGTTAATGCAATTTCAAATTCTGATATTGAGTTTAAAACACTTGCATTTGAAAAATTATTTTTTGGGTAGAATTCTTTTAACGTGTCAATTTTTGTTCCAAAAGTATAAGGTAAACTCGAAGGTGGAATTGCATATTTATATTCTTTAAAATGTTTCCTTTTCATCCAACCATATTTTTCCAATTCAAATGGATGATATATTTCGTAAAATATCTGATATAGATTTGAAGTCAATGAATCATTTATTTCGGGTTCAATTTTCTCAGATTCCGTTTTCCATTTACGAAAGAATAGGTTTAGAGAATCGAAACTTCTTTTTTCGTAAGATTCATTTAGTAAATTGGACAATTCAGTTTTGAGTAAGGTGTCTGCTTTTTTAATTTCTATTTTTTCTGAAGATTCAATTTTAGTTACCAAATTTTCTTTCGGCTTGTTTTCTTTACAAGCTAAAATTCCAAAAAATAATATTATAAGGATTAGGTTTCTCATAATTGTTGCCAACGGTTTTGTATATGGAAAGTTGCGTGTTTGCGTGCGAGGAATTTCCGAAGGAAATTCAGACGTAGCAAACGTGCAACGACCATAGAATTAAGCACAAAATAGCAATTTTTTATATACGGTGTTACCCAACGTTTTTTATTCCGTTTTTTATTTTTTCAATCCAATTTTTTTCAGTCGGTTCAACAATAATTGCTTTAAAATTTAATCTTTTACTCTCGATTCCAACACCTTTTAAATCGTCAATATGTAAGTCAAAATCAAATGCTGGTGGAAACTTGGATGAGTTAATATTCCGAGATTTTAAAACTTTTCGATTTTCTTTTTCGTTTACAATTCGGCTGACTTTTATTCCGTAATATTTTAAAGTCAATCGTATTTTGCTTTTAGTTCTAAATGATGTTGTATAAATATGAATTTCGTGACCTTGGTTTTGTAAATCAGCAATCAATTCACGAGTGCCTTTTCGTATTTCCTCAATTCCGAACAGTTTTGCAATTCCGTTTCTGTTTTCAGTTTCAAATTCCTTTCCGTTCGGAATTAATGTGCTGTCAAGGTCAAAACTTATATTCATTTATTTATGTTCCAATATTGTTTTCGGTTCGATTTCCGTGATTTTTGTCAAATGTTGGGTAACGTGTTTGTGTATGATTTCGTTGCGTGTTTCAGCAACTAATTTAGCAAATACAAACCGAATAGAAAATCCGCGAGGATTTTCGTAAGTAGGCGTGTACTAGCAATGAATTATACACGTCTTAAGTTTGTAATTCACTAAATTTAAATATTAATTAGAAAGAACAAAAGAGAGCATTAAGGTTACTATACACGGTGAAGCTTTAGACTTCGACAACATTGATAATCCGCTCTCTTTTACTACTTAAACTTCGTTCAGTTCTGTGAGACCTAGATCTCGTTTTCAAGTTGTTGAAATGTGAGTAGCATTTGTTCTTTCCAAAATTCAGTTCTTATGACTAAAGATAGAAAAATTTATGGTATCGACATTAGCAAATCTGTATTTGATATATACAGTAAAGCAAAAGGTCACGTTCAATTAAAAAATGATGAATCTGGATTTAAAAAGCTTTTAACAAGCTTACCAAAAGAAGCATTGGTAATTATGGAAGCAACAGGCTATTATCATTACAGATTAGCACAGTTTTTAAATAAAAATGGAGTATTAGTTTCTGTAGTAAATCCTTTATCAGTAAAACGCTTTATCCAAATGAAATTAGCTAAAGTAAAGACAGATAAAAGCGATGCAAAAGCAATATGTGAGTATGGTACATTTAATAATGTACCCTTATATAATGCATTAAGTGATGTTCAGGCAGAATGCTTACAACTGTTTAGATTACTGGATAGTTACGTAAAAAAGAGCACCGCAACTAAAAATAAAATACACGGAGAAGATGTTTTAGGCACTCCATCAAAAACAGTTTATCGTTCTTTAAAAAGAAACTTAAGTCATTTAAAAAAAGAGATAAAACTCTTAGAAGATAGATTGTTAGAATTGGTGAAACAAGACCAACAACACCAATTGACTTTATTACAAAGTATACCAGGAATAGGTATGAAAACAGCTTTATTTTTAATAGTAGTAACCGATGGATTTAAAAAGTTTGAAAGCGCATCACAGCTTTGTAGTTATGTAGGTATTACACCTACGATTCGGGAATCAGGAAGTAGTGTGCGAGGACGGAGTCGCATAAGTAAAGTGGGTAATAAAAAACTTAGAAATTTATTGTTTTTAGCAGCCTTTTCAGCCTATAAATACAACAAATCTTGTAAAGCATTATTTGACAGAATAGTAGCCAAAGGAAAGAGTAAAAAACTAGCGTTAATAGCTGTAGCAAATAAGCTATTAAAACAAGCCTTTGCTATTGCAAAAAGTGGGTTGCCTTACGATGAAAACTTTGTTTCAAAATTAGCTTAAAATTGCTTGTTTTTTAACTCAGTTCTTTGTTGTGTGTAGTTTTATTTTATAATAGAATCAACTATTACTCCTCTTTCAGCTACTAATGTTTTAAGAACTCTTCCTTTTTTATCAAAAAAATAAATATTATCAGTTAAGTATTTATTTTTAGCTTTTAATTCTTGTTTTTTTTCTCCTGTTTCATAATACTTAATATATTTTCCATCAAGCACATTGTTCTTTAATTGCATCCACTCTTTCATATTTTCGTTTTCATAATATGTAATAGAAACCCCATTGAGTTTATCATTTTTAACTTCACTCTCTGTTTTGAGTTTGCCGTTTGAGTAATAAGTAAACTCTTTACCATTTGATATTTTTGAAATAGTATCCAATGATACAAGAGTCATTTTTTCTAAAGTACCATTTTCATAAAAATACATTGAAGTGTCTTTTACTATTCCATACCATGAATTCGCCCAGAATCTTTTAGAGCCATTAGGATAAAATTGTTCAATTCTTCCATGAATTTTGCCATCCTTAATAAAATGCTTTTCGTCAATTTTTCCATTTTCATGGTAAATTATTCCTTGCCCAGACTCTTCACCCATGTCCCAATATGCAATATTTCTCCTATTTCCATTTTTCCAATAATTTTCACTTTTACCATGAGCGAAGTTGTCTTTCATTTCAGTTATTCTGATTAAAGAACCATCTTCACTTCTGTAGAACTTCCAAATACCTTGTCTTAAATTATCTTCAACTAATCCTTCTTGTATTACAGGTCCATTAGGTGAATAATTATGTTTGAAGTATCCATTTTCTAAATGCTCTTTTATTAATGAGTCTTTTTTAACCCAATGATTTTTAATGAGTTCTTCATTTTTGTCATAATATTTTACCGTTCTATTAGGAAATGAATCAATAATTTCAATCTCACTAAACACATTGCTATTATCATAAAAATAAGTGAGATTTCCTTTTTTATATTTAAAGTTTGAGTTTGGACTTATTTTTTGCCAATATCCTTTTTTCCCATCTTCCTTATAAAAAAGATAATTGGAATTTCTGTACTTATCATCTTTAATATTATCCGAACATGAAATTAAGATTGTAAAAAGCAGAAGTGATGACAATATTTGTTTTAACATATTAAGGTTTAAATTACACACAACGTGTTTGTATATGGTTTGTTGCGTGGTTAAGCACTTAATTTAGCAAATAAAAACCGAATAAAAAATCCGCGAGGATTTTCGTAAGTAGGCAAGAACTAGCAATAAATTATATACGGTGTTACCATACGTTATTTTTTCAGTCCGTTAATTATGACTTGTTTAATTTCGTTTTGATGTATAGTTTTATCTTGACTGATCAAAATATATATTCTGTTTTTATTTTTCCACCACATTATTCCTTTTTCATTTATACAACTTTGGATTCGTGAATGATTTAAACGGTTTAAAATTCTACAAAACTTTGAAGCTTCTTTCTTATTTTCAAATTGCCATTCCTTAAATTCAATCACATATTTTTCATTCCATTTGTTGGTAGATAATTCAGCAGATGTTGCAAAGTTGATAGATATAAAATTCAGTTTCAACAGTTTCTTTAATTCTTCTTTTTCTCCGCATTTATTTAATTGATTCACAAAATCCTCTTTTGGTTTTGTTCCGATTGAGTATGATTCGGACGTGTTATTAAAACCAAGTTTTTTATCAAGTGAATTTATTGCATTTTCAAATTTATTCTGACTAAACGTAAATGAGAATTGTCCAATTAGTATAAAAGCGAATATGAGGTTTTTCATAATGTATGGTAACTATTATATATACCAAACATAATCATTTTTGTACCGGTTAGCAAACAAATTTGGCGGTATATACCAACTTTTATTAAAGTTTGTATATATTTTATTTTTGGCAGGTTATCGCAACTTTTTAGTTTTTTAAAAGACATATTATCAACCTAATAAATTCCTATTACGGTTGTACAAAAAAACATTCTATATAAATAGGTTGTTAATAGATATACCTAGTTCATATTGCATCAATATTTTATTTAGTTAAGTTTTCTAGACAAATATCAACTAAATCATCACCATCATTAATATTAGATGATTCTACGAGCTTACTGCATATAATTTTAAATCCTTTAGTATTTAATTGACTACAAACATTTAACCATGCTTTATATTCAGATTTATCAGGATAAGCTATAATTTGCCTATTTTTAATTGGCAACAATAATGACTCTTTAAAATTAAATTTACTTCCTGTTGCCATCCATATATTAGAAGGAAATATAATACTCATTATTATTGCAGTTTTTTCACTTTCTACAATACAAATTGTTTTGTAGCTTTCTTGTTTTGTAATGCAGTGTAATCCAAATAAACACTGTTGTAATACAAAATCATTTAGATTTAGTTTTTTATGCATCCAATTAACATGATTATACGGTTTTTTAATCCTTTTGCCTGTATTACAATCATACAGCATTATTTTGCCAGCTCTAACTTTTCTATGATCATCTATTTGCCAGAACACCGTATCTCCTCTCCAATAGTTTGTATTACCTATTTTGTATAATTCACTTACTCGTTTTATGTCTATGGGTACAAAATGTTGACGTAAATAGTTTATAAAATTATTTGTATTACAATTATTTATAGTTTGTAAAACAGAACTTGCTTTGTGATACGTTGGTTTATTAATAAATGTATTACCAGAAATTACAGAAGTTACACATTTATTGTTATTAGGTTTCTTAAAATAACCGCATTTACTTTCCCTATCACATCTACCATCAACTGCATTTATATAATGTTGATTTTGAGTATCAACGTATCTTACAAAAGTTTTCTTATTACAATTTGGACAATAATATTTTTTACTTGATTTGTCAAGTTGATATTTAAAATTCATACACTTTTTTATGTTCGTACCACTCGTACTATTACAGGAGTACGAATGGTACGAGTTTTTCTTATTTTATTTTATTGAAATGATTTTCGATTAAAAATTCAATAGCATCATCTACTGTAAAATCTGGCACCTTCTTACGTTTGCTTTTTGTTATTGGTGAACTTTCTTTAATCTCTGGTAAACTACCTAGTAATTTATATAGCTTATTAAGCTCTTTTTTTGGAAGTGCTTTAGCAATATTATATACGTCGGTAGCCTGCATTAAACTATAGGTTTAATTTTTTGCGACGTTTTCTTACAGTACTTTCACTAATGCCTAATTCTTCCCCAATTTTAACATTGCTTAACCCATCTTTAATTAGTTTAATCATTTTATCGTCTCTATCCTCAAGACTGCCTAAAACAGGTGATTTTAAATGAGACTTTTCCTCATCAAATTCAATAAAATTGAATGTTAGGAAATTGATATTTTTCTCTATACTACACACAATTACATTACTAGAATGATATAATTGCTCTGTATTACGTTGTTTAATTTGTTTTAAATATCTGTAGTTATGAGTTTGAGAACTTTCACCAATTGCAAATGAACTGTCACAAAAATTCATCAACATTTTACTCCCTGCCAAATCATTTTTTGTTAATGGTTTTGAATTATCACGCTTTGGAGTGTGAGATAGTACTAGAATTGAAATGGATGCACTTTTAGTTAGCTTTTTCAAAACCTTCATTAAATGCAAAGCATATTTAGCTTTCTCATTATCATTATTCAAATACGTTAAATTATCTATAATCAATACTTCAACGTCGTTATGATCGACAGTTTGTTCTAAAGTATCACATATATAATCTTCAATTGTATTACAACCTTTAGGAAGTGTTAATTCTGAATTTAACTCTGCACGTAAAAAATTATCACTAAAAGAATAGTGCTTAGTATAATCTAGAGAGTAGCGATTTTCTAATTGTTTATCTGATAGCTCAAAATCAAGATAAAGTACTTTTTTGGGTTTAGCTTCTAATTTAAAACCATAAATTGGCTTACCCTTACTCAAGCTATCAGCTATTTGTACTGCTAATATTGATTTACCTAAATTGGTATCTGCAAATAATATACATAGTTCATTTTCATACCAGAATTCACTAAATAGCATATTTGGTATTGGTCGTTTCTTTGCCTCTTCTATCCATTTTTTTGTCTTTTTTATAATAAGACAACCTTGAGTAGCTGCTGAAAGTTCTAATTTACTTTCGTTACTCTGAATATCATCAGCAATCTTTTGAATTGCTGAATCATTCATCGTTCTTAAAATTTTTATTAGTAACAGCCTCAGAAAGATCTAAATCACTTAAATTGATATAGAACACTTCTCGCTCCTCTTCTTCTAATAAGCCTCGCCTTCTTAAATTATGAATAATTATATCCCTTATGACTTTTGAAATGGATTCGTCATATTCTTCTGATAAAATTTCAAGCTGTTCTTTAACGTCACACGTTACTCTAAAATTGATTGTTGTTTTCATTTATACTTATATTAATTAATCATTTAATAGTTAAATGCTTATTAAAAAGTATATATCATTTAGCACTAGCTAATAAGATTTAACTAGTTGCAAATTGTGAAACATCTCAACTCTAAAAAAGGGAAAAAAAAGGGGAAATTTTGGGGAAATCCACTTATTTTTAGGGGAAATTTTTGATTTTTGGGGAATTTTATAATTTCTACATTCTAGAATTGAATTTCTGCCACTCTTTTTTTAGAGTTTCTTTTCTTTCTATGTGTTTTTTCGATGAAGAACTTGGTTCCTTAATTGTACCTATGTCTTCATTAAAATTATTATTAATTATCTGAGTAAATAAGTCAGCATTCGGCATTTGCAAATTAAGATCTTTTTTAAAAAAGTAAAATAAAGAAATATAAAATGCTCTATTCGTATTTTCTTGACTTTCAATTTGAGTCACGATAAATTTTATTAGCTCCAGTGATTCAAATTCGCTTTTATATTGTCCGTATATAATTTTTGCCTTTTCATTATTTTTTGATGAATCCTTAACTTCAAACAGAAACTTATCATTCAAGTATTTTAATATTCTTGAACCTATTTCAAAATCTATAATTTCTTGTAACCATGGATTTTCATCAAAAAAAGTAATATCAAAAAATTCTGTATTACCAACTAAATAATGATATATGGATTCTTTTTGGTTTCTTAACCTATCAATATATTTGTATTCTCTTTCCCTATCTATTAGTTCAAACCTATTTATGCCAATTTCTCCATGACGATTTTTCATTAAAGGAATATATTTTACATCTACAATTGTTTCGAAGATGTTTTTAAAGTCTTTAGAAGCGAACGTTTTAATTTTCTTATCTGTTAAGAGGTTTGTTTGCAAAACAAAGTCTTTTTTATACTTATAAACATCACTCTCAATAAGCCTAGAATAGTGTTGTAATAAAAAACACATATAATCTTTAGCTACATGCTTAGAGTAATTATAATTAGTTGTTTTTAATTTGTGTTTCTTTTTATAGAAGAGTTTAGATATACCTCTTTTTACTGAATCATTAGAAACTATAGAAGCACTAAAAGTTATTAGCTTCTTTTCTTTTAATAAGTTTACTATAGAATCTTCATCAAGATTTTTTATTTGTGCTTCGTCTAAGAAACCAAAATATTTAAGCTTCATTTATTTTAAAAGTTTTGAGTAGTCATCTGGTAAAACAGCATCTATATCTCTTAAATACTGTTCTAAAGCATTCATTGTTGCATGACCGGTTATTAACATTAATTTACTTTTTACTTCGTGAGGAGTAAATGTTTTGGCTAAGTTTTGATACATAATTGTAATATAGGTATGCCTAAAACTATACAAACCATAATTCTTACCTAAACCAAAATGGTCTTTTACTTTTTTAAATTTTTTAGTAAAATAATCACGTCTATTACTTTCATTCGTATCCCATTCACCTCCAATATTATTTGGTGTAAAAAGCAATAAGTCTGTTTTTTTACCATGTAAAATTTCTAATTCACTCAACAGAATATCAGGTATTATTTTAACCTTTACAGGCTTATTTTTAGCTCTAACATATAATTTTTTATCAACTAAATCTAAATCTCCTATTTTTAATCTACAAACCTCTATTGGTCTCAAGGTATTAAAGGCTATGAATTTGACAAACAAGCTTAAAATCGGATCTTCTTTATCTAAATAATCATGTATTTCTTTTAATTGACTTGTCTTATAGGTTTTGTTTCTTTCTGGAATAGCTTTTAATACATTAATTTTTTTTATAAAATTTTCTTGTATTACATCGTTATCTTCTAAAACTTGAAAAAGAGAAGATAAATCTGTTCTTGTATTATTTCTATTTCTAGGGCTTGAATTTTGTAATACAGTATTAAGGTATTCTATAACATGCTTTTTAGTAATTGTTGTAATACATTTTTGCATTTCAAAATTACTCTCAAGCAACCACTTTTTAAACCTATTTATTCGGCTTTTAAATTTAGGATAAGAATTTTCATTTAACACCTTATTTTTAGTGTCTAGCCCAAGTTTAAAAGCATCCTCAATATTTAATACAACAGTATTTTCTTCAGTTTCATTACTGTCTTGAATAGATTCTAATCTAGTTGTACTTTTATTTTTACTGTTTGATTTGTTTTGAAATTTTTGCTGAATATATTCTTCTAGTGATACATTTATATTATATGGACTAAAACCATCTTGTAGTACAATTTCTAATCCTTTCTTTAGCATTTTAAGCACATGGTACCTACTTTGCTTATCTTTATATTGATTAGCACCTCCTTTTATATTAGACTGCCTTACGAGCTTGCCAGATTTTGGATTTCTATAAGAATAATAAACATACCAATATTTAGACAACGCATCTTTTTGTTCTTTTTTGGACAGTTTAGACCACTGATGTATATCTACACCACCTGTATAAATTTTAGGTTTAGAATAGTTAAGCTTCATTGGGAAATCGTGTACTAAATCGTGTACTTTTTGTAAATGTAAGAAAATTGAAGACATAAAAAAACGGATTGTGAGACACAATCCGTTGATTTTATTAGCTTGAAGCTTAGTAGCGGGAACTGGACTCGAACCAGTGACCTTCGGGTTATGAGCCCGACGAGCTACCTACTGCTCTATCCCGCGATTTAATCTCTTAAATAATTTACTTAGCTTTTAACTTTCGGTTCATAATGCCGACCAATTATTTAGGACTGCAAATATACAATCATTTTTAGATATAACAAGCATTTATTTAATAAATTTTATTGCTCAATATTTAATGCTTCAAAACCAACAAGTTGCAAGTCTTCAAAATGAGGTTTTATTTGTATTGGGTTACAGCAAACTTCGCAATCTTCTACATAAGTTTGTTCTCTAACACTACTATCTAAAAGCATTGAGATAGTTTCCCAACAATATGGACATTGAAAAAAATGTTCGTACATAATGGATTCTATTTTTGTAAAAATAAAAAGAGCCAGTTAAAATAACCGGCTCTTTTCAATATATTTAAAGACTAATTTAATCTCTTTCTACAACATAAGTATCATTATAAGTAACTATAGAACTTCTAACACTTGCTCTATCTTCTACTACAGTTGCATATTCTACATCCATATTATTGTCACTTACCATTAATGTACTAAGACTGTTTAATTGGCTAAATTGTAATGGTAAATTACCTGTTAACTTATTTTCAGAAAGAATTAATTCTTCTAAATTTTTTAAGTCTGTTAATTCTAATGGTATTTCACCTTTTAATTTATTATCTATTAAGCTTAATTTTTCAAGCTTGGTTAATGCACCTAATTCTGATGGTATAACTCCTGTTAAAAAATTACTTCCTAATTGTAATTCTTTTAAGTTTTTAAGGTTTGCTAACTCCAAAGGTATATCTCCTGAAAAACTATTACTATACAGTGCTAAAACTTCTAAATTAGTTAATGTTCCTAAAAATGAAGGAATCTCACCTTCTAATTTATTTAAAAATAACTCTAAAGATTTTAAATTATTTAATTTAGAAAAACTTGATGGAATTGTTCCTGATATTTTATTAAATCCAAAGTTAATTTTAGTTAATGCTCTTAAGTTTCCTAATTCTTCTGGTAAATTACCTTTAAGATTATTAAACGGAAGATTAAGCGCTACAACTTTATTATTTTCTACAGTTACTCCAAACCAATTTGAAACATCTGTGTTTAAATCCCATTTTTTAGTCCATTGCTCTCCATTTGTTGAAGCATGAAGTGCTAATAATGCATTTTTTTCTGTTTGAGAAATATTTGCAAAACTTAGTAAAGATGCAAATAAGCAGATTAATGTAAGATTAAGAGTTTTCATAATGGTTTAGTTTTTGGGACTAATTATGAAGTAAATATATAATAATCCTCCGTTTAAAGCAATTTTTTTCGACGAACTACACAATTAAGACTCAGCTATTTAAAAAAATTACTGTAAAAAGTAAAATTAACCGATAAAACGTTTTGTTTTACTAAATTTAAAATGTGGTGTTTAGCAATTCTCCACTTAGTTGTAATAACTGTAATTCTGAAAGCTTTGCAGAAAATTTAGCTTGGTTTCTACTTAACTCTGTGTTTAATAAATTAAGTTGTGCTTGCCTAAATTCTATAGAGTTTATTTGGCCTACTTTAAATTTTTCACGTGTTCTGTCGAAATTATTTTGGGCGGTAATAATATTTTTTTCTTGAATATTATATATCTCTAGCTTATTTATAAAGTTATCCCAGGCATTATTAAAATCACGTTCTATTGATAATAATATATCTTCTTTAAGCAGTTTTTGAGTTTCTAAATTTATTTTAGCGTTTTTTACTCGTGTTATTCTTGAGCCACCTTCAAACAAATTCCAGCTTAAATTTAAACCTCCGGACAAACCTGTATTTGTCGAAACAGCAACAAAGGAAGCTGCATTATTATTACTCCTATTCCAACCATATGTACCTACTAAACCTAATGTTGGCAAATAAGCAGATTTTCCTGAACTTATATCCAACTCACTTATTGCTATATTTTTATTGGTTTGAAGTAATGCTACATTTCGTTCTTTAGCTTTTTTAAACAAACTATCTCTTTGAAACTTTAAGGTGAAATCTACTTCGGTTTCTACATTAAAATTATCTATGTATGATTCACCTAAAACAACTTTTAAATCACGTTTTGCGTTTTTTAATTCCTGCTTCGCATTTATAATATTAATACTATCGTTATTAATATCTACTTCTGCATTTAAAACTTCTAACTTGGTGTTTTGCCCATATTCAAATTGATATTTGGAACGTGTTAAACGGTCTTTAGTTATGTTTAAAGTTTCTTGTAAAGCTTCTAAATTTAGTGATAATTGCGCTACATTGTAGTATACAGAAAACATTTGAATTATTGTATTTTCAATAGTTTCTCTTGCTTGTAACTCTGTTAATTGATGTTGCTCTTTTAAGCGTTTATAATTATAGCTACGTCCAAATCCATCAAATAATGTATAGTTTAAAGTTAATCCTGCGTTATAGCGAGAACTTTCGGCCCCATTTAATGTTGTTGTTGAACCGTCTGAAAATTCTGCTTCGGTATTATCTATATTATAAGTTGCTCCTGCATTTGCTGTTAATGTTGGTAGATAACCAGAGTTTAATATACTCGCATTATTTTGAGCTACTTCCACATCGTTTTTAACAACTTTTACACCGTAATTATTATCTAAAGCTTTAGCTATTGCTTCGGTTTTAGTTAGTAATTCTTGTGAAAAACTACTAACACAAAACAAAAAACTTATGGCTAATAAAAATTGAAATTTAGTGTTCATTTTCTTCTTTTTGTTCTATAATTGCTCTTTCAACTTCTTCTCTAGTAACGTCTTTTCCTGTTACTAACCATTTACTATTCTTTTTAAAACTATTACTAAATGATAAAAATAACGGAAGTACTAATAAGGTTAACACTGTGGCATAACCAATACCGTAAGATATTGAAATTGCCATTGGCTTTAAAAATTGTGCTTGTCGGCTTTTTTCTAATAATAATGGTGCAAGACCAGCAATGGTAGTTAGAGAGGTTAAAAATATGGCTCTAAATCTTGACTTTCCAGCTTCAGATATTGCCATATCAAACGTCATACCTTCACGTAAATTACTATTAAACTTCCCTATTAAAACTAAACCATCGTTTACCATTATTCCTATTAAAGCAATAATTCCTAAAAGTGATAAAATATTTAAAGGAAATCCAGAAATCCAATGTCCCCAAGCTACTGCTGTAATACTAAATGGTATTAATAGTATTAGTAAAAGCGGTTGCGAATAGCTTCTAAAAGTAAATGCTATTGTAATATAAATGAGCAATAAAATTATTGGTCCTGCAACTCCTAAAGAACTTGAAAGTTTGTTGAATTCTCTATTTTGACCTTCGAATGATGCATTAATTGTTGGGTATTTAGATTTTAATTGCGGTATGAAATTAGTTTTTATATCATCTAAAATATCGGTATTACTAGTACTTGGATCTTTTAAATCTGCATATACTTGAATTTCACGTTTACCTTCTAAGTGATTTATAGCAACATCTCCTCTAACTATGCTATAATTTGCGATATCTTTAAGTGTTACGCGCTCACCTGTTGGTGTTAAAATACGCATAGCATCTAAATCGTTTATAGAACTACGGTTGTTTTTATCATAACGTACCCAAACTCTAATTTCGTCTTGACCACGTTGAAAACGTTGTGCTTGAGCACCAAAGAAACCAGAACGTACTTGTGCCATTACTGTTCTCAAGTCTAACCCTAATAGGTATGCACTTTCTTTAAGTTCTAGTCTTATTTCTTTAATTCCTACTGGATCGTTATCTCCAATATCTTTTAATAAAGGATTAGATTCTAAGTGTTTTTTTAAATCGGCTTTAGAGGCTTTTAATTCTTCTATATTATTACTTAAAAGTGATACAGAAACTGGACTTCCACCAAAATTACCTCCTGAACCATAAATTAAACGTTCTGGACCAATTACTGGACCAACTAATTCTTCTAGTCTATTAGTAATTAAAAATGCCTGAATAGCATCTGGACGTTCTTCTCCAGGTAACAAGTTTATGCGTAATGAGGCACTTGAACTACTACTAATATTTACAATTGTATTCTCGAATAATTGTTTTCCTGTTCCTTTTAAATATTTATCTGTAAGTTCTTGGTTTACAATAAAAGATTTCTCTTCTATCATAGATATTATAGAATCTGTAATTTTCACATTTGTTCCTGCTGGCATAACCAATTCTATATTTGCAGAATCACTAGCTATACGCGGAAAAAATGCAGTACCTATAATACCACCACCAATGGAACCAAATGTTAAAATAAGTAGTGATACAAAAATACCTAATGATAAAATTTTAAAACTTAGTACAAAATTTAAAACCGGTGTATATACCTTATCTCTAAGGTAATTCATGAACTTATCTCCGGCTTTATTTATATTTCGCATTATAGAGAAAAAGCCTTTAGATTTTTTAGCATTTAATTCTTCCTTTTTAATACGTAGTGCTTTTGAGTGTGCTAAATGCGCAGGTAAAATTATTAATGCCTCTATTAAAGATACTACTAGTGTTAATATTACAATTACAGAAACCTCGCTAAAAAACTCGCCTATTCTACTATCTAAAAAGAAAAATAACGAAAAGGCTAATAAGGTTGTGATTATTGCTGAAACTACTGGTGGAATAACTTCTAAAGTTCCATCTATTGCAGCTTGAACTGGACTTTTTCCTTTTTCGTAATGCTGATAAATGTTTTCGGCAATTACAATACCGTCATCTACAAGAATACCAATAACTATAATCATCCCGAAAAGGGATAATACATTTATTGTCACATCAAACTGTCCTGCAAATACAAACATTCCTAAAAACGATACTGGCAAACCAAATGCCACCCAAAGTGCCAAACGTGTGTTTAAGAAAATAGATAAAAAAATTAATACCAATAACATACCAACTATTGCATTTTCTGCTAATAATTGAGTACGTTGGTTTAAGGTTATAGATAAATCTCTAACAACATCTAGTCTTACATTGTCATACTTTTGGTTATAACTTTCTATGTATTCTTTTACTTTATCTGCTGAAGAAATAAGGTCTTCATTATTAGTACTTGTTATAGAAATATTTACAGCTAATTCTTGATTAAAATATGTTGCATTCGGCGTTTCGGAAAAACGATCTCTAATTGTTGCAACGTCTTTTAGTCTAACAACTTTACCATCTGTAGTTGCTTTTACAATTATATTTGATAATTCGCTACCAAAATATTGTTTGTTATTTGCTCTAATTAAATATTCTTCGGCTTCAGTTTTAACATTACCACCAGTTACCAAAATATTTGCATTTGCAACCGCTTGAGAAACATCACTAAATGTAATGTTATAAGCTAAAAGACTGTTTTCATTAACTGCAATTTCTATTTCTTCATCTGGAAATCCAGAGATTTCAATTTGTGAAATACCATCTAACGTTCGTAAATCTGTTTCAACTTGTCGTGCTAACTGTTTTAATGTTACTAAAGGAATGTCTTTACCACTTAGCGCAAAAGAAATAGTTTCTCTAACAGCTTCTTGTTTAGAAACTACTAAAGGTTCCATACCTGTTGGAAAAGAAGGCACTCTATCTACTGCATTTTTAACTTCAAGCAGCATAAAATCTAAGCTTTCTCCTTTTTCAATTTCTACAGTTATGCTTCCGCTATTTTCTCTAGATACAGAGGTAACACGATCTACACCTTTTAATCCTTTTAAATTATCTTCTATTTGAAGTACAATTCCTTCTTCTATCTCTAATGGTGAAGCTCCAGGATATGTAATTGAAACATTAATTATTTTTGATTCTGTTAAAGGAAAGAAAGATGATTTTAAAGATAATGCACCTATTACTCCAAATACAAAAAAAGCAAGAATGATAACGTTTACTGCAACGTGATACCTAATAAAGTATTCAATTATTTTTTTCATTATTGAACGGTTTCGTTAGCAGTTGTATTACTGTTTGCTGGAGACACTCGCATACCTGCATAAGCTCCTGGCACTGGCTTTTTTAATAAAATAGTGCCATTTGGAATATTTTTTAAAATCACTTTTTCGTTAGAAAAATGGACAGGTTTTACTTTTATCACATCTAGCAAACTATCATTTATTACATACACTTCTTGACTATCTAATAATAGGTTTCTATCAATTTCTATTGCATTTTCTACTTTTTCTGCATCTAAATTAGCTTCTAAGTACATGCCTTCTTTTAAGTCTTTATCTTTAACTTCTATATAAACAGTTATAGTTTGTGTTGTAGCATCTATACTTCCATTAATTCTTGAGACTTTTCCTGAGTAGGTTTTTGTTTTATCTAAGTTATTTAAACTTACATTTTCTCCTACTTTTAAAACATCTGCAAAAGATTTGCTAATAGCAACTTCCATTTCGTAAACAGATGGATTTATAAACTCTCCTAGTTTTTGACCGTTTCGCACCAGTGTACCTTCAGTCACTAAAGCTTCGGTTAATATTCCAGAAAATGGTGCTGTAATTCTATATTTAGCTAAACGCTGTTCTAAGTTTTTTACATTATAATAAGCACTTATAATACCGCGACCTGTTATAAAATAATTTTCTTTCTCGTTTGATACTTCTGGTAATTTTGGAGTGGTTTTATTTAAATCGAAATTATTTAAATAGGTTTGCCATTTTTGGTAAACATCTTTAAAATCTAATCTTAAATCTGGCATTATTGCTGCAATACTATTATATAAATTGCTTTTTGCAGATTGTACACTCGCGTAATATTCTGCGGCATCAAGACTTATTAAAGTTTCTCCTCTATTATACTCTTGACCAGGTTTAAAAAGTTTTCTACCAGATTTAAATATGCCTTGAACTTCAGAATATAATTCTACTCTTTGCTTTGCGGTAAGGTTTCCGTTGGCAGAAATTACAATTGGTACTGTAGTGTTTTTAACAGTGTCTATTAATACTGTTTTAACAACTTTAGGAACTACAGGTTTTGGTTTGTTTTTGTTTGCTATTAAACTTTTAGCAATGAAAAATGAAACAATAATTAGTGCAATACCAATTATAATAAGAATAATTTTACGCATTTGGTTGACGGTTAAAATACTTAGACTACAAATCTAGCCTATAGTTTAGTCTAACAATCTTAAAAAAATCTTAAAAAGCTTATGCGTACTCTTCTAGTTCTATGGTTATAGCTTCCCAAGCATCCATTAACTTAGCTAGTTCATCTTTTTTAGCTTGATATTTATCAAAAAAGTTTGGTTTTGCTACGGTTTCGTCATAATTAGTAGCTAACTCTACATCTATTTCTTTTATCTCTTTTTCAAGCTGGTTTATTTTAGACTCTGTATTGCTTAGTTTATTATTTAAAGATTTTAGTTTTTTCTGCTCCTCGTAGCTTTGCTTTTTAGTTTCTTTTGGTTGTTCTTTAACTACAGTTCGCTTTTCTACTTCGCGTAAACTATCTACTTTTCGTTTTTCCAGATAATAATCTATATCTCCAAGATATTTTTTTAGTTTTTCATCTTTAAATTCATAGACTGTAGAGGTTAAACCTTGAAGAAAATCACGATCGTGAGATACTAATATTAATGTTCCTTCGAAACGCTGAAGTGCTTCTTTTAAAACATTTTTAGATTTTATATCTAAGTGATTTGTAGGCTCATCCATAATTAACACATTAAATGGCTGTAGCATTAATTTTGCTAACGCTAAACGATTACGCTCACCACCAGAAAGTACACGAACGTATTTTTCTGCCTCTTCACCTCTAAATAAAAATGATCCTAAAATGTCTCTAACTTTACTTCTGTTAGTTTCATTTGCCGCATCTATCATGGTATCTAAAACGGTTTTATTACCATCAAGATATTCGGCTTGATTTTGTGCGAAATATCCAATTTGAACGTTATGTCCAAGTTTTAAATTGCCCTCATGCTCTAAATCGCCAACTAATATTTTAGCTAGTGTACTTTTTCCTTGTCCGTTTTGACCAACAAAAGCTGTTTTAGCATCTCGCTCAATCATTAAACTTACACTTGATAGCACTTGTTTTTTACCATAACTTTTAGATATATTGTTTGCCTCTACTACAACTTTTCCTGGTGTTATTGATACAGGAAAATTTAAGGTCATAACGCTATTATCATCTTCATCTACCTCAATTCTATCTATTTTATCTAATTTTTTAATAAGCGATTGAGCCATTGTTGCTTTAGAAGCCTTTGCTCTAAACTTTTCAATTAGTTTTTCGGTTTGCTCTATTTGTTTTTGCTGGTTTTTTTGAGATGCTAGTTGTTGTGTCCTAATCTCTTCTCTTAATACCAAGTACTTTGTGTAAGGTTTTGGGTAATCGTAAATACGTCCAAGAGATATTTCTATAGTACGATTTGTAACGTTATCTAAAAACATTTTATCGTGGCTTACAATAGCGACTGCTCCAGTATAACTTTTTAAGAAGCCTTCTAACCAGATTATAGATTCTATATCTAAATGGTTTGTTGGCTCATCCAGCAATAAAACATCATTATTTTGAAGTAGTAACTTTGCTAATTCTATTCGCATTCGCCATCCTCCAGAAAAAGTATCTGTAAGTTTATTAAAATCTTCACGCTTAAAACCTAAACCTTGAAGTATTTTTTCTGTATCACCTTGATAATTATAACCTCCTATAATTTCGTACTGGTGTTGTACTTCGTTTAAATCAATCATTAATTGATTATAACTTTCACTTTCGTAATCTGTACGCTCTGCTAGTTGCTGGTTTATAGTTTCCATTTTAGCTTCTAATGCTTTAATTTCTGTAAAAGCTTCGTAAGATTCCTCTAAAACAGTTCTACCAAATACAAAGTCTATATCTTGTTTTAAAAATCCAATTTTTAGCTCTTTATCTGCGGCTATTTGCCCAGAGTCTGGTTCTAGCTCTTTAGATAATATTTTAAGCATTGTAGATTTTCCTGCTCCATTTTTACCTATTAAGCCCACGCGATCACCATTACCTAATTTAAAAGTAATGTCTTCGAATAAGTATTCGCCTTGAAATGAAATAGATAAATTATGGATATTAAGCATGGAATTGTAACCTTTGTTACACAAAATTAATTACTATAGTTTAACTTTGTGTTATTGTTTAATTGATTGCAAAAGTACATAAATTATATGTTTAAAAAAGGGTCTAAACTTTATGGAATTTTTACTGGTACGTGCCCAAAATGTCACGAAGAGTCAATGTACAAAAATAAAAACCCTTATGCTGTAATGCAATTGTTTGAAATGCACGAGAGATGCAGCCACTGTAATACAAAATATAAAATAGAACCATCATTTTTTTATGGCTCTATGTATGTTAGTTACGGTGTTGGTATTGCTTTTGCTGTTGCTGCGTTTGTAATAAGTTATGTTTTTTTAAGTAGCTCTTTAAATGTTGCTTTAATTGCAATTGTAACTTCTCAAATACTATTATATCCAATTATTGTAAGATTATCTCGTAACATCTGGATTAATATTTTTATGAGTTATGATAAAACGCTTGCTAATAAAAATACAACTAAGCAAAACGATTAATATTTATAACCGGATCTAAATCTTTTTTAAATTCTATAGCTTGAAAAAGCTGCTTTGCAACGTAAGGCCCTATCATTACTCCACGTGTACCTAAACCATTTAAAACATGTAACCTTTTAAATGTTTTATGAGTACCTACTAATGGCCTTCTATCTTTTACTGTTGGTCTTACTCCTGCTACTTGATTTATAACTTCAAACTCACAATTAATAATAGTTTTGAGCTTTGTTAAAAGTTCTGTTTTAGCTTTCTCTGTAACTGTATTATCTTTATTATCTCTCTCATATGTTGAACCTATGCGGTAAATATTTTCACCTAAAGGGATTATAAAAACACTAGATTTTAAAACAAAATCTAAATTTAACTCTGGCGCCTTAATTGTTACAAGTTCTCCTTTACTTCCTATTAGCGGTAATTGGTTGAAATAAGGGTTTTGCTTTAAGCCATAACCTTCTGCAAAAACAACGTGTTGAGCTTCTATAGAGTTATAATTAATAACTGTTTCCTCTTCTTTTAAAAGACTATAATCAAACTCCATTTCTTTAAGTATATTTTTAGATTTCAAGAAATTTTTATACTCTAAGATTAAATACTTAGTATCTATTCTTCCTGTTTCTAAAACTTCACCAAAGCCAAAATTAGCATCTATATTTTTGTTAGTATTTTTATGAATGGTTGTAGACATATAAGCCGTTAGGTCTTCTCTATCTGATCTCGCAAACCAATTATTTTGTTCTTCTAAGGAAGTAAACCTTCTTCTTACTGAAATTTTATAGTCGAATTTTTTATTTAATCGTTTTTCAATTTCATTATACATAGGAATAGCTAAAGCTAATTGCGCTTTACTTTCCCAAACAGGTGTAAAACGTTTTAAAGTAACCGGATTATACAAACCACCAGCAACAGTTGAAGATTGTTGTGAACTATTATCGAAAACAACAAATGATTTTTTATTTGCTATTAATTGCTCGCAAAAAGCAATGCCTGCCAACCCACAACCAACAATTATATAATCTACTTTCATAATGCGAATATATTATTTTATAAAACAAAAACGCTCACTTAAAAAAGTGAGCGTTTTAATATTTTATTTATTTAAAATTAGTAAGACCACATGTCTAATTCAAAGTTTCTAATTTTATCTTTAATTCGATCAGATTCTAGTAATTGCATTAAAGCATTTTCTGGAATATACTCTTCAACTTTACGGTCTCCATATACATTTTCTTCTCTGGTGATTACACTATTAAAACGACGAGCGTTTAATATATGATCGAAAGAAAAAGGAATCGCACTGTTTTTAGAGTTAAACGATTTTGCTTCATGCAATACATTTCTAGCATCTGGATAAAATATCCAAAATAAAGGATTTGGTTCTTTATTAGCTTCATCGTCTGAATCAATAAAGTTTACATCTGGTGCTGCCGGAGCAATACCTAATAATCTATATTTTAATTCACCTTGACGCTTATCAAAATACCATAAACCTTTAATTAAGTATGCACTAATATCAAAAGAAGATATTTGTCTTGTTGTAATGTATTCTGCATCAACTCTACCTTCTGCATTGAATTGGTCGTATCCTATATCTAAAGTATCTATTTTAGTAGTAATATCTGCCAATTCTTTTTGGGTACGTTTTCCAGTAAAGTATGAATCATTATAAACAGTTTCAATTTCACCATCTACAATAGCCTTAGTTAATACATCGTATAATGAACGTCTGTTACTTCCAATATTATTAGTATCTACAGGATAGTATAATGGGAAGTTTACACGCTCGTCTAAAATTACTTTTTCCCAAGTCATTTTAGCGAACATGATATCTCTATCATCAACATAACCGTATTCTAACGGCTTATCGTTATCTAAAGCCTTTTGTTCTTCAGTTCTAACACCAATCTCATCTGGAGATTTAGCATTTAAGATATTAGCTTGAGCAAAAGCATTAGAAGTGATTAATACACCACATACGATTGCTAATAAAGATTTATAGTTCATATTATTAATTTTAAATTTTATTTAATTATAAAGTTGATTAGTTAGTTAACTCTATAACTAATGGTGAAGCTGGCTTAATTCTAGGCCCACTTGACTTTGATTTTATATCGAATACTTGAATTGAAGATCCTCTTTTTGCTTTACGAATTGCCGCTTTAGCTTGACCATTCATTCTGCTACCTGAAACAGAAATACTTGGCTGACCTTCTACTTTAATTTTAAATCCTGTAACTGTTAATGGTAAATCGAAATCGAAATCTTCTAATACCGCCCCAATTTTACCAATCTCTACGTTATTTCTTGGTAATTTAGCTGTACCTGTTTGACCTGCAATTTGACCAGAAGGCTTAGGAATATCTTTAATTCTAAATGTCTTTTTATCTGAAGCTCTAGAACCATCGTCTAAAGTAGCAGAAACATTAATTGTAACTTCTTTTCCTGTTGTTGGAACCATTTTGTATTTACCTGCTTTTCCTGCCTTAGATAATCCAGCACCACTTGCATTTACTTTATTATCTGGAACACCAGCAAAAGAAATAGTCATTGGGTTAGATACACCACGATAAACAACATTCATTTTATCTGCAGATATTGTAGCAGAGTTTGGTCTTGGTACAACTACATAGTTTCCAACGATAGGAATTTCTAAAGGTTTACCATCTTCTAAAAAAGTAAAAGTACCTTTAATTTCCTGCTCACCAACATTTCCAACAGTGAAGTCTAATTTAGCTGCTCCTGTAGAATCTACAGCTTCTGCAACGTTAATTTCTTTACCTTGAACAGTTAATTTAGTTGGAGTTACATTAGCATATTTACCTAATACAACTTTACCTTGAAATTTTTCTCCTGCAAAGAATGCAGATTTATCTGCTAATACAATTGCTTGATACTTTTTTAAAGATACTGCTTCATCTAAACTGTTTCCTAAAAATAGGTTGAACATGTTAGCCTCTGTCATCTTTACATCGTTTTGCATAGCTGTTAACTTTGTAAAAGATGCAATAGCTGGGAAACCTTGAAAGTTATAATTTAACCAACTTTTTGTTACGCCTTCTTTAGTTTTAACCTCTTCCGTAGAAAAACGCTTTTCTAAACGCTCAATAGCTTTTTGATATTTTACGTCTGTTCCAAGAATGTTTTTGATATCTGCTTTGTATTGCTCAATCTTAGCAATAACTTCTTGACCTTTTTTAGTTTCACGATCTCCTGTAAACCACATTTCATCAAGGATATCTGTTTTATCCATTGCTTCGAAAGGTAATTTTCCAGTTTCTGGATCTACAGAATAATTTCCTTCTCTAAGTATATCTGCCTTTAATGAACCAATATATTTAAAAAATTTATCTGAAACTGCGTTTACTTGAGTTGCTTTGTTAAAAGGTACTGCAAATTCTTCTTTTTTCTCTTCAGCTTTTGTTTCTAAATCTGCTAATAAAGCGCTATTTTTTTCTGTAGCAACTTCATTAGATTCTTCAAACTTAGCGTCCATTAATCCAAATGCCGATAGTACTTCTTTTGACATATTCATAGCCATCATCGCGATGAATACTAAATACATCAAGTTAATCATTTTCTGCCTTGCAGATGCTTTTCCTCCTGCCATGTCTAATTAGTTTTTAATTTATTAATATTAATTATACTAATTACTAATTAGTTTTTGTTCATTGCAGTTAACATACCACCATATACTCCATTTAAAGAAGATAAGTTAGATGCTAATGATTGCATTTGCTCTTTTAATTTAGCAGCATTTTCTACAGACTCTTCATTAATTGAAGCTTGACGGCTTGCAGCTTCCATTTGTACTTTGTATAAGCTGTTTAAAGATTCCATTTGTGCAGCAGCAAGAGACATTTCTTCTCCATACTTCTTTTGTGCAGCCATAGCGTCTACTGTAGGAGAAATTCCTTTTGCAGCTCCTTCAAAGTTTTTAATACTGTTTCCTAAACTAGCCATTAATTCACCATCGATTTTTGCATCTTTTAATAAGTTATCTAATTTTTTAGATAATAATCCTTCTGCATCTTTTGGTTCTTCTAATTTTTTAGCTCTTTTAGTTACTGCTCCTCCAGCTAGTTCTGGATAAACTAAAGACCAATCTAAGTCTGCTGATTGTCTCTCGAATGCAGAGTAAGTAAATACTAATGCCTCTACAATCATACCTAATGTTAAAATTTCTGATCCATAAGGCCAGTGTTGTATTTTAAATAATGCTCCTACGATTACGATTGCTGCTCCTAATCCGTAGATCATGTTTGTGATTGTGATTTTGCCTTTTTGTGCCATAATTTCTAAGTTTTTTTTGTTTTAGTAGTTAATTTAATTTAGTAGGTTTTTTATTATTATCTTCTAGAGTTTGCTGTTACTTCAGTTCCCATATAATCTTGTACGGTTCTAAACCCTATATAACTTCTTGCAGAATCTGCATATTCGTAATCTCTTGAACTTACTTGTAAAAAGTAAGCAACATCTTTCCAAGAACCACCTCTTACAACTTTACGTTGGTTGTTAGCGTCGTTTACACTTGGGTTAATTGTAGATGCGTACTCATATGATGCAGGATCGTATGATGCATTTACCCATTCTGACACGTTTCCAGCCATATTATATAAGTTAAAATCGTTAGGCTCGTATGCATCTGCTTCTACAGTATATAATGCTTGATCTGCGGCATAATCTCCACGTAAAGGTTTAAAGTTTGCCATAAAACAACCTCTGTCGTTTTTAGCATATGGTCCACCCCAAGGGAAAGTAGCGGCTTGTAATCCACCTCTTGCTGCATATTCCCATTCTGCTTCACTAGGTAAGCGGTAAGAATTTACATAATGTCTTTTTCTTTCTTTACGGTAAGCATTATGCTTTAAAGTTCTCCATTGACAGAAGGCTTTTGCTTGTTTCCAAGAAACTCCAACTACTGGGTAATCACTATAAGCGTCATGCCAGAAGTAGTCGTTATGCATTGGCTCATTATAAGAATAAGCAAAATCACGAATCCATGCTGTTGTATCTGGATAGATTTCCACCTCTTCTTTTATAATAACATCTTTACGACGTAAGTTTTTGTTTTTTGCAGCTTTTGCAATATCCATATATGAATATTGAAATTTAAATTTTGTAACATCCCAAGTTCGTTGTCCATTATAAGACTCTTCTATAGGAAGGTACATTGTATCCATTACTTCTACATAGTATTCGTCTGGATATTCTGCAGTATCAAAAATTAAATCCACATCATGGTTTAATTTTCTACCTTCATAACCTGTTTCTCCTAAACCACTATAGTTATCTAACATATATTGTTCGTAAGGAGTCAAATCGTCTGGATCTGCATCTTTAAAAGCAAATTGCCCAATTCCAGGTTCTCCACTGTCTCCAGTTTCTCCTACTTCATCGGCTAAGATTGCTAATTTAGTTCTAATAGTAGAATCTCTTACCCATTCTACGAATTGGCGATATTCACTGTTAGTAATTTCAGTTTCGTCCATATAAAAGGCTCTTACTGTAACTGTTTTTGCAGGTGCATCCTGGATTCCAGCCAAATCGTCATCAGCTTTACCCATAATAAATGCGCCTCCAGGCACTAATGTCATTCCATAAGGTTTTTCTGGATGCCACTTTTTTCCTTTAACACCAACAAGTTGTCCTTTGTCTTTTGACCCACAACTTGCTAAAAGCGCTAAAACCGCTGTTAATAATACAAACTTCTTCATATTCATGATAAAAACTCGAGGTTAATTAATCTCTTAAATTTTTTAAGAGCGTAAACATATTTATATATTTTTTAAAAAACAACTTTTTAACTAAAAAAAATTACATTTCATCGTACAAATTTCACATTTAAACGATTAAGAAAGTGTTAAAACTGAACAATTTTCATTTTTTTAGACGCTATTTTTTTGATACGCTTTATACCATCTTTCAGGTATCTTATCATTACAGGCATCAAGATAGTCTTTATGCGTGCAAGATAATAACGTATGCTTTTTTAATTTATTATTAACATTTGCCAAAAAAGGAATTTCTATCCACCAACGTCCTGTTTTAGTGCTTTTGTAGAAAACTAACTCTTCTGAACTTGTTAATGCTGTAAATTTTTGATGGTTATTATCGTTAACAAATTCATCATCAATTACACGACAATTATATCCTTCAATAAAATACCATAACATTTGTGAAATTAACATAGACGTCACTTCGTCGTCATAAGAAGGCTTATACTCGAAGATACCGAATGATGTCACTTTGTTACTAATTCCTGCATATCTGGCTATGGCACAAATTTCTTTTCCATCTAGCCCATTTGGTGACAGGCGTTGTTTTAGGCTTACTTCTGATGCTTTTACGGCTCCCAAGTCAACACTTACAATATTCGCATCTCTCATTGCTGGCTCTACAATAGTTATATCGTTAGAAACTTCGCCAAGACGATAAGCTTCAAAATACAAACGCTCCATTAAGTCTATTTCTTCTTGGGAATTGAAATAGGTTTGATAACCTAATGCGGCGTAATTAAATAAATTATATGGTTCGTCCAAAATAATTTTACCAATAAAACTATTATTTTTTATTGGTTTTGTTGAATCTCCTAAATCAAAACGTGAATCAACATTTACAATGTTGACCATAGGTTTTAAATTGTCATAAGCACGATATATGGCGTAAGTTAAGTCTTGACTTCCGCCTAAAATAATAGGAATTATTTTTTTTTGTATTAATATAGAGACAGTAGTTTTTAAGGCAAAGTATGTATCTTCTACTGTTTCTCCTTTATTTATGTCTCCTAAATCTGCAACAACTGCACTCCAACTTCCTGGATATAATGCATAAAAAGCTTTTCTAACCTCATTAAGCTGAAATTCTTCACCTATATAATTAACATCGTTTCTGTTTTCAAGAACTCCAATTATCGCTATTGATACATTTTCTAAATCTGGAATTCCATTTTGTGCAGAATGGATTTTTAATTTTCGTCCTAGAGCTTGCATAGATAAAAGCTCATTATGAGCTAAAACCGAATCTGATACAGGAGACAAAAAATTAAAATTCATAAAGTATTATTTCTTTTTAGCTGTGGTTTTTTTCCTAGTTGTTGTTTTTTTCTTTGCAGCAGTTTTTCTTTTTGTTACTTTTTTCTTAGGTGCGTTTTTTTCAATTATACCTTTTACTTCCTCTAAGGTTAATGCTGCCGCATCTACTGTTTTTGGTAATTCAATTTTTACTTTTCCTTGAATTACATTATGCCTTCCCCAACGTGCTTTTTCTACACGTATTCCTTCATCTTCCCAATTATGTACAACCTTATCAATTTCCTTTTGGATTTTTACTTCAATAAGTTCTATTATATCATCTTCAGACAAATTATCCCAATCGTACTTTTTGTTAACATTAATAAACATATTGTTCCATTTTATGTATGGCCCAAAACGTCCTTTTCCTTTTTGTACAGGTAAATCTTTATATGTATAAATTGGCGCATCTGCTTTTTCTTTCTCTTTTATAAGCTCTACAGCATAATCATACTCTACACTTAAAGGATCTGTTCCTTTTGGTAATGACACATAAGCTTTTCCAAATTTAACATATGGTCCAAAACGTCCATTATTAACCTCAACAGATTCGTCTTTATATTCTCCTAATTTTTTAGGCAATTTAAACAAATCCATTGCTTCTTCAAAAGTAATACTTCCTAATTGCTGATCAGGACTTAAGCTTGCAAAAGTTGGTTTTTCTTCATCATCTACCGTACCCATTTGTACCATTGGCCCAAACTTTCCTAAACGGACACTCACACGCTTTCCTGTTTTAGGGTCTTCTCCTAAAATACGTTCTCCAGATTCTCTTTCAGCATTTTCCTGAACGTCTATAACTCTTGGATGAAAATCTTTATAAAAGCTTTTCATTACTTTTTTCCAATCTGCTTTACCGTCGGCAATGTCATCAAATTGATCTTCTACATTTGCTGTAAAACTATAATCTAATATACTTTCAAAATGATTTACTAAAAAATCGGTTACAATTATACCAATATCTGTGGGCACTAATTTACCTTTATCTGAACCTACTTTCTCTGTTAACAGGTTATCTTTTACATCTCCATTTTTTAGTACTAATTGCGTATAATTACGCTCTGTTCCTTCTACTGTTCCTTTTTCTACATAATTTCTATTTTGAATTGTAGAAATAGTTGGTGCGTATGTAGATGGCCTACCAATACCTAACTCTTCAAGTTTTTTAACTAATGAAGCTTCGGTATATCTATATGGCGCTCTAGTGTAACGTTCTGTTGCTGTTATACTATTATTTAATAATGTTTCTCCAACTTTCATTGCAGGCAACATACCTTCTTGCTGTTCTAAATCCTCATCATCTGTTCCTTCAAGATATACTTTTAAGAAACCATCAAATGTTATTACTTCTCCATTTGCAGAGAATACTTCTTTATGATCTGCTGCTTTAATTTTTACATTTGTACGTTCTAATTTTGCTTCACTCATTTGTGATGCAATGGCTCGTTTCCAAATTAACTCATATAATCTAACTTGATCATTGTCTAAACCTGCGGAATGCGCAGAAAAATCTGTTGGTCTAATAGCTTCGTGAGCTTCTTGCGCTCCTTTAGATTTTCCTTTATAATTACGCTCTTTAGCATATTCTTTACCGTAAGCTTCTATAATTTCTTTTGCTGCTCCTTGCTTTGCTTCTTTAGATAGATTTACACTATCTGTTCTCATATAAGTAATTAAACCCGCTTCATAAAGGCGTTGCGCCATTGTCATGGTTTTACTTACTGAAAAATATAACTTTCGTGATGCCTCTTGTTGTAATGTAGACGTTGTAAATGGTGCTGCTGGAGCTTTTTTAGCTGGTTTTTTTTCTAAATCTGAAACCTTAAATGTTGTTTTGGCATTTTTTTCTAAAAACTTTAAGGCTTCGGCTTTTGTTTTTATGGTTTTTGGCAATTTAGCCTTAAACGATTGTCCTTCTTCATTAGAAAATTCAGCATCTATTCTATAAGACGCTTCTGCATTAAAAGCTTGAATTTCTCTCTCACGTTCAACAATTAATCTTACAGATACAGATTGCACTCTACCTGCTGAAAGTCCTCCTTTTACTTTTCTCCAAAGCACTGGAGACAACTCATAACCTACAATTCTATCTAAAACACGTCTTGCTTGTTGCGCATCTACTAAATCGTAATCTATTTGTCTTGGGTTTTCTACAGCTTTTTGAATGGCTGCTTTTGTAATTTCATGAAAAACAATTCGTTTAGTTTTCTCTTTATCTAAGCCAAGAGATTCTGCTAAGTGCCAAGCTATAGCCTCACCCTCGCGATCCTCATCACTCGCCAACCAAACAATCTCTGCTTTTTTTGCTAAATCTTTTAGTTTTTTAACAACTGCTTTTTTATCTGTGGATACTTGATATTTTGGATCAAAATCACCTTCTACATCTACACCCAATTCCTTTGAAGGCAAATCTGAAATATGCCCATAACTTGATTCTACTTTAAAATCTTTTCCTAGAAATTTCTCTATCGTTTTCGCCTTAGCTGGTGACTCAACTATTACTAAATTCTTAGCCATTCATATCATTTTTGAGGTTACAAATGTATATGAAAAAATACATATGAGCATAATTAATATTAAATTCTATCACATTTCAGTCTCTAAAATCAAAGAAATTAACACAAAAACTTTCTTTCCTTAATATACAAACAACTCTTATTATAAAATTAACACACTGTCATATTGTCACAATTTAGAAAATAAACTATCTTTGTAGCTACTTAATAGTAATGAGGCACAAATCTTGACCGTTACTGTTTTTGAGTAGGATTTATGGAAAAAACAATTGACGAAAAAAAACAAGGAAACACTCTTGTTTTAGACCAAAACGATAAAAACACCAAAAAACTTTTTATAGAAAGTTATGGGTGTGCTATGAATTTTAGCGACAGTGAAATTGTAGCTTCAATTTTAGATGAGCAAGGTTATAACACCACAAGCAAACTAGAAGATGCAGATTTAGTTTTAGTAAACACATGCTCGATTAGAGACAAAGCAGAACAAACTGTAAGAAAGCGTTTAGAAAAATACAATGCTGTAAAACGTACTAATCCAAAAATGAAAGTTGGTGTTTTAGGATGCATGGCAGAACGCTTAAAAAGTAAATTTTTAGAAGAAGAAAAAATTGTCGATCTCGTTGTTGGCCCAGATGCTTACAAAGATCTACCTAATCTTTTAGCCGAAGTTGAAGAAGGTCATGACGCTATTAACGTTGTACTTTCTAAAGATGAAACTTATGGTGATGTTTCACCAGTAAGATTAAACAGCAACGGCGTTACTGCTTTTGTTTCTATAACACGTGGTTGTGATAATATGTGTACGTTTTGTGTAGTACCATTTACACGTGGTAGAGAACGTAGTCGCGATCCACAAAGTATTATTGAAGAAATAAACGATTTATGGAGCAAAGGCTATAAAGAAATCACTTTATTAGGTCAAAACGTAGACAGCTACCTTTGGTATGGCGGCGGACTTAAAAAAGATTTCTCAAAAGCATCAGATATTCAAAAAGCTACAGCAGTAGACTTTTCAAAATTATTACAAATTTGCGCAGAGGCACAACCAAAAATGCGTATTCGTTTTTCTACTTCAAACCCACAAGACATGAGTTTAGAGGTAATAAAAACAATGGCTAAATATAAAAACATATGTAACCACATACATTTACCTGTACAAAGTGGAAGCGATCGCATTTTAAAAGCCATGAATCGTCTGCACACACGTAAAGAATATTTTACTTTAATAGATAATATAAAAACTATTATTCCAGACTGCGCAATTAGTCAAGACATGATTGCCGGTTTCCCAACAGAAACAGAAGAAGATCACCAAGACACTTTAAGCTTAATGGAATATGTAAAATATAATTTTGGTTATATGTTTACTTATTCTGAAAGACCAGGAACACTTGCCGAGCGTAAACTTGATGATGATATTCCAGAAGCTGTAAAAAGCCGAAGACTAAAAGAAATTATTGAGCTACAATTAAAACATAGCGAGCTTAGAACAAGAGAACACCTTGGTAAAACTGTAGAAGTACTAATTGAGCGTGAATCTAAAAAATCTAAAGAGCAATGGTCTGGACGCACAGAAAAAAACTTAGTTGCCGTTTTTCCTAAAGGAAATTATAAAATAGGTGATTTTGTAAATGTAAAAGTAACAGATTGTACAAAAGCAACACTTATAGGTGAAGCTGTTGGAGAAGCAGAATAAAATATTAACTAAAATAGATTCCTGCCTTTGCAGGACAAGTTATGGAATCAATACAAGCAACAAAACAACGTTTTGGCATAATAGGAAATAGTGCTGGCCTTAACCGCGCTATAGAAAAAGCCATACAAGTATCACCAACAGATATTTCTGTTTTGGTTACAGGAGAAAGTGGTGTTGGTAAAGAAAGTATTCCTAAAATTATACACCAACTCTCACATAGAAAACACAATAAATATATTGCAGTAAACTGTGGTGCAATACCAGAAGGTACTATTGACAGTGAACTTTTTGGTCACGAAAAAGGAGCTTTTACAGGAGCAACATCCACAAGAAGTGGTTATTTTGAAGTTGCCGATGGTGGCACCATTTTTTTAGATGAAGTTGGAGAACTACCTTTAACAACGCAAGTGCGATTACTTCGTGTTCTTGAAAACGGTGAGTTTATAAAAGTAGGTTCTAGCAAAGTTCAAAAAACAAACGTTAGAATTGTAGCTGCAACAAACGTAAATATGTTTGATGCTATTAAAAAAGAAAAATTTCGTGAAGATTTATATTACAGGCTAAGTACTGTAGATATTAATTTACCACCACTTAGAGACAGACAAGAAGACATCCATTTATTATTTAGAAAATTTGCCAGTGATTTTGCTTTAAAATACAAAATGCCAACCATAAAACTAAGTGATGATGCTATACAAATATTATTAAAATTTAGATGGAGCGGAAACATTAGACAACTTCGAAATGTGGCTGAGCAAATTTCGGTATTAGAACAAAATAGAACCATCACTGCACAAACACTAAATGGCTACCTACCTTCTGGTAGCAATAACTTACCAGCAGTAATAAAAACCACAAAATCTGAAAGCGACTTTAGTAGCGAACGTGAAATTTTATACAAAGTACTTTTTGATATGAAAGCCGATTTAAACGATTTAAAAAAGCTTACCATGGAACTCATGAAAAACGGTAATGCAAAAGACGTTCAAAAAAATAACGAAGGTTTAATTGAAAAAATTTACGGCGACGACAATCATGACTACGAAGAGCAAATAGACGATTTACAAGTATTAGCTATACCACAAGACGCAGATGCTCCAGAACAGTTTAAAACAGATGCTGAAGACAAATATCATTTCGCCGAAGAAATTGAAGAAGAAGAAACTTTATCTTTACACGATAAAGAACTAGAACTTATTAAAAAATCTCTAGAACGCCATAACGGAAAACGCAAACTCGCTGCTGAAGAACTTGGAATTAGCGAACGCACTTTATATAGAAAAATTAAACAATTTGATTTATAAAAATCCGTTAATACACCTAAGTTCAACTTTTTAGTTAATATGAAATATTTAAAACACATAATAATTTTAGCAATCACAACAACCTTATTAGCCTGTGGTGCATACTCATTTACAGGTGGAGATGTTGGTGAAGCAAAAACATTTCAAGTAAATTATTTTCAAAATAATGCGCAATTAATAGAACCAGGTTTAGAAAGAGATTTCACTATAGCATTGCAAGATTTAATTCAAGATCAAACCAATTTAGAGCTTGTAAACTCTAATGGAGATTTAGTATACGAAGGCGAAATTACAGAATACCGCATCTCTCCTACCACAGCAACTGCAAATAATACCGCAGCACAAAATAGGCTTACCATAAGCGTAAATGTTAGGTTTTTTAATAAAACAAAAGAAGATGCAGATTTTGAAAAAAGATTCTCTTTCTTTTATGATTATGCAGGAAGCTCTCTACCTAGTACAGCTATAAAAGCAACCGCTTTTGAAGAGATATTTGAAAGATTAACACAAGACATATTTAATGCTTCACTAGCAGATTGGTAATGAATAAAATTGAATTTACAAGCATATTACAAAAACCACAAGCAATCTCTAAAGACCAAACAAGTGCTTTACAAGATATTGTAAAAACGTTCCCGTATTTTCAATCGGCTCGCGCCATGCATTTAAAAGGATTAAAAAACAGTGGTAGTTTTCAATACAATCAAGCTTTAAAAAAAACAGCTGCCTATACAACAGACCGCAGTATTCTATTTGATTTTATAACTTCAGAAAATTTTACTCAAAATGAAATTTCGCAACAAATAAAACAAAATACAGCAAACATAAATGCCATAGATGTTGTTTCTGAAGACATTTCGGTTAATAAAAGCCAAAGTATTGACAATGCATTAAAAGAACATATTGATAGTACTACAAACATTTTAGATCCAGAACTTTTTCAACCTAAAGTTCAAAAAGATAAAATTGCACATATTGAAGCTTCAGTTAAAACATTTACTACTGAATCAAATAATAAAATTTCAAAAGAAAACAAATCTCCTGAAACTATACTAGAAATAGGAAAACCTTTAGAATTTAATAAAACTGAAACACATTCCTTTGGAGAATGGTTAAGCCTTACAAAGTTTAATCCAATTAATAGAAATACGGAAATTAAAAAAACACAGGCTTCTAAAAACAAGCCAATTGATAATCAATTAGAAAACTCTCTTTCAAGAGCAAAAAAGTTTGAATTAATTGAAAAATTTATTGAAAAGAGCCCAAAATTAGAAGCAAAAAAAACAAAAAGCTCGAATCACAATATTGCAAAAGCTCAAATGATAAAGCCAGAAGCCTTGATGACAGAGACTTTAGCGCGTATTTATTTAGAACAAAAAAATTACAAGAAGGCAATTCAATCTTACAACATTTTAATTTTGAAATATCCAGAAAAAAGTGGTTTCTTTGCAGACCAAATTAAAGCAATAAAACAATTACAAGAACAAAACCATAAAGAATAATGAATACGTTTACTATATTTTTAATCTTAATTGTAGTTGTAGCATTTTTACTAATAGTAGTAATTATGGTACAAAACCCAAAAGGTGGTGGATTATCTTCTTCTTTTGGCGGTGGTGGAACACAACAATTAGGAGGTGTTAAAAAAACAACAGACTTTTTAGACAAGAGTACTTGGACTTTAGGAGCAATATTAATTGCTTTAATTTTACTATCTAATTTTTCGTTTAGAGACACAAATACAGCTGTAGATTCTAGAGCATTAGATCCAGACGCAATTACTACACCTGCAGCTCCTGCAACACCGGCACCAAGTGTAGAAAACAATACGCAAGCAACAGACTCAACAGGAAATTAATCATATTCCTTAAATAATATTTAAATGCCAACTTTTTAGTTGGCATTTTTTGTTTCTGAAACTTTGTCAGTCCTACTGCAATGGCACATTTTTAGCTTAATCTTAATCATAAAAATTATTATATAACCGTCTATCTTTTTAGATAGCACTAAACAACAATAAAATGAGTAAAGTAAACATTAAACCATTAGCAGATCGTGTATTGGTAGAAGCACTTCCTGCTGAAACACAAACCGCTTCTGGATTATACATTCCAGATAGCGCTCAAGAAAAACAACACAAAGGAACTGTAGTCGCTGTTGGAAACGGTAAAAAAGATGAACCGCTTACCGTTAAAGTTGGAGACACTGTACTTTATGGAAAATATTCTGGATCTGAAATTAAATTAGATGGTCAAGATTTTTTAATGATGCGTGAAGAAGACATCATGGCAATTATTTAATAAATAATGTCATTTCGTATGTAATGCGAAATTTATAAAAACAAAACACACACATTCTCAATTTTTTGAGAATAAAATAAAAATAGCATTTCGTTTTTACAAAAATGCTAAAATTAAAATAATTTAACGATGGCAAAAGATATAAAATTTGATATAGAAGCCCGCGATGGCTTAAAACGCGGTGTAGATGCATTAGCTAATGCAGTTAAAGTAACTTTAGGACCAAAAGGTAGAAATGTAATTATTAGCCGTTCATTTGGCGCACCAGTTGTAACTAAAGATGGTGTAAGTGTTGCAAAAGAAATTGAGTTAGAAAACCCATTAGAAAATATGGGCGCTCAAATGGTAAAAGAAGTTGCATCTAAAACCAACGATTTAGCTGGTGATGGTACAACTACTGCGACAGTTTTAGCACAAGCAATTGTGAAAGAAGGTTTAAAAAATGTTGCTGCAGGTGCAAACCCAATGGATTTAAAACGCGGTATTGACAAAGCTGTTACTGCCTTAGTTGAAGATTTAGGAAAGCAATCAAAAGAAGTAAAAAACTCTTCAGATAAAATAAAACAAGTTGCATCAATATCTGCAAATAACGATGAAGTTATTGGTGAGTTAATTGCAAATGCATTTGGTAAAGTAGGAAAAGAAGGTGTAATAACTGTTGAAGAGGCAAAAGGAACAGATACTTATGTAGACGTTGTTGAAGGTATGCAATTTGACAGAGGTTACTTATCGCCTTACTTTGTTACAGACAGCGAAAAAATGATTACAGATTTAGAGAATCCTTACGTATTATTATACGATAAAAAAGTCTCTACAATGAAGGATTTGTTACCTGTTTTAGAACCAGTAGCACAAACGGGAAAACCTTTATTAATTATTGCAGAAGATGTAGACGGAGAAGCTTTAGCAACTTTAGTTGTTAATAAACTAAGAGGTTCTTTAAAAATTGCAGCGGTAAAAGCTCCAGGATTTGGAGACAGACGTAAAGCAATGCTAGAAGATATTGCTATTTTAACTGGAGGAACAGTAATATCTGAAGAGAGAGGTTTTACTTTAGAGAATGCTACTTTAGAAATGTTAGGTACGGCAGAGCGTATTACAATTGATAAAGACAACTCTACAATTGTAAATGGTGCTGGAGATAAAGACATGATTAAAAACCGTGTTAACCAAATAAAATCTCAAATAGAGTCTACTACTAGTGATTACGATAAAGAAAAACTACAAGAACGTCTTGCTAAATTAGCTGGTGGAGTCGCTGTACTTTACGTTGGTGCTGCAAGTGAAGTAGAAATGAAAGAAAAGAAAGATCGTGTTGATGATGCTTTACATGCTACAAGAGCCGCTGTAGAAGAAGGTATTGTTGCCGGTGGTGGAGTTGCATTAGTAAGAGCAAAATCTGTTTTAGAAAAAATTACAACAGAAAATTTAGACGAAACTACAGGAATACAAATTGTAGCAAGAGCTATTGAAGCGCCACTAAGAACTATTGTAGAGAATGCTGGTGGAGAAGGCAGTGTTGTTGTAAACAAAGTTTCTGAAGGTGAAAAAGACTTTGGTTATGATGCTAAATCTGAATCTTATGTAGATATGCTTAAAGCTGGAATTATAGATCCTAAAAAAGTAACTAGAATAGCTTTAGAAAACGCTGCATCTGTTGCTGGAATGATTTTAACCACAGAGTGTGCTTTAATTGATATTAAAGAAGACGAACCTGCTGGCGGAATGCCTCCAATGGGTGGCGGAATGCCAGGAATGATGTAATAAAATATCACGTCTTAAAAACAAAAAGCCTCAACAAAATGTTGAGGCTTTTTTTATGATAAAAACTTATATCACTAAATTATTTTGAGTATAATTTACTCCTTATGATCATCCTGTACGTCTTCATCTCTATACTTACAACATGGATGTACAGAATTATAAGCCTCATCTGTAGCTTTAAGTTTTTTATTATCATGGCCTACATCTGCAATATTTTCTGCTATAGTATTAATATTTGTTTTACGTTCATCAAAAATCAACTTCAACTCATGAGTTTCTACATTCCAAATTGCAGATTTTACACCTTTTGTATTTAAACTTGCTTTTTCAATTCTTTTTTTACACATCATGCAAACTCCATCTACATCTAAGGATGCTCTAGCGTTTTTATTTTGTGCAAATGCCGTGAAACTTAAAAACATTACAATGACTACGGTTAATATTTTTTTCATTTTTTTATAATTTATTTAATTTTAAATCTTAATCCTGTATAATAATTAGCTCCAAATATTGGGCCATAAACAAATGTAGTATCAAAACTCGAACCAAAAGGATCGTTTGCAGATACAATTGGATTGTCTTGTCTAGTATTTAATATATTCTCTGCACCTAAATATACTTCAAACCTAGGAGAAAACACTTTTGTAATTTGTGCGTTTAACGTACTTAAAGCTGGTGAGTACTCTGGTAATTGATAAGCTATAGGATTATTTAATGTAGATGAATAACGCTGCTCACCTAACCAATTATATGTTGCATCAAATTTCCATTTAGAATTATTTTTCACCTCTGTTTCATATGAAGCATTTGCAAAAAATCTATGTTTTGGAGTTAGAGGTTTTTCTAATTTCCCTGAATTATATTGCGTTTTAACATCGTAATTTTTGTAAGCTAAACGCATATTAAATTGATTAAAAGGCTCATAATTTACTTCAATTTGAAAACTATTTGCGTAACTATCTCCATTTAAATTATAAAAATTAACTTCTTGAGGATTTTCATAATCTACAACAATTTGATTTTCAAAATTAGTGATATAATAATCTAAAGTGATATCTCCTTTTTGCCCAAATAACCTAAAGCCTTGTAAAAACGACACGCCATAATTCCATGCAATTTCTGGATCTAAACCATAAATTTCTCCATTGTTATTTTGAATATTTATCACTCTAGAGGTTGAAAATAGTTTTTGGTTTTCGGCAAAAATATTAGCACTTCGTTTTCCTCTACCTACCGATGCTCTAAAAACACCTTTTTCCCAGGCTGTATAGCGCATATGCAAGCGAGGTGTAACAAATGTACCTAATAAGTTATGATGATCTACTCTTAATCCTGCTGTTAAGTTTAATTTATCTAAGCTATCATAATTATACTCAAAAAAACCACCAACAGAATTTTCTACTCTATTAAAATTGGTACTATTTACAAGCTCATTGTAGCTATCATGTGTATAACTTATTCCTGTTTTTATTTTATGTCTAGAATCACTAATAATAGAATTGTAAACTAAATTAGAGTATAAACTATTATGTTCTATATTATAAAGGTTTAAACCAAAATAAGAATCCTGTTTATGGCCACTAAATGCTGCTTGAACACCAAGGCTTTGCCAAGGAATTTCTGGGTTTACATAACCCAATTTGGCAGAAACCTCATAACGCTCTGTATCTATTTCACTACCCCAATTGTTTGTTGTTAATTTATCGGTATCTTGATTAAAATCTAATTCTCCTGCTTGCTTTTCATCTGTTAAATATTTTAAATTAATAAAACTCACAAAGCCTTTTTCTGGATTAGTATATTGCCAGCGATTCATAACATTAAATTGTTTATATAAAGGCATATCTAGAAAACCATCGTGGTTTACATCGTGTTTTTTTTGATGAGTATTACCGTGTAAATAAATACCTGTATCCCATTTATCGCTCACTTTAGTATTAAAGTGTGTATTTAGCTCTAAACGTGTATTACTTGCTCCATATAGGTTTACAAACAATTTATCATCTGTAGTTGGTTTTACAAGTTCGGCATTTATTTGCCCAGCAATACTCTCAAAACCATTAACTACACTACCTGCTCCTTTTGTTATTTGTATACTTTCTACCCAAGTACCAGGAATAAAGCTTAAACCAAACGCTTGAGATGCACCTCGAATTGATGGTATATTTTCTGTTGCTATTAGTAAATACGGGCTTGTTAGGCCTAACATTTTAATTTGCCTAGTTCCTGTTACGGCATCTGCAAAATTTACATCTATAGATGGGTTGGTTTCAAAACTTTCAGATAAATTACAACACGCTGCCTTTAATAACTCATCACTGTTTACTGTTATAATATTTTGTGACTGTAAATAGGACTTTGAAGTGGCTGCTTTTCTAGAAGAAATATTAACTTCTTCTAAATCACTTGTAGCTTTTAAAGAATGTTCTATTCTGTTTAGGTTTTTTACAGTAATTGTATCGGTTTTAAAACCCACATAACTTATTACTAATTGCGAATATTCCTGTTTATATGGCACTGTAAATTCGCCATCAAAATTGGTTACTGTTCCAACTTTTGTATTTGCCCAATGTACATTGGCACCTGCAAGAGGTGTTTTACTATTACCGTTTTCAAAAACAACACCTTCTAGTTGAGATTGTGCTATTGTAAAAACAGGTAAAAGCATTAATATATATATAATTTTTTTCATTAATTTTAATTTGATATTAACATGATTATTGCCATAATAATCATTACAGAATTTTCAATAAACGTGGCTTTAGTCATTGGTAGTTTTAAAACCGAACCTAGACAAGCACATTGAATTGATTTTTTATTTATTAGTGTTTGTGTTACACCAATAGTTGTTATACCAAGAATTATAATTGTTATTACTAGAGCTATAGGTATTTGAAATCTCATTAAAAAAAATAAACCTAATGCTAACTCTATAAAAGGATAAACTAATCCATATACTGAAATTTTACCAGCTAATGGATCGTACATTTTAAATGAATTTGAAAAGCCTTTTAAATCTAAAAACTTAAAAAAGCTAAACACTATATAAAACAAACCCATAAAATCTAACATGAAACCAGTTAAATTTTTTGATTTAAAATTTAATAAAACTGCTGCACCAGTGATAAATAGAAATATTAAAAACAAAGGATATAATTGCTTTAAAATACTTTTATTTTCTTCTTTTGTAGAAGCCGAAAAAACATTAGTTTCTGTTTTTTCTTTAATTAAAAATTTTCCTGGTAGTACTTCTTGTAACGCATTAGTTGGCAGGTGTTGAGACATTTCTACAACAACTTCTTTTTTATCAAGATTTACTATTGCATTGCTAATTTCTGGCAAAGCATTTAAATGTTTTTCAACAGATGCTTTACAGCCATTACAGGTCATACCTGTAACCATATAAGTATGTTTCATTGTAATATATTTGATGTATAATTCTTTTAGTTTACTTCTTAAAACTATTATTTAACAGCTTTAAAGAGCATAAAAAATTAAATCAAATTAAAAAAGTATCATTTATTACTTGTATGTCATAAATGAGTTTGGGAGGAGTATAATCCTTATGAGGAATTATTTGTTTAGGTAAGGCTTTAAATAATGCATTATAAGAATATGCATAAGCCGTTAAAACAAATTGAGCATTAAAATCTAAATCATCAAAAGCGCTAAACTTTAATTCATCTTGACCTTGAATTATAACAACTTCATCTTTACAGCAATTCTTTTTAATTTTTGCTTCTTCTTTAGCATTCATACCGCATCCTTGAGCTTCGGTAAAAATAGCTGTATCTATTAAAAAATCACCACAATAATGAGATTCAACAGTAAAAGACAATGTTGAAAACAACACCAAAAGTGACATTAGTGGAGCAAAGATAATATGTAAAAAATTTGTTTTCACAATGCAAAGTTACAAAATTTAAGCAGGTCTCTATATGTGTTATTACTATTTTAACGTTTTACTTTGCTCCTTTTCTTTGGTAATAAAAAGCTGGAAGTAAGAGTAATAAAAGAATGGGCTGAATTAAAAAACGTCTAATATTAAAAAACACCAAATAATCTTCTTGTTTTGGGTTAATTACAAAATATAAAAATAGTAGTAATAATATAAAGTAACTTAAAACATAAATTATTGAAGCGAATTTAACGATACTTTTATCTTTAAAAAACACATATAAAATAGCTAAAGAAATAAGTGTATTTAGTAAAAATCTAATACTTGTTGATGCTGTAAGTTTTAGTAATTCAAATCGAGGTGAATCAATATACAAGTAATCATTGTTAAAAAATTGCAAGTAAGGATCGTAGAAAATTTCATTTTCAAACAAGCGTATTAGTACCAAAAGTCCAAAAAGGAAAAACAACACTATATATTTACTCTGCTTAGCCATTATTTTTACCAATATTAGAAAATTTGTTTACCCAAAGCATCCAAAGTAAAAATACCAAACCATAAATTATAGTTGGAAAAATAACAGAATGTAATATTGTTGTATATTCTGGATAGTGATAAATACCAATAGACAATAAAGCTATTCTAATAATATTAGTTATATAGATTATTAGAATACCAAAAAGTATATATAAAACTGTTGTTTTTAATTTGCCTTTAAATGCAACTATAAATGCAACAAATAAAATAATCACGCTTAATGCATTACAACCTTCTATTACTCGCGCTAAGTAATTACCGTTAATAATCATTTTCATAGATGGTTCGTTTGGGTGCTTAACAACTTGAGAATCGTAACCAAAAAAACTTACCAAATCATTGGTTTGTTTAGCGACTTGATGTGTTACATAATCTGGATAATAAACGGGACTATTAGAATTATCTAAATATAATTTATAAGCATAGGAAAGCGCAATATAAACCAACAAAAATGTAAGGATAAATTTTATAACAGACTTATATTTTACAAAAAGCGATTTCAACTTAATTTTAGAAAAATTTATGGTTTTTAAAAGGCTGAAATTACGTCTTTTTAAATACTTTTACCAAAATTTTTATCTTACTATGATTTTTGAAAAATTAAAAACAGAAATTGAAACTATACTTTTAGATAATAACAAATCTAAAGATGAGCAATTATTAAACATTTGCGAAGTACTTGAAGCCAATATAGAATATTATAATTGGGTGGGTTTTTATTTTAAAAACGGAGATAAAAATGAATTAAAACTTGGACCTTACGTTGGCGAACCAACAGACCATACTATAATTCCATTTGGCAAAGGCATTTGTGGTCAAGTTGCTGTAAGTAATGAAAATTTTGTGGTGCCAGATGTTGCTGCACAAGATAATTACATAGCATGTAGTATTACGGTTAAGGCCGAAATTGTAATTCCTATTTTTGTAAATGGAGAAAATGTTGGGCAAATAGACATAGACTCTAATACACCAGATCCTTTTACAGAAGAAGACGAACGCTTTTTAGAATTTGTTTGTGCTAAAGTTGCAAAAATACTTTAGTTGTTAACAACTACTTTAATTTAGTTAAAAAAAGACTCGTTTTTTTTAGCTTAAAGTAAACTCGTTTTTTCGTAAATTTGCATGCTTATTAACACAACTACTAATGAGCAACAACAAAACAATTAAATCTGCATTAATCTCGGTATTTAGCAAAGAAGGTTTAGAACCTATTGTTAAAGAACTAGACAACCAAGGTGTTACCATTTATTCTACTGGTGGTACAGAAAAATTTATTAATGACTTAGGTATTAAAGTGGTACCTGTTGAGGATATAACATCGTATCCTTCAATTCTTGGAGGCCGCGTTAAAACATTACACCCAAAAGTATTTGGCGGTATTTTAAACAGACAAAATCACGATGGTGATGTTAAAGAAATGAAAGACTTTGACATTCCACAAATAGATGTTGTTATAGTAGATTTATATCCTTTTGAAAAAACAGTAGCATCTGGAGCTTCAAATCAAGATATAATTGAAAAAATTGATATTGGAGGCATTTCTCTAATTCGTGCCGCTGCAAAGAATTATGCAGATGTTATTTGTGTATCTTCAGTTAATGATTATGCAGAGTTCTTAGATTTAATTACAGATAAAAAAGGAAACCTATCTGAAGATGATAGAAAAGCTTTTGCTGCTAAAGCCTTTAATGTATCTTCTCACTACGATTCGGCAATATTTAATTACTTTAATGCAGACCATAATATTGCTGCTTTAAAAATGTCTGAAACTAACGGGAAAGTTTTACGCTACGGTGAAAACCCACACCAACGTGGTTTTTTCTTTGGAAATTTTGACGATATATTCACTCAACTTCACGGTAAAGAATTAAGCTATAACAACCTTTTAGATGTTGATGCTGCCGTGAATTTAATGGACGAGTTTAAAAACGATGCACCAACTTTTGCCATTTTAAAACATAATAATGCTTGCGGTTTAGCACAACGCGATACTTTACACCAAGCTTATACAGATGCTTTAGCTGGAGATCCAGTTTCTGCTTTTGGCGGTGTATTAATTTCTAATACCGAAATAGACACAGCAACTGCAGAAGAAATACATAAACTTTTTTGCGAAGTTGTAATTGCACCTTCTTTTTCTGCTGAAGCTGAAACAATATTAAAAGGGAAGAAAAACCGTATTCTTTTAGTGTTAAAAGATGCAGAACTTGCACAAACCACTGTTAGAACGTGTTTAAACGGTGTGTTAGTTCAAGACAGAAATAACGTAACAGATAAAAAAGAAGACGTTAAAAACGCAACTACAAAAGCACCAACAACTGCCGAGTTAGACGATTTAATTTTTGCTTCTAAAATATGTAAGCACACAAAATCTAACACTATTGTTTTAGTAAGAGACAAACAATTATGCGCTAGTGGAACAGGACAAACCAGTCGTGTAGATGCTTTAAACCAAGCAATACACAAAGCACAATCTTTTAATTTTAATTTAAAAGGAAGTGTAATGGCTAGTGATGCTTTTTTTCCATTTCCAGACTGTGTAGAAATTGCAGATAAAGCAGGTATTTCTGCCGTTATTCAACCTGGAGGTTCTATAAAAGACCAATTAAGTATCGATTATTGTAATGCTAATGATGTTGCCATGGTATTTACAGGAACACGTCATTTTAAACATTAAACAGCATTCTTTCTAAGGAATAGCTTTAATATAAACCAGTAGCATTTTTAATGTTGCTGGTTTTTTTTATGGGTAGTTTCAATATAAACCAAAATTAAAAAAAGGCTAATTACTTAAGCGTAATCATGTTAGAAGCAGAAGTAAAAAATAACCTACAAAGCCTTTCCGCGACAGCGAAAAACTAAAAAAGAATAAACGTCTAAAATTAGACTTCATGCGTATATCTTTTTTTAGAAGTTTTATAAAACATTAAGCACTAAAAATTTATATTACAACAATCTATAATAAACGCTGTTATTTTGCTTAGTTTTATTACTTTTACGGCAATTCAATAATAACTTCATAAATTACTACTTAACGCATGGGATTTTTTGACTTCCTAACAGAAGAAATCGCAATAGATTTAGGAACTGCAAACACATTAATTATTCATAACGACAAGGTTGTTGTAGATGCTCCTTCCATTGTTGCGAGAGATCGTATTTCGGGAAAAATAATTGCAGTTGGTCAAGAAGCCAACATGATGCAAGGTAAAACTCACGAAAATATTAAAACTATTAGACCTCTTAAAGATGGTGTAATTGCAGATTTTGATGCGTCTGAGCAAATGATTAGTATGTTTATTAAAAATATACCTGCTTTAAAAAAGAAGTTATTTACTCCTGCGCTACGTATGGTTATTTGTATTCCTTCTGGAATTACAGAAGTAGAAATGCGAGCAGTAAAAGAAAGTGCCGAGCGTGTTAACGGTAAAGAGGTTTACTTAATTCACGAACCTATGGCTGCTGCAATTGGTATTGGTGTAGATATTATGCAACCTAAAGGAAACATGATTGTAGATATAGGTGGAGGAACAACCGAGATTGCTGTAATTGCTCTTGGTGGTATTGTTTGCGACAAATCTGTTAAAATTGCTGGTGATGTTTTTACAAACGATATTATTTATTACATGCGTACACAGCACAACTTATATGTTGGAGAACGTACTGCCGAAAAAATTAAAATTCAAATTGGTGCTGCTACAGAGGATTTAGATTTACCACCAGAAGACATGAGTGTTCAAGGACGTGATTTATTAACCGGTAAACCAAAGCAAGTTCAAATCTCTTACCGTGAAATTGCAAAAGCTTTAGATAAATCTATTTTACGTGTTGAAGATGCTGTTATGGAAACATTGTCTCAAACACCTCCAGAATTAGCTGCCGATATTTATAACACTGGTATTTATTTAGCCGGTGGAGGTTCTATGCTACGTGGTTTAGATAAACGTTTATCTCAAAAAACAGATTTACCTGTTTACATTGCTGAAGATCCGTTACGTGCTGTAGTTCGTGGTACAGGTATTACCCTTAAAAACTTACCTAAATACAAAAGTGTATTGATTAAATAAACAAAGCCTAAATGCAACAAATAGTAAATTTTATACTTAGAAACAAAACGTTTCTACTGTTTGCGTTGCTATTGTTTATTTCTGTAATGCTTACTGTACAGTCGCATAGTTACCATAGAAGTAGATTTATAAGTTCGGCTAATTTTTTAAGTGGTGGTTTTTATAATACCTCTAACTCTGTTGGTTCTTATTTTGGTTTAAAAGAGCAAAATAATTTATTGCAAGAAGAAAACAATATATTAAAATCTATACTTTTTAATACCAATAACAAATTAAACAATGCCTATATAGATACCACTACGTTTTCTAAAAAATACAAGTTTACTCCTGCAAAAGTTATTAGAAACACATATGCTACTTCTAACAATATCCTGCTTGTTAATAGAGGTAAAAAGGACAGTATTAAACAAGATTTTGGTGTTATAACCTCTAAAGGTATTTTAGGAATTATTGAAAGCACAAGCTCTAAATACGCAACGGTATTATCTATTTTAAATACAACAAGTCGTATTAGTGCGCAACTTAAAAAAACTGATCATTTTGGATCATTAAGTTGGAATACAGCTTCACCAAGTGAAATACAATTAACAGAAATACCTAAAATAGCTCCTGTGCAAAAAGGAGATACAATTATTACATCGGGAAGATCGGCAATATTTCCTAAAGGTGTTCCTATTGGTGTAGTTTCAAATTTTAAATTGGATAATGCTGAGAATTATTACGAGATAAATGTGAAGCTTTTTAACGACATGACAAATATTGAACATGTATATATAATTGAAAATAAAGACAGTGAAGCTATTAATACATTATTAAACACTACTAATGACTAGTCTTTTTTCAATACATACTGTTAGGTTTATTTTACTTTTACTTTTACAAGTATTGGTGTTGAGTCATGTTAATTTTATGGGTTACATAAATCCTTATTTATATATTTTATTTATTGCTTTGTATCCTATTAAAAACAATAGAATGCTTTTTATTCTAATAAGTTTTTTACTTGGTTTATTTATAGATATGTTTTTAGATTCTGGTGGTATGCATGCAGCTGCAGCAGTAACTATAGCTTTTATACGTCCTGCAGCATTAAAATTTAGTTTTGGTGCCATTTATGAGCATCAAGCCGTTAAGTTTAGTAATACAGATTTTGGGCAAAGACTTAGCTATTTTACCATTTTAACAATTATACATCACTTTGTTTTATTTTTATTAGACTTTTTTAACTTTTCGAAGATAATTTTAATACTAAAAAACACGTTATACTCGAGTATTTTTACAATTATCTTATGTGTTTTAGTAACCATTATTTTTAGTCGAAACGAAAAAAAATGAGACAATTTCTACTCTTTATTTCTGTTATAATAGTAGGTATCGTATTTACTGCGAGGCTTTTTTATTTACAAGTTTACAAATCTAATAACGATAGTATTTTTGAAGATAATGCTATTAGAAAAGTATACGACTACCCAAAACGTGGTTTTGTTTACGATAGGAATGGAAAACTTTTAGTTGCCAACCAACCATCTTACGATGTTATGGTTATACCTCGTGAAATTGAACCTTTAGACACTTTAGAATTTTGCAATCTTTTAAAAATAGATAAAACACGCTTTATAAAACAAATTGAAAAAGCAAAAAATTACTCTTGGCGATTACCATCTGTAATGGTATCCAGTTTATCTAAAGAAGATTATGCTATTCTTCAGGAAAAAATGCGAAAATATGATGGTTTCTACATACAAAAGCGTTCTTTAAGAAAATACGAAACCACAATTGGAGCCAATGTTTTAGGAGATATTGGTGAAGTAAACAATCGTAATATTGAAAGTGACGCTTATTACAAACGCGGTGATTTAATTGGTAAAGCTGGTGTTGAAGCTTCTTACGAGAACACCTTACGTGGTAGAAAAGGCATTAAATTTATTCAAAAAGATAGATTTAATAGAAACATTGGTCCATACAAAGATGGAACTTTAGACACGTTACCTAAATCTGGTAAGGATATAAAAATTACAATAGATTATGAGCTTCAGGCTTATGGCGAATGGTTAATGCAAAATAAACGTGGCGGCGTAATTGCCATAGAGCCAAGTTCTGGAGAGATTTTAGCTATGATTGCCGCACCAACATATAATCCTAACGATTTAGTAGGTAGGAAGCGCTCTAAAAACTACACAAAACTATTTAACGACTCTATAGCAAAACCTTTATTTAATAGAAGTTTACAAGGTGTCTATGAGCCTGGATCTCCTTTTAAATTAATGAATGCTTTAATTGGTTTACAAGAAAATGTAATTACCACTGATGAAAAAATAACCTGTTATTCAGGCTATAAATACGGAAATAGGTTTATGAAATGTCACTGCCATTATGGTGCAAGAAACGATGTTAGTAGAGGTATTCAAGAATCTTGTAATGCATATTTTGCTACTACATATCGTAGAATTTTAGAAAAACCAGGAAATGCGAGAGATGGAATTGAGTTATGGAGTAATCATGCTAAAAGCTTTGGCTTAGGCAACTTTTTAAATAACGATTTATATGTTGGCCAAAAAGGGCGTATTCCAGATAAAGCATACTACCAAAAAGCATATCCAGAGCGTTTTTATTCTACATATACTATTTCTAATGCTATTGGTCAAGGTGAAGTTGCAACAACACCAATACAACTTGCTAATATGGTTGCAGCAATTGCAAATAGAGGTTATTATTATACGCCACATATTGTAAAAGCTATAGAAGGTGAAACTTTACCTAAAAAATTTACAACACCTAAATATACAACCATAGATAAAAAACACTTTGAACCTGTTATTGAAGGCATGCTAAATGTTTATAAAAAAGGAACTGCTAGTGGTTTACAAGTTAAAGGACTTGAAATATGCGGAAAAACTGGTACTGTAGAAAACTTTGCAATAATAGATAGTGTAAAAACACAATTAACAGATCACTCCATTTTTGTTGCTTTCGCACCTAAAGATAATCCTAAAATTGCTTTAGCGGTTTTTGTAGAAAATGGTTACTTTGGAAGTAGGTTTGCCGGAAAAATTGCCAGTTTAATGATTGAAAAATACGTTAATAACAAAATTACACGTAAAGATTTAGAAAAATGGTTGTTAACACACAGTCTTGAAAATGAATATGCTAAACCATACTCTGGAGAACCTTTTAAAATAAATAGAGAAACACAATATCAAATAATTCCAATGGAAGAGGTAAAACCACTACCAGATAATGCTACTCCAAAGTAAAATTTAAATGAGACAAACTGATAGACATTTTAAATTTGACTGGCTTACTATATTTCTATTTTTTTTATTAGTTGGTTTTGGATGGTTAAATATACTTTCTGCATCTCAAAACGGTGACGAAATTACAATACTAAACTTTACAACTTCCTACGGAAAGCAATTAGTTTTTATTGGGTTAACCTGCCTACTTATTTTATTAATTTTAGCAATTGATTCTAAATTTTACGAACGTTTTTCCAGTATAATATACATTATAGGATTGGCATTATTAGTTGGTGTTTTACTTTTTGGTAAAACAATTAATGGTGCAACATCTTGGTATGCTATTGGACCAATGACGTTGCAACCCAGTGAATTTGTAAAAGCTGCAACAGCACTTGCCGTAGCTAAATATATAAGTGATTTAAATACAGATATTGCAAAACTTAAAGACCAACTTAGAACCATACTAATAATAGCTATTCCTGCCCTATTAATTTTATTACAAAATGACACTGGAAGTATGTTAGTTTATGGTGCATTTTTCTTTGTTTTATATCGAGAAGGTTTACCTAAGTACTATTTATGGATTATTATATTTATTGCTGTTGTATCTATTTCAGCATTAAAATTTAATGTATTACCAACAATATTAGTAGTCACTATTTTACTATTTGGGTTTTACTTTTTTAAGCGAAAAAAGGTTAAAATATCGCTACCTATTGGTTTATTATTACTTTGTTTAGCATTGTCTTTTAGTGTAAAATTCTTTTATAATAATATTTTACAACCACACCAACAAGATCGTATTAGCCTTTGGTTACGCTTAGAAAAAGATCCTGAAAAATTAGAACGAATGAAAAAAACATTCGCCTATAACCTTAATGAGTCTGAAAAAGCAATTAGTTCTGGCGGATTAAAAGGAAAAGGGTTTTTGGAAGGCACCAGAACAACTGGGAAATTTGTACCAGAACAAGACACCGATTATATTTTTACAACTGTTGGTGAAGAATGGGGATTTTTAGGAAGTTTTGCAGTTGTTCTTGTATTTGTAATTTTAATTATACGAATTCTACATCTTGCCGAACTTCAAAAATCACAATTTAGTCGTGTATATGGTTATAGCGTAGCTGCTATATTCTTTTTTCATTTCATGATTAATATTGGTATGGTTATGGGTTTAATTCCCACTATTGGAATACCATTACCCTTTTTTAGTTATGGTGGTTCTGGGCTTTGGGGATTTACTATTTTACTGTTTATATTTATAAAGCTAGATAGTAATAGAATTAATGAATGGTAGTTAGTGTTTAATTAAAAAAAGCTCCTAAATTAATAGAAGCTTTTTTTAGTTATTGTAAGTTATAAGATTCTAATTGTCTTATTCCTATTGGATAATTTTGAGATACAAACGATATTGATTCTGATATTAAACCTATTCCATCTGAATAATAAATATGGTCTAAACCTGGAAAAACCTCTGAGTTATCTGGCGATTTTGCATAACGTTCCATGTCTAAACATGTAAAAACACCTGCATTAACAGTAATAGTTGTTGTGTTTTCTTTAAGTTTATCGTAAATGTTTCCCCAAGTATTTGTAGCAACTAACCGTTCTTGATAGTTATTATTTGTATACACTGTATCTCCTGTATCATTAACTAAATCGCCTTCTGTTTCACGATATAAACTAAATTGTTCTCCATTTTGATTAAAATGAGGGTTTTGTGAGTCGTTACCAGTTGTTACTGTTTTAAATTTAAAATACGTTTCTCCATTAAGCATTTCTGTATCAATAATTGTCACTGTATCTACAATACCCGAATCTTCATACTCCATTGTATTACTGTTATACTCAAAACTTTTATACACCCAAGTATTACCTACGGTTAATGCATAAAAATTAGAAACTGGTGGTTGTTGTGTTGCTTGTTGAGTGTTATCGTCTGAAGCACAAGAAAATAAGAATGCAACAATGCATAATGAAAAAATAATACGTTTCATAAAAATTGGTTTTAATTGATTAATAGAACGTAATTTTTTACAAAAAAAATAAGCTTTAAAGTTACTCAACCTTAAAACGTTACACTAAAATTTTTATTGTATAATCTAAAACCTAAATTAGAAACAGAAAATTTAATGAATTAACTTTTTAACCTCATCGAAATCTAAACCTCCATAATTTCCAGAACTCATTAATAGTAATGCTTTATCATTAAATTTTTGTGAGAATAAAAAGTTTTTAAACTCCTCTGGATTGGTATAAATAATTAAATCATCTCTCTCAAAAGCGTTAGCTATTTGCTCATGCGAAACGGCATCAAGTTTTTTAATTTCTACAGCATGTGGAGAATAAAATACAACGGCAACATCTGCTGCATCTAAAGCGCCTTTATATTCTTTTAAAAATTCGGCATTTAAACTACTATAAGTATGCAACTCTAAGCAGGCTACTAAAGTTTTGTTACTATACTGTTCTTTTACTGCTTTTGTTGTAGCTTCTACTTTACTTGGTGAATGTGCAAAATCTTTATAAGCTACACTGTTATTACTTTCTGCAATTTTTTCAAGTCTTTTACTTGCGCCGTTAAAACTTGAAATGGCTTCGTAAAAATCATCCTCATCGATTCCCATATGTTGACAAATCCACTTTGCTCCTGCTAAGTTATTAAGATTATGTTGCCCAAAAATTTCTATTGGCAAAGGTCCTTCTGGTGTTTCTAATAAGGTTTCACCATTTTCTACAGTATATTCTGGTGTTTGGTATGCAATTTTTCTTATAGGGTTTTCGCTTGCTTCTACTACTTTTTTTACTTCGGCATCTTCTTCGTTATAGTTAATACTTCCGCCTTGAACTATAGAATCTACAAATATTTTAAACTGTTCTACATAATTCTCGTAGGTTGGAAACACATTTATATGATCCCAAGCAATACCACTTAATAACGCAATATTTGGCTTGTATAAATGAAACTTTGGCCTGCGATCTATTGGTGAGCTTAAATACTCATCGCCTTCTAAAACAATAAAGTCATTGTCTTCGGTTAGTTTTACCATAACATCAAAACCTTCTAGTTGAGCGCCAACCATGTAATCGACATCACGATCATGGTAATGCATAACATGCAAAATCATAGAGGTTATTGTTGTTTTACCATGACTTCCTCCTATTACAACTCTTGTTTTGTGTTTAGATTGCTCGAATAAAAACTCTGGATAACTGTATATTTTTAAACCTAACTCTTGTGCTTTTAATAACTCTGGATTGTCTGCTTTAGCATGCATGCCTAAAACAATTGCATCTAAGTTTGAAGTTACTTTTTCTGGAAACCAACCAAAGTTTTCTGGTAGTAATCCTTTTGCTTTCAATCTTGATTTTGAAGGTTCGAAAATAGTGTCGTCGCTTCCTGTTACTTGATATCCTTTATTGTGTAAGGCTAATGCTAGATTATGCATTGCACTACCGCCAATAGCTATAAAATGTACGTTCATGGTTTTTTTTTGAAGTAGTCAAAGATAGTAATTGTAATACTATTTTTTATATGGATTTAAGATTTATGCGTTAGGGATCAAGCAATTGTTGGAGCTCATCTTTGATAGCGACTTGCGCGAGCGCGACCTTTAGGTAACGCCCAAGATTTAAAGCATATTTATTTTTTGTTTTTCGGTTTTAAAAACTTCTATTTTAGGTAAATTTACAATGGCTTTATCTATCCATTTTAAAGCTTCGGTTTTATTATTTTTATGCTTGTAAATTTGAGCCAACCTATAGTAAGCCCAAGCTTTTGGGACACCATCTTTAGCACTATAATTTTTTAAATATATTTTTAAACAAAATTCTCCCTTTTCGAGTTGCACGTTATAATCTGCGCATACCTTGCCTATTTGATAATGCATAGCGTTGCGTTTATGTTTAAGGTTTGCAGCTTCTAAATTAGATATTGCCAGGTTTGTTTTTCCTTCTTTTTCGTAAAGCTTTGTAAGCTTATCGTAACAAGTTACAGAGCCTCCGGTTTGTATTGCTTTTTTGTAAAACTCCTCGGCTAACTCTGGTTCGTTATCGTACTCATAAATATAGCCTTTTGCTAAATAACCATCGACTTTAGAAATATTTTGTAATGCATTTGCATACTTTAAACTTTTGCTTTTGCTGCCTCCAACTATTCCTGGTAATTGTATATATAATTCCACTAATGCCCAATGTGCATCTATATGTTTTGGGTCTAATTGTACTGCTTTTAAAAATGAAGATTTTATATCGCCAATAATCATTAAGGCAGAAATTTTACTAACTGTTAAGGCTTTCATACCTAATGCGCCGCCGTATTTATAATGGTAATTTGCTGTATTTGGTTTTTGCTCTATTAATTTTTTAAATTGGGCCGCAGCATCATCCCATTTTTTTTGATGACCTAGTGCGTCTCCTAGCAACTCTATAGCCTTTAAATTTTCTGGATTTTGTTTTACAAATGGTATTAAGGTCGTTTCGGCTTTAGTAAATTGCTTGTTATCTATCATCAACTCTGCCTTGCTAACAAGTGATTGTGCAATTGTAAAAAATGGAAATAATATTAAAAGGAATAGGAGGCGTTTCATGTTTTTATAACTTAGAGCAAAAATAATAATCTATGGTATTGTTTTTGATTTTCTTTTGAAAAATAAAAGCTTTACTTTTAAATTAATACAGTTTACTCATTAAAACGCCTATGTGACACATTTAGTGTTTTATTGCTTGAACGATACAATTATATTGCTTGAAAAAATTATAATATGAACAAAATCATCACTTTAATAATGGTTATACTTTTTGCTAACACTTCTTTTTCACAGAGTGATACCTATTCCAAACTATGGAAAGATGTAGAAAAGTTAGAGATTGAAGGTTTACCAAAATCGGCATTAAAAGTTGTTGAAACTATTGAAAGTAAAGCTAAGGCAGAAAGCAATTCGCCACAGGTAATTAAAACGCTACTTTTTAAAAGTAAGTTTATGTTAGTGCTTGAAGAAGAAGCCCAACTTAACATTATTAACAATTTTAAAACCGAAATAAAAACAAGTAAGGTTCCCACTAAAAATGTACTAGAAAATATATTAGCCACTTTGTACTGGCAGTATTTTAAACAAAACCGTTGGAAGTTTTATAACCGTACAAAAACCAACGAAAAAGTTGAAACCGAAGATTTTAGAACCTGGGATTTAGAAACTTTATTTCAAGAAATTAATTTACACTACAAAAACTCACTGGCTAATGGTTTAATATTACAGCAAACAGATTTAAAAGATTTTGATGTTATTTTAACTAAACAAAAAGACTCTAAAATTTACAGACCTACTGTATTTGATTTATTAGCACACAATGCCCTAGATTTTTATAAGCATCAAGAAAACAGCATTGCCAAACCTGCTTACAAATTTATTGTTGATGACACTAATTATTTAGCTCCAGCAAATACATTTGCGAATTTAAACATAACCTCTAAAGACTCAAGTTCACTTACTCTAAATGCATTAAAACTATATCAAGAACTTATAAAATTTCATTTAAAAGATACAGAACCTTTTGCTTTGACCAATGTAAATATTGACCGTTTAAATTTTGCACATAATCATGCCACTTTTATAGATAAGGATTCTATTTACATTAATACACTTAAAACTGAAATTAAAAAAAACAAAACTCACGAAGTTTCTGCTTTATACAATTATAACTTAGCTTCTATATATAATGCTCAGGGTAATGAATATAATCCTGAAACTAATACTAAAGTAAGATGGAAAATCAAAGATGCTATTGCAATTTGTGATTCTACAATTGCTAAATTCCCAAATAGCAAAGGTGCCCAAATGTGCCAAGTTTTAAAACAACAAATAGAAAACCCAAGCTTACAGTTAACTACTGAAGGCTTTTTACCTATTAATACAAACACTCGCATATTAGTTACTTACAAAGACCTAAATAATTTAGAATTTTCAATATTTAAGCTAACCGAAAAACAGCACAAAACGTTTTCTAAAATTTATAGACAAAACGAAAAAGAAGACTTTATAGCTAAACTAAAAGCTACAAAAAACTGGGAAGTAACACTTAAAAACGAACAAGATTACCAAACACATACTACCGAGGTTTTAATACCCAAACTTAATAATGGTCGCTATTTAATTTATGCTAAATCTAATGAGTTAAACGAAAATTTCACTGCACATACTACTATTCTAGTTACATACATTGCTATTACAGAGTATGACGATTCTCAAAAAAAACACATACAATTTATAGACAGAAATAATGGTAAACCTATTACTAATGCTAAAGTTGAAATAGAATATTATTATAGAAATAAATTAACAGAATCTACTACAAAAACTACCAATGAGTTTGGAAAAATAACAATTAATAAAGCTCGAAACAAACGTAATAATGCTAATATAAAAATAACTAATTCTGGAGATGTTGCTTATTTCAACAACCTTTACATAAATAGTTATTACAGTTCTAATAATAATAAAAATACTACAAGGTATAACGCATTTTTATTTACAGATAGGAGTATTTACAGACCTGGACAAACAGTCTATTTTAAAGCTATTGCTATGAAAACGAAAGATGAAAAATCTTCTGTTTTAGAAAAAAGTCCTGTAGATCTAACTTTGCATAATGTTAATGGTGAAACAGTAAAAACATTACATTTAAAAACAAATGAATTTGGCTCTGTTTCAGGAGAATTTATTTTACCAAATAATGGACTAACAGGTGATTTTGAAATTGAAATAAACGGAAAAAACAACTTACGAGGTCATACTAATTTTTCGGTTGAAGAATATAAGCGACCAAAATTTGAAACTAACTTTAAACCAATAACCGAAACAATAAAGGTTAACGACAGTGTTACCGTAAACGGTGAAGCATTAGCCTTTGCAGGCTCTAAAATTAGTAACGCTAAAGTTGTTTATCGCGTTAAACGTAACGTACAGTACCCACGTTGGTACGCTTGGAGTCGTCCAATGTTTCAAGACCAAGGCCAAGAAATCACACATGGTGAAACTACAACCGATAGTGACGGAAACTACAAAGTTGTTTTTAAAGCCATACCAGACGAAAGCGTAGATAAAAAAGGACTACCTATTTTTAAATATGAAGTGACTGCAGACGTTACAGATATAAATGGAGAAACACGAAGCACCACCACAACAGTTAATGTTGGGTATCATGCATTAACAGCATCAATAAGTATAAATAGTGATTTAGATAAAGCTAAAAAAAATCATGAAATTATAATAGATACAAAAAATTTAAATGGCGAGTTTGTTGCTGCGCAAGGCACACTTAAAATTTACAAATTAAAAGCTCCAGAACATGTTTTAAGAACACGACCTTGGCAAGCACCAGACTATCAAAATTTCACAAAAGAGGAATTTAAAACCTTATTCCCTCATGAGGCTTATAAAAAGGAACATAATCCGGAACACTGGAAAAAAGACGAACTTGTTTTTAATGAAACGTTTGATACAGAAAAGTCTAAAACTATCACTTTAAAAAACATTAAAAAATGGGAATCTGGACAATATAGTATTGTTTTAGAAACTAAAGATAAATTTGGTCAAGCCGTTAAAGACGAAGCTAAAACACGTGTTTTTAGCGAAAAAGATAAAGTTCTAGAAGATAATCAATTGTTTCAAATAACTACAAATAAAGAACAATATGCTATTAACGATACAGCAGAAATAACGCTTGCTACTGCGGCTAAAAATATTTTAGTTACCGTAGAAATTGAAAAAAACCAAAAAATTACAAATACATATATTGTTGCTTTAAACCAAAATAAAAAAACGATAGAAGTTCCTGTATCTTCTAAAGATATTGGTGGCTTTGCTGTACACTATAGCTTTGCTGCTTTTAATGAATTTAAAAGTGGTTCTCTAACTATAAATGTTCCATATCCAAAAACAGATTTAGAAATTGAAACTTTAACTTTTAGAGATAAACTGCAACCTGGAACAGATGAAACTTGGAAATTTAAAATTAAAGGCCCAAAAGGCGATAAAGTTTCTGCAGAACTTTTAGCAAGTATGTATGATGCTTCTTTAGACGAGTTTAAAACTCATAATTGGAGTTTTAACCCTATTTATCGTAGTATGTACCACTCAAGATTTAGAGTAAATGCACACAGAAGTTTTGGTAATACTAATTTTAATGTTAATAGAGATACTAATTTTAAGTATAGTTATACTTACCAAAATTTCGACCAATTAAACTGGTTTGGGTTTTATTTTGGAAATAGTAGGTACTTGAGACGCTCATTAAAAAACAATATATATAATGAAGATATTTTAGAGATGTCTGCTCCAGCTGAAGCTGAAGTAAATGCAGATTTTGTTCAAACATTACAAGGTCAAGTTTCAGGACTAAATATTAGTACCGGAAGTGGACAACCAGGAGCAGAAACTGAAATTAACTTAAGAGGTGTTTCTTCTTTAATTGCAAATATCGAACCCTTATTTATTATAGATGGTGTTCCTGTGGATGAAGAAAATTTTAGAGCTTTAAATCCAAAAGACATTCTTTCTATAAATGTAATAAAAGGTGATGAAGCTACTGCAGCCTATGGAAATAGAGGAAAAAACGGTGTTGTAATTATTACTACCAAAAACAATCCTAATGCTAATTTTGATAAGGTGCAAATACGTAAAAACCTAAAAGAAACAGCATTCTTTTTTCCGCAATTACAAACAAATGAAAAAGGTGAAGTGTCTTTTAGCTTTACCACTCCTGAAGCTTTAACCAAATGGAAATTACAATTATTAGCACATACTAAAACATTAGAACACGCTACAACATCACTAGCAACTGTTACTCAAAAAGAATTAATGGTATTACCTAATGTGCCACGTTTTTTACGTCAAGGTGATAAAATTAGTATTTCTACTAAAATTTCTAATCTTACAAATAAAGATTTAAATGGTATTACAGTGCTTCAATTGTTTGATGCTTTAACAGGAAAATCTATAGATTCAGAATTATCTAATGTAAATAACAATAAAAACTTTACAGTCGATGCAAAAGGCAATACAAGTGTGACTTGGAATTTAAATATAACAGATAATGTGCAAGCCATTCAATATAAAATAATAGCAAAATCTGGTGATTATAGTGATGGCGAACAAAATGCATTACCTGTTTTAACCAATAGAATGTTAGTAACAGAAAGTTTACCTATGTGGATTCGTAGTAACCAAACAAAAACATTCACTTTAGATAAGCTTAAAAACAACACCTCAACAACACTTAAAAACCATAAGTTAACTCTAGAAATGACTAGTAATCCTGCTTGGTATGCAGTACAAGCGTTACCTTATTTAATGGAATATCCTTACGAGTGTAACGAGCAAACATTCTCAAGATATTATGCTAACGCATTGGCAAGCCATATTGCAAATTCAAACCCAAGAATTCAAGAGGTATTTAACCAATGGAAAAATACAGATGCTTTATTAAGTAACTTAGAAAAGAATCAAGAATTAAAATCTATTTTAATTCAAGAAACACCTTGGTTACGAGATGCGCAAAGCGAAACCGAACAGAAAAAACGCATTGCTTTGCTATTCGATTTAAATAAAATGAATAACGAATTATCTCGAACCAAAAGAAAACTTGAGCAAAACCAAATGTCTAATGGTGCCTGGTCTTGGTTTGGAGATTATCGTGCAAATCGTTACATCACCCAACATATAATTGCAGGTTTTGGACATCTTAAAAAACTCGATGTCTCGTCGAGCGCAGTCGAGACGTCTAAAATGATTGATAAGGCTTTAAACTACCTTGATGCAGAATTTATACAAGAATATAAAGACATTAGAAAATACGATAAGGATGCCGATTTAAATATAGATAGATTAAGCTACACACAATTACATTACCTATATATGCGAAGCTTCTTTCCAAATAATAAACCAAATAAAGAAGTTAGTGAGATTATGGACTATTATCATTCTCAAATTAAAAACTATTGGCTAAAAAGACCATTGTATGCAAAAGGAATGATGGCTTTAGTAACACACAGAAATAAAGATGAAGTAACCTCTAAAAAGATTTTAAACTCATTAAAAGAAACAAGTATAACTTCGGAAGAATTAGGCATGTATTGGAAAGCAAATACTAGTTCATGGCATTGGTATCAAGCACCTATTGAAACACAAGCTTTAATGATTGAAGCATTCTCTGAAGCAGGAACAACAATTCAAACCGAAGCTGAAAATATTGCTACCATAGACGAACTTAAAATTTGGTTACTTAAAAACAAACAAACTAACCGTTGGAAAACCACTAAAGCAACTACTGAAGCTGTTTATGCATTATTATTACAAGGCAACAATTGGTTAAGCGTAACAGATATGGTAGAGGTTATTGTAGGAAACCAACCTATATCGCCATCAAAATTAGAAGCAGTTAAAGTAGAAGCAGGAACCGGTTATTATAAAACCAGTTGGTCTGGTAATGAAATTAAGCCAGAAATGGCCGAAGTAAAAATTTCTAAAAAAGGAAATGGTATTGCTTGGGGAAGTATGTACTGGCAATATTTTGAAGATTTAGATAAAATAACCTCAGCTGAAACACCTTTAAAATTGAAGAAAAAACTCTTCAAAAAAACAAATACAGATAAAGGTGAAGTGCTTACAGATATTACTAAAAACACCAAATTAGAAGTTGGTGATTTAGTAAGTGTTAGAATAGAATTACGAAGTGATCGTGCCATGGAGTTTGTACACATGAAAGATATGCGCGCTGCAGGACTAGAACCTATTAATGTATTGTCACAATACAAATACCAAGATGGTTTAGGTTATTATGAAGCAACCAAAGATGCTTCAACTAATTTCTTTTTCGACTATTTACCAAAAGGTGTTTACGTATTTGAATACGATTTACGGGTAAGCAATGCTGGAAACATGAGTAATGGAATTACAACCATACAAAGTATGTATGCACCAGAATTTAATAGCCATAGTGAAGGCTCTCGTATAAATGTAGAATAACAAATTATAAAAAAGAAAAGACCTGATATTTTATATCAGGTCTTTATATTTATTAATCACTCCATATTTATTTATTAGTTTCTGGCGGAAAATTTTCAAGCATTTTCTCTACAATTGCAGCAAACTTAGCTTCTCTTTTTTCAGGTTTCTCGTTAGGCTTAAAACCGCTTTCGCTAGTTGCTTGCCAAAACAATCCCATTTTAGAATCATCTACAAATTCAACAACAATTCTTTTATTAACGTTGGCTTGACCAATTGGAATACCAATAGATATGCCTCCGCCAATACCTCGATTACCACCACCAAGACCTACACCAACAGTGTTTCTAGAATTCTCCTGAAACTCATCACTTTTAATGTCTATTAAAAAACTTGCGTTTTCGGTTTTTTGAAAACCCATAGCCGTTAGTTTAGCATCTAAAGCAGCTATTAAACGTTGTTCGTCTAATACACTTAAGCCAGAATTTATATCTGTAAAAAAGTTATAGGTTTTATACTCTGAGAAATCAACAGATTTTTCGTAATCGTGATTTACATAAATTGGTGCGCAAGAAGCGACACACAATAATAAGAGTAGAATTTTAAGATATTTCATTGCTTCAATTTTATTTAAATGTAAGCAAAAATTATTCCTAAACTAGTTTAAAGATTTCCAAAGCATATCTTTTAGCTCTGTTAAACCTTGTTGTGCTACCGATGAGATAAATAAATAAGGAATTGGTAATTCGTTATCCAATTCTACTTTCATTTCTGCTTTTAACTCGTCATCCAACATATCACTTTTAGAAATTGCAATTAGTCTTTCTTTGTCTAACATTTCTGGATTATAACGGCGTAACTCGTCTAACAAAACATCGTATTGTTTTTTAATATCTGGTGCATCTGCAGGTATTAAAAATAATAAAATAGAATTACGTTCTATATGGCGTAAAAAGTAATAACCAAGACCTTTACCTTCGGCAGCACCTTCAATAATTCCTGGTATATCTGCCATTACAAATGTTTGGTAATCACGATATTTTACAATACCTAAATTGGGTTTAAGTGTTGTAAACTCGTAGTCTGCAATTTTTGGTTTTGCAGAGGTTACTACAGATAATAGTGTAGATTTTCCTGCATTTGGAAAACCAACCAATCCTACATCTGCCAATACTTTTAACTCTAAAGTAATGTCTTTTTCCTCTTGAGGAATACCAGGTTGCGCATAACGTGGTGTTTGGTTTGTAGAACTTTTAAAGTGCCAGTTTCCGCGACCACCTTTTCCACCTTCAGCAACTATACGTTCTTCACCATCTTTTGTTATTTCAAAAAGAATTTCATTTGTTTCGGTATCACGAACTACAGTTCCCAATGGCACTTCAACATACATATCTTCACCATCTGCTCCTGTGCTTCTGCCACTACTACCATGTTCGCCATGTCCTGCACGAATATGACGTTTAAATTTTAAGTGTAATAAGGTCCAAAGATTAGAGTTTCCTTTTAAAATTATATGACCTCCACGACCGCCATCACCACCATCTGGTCCACCTTTTGCGATATATTTTTCACGGTGTAAGTGTGTAGATCCTTTTCCTCCTTTTCCTGAGGTTACATGCATTTTTACGTAATCAACGAAATTTCCTTCTGTCATTGTCTAAGTTATAAGTGTAGCTTGAAAATTAAAAGTTATTCTTTTATACTTTTCTAGCTAATAATTTTAATTGAAATCCTGGTTTATTGTAAATGTATAATTTACAATTTATCTATTGTATTGCACAAACGTTCTGTAATATCTTCAATATTACCAACTCCATCAACACCAAAATATTTGTCTTGTGCAGAGTAATAATCTTTTAAAATGGCGGTTTCGTTATAGTATACTTTAATACGGTTTCTAATTATACTCTCGTCTGAGTCGTCTTTTCTTCCGCTAGTTTTCCCTCGTTCTAATAGGCGTTTTACTAAAACTTCATCTTCAACTTCTAAAGCTACCATAGCATTTACTTTAGAGTCTTTGTTTTCTAAAATTTTATCTAAAGCTTCTGCTTGTGTTACATTTCTTGGAAAACCATCAAAAATAAAACCTTTTGCATCTGCATTTTTTTCAACTTCGGCTTCCAGCATATCAATAGTTACTTGATCTGGTACCAATGCGCCTTTATCTATATACGATTTTGCTAAATTCCCTAAAGCAGTTTCGTTTTTAATATTATATCTAAATACATCTCCTGTAGAAATGTGTACTAAATTATATTTTTCTTTTAAAAAGTTAGCTTGTGTACCTTTACCTGCTCCCGGAGGACCAAATAATACTAGATTAGTCATGTGTTGTGTTGTTTTTAATTGATATACTTGAGGTAAATCTCTTCCTAACCCATCATAATCTAAGCCGTAACCAACTATAAATTTATTAGGGATATCTTTACCTATATAATGAATTTTAAAATCTTTTTTATATGCTTCTGGCTTGTAAAACAGTGTAGCAATTAGTAGTTGCTTTACGCCTTCGTTATTAAAAATTCTATGTACTTCGTGAAGCGTATTACCTGTATCTATAATATCTTCAAGAATTACAACTGTTCTTCCTGTTAAATCTTGTGTTAAACCAATAAGACGCTGTATGTCTTCGGTAGATTTAACACCTTCATAAGAGGCCAATTTAATAAATGTTACTTCGCAAGCTTTTGGGTATTTTTTTACAAAATCACTTACTAACATAAACGAACCGTTTAAAATGCCAATAAAAACTGGTACTTCGTCGCCTAAATCGTCTGCAATATCTTGTGCCATTTTAGTAACAGCATCGTCAATTTCTTCTGCTGAAATGTATGGCTTAAAATATTTGTCATGTAACTTTATCATTGTCTTAATTTTAAGAAAGAGGCAAAGATACAATTTTGTTAATCGTTATACCATTTTGACACGGTTTTATTGGTTATCTTTTCATTATAAACTGTATTTTTGTGTAAAATTTTTGGCAATAAAATGAATTACTTTTCTTCAAATTTTAAATTAGGTATTCTTGGTGGCGGACAATTGGGCAAAATGATGCTTTACGACACAAGAAAATTTGACATTACAACCTTTGTTTTAGATCCTAGCGATCAAGCACCTTGTAAATTAGCATGCAATGCTTTTACTCAAGGAGATTTAATGGATTTTGATACCGTTTATAATTTTGGAAAACAAGTAGATATTTTAACTTTTGAAATAGAAAATGTTAATGTAGATGCGCTTGAAAAGCTTGAAAATGAAGGTGTAAAAGTATATCCAAGCTCTAAAAATCTAAGAACTATTCAAAATAAAGCTAAGCAAAAATTATTTTATTTAGATCATAATTTACCTACATCTCAATTTTCGCGATTTGCATATGCATCAGAAATAGAAGATGCTATTTTAAACGGTGGTTTAAAGTTTCCTTTTGTATGGAAAAGTGCTCAATTTGGGTATGATGGCACTGGCGTAAAAGTTGTACGCAGTTTAGAGGATTTAAAAGATTTACCTAAAGGTGAATGTATTACAGAAGAACTTATTGATTTTAAAAATGAATTAGCTGTAATTGTTGCCAGAAATCCAGATGGTGATATTAAAACTTATCCTGTTGTAGAAATGGAGTTTCATCCAGAAGCTAACCAGGTAGAATACGTAATTTGTCCAGCAAGAATACCAATAGATATTGCTAAAAAAGCACAAGAAGTTGCTTTAAAAGTTTCTAAAGCTTATAATCATGTTGGTTTATTAGCTGTCGAAATGTTTTTAACTAAAGACGATAATATATTAATAAACGAAGTGGCTCCAAGACCTCACAATTCTGGTCACCAAACTATTGAGGCTAGTTACACCTCTCAATTTGAACAGCATATTCGCGCCATATTAAATCTACCATTAGGAAATACAGACAGTAAACTTGGTGGTATTATGGTAAATTTAGTTGGAGCCGAAAATTACACAGGTGACGTTGTTTATAAAAACATTGCAGACATCATGGAAATGGACGGCGTAACACCACATATTTATGGTAAAAAACAAACGCGACCATTTCGTAAAATGGGACATGTAACTATTGTAAATAAAGATTTAAATGTTGCAAGACAAGTTGCTGAAAAAGTAAAAAACACAATTAAAGTAATAAGTAAATAATTATGAGTAAAGTAGGCGTTATTATGGGAAGCGATAGTGATCTTCCTGTTATGCAAGAAGCAATAGATATATTAAAAGCTTTTAAAATTGATGTTGAAGTAGATATCGTTTCTGCACACAGAACACCCGAAAAGTTATTTGATTACAGTAAAAACGCACACACAAGGAATATTAAAGTTATTATAGCAGGAGCTGGTGGTGCTGCGCATTTACCAGGAATGGTAGCTTCATTATCACCTTTACCTGTTATTGGTGTTCCTGTAAAAAGCAGAAACTCTATAGATGGATGGGATTCTATTTTATCTATTTTACAAATGCCTGGTGGTGTTCCTGTGGCTACCGTAGCTTTAAACGGAGCAAAAAATGCTGGAATTTTAGCTGCACAAATTATTGGTGCCAGCGACCAAAGCATACTTAATAAAATAATAACTTATAAAGAGGAGCTAAAACTTAAAGTAGAAACTGCTTCAAAAAACATAAAATAGTTAAAACATAAAAAAGCCTGGTTACCCAGGCTTTCTTTCGCTATTAATCTTTCTATATTATGAGTGTATTACTCATCATCAAAAAAACTTATAGCAAAAGTCAATAAATCATTACAAATCAAAGAATTGAAATTTATTTTTAACCTTTTTTAGATTAAGTGCTATAAAAACCCGATTAAAAGCTGATTTTTGTTAATTTTTTTAAAAATGTTAGGCATAAAAAAAAGCCCCAAATAAATTTGAGGCTTTTCATCGCTATTAATCAATAATTTTTAAGAGAGTAACCAACTCTCGAGAAAAAATCTGGACAAATTAACTACATGTTTCGATTTTTTACAAGTATTTTTATAACTTTTATTCAAAAAAACAATTAAATAGCTAAAAATGAACATATTAGAACAAAAATTTTCTACAAAATATACTACTGCACCATTTAATATTATTAAAAACAGTGACTATAAGCCTGCTATTTCAACTTTAATTGAAAAAGCTAAAAAAGAAATTGAAGTAATAACAGATAATACCGATACTCCAACTTTTAAAAACACTATAGAAGCTTTAGAGTTTTCTGGTCAACAACTAGATCGCGTTACCAGTATATTTTTTAATTTAAACTCTGCCGAAACAAATGATGAAATTCAAAAAATAGCACAAGAAATTTCTCCTTTACTTACAGAATTTGGAAATGATATTACCTTAAACGAAAATTTATTTAAACGAGTAAAAGCAGTTTACGAGCAAAAAGAAGCTTTAGATTTAACAACAGAGCAAAAAACGTTATTAGATAAAAAATACAAAAGCTTTTCTAGAAACGGTGCTAATTTAAACGAAGAAAACAAAGCTAAACTGCGTGACATAGACAAAAAACTAGCACAGTTAAAACTTAAATTTGGAGAAAATGTTTTAGCAGAAACTAATAAATACGAATTACACTTAACAAAAGAAAGTGATGTCTCTGGATTGCCAGATGGCGCCAAAGAAGCAGCAAAACAACTTGCAGAAAGTAAAAACAAAGACGGCTACATTATTACGCTTGACTACCCAAGCTATATACCGTTTATGACTTATGCAGATAATCGAGAACTTAGAGAAGAATTATCTAAAGCAGCTGGAAGCAAAGCTTTTAAAGGAGATGATTTAGACAACCAAAATATTGTTTTAGAAATTGCAAACCTACGCTATAAACGCGCAAACATTTTAGGTTATAAAACACATGCTAATTTTGTTTTAGAAGAGCGCATGGCACAAACACCAGAAAAAGTACTTACTTTTTTAAACGATTTACTTTCTAAAGCTAAACCTGCTGCAAAAAATGAATTTAAAACTTTAGAAAACTTTGCTAAAGAATTAGATAATATAGACCAATTACAAAAATGGGACTCTGCTTACTATGCCGAAAAGCTAAAACAAAAACTATTTAATTTAGACGATGAGCAATTAAAACCATATTTTAAATTAGAAAATGTAATTGATGGTGCATTTACAATAGCTAAAAAATTATTTGGACTTCATTTTGAAATAATAAATGACATCGATAAATATCATGAAGATGTTTTAACCTACAAAGTAACAAATACCAATGGTGAATTAATCTCCATATTCTATGCAGATTTCTTTCCTAGAAAAGGCAAAAGAAACGGTGCCTGGATGACAAGTTACAAACCTCAATTTGTAAAAGATGGCAACCAAGAAAGACCTCACGTGTCTATAGTTTGTAATTTTACTAAGCCAACAAAAAGCAAACCATCATTATTAACGTTTAACGAAGTTACTACTCTATTTCATGAATTTGGTCATGCATTACACGGTATGCTTGCAAATACAATTTACCCAAGTTTATCTGGAACTAGCGTATATTGGGATTTTGTAGAATTACCAAGTCAAGTTATGGAAAACTGGTGTTACGAAAAAGAAGCTTTAGAACTGTTTGCAAAACATTATGAAACAGGTGAAGTAATACCAATGGATTTAATAAACAAAATTAAAGAGTCTGCAACATTTCATGAAGGCATGCAAACCTTAAGGCAAATTAGTTTTGGACTACTAGACATGTCATGGCATGGCGGCGAATCTCCAGAATCTATTAAAAATGTAAAAACCTTTGAAAACAAAGCTTTTCAAGACACAAAACTATATCCAGATGTAGAAGAAAACTGTATGAGCACAGCTTTTGCTCACATATTCCAAGGCGGTTACAGTTCTGGTTATTACAGTTACAAATGGGCAGAAGTATTAGATGCAGATGCTTTCGATTATTTTAAACAAAACGGTATTTTTAACAAGGAAATTGCAAACAAATTTAAAGACAATGTATTATCTCAAGGAGGTACTGAAAATCCAATGACTTTATATAAACGCTTTAGAGGTCAAGAACCTAAACCAGAAGCCTTATTAAAAAGAGCAGGCTTAATAAAATAACTTTTCACAAAAAAGACCAGCTAGCGCAGTTGGTCTTTTTTTAAAAAATAAACTTTCAATAATTATTGAAAGTTTAAAAATTATTATATATTTGAATCATGCAATATCAAGAAGCAAAAGATAAATTTATTAGTACTTGGGGAAGTTTAGGCTCTCTTTGGGGAATTAACAAAGCAATGGCACAAATTCAAGCCTTACTTTTTATTTCTACAAAACCATTATCTATGGAAGAGATTATGGACGAACTTAAAATCTCTCGTGGAAATACATCTATGAATTTACGCCAATTAATAGATTGGGGAATTGTAAGCAAAACAATAATCGCAGGAGAAAGAAAAGAGTTTTTTACTACCGAAAAAGATGTGCAAGAATTAGCTAGAATTGTAGCTAAAGAAAGAAGCAGACGTGAAATACAGCCAGTAATAAAAATTCTTGATGAAGTCTCATCTATTAAAGACGACGGTAGTGAAAAAACAAAAGAACTTATAAAACAAACAAAAGCATTACATGAACTAACAGAAACCATGGATGCTGTTATAAATAAATTAGTTAACCAGAAACAAAACTGGATTACAAAGTCTGTTTTAAAATTCTTTAAATAAAAAAATTTAAACACTACTTTCAATTTTTTCTGAAAGTTTAATATGTATGAAAAATATATTTTTAAATAGAATAATTACAATTATTATTGCTCTAGTTTGGCTTGTAAATGGTTTGTACTGCAAAATACTAAACCAGGTACCAAGACATGAAGCTATTGTTGCACAAATAATAAACACAGCACACTCAAGACTATTAATTATAATAATAGGTTTCTTAGAAATATGTATGGCTATATGGATACTTAGCCACTACAAACAAAAATGCAATGCAGTATTACAGATTATAATAATATTATTAATGAACTGTATAGAATTTATAATGGCTTCAAACTTACTATTATGGCATAAATACAATATCATTTTTGCCTTTTTATTTTGCATATTAATCTACTTAAACAGCTATCATTTTAATTTAAAAAAAGACCATGTTTATATCACTTAAAAATCATCCTTTTGCAGTTGAAGCTTTTTTTAAAAACTCAACAGTATTAACTTTTGCTGTACCAAAAGAGCAACTGCAAACCCTAATTCCAGATTGTTTAACATTAGACACTTTCAAAGATAAATGGGCATTTGTTGCTGTTGCAATGGTTCAGACTAAGGATTTAAGACCAAAAGGTTTTCCCAAATTTTTAGGAAATGATTTTTTCTTAATCGGTTATCGCATATTTGTGCGCTACACCAATAAAAAAGGAAAACGTTTGCGTGGTTTATATATAATAAAATCTGAAACCGATAAAAAGAAAATGGCAATATTGGGTAATACTTTTACACATTACAACTACACGTCAACAGATGTAAAACAAACTATTACAAAAAACAAAACCGAAATAGCATCTAAACAATCAAACTTTAGTATTACAATTAATAACAGTAAAAACGCTATTAATTTACCAAACAACTCTCCATTTTTAAACTGGAAAGAAGCCAGACGTTTTGCAGGACCATTACCTTTTACTTTTACATATAACAACAAAAAGAAAGAAATGTTAATAATTCAAGGAGTAAGACAATATTGGAAACCAAAACCAATTGAAATAGAACACTACAGTGTTGATTTTTTTAAAAAATTACAATTAAAAAATCACGTATTAGCAAACGCATTTATTATAGAAAACATACCATATTATTGGAAAAAAGGAGAGATAGAATTATGGAATTAAAAAGAAAAAAATTTCAAGGTGTATTAAATATTTTAAGTTTTAACAGGCACTTTTACATTTATGGTTTATTAGTTTTAGTGCTAATAATTACTTTATTTATATACTTTCAATGGTCATTATTAATGCTTAAGCTTATAGTACTAGCTTTTTCTTATGGATTATTAATACCTCTTATAATATCTGCTTACGTATATGATTATGCAGGATACTATAACTTTAATTGGCTAAAAAATAAAAATTTAAAAGACAAAGAAAACCAACTAATACTAAATATTAATGCAGGTTTTGATGAAACGAGTTTTTCTTTAAAAGAAAAATTTCCACTTTCAAAATTTCAGGTATACGATTTTTACAATCCAATAAAACACACAGAACCTGCAATTGTTAGAGCAAGAAAGGTTACCAACCAATTCCCAAATACAAAACAAATAGTTACCTCTAAAATTCCATTAAAAGACAATTGTGTTGATATTATTTTTTTACTCTCAGCAGCTCATGAAATTAGAAAAAATTCAGAAAAAATTCAATTTTTAAAAGAGTGCCATCGTGTTTGTAAAACAAACGGAAAAGTAATTTTAGTTGAGCACTTAAGAGATATACCAAACTTTTTCGCTTTCTCAATTGGTTTCACACATTTTTTCTCCAAAAAAACATGGGTTAACGTTTTTAAAAAAGCTGGATTTAATAATGTATTAGAAGATAAGTTCACACCATTTATGTCGATTTTTTCATTTAAAAACTAAATATTATGTTACTACATTTAAAAATAATCGGTTTAATTTTAATTGCACTTGCATTAGTCCATATAATATTTCCAAGATATTTTAATTGGAAAGTAGAATTAAAGCCTTTGAGTTTAATAAATAGACAAATGGTAACCGTGCATACATTTTTTATTGCATTAACCGTTTTTTTAATGGGTTTACTATGCCTTACCTCTGGAGTAGAAATAATTGAAACCAAACTAGGAAACAAATTAGCGTTAGGATTAGGTGTTTTTTGGAGTATTAGAGCATTCATGCAATTTTTTGTTTATTCAGTAAAACTATGGAAAGGCAAAATGTTTGAAACAATAGTACATATATTCTTCTCTTTTGTATGGCTTTACTTTAGTACAATATTTTTAATGATATTCTTTAAATAGTTAATTAAAAATAATTTTATTTACTTTTGAAAAAAATTCTAACTAATGCCAAATCACAAAATAGATCCAAATCAATGGATTACTTTATACAGTGATTACTTATTTAACTATACAGTTTCTCGAGTAAGCGATAGAGATATGGCACAAGATTTAGTGTCCGAAACGTTTTTAGCAGGATTAAAATCTATGAAAAACTTTAAAGGTGAAGCTAGCGAACGTACGTGGCTAATTTCAATTTTAAAACGAAAAATTATAGATTACTATCGAAAAATTAATTCTAATAAAGGCAAAGCCGAAGTTAGAATGACTTACAATAACGATACAGAAACTGAAGGTGATTGGCTAGAAGAACGTGTAGCAGATCCTTTTGATAAAACAGCTGAAGACTCTATAGAAAACTCAGAATTAGGCATTGCTATAAATAACTGTTTAGAAAAATTGCCAGCAAAACAAGCTCAGGTTTTCGAAATGAAAACTATATTAAATTATGACACCGAAGCTATTTGTAATGAATTGAATATTACTGCGTCTAACCTATGGGTAATCATTCACAGAGCACGAACTGCTATGGCTGGTTGTCTTGAAAAAAATTGGTTTTAAAATGAGTAATAAATTATTTTTAAGTTGTGAAGAGGCAAACCATACTTGCGACAAATCGCAGTATAAAGAAGCTACTTTTTTAGATAAAATTAAATTAAACCTCCATTTAATTTTTTGTGCAGCATGTAGAAAATACACTAAAAAAAATGCTAAACTCACAAAATTATTTAAAAAGAAAAATGTAAAGTTACAAGCATCAGAAAAATCAAAAATACAAGCTACTTTCGAAAAAGAATTAGCTAAACAAAATAATTAGTAACCAAATTATCGGTATACTTTCAACCCAAAAGGAGCTAAAATAATAGCTCCTTTTTTTATTAGAGGCTATTAAAAAAAACAAAGTCAAAATACTTACAACTCCATAAATAAACAAAGATTTTACATCTATAAAATCTTTAAAATAATTTAAAATAAAAAATAACAATAAAAGAAACAAACCAAGTATTTTAGTATACTTCACTCCTATTTTTTGTGGTATAGTTGCCAACCTTAAACTATCAAACTTTAAGTCTCTAATTTCAAACGGCAACATTAAAACTACAACAAATAAAAAACGCTGTACAGCACCTATATAAACATCTGTGGTTAAATTAACTTCGTTATTTAAAAACGGAATAAAAACAGTTACACCAACCCACACCATAGCAATTATATAAACTTTTACACCGCTAATATCTCTTAAGTTTTGCTGGCTATCTAAATATAGATTTTTAGGTATAAACGGTATAGCATATAAAAAGGTAATAACACCAAATATTAAAATATAGACAAGTGTTTTTAAAGGTAATTTTACAGCAAAAAAGCATAACATTACAAAGCTTAAAAACGAAAAAATTTGAATTTTTTTTAATGCTTTAGTTAAACTTCTATGGTGAAATTTAGCAACACCAAAATACTTTACAAAATTGTAACCTGTTATTGTAGCAAAAAAGTTAAAATGTAGTATAGTTTCATCATAAATAATGTTGAACTCTATCAAGCTAATCCAACTTAAAGCACAAACAGCTAAAGCCACGTGAATACTACTGTTTAAGTAAAAATCAAAAAGCTGTTTAATTATTCGCATTAAACAAAGTTAAGCAAACTGTTCATAACCATATAATTTGGTTAAAAACTTTCATTTTTTTAAATAATTATACTTTAAGTTTTCAGTATTTTTGCAAAAATAAACACAACTAATTTATACATGAATACAACCTCTTTTGCATTGCGCCATATTGGGCCAAGAGAAAACGATCAAAACCAAATGCTAAAAACTATTGGTGTAGATTCTATAGAGCAACTTATAAACGAGACTGTTCCAGATGATATTCGATTAAAAAATGACTTAGATTTAGATGCTGCTATGAGCGAGTTTGAATATTCTTCTCATATAAACGAGTTATCTAAACTAAATAAAATATATAAAACCTACATAGGTTTAGGGTATCACCCAACTATTTTACCTGCTGTTATACAACGTAACATACTAGAAAATCCAGGTTGGTATACAGCTTACACTCCATATCAAGCAGAAATTGCTCAAGGTCGCTTAGAAGCTTTATTAAATTTCCAGACCATGGTTATTGATTTAACAGGTATGGAAATTGCAAACGCATCTTTATTAGACGAAAGTACTGCTGCTGCAGAAGCTATGGGAATGCTATTTGCACTTAGAAGCCGCGAACAAAAGAAAGCTAAAGTTAATAAGTTTTTTGTTTCAGATTTAGTATTACCACAAACTATAGATTTATTAGAAACTAGAGCCAACCCAATTGGAATAGAATTAACAATTGGTAATGAAGCAGATTACAATTTATCTAATGAATATTTTGGTGCTTTACTTCAATACCCTGGTAAAAACGGACAAATAACAGATATTAAATCTTTTATAGAAAAAGCAAACGAAAAAAATATAAAAGTGGCAGTTGCTGCAGATATTTTAAGCTTAGCAAAACTTGAAGCTCCAGGAAAATTTGGTGCAGATGTTGTAGTTGGTACAACACAACGTTTTGGAATACCAATGGGATTTGGTGGACCACATGCGGCTTATTTTGCAACTAAAGAAGCTTATAAGCGTGATGTCCCTGGTCGTATTATTGGTGTGACTAAAGATGTTAACGGTAACAGAGCTTTACGTATGGCATTACAAACACGCGAGCAACATATTAAACGTGACAAAGCTACATCTAACATTTGTACTGCTCAAGTACTTTTAGCTGTTATGGCTGGTATGTATGCTGTATATCATGGCCCAAAAGGCTTAACTTTTATTGCAGATAAAATTAAAAATGCAGCGTCTACTTTAGCAAAAGCATTAGAAAATTTAGGCTTAGAACAAACAAACACGCATTATTTTGATACAATTCAAATAAAAGCTGATGCTGTTAAAATTAAATTTGAAGCTGAAAAGAAAGAAGTAAATTTCCATTACCCGGATACTAACACTGTCACTATTTCTATAAATGAAACTACTTCAATTTCAGATTTAAATGAAATTATTTCAATTTTTGAAACGGTTACAGAAAATACAACAGATAAAATTGAAGTTTTAGAATCTAATAAAACCATTCCTAATCACTTAAAAAGAGAATCAGATTTCTTAAAAGTAGATGTTTTTAACACCTACCATTCTGAAACTGAATTAATGCGTTACATTAAAAATTTAGAACGCAAAGATTTAGCATTAAATCACTCTATGATTTCTTTAGGTTCTTGTACAATGAAACTTAATGCTGCTGCCGAAATGCTTCCATTAAGTTCAACAAATTGGGGAAGTATTCATCCATTTGTACCACAAAATCAACCTAGAGGCTACAAATTGATGTTAAACGCTCTTGAAAATCAACTTACAGAAATTACTGGTTTTGCAGCAACATCATTACAACCAAACTCTGGTGCTCAAGGAGAATTTGCAGGATTAATGGTAATAAAAGCATATCATGAATCTCGAGGAGATCACCATAGAAACATTTGTTTAATACCATCATCTGCTCACGGTACAAATCCTGCGAGTGCTGTAATGGCAGGAATGAAGGTTGTAGTTACTAAAGCTTCAGAAAATGGAAATATTGATGTTGATGATTTAAGAAAAAAAGCAGAATTACATAAAGATAATTTATCTGCCTTAATGGTAACATATCCATCTACTCATGGTGTTTATGAATCTGCAATAAAAGACATCACAAAAATTATACATGATAATGGTGGCCAAGTTTATATGGATGGAGCAAATATGAATGCTCAGGTTGGCTTAACTAACCCTGGAAATATTGGAGCAGATGTTTGCCATTTAAACTTACATAAAACATTCGCTATTCCTCATGGCGGTGGCGGACCAGGAGTTGGACCAATTTGCGTTGCAGAGCAATTAGTACCTTTTTTACCTGGAAGTCCAATAATAAAAACTGGAGGACACCAAGCCATTTCGGCTATATCTGCTGCACCTTATGGTTCTGCTTTAGCTTGCTTAATTTCTTATGGCTACATTAAAATGCTAGGATCTAAAGGACTTAAAAAAGCAACAGAAGTAGCTATTTTAAACGCAAACTATATTAAAGAGCGTTTAAAAGGGTCATATTCTACTTTATATTCTGGAGAAAAAGGTAGAGCTGCTCACGAAATGATTATTGATTGTCGTGACTTTAAAGCTAAAGGCATTGAGGTTGTAGATATTGCAAAACGTTTAATGGACTATGGCTTTCACGCACCAACAGTTTCATTTCCAGTTGCAGGAACCATGATGATTGAGCCTACAGAAAGTGAAAGCAAAGCAGAAATGGATCGTTTTTGTGATGCCATGATTTCTATTAGAAAAGAAATTGATGCCGCAGATAAAGATGAGCCTAACAATATTTTAAAAAATGCGCCACATACAATGGCTATGGTAACAAGTGATGAGTGGAGTTTACCATACTCAAGAGAAGCAGCGGCTTTTCCGTTAGAATACGTTAAAGATTCTAAATTTTGGCCTAGCGTTCGTCGTGTAGACGATGCTTATGGTGATAGAAATTTAATTTGCACTTGTGCTCCTATTGAAGATTATATGTAATATATATTAAAAAATAGTATACTTAAAAAAAGTCTTTATCGTTATTTTGGTAAAGACTTTTTTATTTTTAGTTAAATTTAGAGCCTTTTTTAAAGAAAAACGACTAAAAAAACACAATTATATCAAAATCAAACACTACTCTACTCTATAATTAATTAGTTTAGCAACAGATATTGATAAATAGCAACCTATCATGGCAATAAAAATTACAGGAACAGGAAGTTATATTCCTGATACTATAGAAAAAAACGAAAATTTTCATCAACATACATTTTTAAATGTAGATGGCTCAATTATAGAGCATCCAAACGAGGTTATAGTCGAAAAATTTAAAGCTATTACTGGTATTGCCGAAAGACGATATGCAGAGCCTAATCTAGACTCTTCAGATTTGGCTTTTTTAGCTGCTCAAAAAGCAATTGCAGATGCCAATATAGATCCAGAAACTTTAGACTATATTATTGTTGCTCATAATTTTGGAGACGTAAAACATGACACTATTCAAACCGATGTTTTACCATGTTTAGCCTCAAGAGTAAAACACAGTTTACGTATTAAAAACCCAAAATGTGTCGCTTACGATATTTTATTTGGGTGCCCAGGATGGATTGAAGGCGTTATACAAGCTAATGCTTTTATAAAATCTGGAATTGCTAAAAAATGTTTAGTAATAGGAAGCGAAACACTTTCTAGAGTAGTGGATAAACACGATCGAGATTCTATGATTTATAGCGATGGTGCTGGAGCTACAATTATAGAAAGCACTGATGATAACGGCGGTATTTTAGCTCATGAAACAGCAAGCTACACTTACGACGAAGCATATTATTTATTCTTTGGAAAATCTAACAATCAAGAACTAGATAAAGACACGCGTTATATAAAAATGTTAGGTCGAAAAATTTACGAATTTGCCTTAACTAATGTTCCTAACGCAATGAAAAACTGCTTAGACAAAAGCGGTATAAACATAAAAGATGTAAAGAAAATATTAATACATCAAGCTAATGAAAAAATGGATGAAGCCATTATAAACCGTTTTTATAGACTATACAAAACACCTGTTCCAAAAGGTGTAATGCCAATGAGTATTCATAAACTTGGCAACAGCTCTGTAGCAACTGTACCTACACTTCTAGATTTAATTAGAAATAATAAATTAGAAAATCAGAAAATAGAAAAAGGTGACATTATAATTCTAGCTAGTGTTGGTAGCGGCATGCATATTAATTGCATAATTTATAAGTATTAATTTTAGAGTCACTATAGTTATAAAGTAATTTCAAGTAATGACGTTAGCACAAATTATTTACAAAACAATTTATAACAGTGGCATAAATTATATTTTAAGAAATTTTAATTATGCTTTTAATACCATTTTTAAATCTAAAATTAAAATACCTCCAAGCGGAATAATTACTTTAAACACAACAGCTGGAAAATTAAAATTAGCAACAAATCAAACCAGTTTTATAACACAATTACTTTATTGGAATGGTTATAAAAATTTTGAATATGCTCAAATATTTGAAACCTTAGCAAAAGAAACTAATAGTTTTTTAGACATTGGTGCAAACATTGGTTTTTACTCTTTATTAGCAGCAAAAGTAAACCCAAAAATTAATGTTTATGCTTTTGAGCCAGCTTATGGCCCAAAGTTTTATTTAAATAAAAATATTAAAATTAATAATTTTAAAAATCAAATCTCTGCAGTAGATTTAGCATTATCCAATACAAAAGGTAATATTGATTTTTATGAAGTTGAGAGCTTGAAATACAAATATTTAAAATATAATCTAGCTGGAGAAGGCAATGCAGGCACAAAAAAAACATCACGAAACTTTATAAAAAACAGTGTTTCTGCAGATACTTTAGACAACTTTATTAAGTTAAAACATTTAAACACTGTAGATTTAATTAAACTAGATACCGAAGGTACAGAGACAGATATTTTAAAATCTGGTTTAGACAGCATAAAAAAACATCAACCCATAATTATTTGCGAAACACTTTTTAACACAACCGAAACTGAATTAAATAATTTATTTTCAAGTTTAAATTATTCATTTTACAACCATAGTAAAAAGGGATTGATAAAAGTTAACTCAATTAAAAGAACAAAAGATAATGGCATTAGAAATTGCTTTTTTGTTCCGCCTTCAAAAGTAAATTTAATAGAGAAATTTGTGATTTAAAATCAAATGAAAATTTACATTGTAATACCTGCACATAACGAAGAAGATTGCATTGGCTTAATGCTTAACTCTTTAGTTAATCAAACTGTTTTACCTGAAAAGGTCGTGGTAGTAAATGATAATTCTACAGACAAAACAGATGAAATAATTGATGATTTTTCAGCACAAAACAAATGGATTCAATCTATTAAAATTAAATCTTCAAGTCAACATATCCCAGGAAGCAAAGTAATAAATGCATTTTACAAAGGTTTAGAAACATTAGATGATGCTTACGATGTTGTTTGCAAGTTTGATGCAGATATTATTTTACCAGAGAACTATTTAGAATCTATAATTTCTCTTTTTAAATCTAATAGTAAGGTTGGTATTGCTGGTGGACTAGCATATATAGAAAAAAATAATCAATGGGTATACGAGACTATCGCGTCTAAAAACCACGTTCGTGGTCCTTTTAAAGCTTATAAAAAAGCTTGCTTTAATGCTATTGGTGGCTTAAAACAAAGTATTGGTTGGGACACAATGGATGTTTTGCTAGCTCAATATTATGGATGGACTATTAAAACAGATAAATCTCTACACGTAAAACATTTAAAACCTACTGGAAAAACCTACCACAAAAGCAGTAAATATTTGCAAGGTGAAGCATTATACAAAATGCGTTTTGGAATTGCATTAACCATACTTTCTGCCTTAAAAAGTGCCATTAGCAAACGTAGTTTTTCTTATTTTAAAAATACAGTTTTAGGATATTTAAAAGCTAAACAGAATAACACACAACCTTTGGTTACAGAAGATCAAGGCGTATTTATAAGAAACTTACGTTGGAATGGTGTAAAAAACAAACTAGGACTATAAGTTTAAATTATTTAAAACTCCAGTTTTTAAAACTACCTGAAGCTTCCAGACTATTTTCTATATTATCGTCTAATTCTGCAAAAAAATCTATACCAGTTAATTTTTCTATAGTATCAACAGGAACAACAAATTTATACAATGGTAAATTTGAAGCTTCATGATTCATTAAAAACGCCAACATTTTTGTTTTACCATTATTATTATCGATAACTATTTTATAAAATTGATTAGGCACCGCAACTTTTTCATCTCCAATAGTTTTCATTTTTCCTTTTAAAATTCCTCCAGAGACCACAAATACTCCATTATATTTACTCGCCCAATAACGTACTTTTTGTTCTAGCCTATTCCAAACACCTGCATTAAAATTATGCTTTTGTGGTGAAATATTACTTGTTAAAAATGTTTCATCATGTGCAGCTTTACTATATTTTCTATCACCAGCAGGACAAAGGTGTCCGCGGTCGTAACCCGATTTTTTATAATTTCTCCAATGTGCTGCTTTTGTTTTTACAGCATTATCTATTTCAAAATAAGGACGTTTAAAATTTGTGTTACTTAAATGTGATTTTTTTAATTCGTAAGCAACCCATTCAGCCTGTTCGTGAAGCTCACTATAAGATAATGAATACCCATCATGATGCACCACTTGTCCTGTTGTACTTGTTGGCAAAAAATATTCATTAGTATTCGATTTTACTTTTTTACCTGTGTTTACAACTTCTTGTTGTGCTTGTTTCTCAGAATATAAATTAAATGAGTAAACAGCAATTAAAATTAATGCTGTTAAAATGGAGTATGTTGTTTTTTTAGACATATTTAAAATGTCAATATAAATAAAAAAGCCCAATCTCTTGATTGGGCTTTTTAAATCTATTAGAAAATTCTAATTAGTTGTTGTCATCATCAGTTGCTTCTTCAACAGCCTCTTCAACAGCTTCTCCTGCTTCTTCAGTTTCTTCTACTGCATTATCAATAGCTTCTCCTGCTGCTTCAAATCCATCTTCTACTGCTTCTTCTGTTTCTTCAGCTGCATTTTCAATTGTTTGTTCTGCATTTTCCATTGCATCTTCTGCATCATTTTTATTTTCTTCTCTACAAGATGTAAAAGAAACTGCTAATGCTAATAATAAAGCTGAGCTTAATACTAATTTTTTCATTGGTTTTTTAAGTTTAAGTTATTAATCGAAACAAATTTAACATTTTGATTCATATAAAATAAAAAAAATTAACATTTTAAATTTATTTTCGACTTTTATGTTTTAGTTTAAATACGTAAATAATCTAATATTTGGACTACGGCTCCTTTATTATTTTTTATAAAATCCTTATTGTTATCTCCATATTGCCTACGTTTTGTTTCATTTTTAATAAAAAGATTTAAATAATACTTTAAACTTTCTTTATCTGTTATAGACACAAGACCTTCTATATTAATCATGGCTTGAGCTTCTGGAAACTTTTCATGATTTTTTCCAATAATAATTGGCACACCAAAAACTGCGGCTTCTAATGTATTATGCAAACCTGTTGTACCCATTGCTCCACCTACATATGCAATATCTGCATAACTATATATTTTTGTTAGTAAACCAATGGTATTTAAAATTAGCACTTGGTAATTTTCTATAGTATTGTCTTTTTTCTCTGTAAACAACACACAACTTTTGGTAATGCTTTGTTTTAAACTTTCAATTTGTGTTGTTTTAATATTATGTGGTGCAATAATAAACTTTGTACTTTTATTAGCATGATTATTTATATAATCAACCAAAAGTTTTTCATCCTCAGGCCACGAACTACCTACAACCACACATAAATTATCTCCTTTAAATTTAGAAACAAAATCTACAATATTATCTTGCTCTAGTTGGTTAAACACCCGATCAAAACGTGTATCTCCAGAAACCGTTACAGTATTATAATTAATTAATTCTAAAAGTTTTTTAGACTTTTCGTTTTGAGTAAAAATATGCTCAAAAGCAAATAAAGCCTTTCTTGTATGCTTACCATACCATTTAAAAAACGACTGATTTTCTCTAAATACAGCCGAAATTAAAATTGCTCTATGATTTCTTCTTTTAAGTTCATTTAAAAAATTTGGCCAAATCTCATACTTAACAAAAACAGTTAACTCTGGATTTACAATATTTAAAAAACGTTTTGCATTACTTATAGTATCTAGAGGTAAATACACTACAACATCTGCAAAAGGTGCATTTTTTCTAATTTCATAGCCAGACGGAGAAAAAAACGAAAGCACAATTTTATGCTTTGGATAGTTTTTTCTTAGCTCAGTAAAAATTGGCAAACCTTGTTCGTATTCACCTAAAGACGCGCAATGAAACCATAAAGTTCCATCTGTATCTTTAATATTATGTTTTAATAATTTAAACGTTTCTTTACGGCCAACAATACCTAGTTTAATTTTTTTATTAAAAAAGGCTATAACTTTTAGTGCAAAATCGGCTAAGTATATTAGTATTGTATAAAATAAATTCAACTTAAAAATGCTTTGTGCTAAAATACATAATTCATTGTATAGCATTAGCTAATTTTGTAAATTCGTTTTATGAAGAAAATACAGATGGTTGACTTAAAAGGTCAATACGCAGAAATAAAAAAAGAGGTTAACGATTCTATTCAAGAAGTTTTAGAAACAACTGCCTTTGTAAATGGACCAAAGGTTCATGAATTTCAAGAAAATTTAGAAAAATATTTAGGTGTAAAACATGTAATACCATGTGCAAATGGTACAGATGCTTTACAAATAGCCATGATGGGTTTAGGTTTAAAACCTGGTGACGAAGTTATAACTGCAGATTTCACATTTGCCGCAACAGTAGAAGTTATTGCATTATTAAATTTAACACCAGTTCTTGTTGATGTAGATCCAGACAATTTTAATATAGATATAGAAGCAATAAAAAAAGCAATTACTCCTAAAACTAAAGCAATTGTACCAGTACATTTATTTGGGCAATGTGCAAATATGGAAGCTATAATGCAAATTGCAAAAGAGCATAATCTCTATGTAATAGAAGATAATGCTCAAGCCATTGGAGCAAAATACACAAACTCTAAAGGTGAGAAAGTAATGTCTGGAACTATTGGAGATGTTGCTTCAACTTCATTTTTTCCATCAAAAAACTTAGGTTGTTATGGTGATGGTGGCGCTATTTTTACTAATAACGACGATCTAGCACATATTATTCGAGGCATTGTAAATCATGGTATGTACAAACGTTACCACCATGATGTCGTTGGAGTAAACTCTAGACTAGACTCTATACAAGCAGCAGTCTTAAATGCAAAACTACCGCATTTAGACATTTATAACAACAAACGCCGTGACGCTGCCAGAGCATACACAAAAGCATTACAAAACCACCCAAATATTATAACACCAAAAACAGTAAATAATTGCGACTATGTTTGTGATACTTGCGACTGCCATGTCTTTCACCAGTATACATTAAAAATAAAAAATGCAGACAGAGACGCTTTAGTACAGCATTTACAAAACAAAAATATACCTTGCGGTGTCTACTATCCAATACCATTGCACAAACAAAAAGCATATTTAGATTCAAGGTATAATGAAGCAAATTTTACAGTAACAAACCAATTGGTAAAAGAAGTAATCTCGTTACCAATGCATACAGAGTTAGAGCCAGATCAAATAGCATTTATAACTAAAACAATTATCGATTTTTTAGATAATAATTAGGGCGAGTCTTTTGGCTTTTAGCGGCCAAAAGTCAGGCTGTACACTATATCTTTTTTTAGCACTATTTTTTCATAAAAAATAGTGCTAAAAAAAGGATGCCGTTTCCATCCTTCTCGCAAACTCAAAACATTTAATTTAATTCAAAGATTTAATTTAAAACATGTCAAAAATATTAGTAACCGGAGGATTAGGGTTTATTGGTTCACATACAGTAGTAGAACTTCAAAATGCAGGATTCAAAGTTATAATTATAGATAATTTATCTAACGCTACAGAAAATGTTTTAAATGGTATAACTGCTATTACTAGTATCACACCAGAATTTGAAAATTTAGATTTAAAAAATAAAGAACAAACAAAAACTTTTTTTAAAAAACATCAAGACATAGTAGGTGTAATACATTTTGCGGCATATAAAGCTGTTGGAGAAAGTGTAAAAAGCCCATTAACCTATTACGAAAACAATGTTAATAGTTTAGTTTACGTTTTACAAGAATTAAATAAAAAAGCAGTATCTCATTTTATATTTAGCTCTTCATGCACGGTTTACGGTCAAGCAGATAGTATGCCAATTACAGAATTAGCACCTACAAAACCTGCAGAATCACCATATGGTAATACAAAAAAAATAGGCGAAGCTATTATAGAAGATTTAACAAAATCCAATGCTAATTTTAAAGCCATTGCCTTACGTTATTTTAATCCAATTGGCGCCCACCAAAGCTCTAAAATTGGCGAGTTACCAATAGGTGTTCCTTTAAATTTAGTACCTTACATTACACAAACAGCAGCAGGAAAACGAGAACAACTTTCGGTATTTGGAGACAATTATCCAACACCAGATGGAACTTGTATAAGAGATTACATACATGTAGTAGACTTAGCAAAAGCACATGTAATTGCATTGCAGCGACTACTAGAAAATAAAAACGATACTAATTTTGAAATTTTTAACTTAGGAACTGGTAAAGGAAGTTCAGTATTAGAAGTCATACAATCCTTCGAGCGTGTATCTAACCAAAAATTAAATTACAAAATCGTAGACAGGCGTGACGGTGATGTTGTCGAAGCCTATGCCAATACAACAAAAGCAAATACCGTTTTAGGATGGAAAGCTAAACTGTCATTAGATGATGCTATGCTTTCTGCCTGGAAATGGGAACAAACTCTATAAATTATGAAAACACTAGCTTTAATTTTTACATTATTATTTTCTACTTTAACTTTTGCACAAGACACCTATTTACATTGCGGAAAAATAATAGACACTAAATCTGGAAAAGTTTTAACCCAAAAAACTATAATTGTATCTGGCCAAAAAATAAAAGCAATAGTAGATGGTTATATTAAAACTGAAAATACAAACGATACCATAATAGATTTAAAAACTAAAACGGTAATGCCTGGCTTAATAGATATGCATGTGCACATAGAGTCTGAAACAAACCCAAAAAAATACCTAGAAGTTTTTACTCAAAATGAAGCAGATGTAGCATTTACATCAACCAATTACGCTAAAACATCATTAATGAGTGGTTTTACAACCGTAAGAGATTTAGGTGGCTCTGGTGTAAATGTAGCTTTAAAAAAAGCAATAGCATCAGGGAAAATTGTTGGACCAAGAATTTTTACTGCTGAAAAATCTTTAGCTACAACTGGTGGCCACGCAGATCCAACAAATGGTTACCGTAGAGATTTAGCAGGAAATCCTGGACCAAAAGAAGGCGTAGTAAATAGTGTTGAAGATGCAAAAAAAGCAGTACGACAACGTTATAAAAATGGTGCCGATTTAATAAAAATAACCGCTACAGGTGGCGTATTAAGTGTTGCTAAGAATGGCTCTAATCCACAATTTACCATAGAAGAAATCAAGGCTATTTGTGAAACCGCTAAAGACTATGGCTTTCATGTTGCTGCACACGCACATGGTGATGAAGGCATACAACGTGCCGTTTTAGGAGGCGTTAAAACTATAGAGCACGGTACTTTAATGAGTAAGGAGACTATGGAACTTATGAAAAAACATGATGTTTATTTAGTGCCTACTATTACAGCTGGTAAATTTGTTTCAGATAAAGCAAAAATTAAAAATTATTATCCAGAAATTATAGTACCTAAAGCTTTAGATATTGGCCCAAAAATACAAGACATGTTTGGTCGCGCTTACAAAGCTGGTGTAGGCATTGCCTTTGGCACAGATGCTGCTGTTTTTTATCATGGTGATAATGCAAAAGAGTTTGGCTATATGGTAGAAGCAGGAATGCCTGCAATAGAAGCTATACAAAGTGCAACTATAACAAACGCTATGATATTAAAAATGGAAAACCAATTAGGACAACTTAAAGCAGGATTTATTGCAGATATTGTTGCTACTAATGATAATCCTGTAGAAAACATAAACACTATGGAAACAGTTGTTTTTGTAATGAAAGAAGGAAAAATTTACAAAAACTAGTTATTGATTTGATAATCTAAGCCCACTCTAATTGGCATATTCTTAAAAATATGTACTTATAAATATCATATTTAAATTAAATAGCTGATTAATAAATACTTAACATTTATATTTTGCGATTGGTTTAATATCTTCATTACTTTGTACTTAATGAAATAGATATTATGAAACTGATTAGCGTAAGAAGAAAAACAAAATTAGAGAACAGATTTGCACCCAAAATGGGAGAATTAAAAGCCAATGTAACCTATGTAAAGAAACATTTTTTCGGCATTCCCATTAAAACAATTCACAAATATAGAGAAACATATTACGGCGAAATAAAAGACTGTGAAGACTGTATTTTAGCCAAATAAATAAAAAAACCGCGATAATTATATCGCGGTTTTTTTATGCTTTCTTCTTTTTAAAATTTCCAAGAATTAGTAGTCCCATTCCAACCATTACAGAAACATCTGCAATATTAAAAATACCGGTTCTAAATACACCTCCTAAATCTATATGCCAAAAGTCGGTTACTTGTCCATAAAGAATTCTGTCGTATAAATTAGCTATACCACCACCAATTATACAGCAAAAACCAATTAACGAAAATTTATCTAAGGTTTTGTCTCTAAATATATGAAAGAGTACTAATGTTAGCACCACAACAGGAAGTACGTTGAGTAAAATTATTTTTAAAACAGGATTAAAATCACTCCCTAAACCTAAAAAGGCTCCTGTATTTTCAACATTATGAAGTGTAAAATACTCACCTAAAATCTCAGATCTACTACCCGCAGGAATATTAGCTCTCACCCAAAATTTAGAAATTTGATCTAAAGCAATGTTAACAACAATTAAAATTGTAATAAAAAGCGTTCTATTGTTTTTCATAATTATGAAGCGCTTTCAAAGGTTGCAGAAGCCGTTTCAGATGCTCTATTAATTTTCTTTACTAAACCTTGTAATACTTTTCCTGGACCAACTTCTGTAAATAAAGTTGCACCGTCTGTAATCATTTGTTCTACAGATTGTGTCCAACGCACAGGAGCTGTTAATTGCGAAATTAAATTAGCCTTAATTTCAGATTCATTAATAACAGCGTTTGCTGTTACGTTTTGGTATATTGGGCAATTAGGCTTACTAAATGTTGTGTTTTCTATAGCTGCTGCTAATTCTTCGCGAGCAGGCTCCATCATTGGTGAGTGAAAAGCGCCACCAACTGGCAATACTAATCCACGCCTTGCTCCTGCTGCCTTCATGCTTTCACATGCTTTATTTATAGCTTCAATTTCACCAGAAATAACTAGTTGTCCTGGACAATTATAGTTTGCCGCTACTACAACGCCTTCAGTTTCTGCACAAATATTTTCAACCACGCTATCTTCTAAACCTAAAACTGCCGCCATTGTACTTGGCTGTATCTCACAAGCTTTTTGCATTGCTAAAGCACGTTGTGACACTAAACGTAAACCATCTTGAAATGTTAAAGCTCCGTTAGCTACTAATGCAGAGAATTCACCTAAAGAGTGACCTGCAACCATATCTGGCTTAAAATTCTCTCCTAATGTTTTTGCTAAAATTACTGAGTGTAAAAATATTGCTGGTTGTGTTACTTTGGTTTGTTTTAAAGCTTCAGCAGTACCTTCAAACATTACATCTGTAATATTAAAACCTAAAATACTATTAGCATCTTCAAATAAATGTTGTGCTTCTGGAGAGTTTTCGTATAAATCTAAACCCATTCCTGAGAATTGAGCGCCTTGACCTGGAAATATATATGCTTTCATCTGTTTCATTTTGAAAGGCAAAAATAGGAATAAATTCTTTAAAAAGTATGGCGTTATCTTCCTGTATATTACAAAGTAGCTGTAGCAGCCTCAGCACAACGTTCGCCATCCATTGCTGCACTTATAATTCCGCCAGCATAACCACCACCTTCACCACATGGATATAAATTTGTTATTTCTGGATGCTCTAAAGTATCGGTTCTTGGTATACTTACTGGTGATGATGTTCTGGATTCTACTCCAATAATATTAGCTTCTTCTGTATAATACCCTTTCATTTTATCTCCAAATGCTTTAAATCCTTTTCTCAAAGAACTTCCTATTAATTTTGGAAATAAACTATGCAAAGGTGCGCTTTTTAAACCGGGTTGATAAGAGGTTTCATTTAAAGTGTTAGATAAAATGCCTTCTACAAAATCCGTCATACGTTGTGCAGGTGCAACTTGACTTCTTCCACCAGCTGTAAAAGCTAAGCGTTCTAAATCTTTTTGAAACTCTAAAGCTTTTAATGGTCCAAATTTTTCGTATTTTTTTAAATCTCTTTCAGCATTAATTTCTACAACTATTCCAGAGTTTGCAAATTTATTATTTCGTCTTGATGGTGACATACCATTTACAACCACTTCTCCATTTGCTGTAGCTGCAGGCACAATAAAACCTCCAGGACACATACAAAAACTATAAACACCACGACCGTTTACCTGCTGCACTAAACTATAGGATGCTGCGGGTAATAATTCTGGTCTTGGACCTTCGCAATGGTATTGAATAGAGTCTATAATATGTTGAGGATGTTCTGCACGTACACCCATTGCAAAAGATTTTGCTTCTATTGCAATATCTTTATTATGTAACAAATTAAAAATATCTCTTGCAGAATGACCTGTTGCTAATATTACTTTTTCTGTAATAAGTTCATCTCCATTTTGCAATTGAATGGCTTTAATTTTATTATTTTTTATTGAAAAGTCTGTAACTCGTGTATTAAAATGTACTTCGCCACCATAATTTAAAATAGTTTCTCTAATATTTTGAACTACTTTTGGCAGTTTATTTGTACCTATATGTGGGTGTGCGTCTACTAAAATTTGGTCTGTAGCGCCATGAAAAACTAAGTTTTCAAAAATACGTTTTACATCACCGCGCTTTAAACTTCTTGTGTATAATTTACCATCACTATAAGTTCCTGCGCCACCTTCACCAAAACAGTAATTAGAGTCTTCATTTACATGATGATCTTGGTTTATTGCTTTTAAATCGCGACGTCTGTCTTTTACGTTTGCACCACGCTCTAAAACAATAGGCTTAAAGCCTAACTCTATACAACGTAATGCTGCATACATACCTGCTGGACCAAAACCAATAATGTGAACTGGTTTGGCTTTAGATACATCTTTATATTCAAATTGATATGCTGACGTTTTTGGCGCAACTTCACGTATATAAACTTCAACTTTATAATTAAAAATTATTTTTGGTTTTCTTGCATCTATAGATTTACGAAGTATTTTAATACTCGTAATTTCTTCTTTAGGAATATTTAACCACTTTGCTGCTTTTACCAACAAAATATCTTGAAATTCCTCTTCTTTTAAAGTAACTCTTAATTGAAGTTTTTCTACCATGCTGCGAAGTTATGGAAAATAAAATGCTATTTTTTAAATAAACGTTTTATTGGTTTTAAAAAAAACAAAGTATCTTTTACAAAATGTATTGAACGGTAATAAGCGATATTGAAAAGTTTTTTTTGACTTTCGTTTATTATCAATTCATCTATTCTTTCTTCTAACAACAAGATAATATGTGCTAAACCTCCCCACATTTCATGCCTTAAATTATCTGGAGCAAACACACCAGAAATAAAATCTAGTTCTACGTAATGAACGTGTTTATTGGCGTTATAATCTACCAACTTCATACCTTTTCGGCAATTAGGATTAAAGCTATCGTGTAATACAATACTAAAGTTACTTTGTGGTTTGTATTTTATTAAGTTTTTAATATCTGTAGCAACACCTTTTGTACTGTGATCACCATCTATTAAAGCAAACTCTAGCTGTTCTCCATTGTCTTGAATTTGCTTAATAAGTTTAGGTAGTATTTCTTTAGAATCTCCAATTAAAAACTCGACGTTTGAAAATTGATTTCCTAAACGCTCAACGATAGTTTTATCTGTGTCAATGGCATAAACTTTATCTGCATATTTACTAATAACCTGTAAACTACCACCATTAAATGTACCAATTTCTATAGCGACTTTAGGTTTTATTTTTTGAAGTAAATAAAGAAACCCATAACGTTCGTTACGAGTCATAGACCAATCTAAAGGAAAATCGTTTTCAGTAAATGCTGGATAATTTGTATCTGAAAATTCAAGAATATCCGCTTTAAAATCTATCATTTTTGGTTTCAAAATTATTTTCTTTCATAAGTTATAAAAGAAAATGCATATTTATGGTCTTCGTCTTGAGGATGAACAACACTATTGGTTTCTTTCCAAACTGTGGTGTCTATCTCCGGAAAAAAAGTATCTGCATTAAAAGTAGAATGTACTCTTGTTATTTCAATTTTAGCCGCTAAAGGCATAGCTTGTCTATAAATTTCGCCGCCTCCAATTATAAATGGCTGAGTATCTCCTTTTGCCGCGTCTATAGCATCTTCTAAAGAATGCACTACTAAAACACCAACAGGCACTTGATAATCTTTTTGTCTTGAAATTACAACATGTGTTCTATTTGGTAATGGTTTAGGGAAACTTTCAAAAGTTTTACGACCCATAATAATATGATGTCCTGAGGTTAAAGATTTAAAACGTTTTAAATCATCTTTTAAGTGCCAGATTAAATCGTTATCTTTTCCTATTTCATTATTTTCTCCAGCAGCAACAATCATTGTTAGATTTTTATGCGGTATCTGCGTAGTTGAACTTGATTTTAAATTACTATCTGTTTTAGATTTTGGTAAGTTTGCTTCTAACTTTTCAATTTTAGCTTTTTGTTTTGCTACTAGTTTTTCTATTTGGGCTTTTTCCCAATCTTTTCCCATAAACTTATGCGTTATAAATACATTAAATAAATGGTATAAGAAGAAAAATAACCATATTAATATAGCAAAAACAAACCAAGGAAGATCAAATTTTTGAAACTCTTCTCCTATACCTAAACCTACATTTGCTATAATTAAAAAAACAGCTCCAATTAAGAATATTACAAAGTGAGCATATAAGTGCTTTTTTTGTTTTACACGACGTTGTGCATTTTCAATTAATGCTAACTGGTCTGGATCTATTTGAGGTTGTTGTTTCTTTTTTTTAAACATAATCTTAATTAAGAATGTAAAGTTAAAGTTTTAATATGAATTTCTTTTTTTAATTTTAAACGAAATCTTTTTGATTTGATTTACAATCTATTAACAACAGTAGCGAGTGTTAATTTAATAAAAAAGGCAACTGGTTTTTATAAAATTATAAAATAACAATATTGTATTTTACTAAAACAACAATTTTGTTTTAAATATTTATTAAACAGTTTGTTAGCATAAAATTGTTATTTAAATTTGAATTACAAAACAATAAAAAAATGGCTATTACAAAACAATTTTTAAAATCGAAACCTGTTTGCAAAGTAACCTTTACTGTTCCTGCTGAAAATGCAAACGAAGTTAAAGTTGTAGGAAATTTTAACGAGTGGAATACTGAAGCAACTGCTTTAAAAAAATTAAAAAACGGAACCTTTAAAGGTACTGTTAATTTAGAAAAAGATAAATCTTATGAGTTTAGATATTTAGTAGATGGACAATGGAAAAATGAAGAAGAAGCTGATGCTTTTGCCTGGAATGATTACGCTGCAGACGAAAATTGTGTAATAAATGTATAAATTAAAAAAGTTTTCCTAAGAAAACTTTTTTAATTTTATTTTATACAGCAACTGCTCCTTTAATATGTGGATGCGGATTATAATCTTCTAAAGTAAAATCTTCAAATTTAAACTCGAAAATATCTTTTACTTCTGGATTAAGTTTCATTTTTGGTAAAGGTCTACAATCCCGTGTCATTTGCAACTCTAATTGCTCTACATGGTTATTATAAATATGTGCATCGCCAAATGTATGTATAAATTCACCTGCTTGATAACCGCATACCTGAGCTATCATCATTGTAAATAATGCGTATGAAGCAATATTAAATGGTACACCTAAAAAGATATCTGCACTACGTTGGTACAACTGGCAAGATAATTTACCATCTGCCACATAAAACTGAAAAAAAGCATGACATGGAGGCAATGCTGCTTTTCCATTTGCTACATTTTCACTAAACGATTTTGATGTATCTGGAAGTACTGAAGGATTCCATGCAGAAACCAACATTCTACGACTATTTGGATTGTTTTTTAGAGTTTCTATTACCTCTGTAATTTGGTCAACCTCATCGCTATTCCAATTACGCCATTGGTGACCATAAACTGGACCTAAATCTCCTTTTTCATCTGCCCAAGAATTCCAAATTTTAACACCATTCTCTGTTAAATAATTAATATTGGTATCGCCTTTTAAAAACCAAAGCAACTCATATATAATTGATTTTAGATGAAGTTTTTTAGTAGTAACCATAGGAAAACCTTCACTTAAATCGAATCTCATTTGATAACCAAATACACTTTTTGTACCTGTTCCCGTTCTGTCTCCTTTTTCGTTTCCGTTTTCTAAAACATGTTTTACTAATTCGTGGTATTGTTTCATAGTGCACACATTCCTGCCTTCGCAGGAATCTCTTAATTATTAATAATAATGTTGTAATTTAAACAAAAATAACTAAAACAAATTTACTTAGAAGTGAGTTTATAACTTCATTTTTGATTAAAAAATATATTCAAAAAAAAGAAGGCTCTTAATAAAATATTAAGAGCCTTTTATTATTTATGTTTTATTTCTCTTATGTTAAGAGATTCCTGCGAAGGCAGGAATGTTTACCCTATTATCATACCAGCAATAGTTGCAGATATTAATGATGCAATTGTACCTCCAATTAAAGCTTTCATTCCAAATCTTGATAGTTGAGCACGCTGTCCTGGTGCTAAAGATCCAATACCTCCAATTTGTATTCCTATAGAAGCAAAATTTGCAAAACCACATAACATGTAAGTTGCCATGATTATAGATTTCTCGAATTTTAAATGCGTTGCATTTGCTACATTTTTAAGTTCTGCTAATTGTATATAGCCAATAAACTCACTTGCTGCTAGCTTGATGCCTAATAATTGGCCCATTAGTGCCATATCTTCTTTTGCCACACCTATTAACCACATTAATGGCGCAAAAATATAACCTAAAACAAATTCTAGAGATAAACCATCGTATGGTGTATTTTCTGCAATAACCTCATTTAAAGATGTAAACTGCCATTTAATATTTAATGCATCTATTACAATACCATCAAAACTTGCAATACCGCCAAGTATACCATTTATCATAGCTATAAAAGCTACAAATACTAATAACATTGCTCCTACATTTACAGCTAACCTTAAACCTTCTGTTGTTCCGTTTGCTATAGCTTCTAGTATGTTAGAGCCTATTTTTTCTTGAGAAACTTCTACATTGGTATTAATTTCTTCGGTTTGAGGAAATAATATTTTTGAAATCACAATTGCTCCTGGCGCTGCCATTACAGATGCAGCTAGTAAATGTTTAGCATAAAATAATTTTAAAGCTTCGTCTTCACCTCCTAAAAAACCAATATATGCAGCTAATACTGCTCCTGCTACAGTAGCCATACCACCAATCATAACTAGAAGAATTTCAGATTTATTCATCTTTTCTAAATAAGCCTTAATTAAAAGAGGTGCTTCCGTTTGACCTAGAAATATATTACCTGCAACACTTAGACTTTCGGCTCCAGAAATTCCTAATATTTTAGTTAACAATAATCCCATTAGTTTTACTAATTTTTGAATTAAACCTAAATAAAATAATACTGAGGTTAATGCCGAAAAGAATATAATAGTGGGTAATACTTGAAATGCAAAAATAAATCCGAAAGATGTAACATCTAACATGCCTCCAAATAGAAACTCACTACCAGCTTGTGTAAAACCTAGGATTTTAATAAAGCCTAATCCTATAAACTCGAAAACTGTTTTTACAAATCCTATTTTTAATACACCTATAGCAATTACTAATTGCAATGCTAAACCTAAACCTACTGTTTTCCAATTAATATTCTTTCTATTAGAACTAAATAAAAAGGCTATAAATATAAGTGAAACCATACCTAAAGCGCCTCGCCATAAGCTACCGATTGAGAAACCTTGGCTAGGTATAATATCGTTTTTCACAACATCATTGGTTGCAACAAGCGCTTCTTTAGTGTGTTTTTCGCTTTTAAGATTATAAACTAAATTTTTATCTTTAAAGACTAAAATAGAGTCTGTTAGTTTAGATATTTTATATCTAACTGTTGTGTTTAAAGAATCGTTATAATAAAATACCAATAAGTTATTTTGGTATATATAATCTCCATTATCACTTACATTGTCTTGAGATGTAAGTAGTTTAAATTCTCCTTTGTTTAAAACTAACTTATCGTAAGATAATTTATTAGCTTCTACAGTAATATTGTTTTGAGATTCAATTTTTTGAATTTGCCATGTTTTTTCAAGGTCTTGAGCAAACACAGAAGTTGTTGCAAAAAAAATAGCTGCAACAGCTATGAGTATATTTTTAATCATAAGTTAGCGTTTAGAAATCTCGTCTCGAATTTTTGCTGCTTTTTCGTAATCTTCATTTGCAACAGCTTCGTCGAGCATGCTATTTAACTCTTTTAAAGTATGAGATTGATAATCATCTTGAGACAAAGTTATTTCAAGCTCTTCATTTACAATATCTTCAACAAATATATTATCGTTGGTTTCTTCTATTTCGTCTTCGTCTTTACTTGGATCGACTTTTAGATAAATTCCTGCTTTATCTAAAATATTTTTATAAGTAAAAATTGGTGCTTGAAAACGTAAAGCTAATGCTATAGCATCACTTGTTCTGGCATCAATTATTTCTTCTATTTTATCTCTTTCACAAATTAAACTTGAATAAAAAACACCATCAACAAGTTTATGTATTATTACTTGTTTTACAACAATATCAAACCTATCTGCAAAATTTTTAAACAAATCGTGAGTTAATGGCCTTGGTGGTCTAATTTCTTTTTCAAGTGCAATGGCTATAGACTGCGCTTCAAAAGCACCAATAACTATAGGTAATTTACGTTCACCATCTACTTCATTTAAAATTAAAGCATAGGCGCCATTTTGCGTTTGGCTATAAGATATTCCTTTTATTTTTAGTCGAACTAAACTCATAAGTATAAAAAAATCGAAAAAGCGGTTTAAATTGTAAATAGGAATTTAAACCGCTTCTTTACGAGCACAATTTATAAAAAATTAAGCGTTTGCCGCTTTAAATGCTTTTAATTTTTCAATTAGAGCTGGAACAACCTCAAAAGCGTCTCCTACAACTCCATAATCTGCAGCCTTAAAGAAAGGTGCTTCTGGATCTGTATTTACTACAACTTTTACTTTAGAAGCGTTGATTCCTGCTAAGTGCTGTATTGCTCCAGAAATACCTATTGCAATATATAGGTTTGAAGCTACAGGCTTACCAGTTTGCCCAACGTGTTCACTGTGTGGTCTCCATCCTAAATCTGAAACTGGCTTAGAACAAGCTGTTGCTGCTCCAAGAACTTCTGCTAATTCTTCTACCATTCCCCAATTTTCTGGACCTTTTAATCCACGTCCTGCAGATACTACTATTTCTGCATCTGCAATAGTTACTTTATCTGTTGCTTTATCTACAGATTGTACTGTTACTCCAGAATCTTCAACTGTTGGAGAAAAATCTTCTGCTGTTGCACTTGCTGTATTTTCAACTAAACCAAAAGCGTTATTTGAAACACCTACAACTTTTACATCTGTATTAATTGCTGTTACATTAAAAGCTTTATTTGTAAATGCTGTACGTTTTACTGTAAATGGCGCTGTGTTTGATGGCGCCTCTACTACGTTAGATGCGTAACCTGCATTTAAACCTACTGCTAAAACTGGTGCTAAATATTTACTATCTGCTGTTTGGCTAACAACTACCACTTTTGCATCTTCTTTTTCTACTGCTTGTTTAATTACTGAAGCGTAAGATTTCGCATTAAATTTATCTAATCCTGAATTTGATACATTTAAAACTTTATCTACTCCATATTTTCCTAACTCGCTAGTGTCATCTGCATTTACTGCTACTGCTGTTACCGTTGTTCCTAATTGGTCTGCTACGGCTTTAGCGTAAGATGCTACTTCTAGAGCTGTTTTTTTAAATTTTCCGTTTTCTGATTCTGTATATACTAAAACTGACATAATTTTTTCTTTTTTGAAATCCTGACTTTATACCAGGAACTCGTTAATCTTTACTTTAATTTCAAAAGATTCCGAAACAAGTTCGGAATGATTTAACTTATTATTAAATCACCTTTGCTTCGTTATGAAGTAAGTTTACTAACTCGTCTAAGTTATCTGCATCTACTAAAGTTACAGCTCCTTTTGGTGCTGGCTTTTCAAATTTAACCGAAGTTGTTTCAGTTTCAGCATTAGCAGCTTCTACAACATTTAAAGGTTTTTTTCTAGCCATCATGATTCCTCTCATATTAGGAATACGTAAATCGCTTTCCTCTACTAATCCTTTTTGACCAGCAATAACTAATGGTAAAGCTGTTGTTACGGTTTCTTTACCACCATCTATTTCTCTTGTAGCGGTAGCGTTAGTTCCATCTATTTCTAAGTTAATACAGTTTGTTACAAAGTTTGCTCCTATTAATTCAGATAACATTCCTGGTACCATACCTCCATTATAATCTATAGACTCACGACCTGCAATTACTAAATCGTAACCTCCATCTTGTACTACTTTAGCTAATTCTTTAGCAACCTGAAAACCATCTTTAGCTTCTGCATTTACTCTAATTGCATTGTCTGCGCCAATTGCTAATGCTTTACGTAATGTTGGTTCTGTTTCTGCACCACCTACATTTACAACATCTACACTTGCTCCTTGCTTTTCTTTAAACCACATTGCACGTGTTAAACCAAACTCATCGTTTGGATTGATAACAAATTGCACACCATTTGTGTCGAATTTAGAATCTCCGTCTGTAAAATTAATTTTTGACGTTGTGTCTGGCACGTGACTAATACACACTAAAATCTTCATATTTTTATTATTAAATTTTTGATTATTTTCTTGGAAGCTTAGAACTATAACGTTATCGTAAGACATTCATCTAATACTTCTCTTTTTCAGGATACGAAGATAATTCATTTATTTCAAAAATATACTATGCATGCATAATAAATTTTAAATAAATTGTTCAGTATTAGTTTACAGTAATTGTTATTTTTGCTATTCAATTTTACAAATTTTATGAAGACAATTCAATTTAGAGAAGCTATTTGTGAAGCCATGAGCGAAGAAATGCGCCGTGATGAGAGCATTTATTTAATGGGTGAAGAAGTAGCAGAATATAATGGTGCTTACAAAGCATCTAAAGGTATGTTAGACGAATTTGGTGCTAAACGTGTTATAGACACACCAATTGCCGAGCTTGGATTTGCTGGTATAGCTATAGGTTCTACCATGACAGGAAACAGACCTATTGTAGAATATATGACATTTAATTTCTCTTTAGTAGGAATTGACCAAATTATTAACAACGCTGCAAAAATTAGACAAATGTCTGGTGGGCAATTTAAATGTCCTATCGTTTTTCGTGGGCCAACCGCTTCTGCAGGACAATTAGCTGCTACACACTCTCAAGCTTTCGAGAGTTGGTTTGCAAACACGCCTGGTTTAAAAGTTGTTGTACCATCTAACCCTTACGATGCAAAAGGTTTATTAAAATCTGCAATACGTGACGACGATCCTGTTATTTTTATGGAAAGTGAGCAAATGTATGGTGATAAAGGTGAAGTACCAGAAGGAGAATATACTATACCATTAGGTGTTGCCGATATTAAAAGAGAAGGAACAGATGTAACTATTGTTTCTTTTGGAAAGATTATTAAAGAAGCTTACAAAGCAGCAGATGAATTAGCAAAAGATGGTATTTCTTGTGAAATAATTGATTTAAGAACTGTACGTCCATTAGACAAAAAAGCCGTTTTAGAATCTGTTAAGAAAACAAACCGTTTAGTAGTTTTAGAAGAAGCTTGGCCATTTGGTAACGTTTCTACTGAGCTAACATATATTATACAGTCTGAAGCTTTTGATTATTTAGATGCTCCTGTTGTAAAAATTAACACAGCAGATACTCCTGCACCTTATTCTCCAGTTTTATTAGAAGAGTGGTTACCTAACCATGAGTCTGTAATTAAAGCTGTTAAAAAAGTTATGTACAAGTAATTAAAAAAAAATTACCTTTATAAAAACTTCATTAGCATGATTGTTGATGAAGTTTTTTTATTTAAAACTAATAGATGAAATATAGAATATTATCCTTTTTGTTTTTATTAGCTAGTGTTACAGTTTTAGCTCAAACAAAAATTAGCGGTCACATTTACGATGAAAGTAATGAACCTATAGCCTATGCAAACGTCTATTTTCAAGGTACAAGCATTGGAACTATTACAGACGAAAACGGAACGTACTATCTAGAAGATGATGGCAATCACGACACTGTAGTTTTTTCATTTATTAGTTACGTCACGCAAACTGTACCTTTAAAACAAAAGGTAACTTACGATTTTGATATTGTTTTAAAAGAAGATGTTGCAGCTCTAGACGAAGTACTTATTGTTTCTGGCAAGCAACCTAAAAAAAACAATCCAGCAATAGATATTTTACGAAAAATATGGGCCAACAAAAGAAGTAATGGTTTAAAGCAATACAACCAATACCAATACGATCGCTACGAAAAAGTAGAGTTTGATTTAAATACTATTGACAGCGCAACAATGAAAAGCAAACTGTTTAAAGGTATGGAGTTTGTTTTTGAGCAGGTAGACACCTCTAACGTAACAGGTAAAACCTATTTACCAATGTTTATTAACGAATCGTCTAGCGAAGTTTATGGCGATAATATAATTAACGAAAAACGCGAAATACTAAAAGGTAATAAAAACTCTGGTTTTAGTAACAACCAGATTATCATAGATTTTGTTGACGACTTATACAGCGATTTTGATGTTTATGATAACTATTTGAAGTTTTTTGATAAAAGCTTTACAAGTCCTATTTCAAGAACAGGTATTAATGTGTACAATTATGTGCTAGCAGATAGCGCATATATAGACAACAAATGGTGTTACAATATTATTTATTACCCACGACGTAAAAACGAGTTAACCTTTAAAGGAGACTTTTGGGTTGCAGATACCACTTTTGCTATTAAAGATATAAATATGCAAGCCTCTAAAAGTGCAAATATAAACTGGGTAAAAGAAATATATATTGAACAGGAATATGAGGTACTTAATGATTCTGTATTTTTAATTAAACGTGATTATTTTATGTCGGATTTTGCTTTTAATAAAAAGGAAAAGTCCCAAGGTATTTATGGTAAACGTACTTCACTCTATAATAATTACAAGTTTGATATTGAAAAAGACCCGAAATTTTACAAAGAAAAAGTCTATAGTTTTGATGAAGATTTATACAATCAAGACGATGCTTTCTGGGAAGAAAACAGAATGGAAAAGCTTAGTAAAGACGAAAAAGGTGTTTACGTCATGTTAGACTCTTTAAAGAAAACCAAAAAATTTAAACGTCTTTATAATATAGGAAGCATATTAGCATCTGGATATATTGAATTTGATGAACTAAACCTAGACTATGGTAGCGTATTTTCAACCTTTGGTTTTAACGAAGTAGAAGGTTTACGTTTACGTGCTGGTGGTCGTACCTATTTTGGACAAAATGACCTTTGGAGGTTAGAAGGTTTTACAGCCTACGGTTTTAAAGACAATAAGTTTAAATACGGTATTTCTGGAAAATGGTTATTAGACAAAAAAAACAGGTTTATAATTTCTGGTGGTAACAGGCGTGATGTAGAACAAATTGGAGCCAGTTTAACCTCATCTACAGATGTTTTAGGAAGAAGTTTAGCTTCGTCTTCTATAGTTGGCACAGGAACTAACGATAAGCTTACCAATATAAACCTAAGCACAATTGCTATTGAAGCAGAACTTGTTAGAAATTTAGTAACACGAGTTAGTGGTACTTACAAAACCTTAGAGTCTGCCTCACCAACCTTTAGCTTAGATTATTATACAGATGCTACACAAACAACTACAGCATCAGAAATAAAGCAATATGAATCTGCTTTTTCTGTTCGCTATATGCCAAAACGAGAAATGACAGGTTTTGGTGTAGAACGTCGTGTAAAAAACAGTGATTTTGCACAGTTATTCGCTCAAGTAACTCGCGGAGACAAAGGTGTTTTTGATAGTGATTTTGATTACACAAAGCTTCAGTTTTCGTATATACAACCCATAGCAGTTGGTGGCTTTGGTCGCTTAACTACGTCTATAGAAGTTGGTAAAACATACGGGCAAATACCATTAGCCTTAATGAGTGTTGTTCCTGGAAACCAATCATATTTTTCAATTTATAACACCTTTTCACAGTTAGATTTTTATGAGTTTGTAACCGATGAATACGCAACATTACACGTAGAGCATAATTTTAATGGGAGATTATTTTCTAGAATTCCATTACTTAAAAAACTAAACCTTAGAGCTATTGTTGGTTTTAGAGGTGTTATGGGAGATGTCTCTCAAGAAAATAGAGATATAAATGCATCGTTTAATCCAGACGGAACGCCATTTGTTTATGTTGCTCCAAATAAAGAAGCTTACTACGAATACAGTATAGGCGTTGGCAATATTTTTAAAGTGTTTAGAATAGATTTTAACTTTAGAGGTAATTATTTAGATCCAAGTTTTAATCCAGATGCTAGAAAATTTGGTGTAACAGGTAGTTTTGGGTTTTATTTCTAATTTAAAATTGAACTCTAAAACTCACATTTGGAGTTAACTTTAGCGATTTGTTATCAATTTCTATAGTTTGTTCTTGATTATTTGTATCAACCTCATAATAACGACTAATTGTATTATTTTGATTAGTTACGTTTCTAACACCTAAATTTATAGTTGCTTTAGTAGTATTTAAAAAACTAAAATTATAAGCTAAAGATGCATCAAGCCTAAAAAACGAATCTAAGGTTTCGTTATTAGGTAAATCATAATTCACAAACGTTACATTTCCATCTTGTACTGTTTCGTTACCTTCTACTGGTTTTGTATAAGGAACACCAGAACGCCAAACTCCTCCTAGAGATGCTTTTAAATTTTCTAATATATTATAATTAAAAGCTAATGATATAGAATGCCTAATATCTAAATTATTAGGAAAAACTGAAGGCGTAAAACTTTCAAAATCATAATCATTAATACTATATGTGTAACTCAACCACGCGCTATAGTTACTAGAAGATTTATTTATTAAAAACTCTACACCTCTAGCAGTGTAATCTCCTGTTGCACTTAAAAACTGAAAGTTGTTATAAAACCCTTGATTGCTGGCTGTAATACCATTTACTAATTTATAAAAAGCGGTTGCTTCTATATTTAAATTGTTTTGCTTATAATCTATACCAAACGACGCTTGTTTACTAGTTGTAATAGGTATATCTTTTTCATTAGCCAAAACCCAACGTCTATTTTCCACACCTAAAAAATCGTCTTGAAAATCTATTTTTTGTGTTGCAGTTTGGTTTTTAAATTCTCCTTTTAAGTTTAAAGCAAACTGTCTTGAAATTTTTTGTTTTATATTAATTCTTGGCTCTACTAATAGTTTACTAAATTTTTGAAAATAATTAAGTCTAGCTCCTGCTCTTAAATAGGTGTTGGCATTTTTAAATTCTGCTTCTGTATAAAAGGCATGATTTAATAATACATCTTTTTTAGTACGGTTAAATGCAGGAATAGAAACATTAGTCTCGTTTAATATTCCGGTTTCATTAAATTGATAGCCTGCTAAAAGTGATAATTTTGAATTTAATTTATAATTAGCATTTAGCTTTACGCCTGTTTCTAAAACTTCGTTAGACTGAAATAATAATTGATTGGTTTCAACTCGTAAATCTGAAGCATCAACATTGTATTTAGAATAATAACCAATTAATTTGGTAGAAAAGCGATTGTTCCAATTTGCTTTCCAATGCCCTCCAAATCCAATATTTCTTTGATTTAGATTACTGGATTTTGTTATTGTTTCACGGTTATTTATGGTTGTTTCGGCATAATCAAGATTATTATCAATTATTATAATATTACTTCTAAATTCATGTTTATCACCTAAATCAAACAAAAGTTTTGCACTATAATCATAAAATGAAAAATTGGAATTAGACTCTCCATTAAAAATAGTTTCATTATTATTTAAATCACTGTCTTGAAAACTTTTATCGAAGTAATTATTATACGTTGGAGTTAAAAACACATCTGTAAAAGATCGTCTTCCAGATACATGTAACTCTAAATTTTTAGCTAAAGGGATTTCTAAAAAAGCATCACCACTAATAAGGTTTATTCCTGCTCCACCAGAAAATGTATTTGTAATTTTATTTTTGGTAAGCATATTTACAGTACTAGAAACACCATCACTATATTGACTACTTGTACCGTTTTTACTTACTACGACTTTATTAGTTAAATATGGATTGTAAGCAGAAATTAAACCAAAAAAGTGTCCTGAGTGGTACATTTTAATATCATCCCAAAGCATTAAATTTTCGTCGTTAGAACCACCTCTAACATTTATGTTTGCTATGCTTTCGTTTTTACTTTCTACACCTGGAAGTGCTTGTATAGATTGCAATATATCTGGATCTATTAATCCTGGAAGAATGCCAAATTTTTTAGTATTTAAAATTGTGCTTCCGTCGAAACTTTTTTGTAATCCTGTGGTTAAAAACTTTGTAACATACACTTGATTTAAGCTAATTTCAGCTTCAGCTAAAACAATAGTTTTACAAATATTATTAGCTATAAAAAAAGTATTTGCTTTACCATTTATTGTATTAAAACCTAAATAAGATATTTCTATTAAAGCATCTAGAGGTACATTTTCTAATATAAATTTCCCTCTAGTATTACTAATCACTCCTTTTGTTGTGTTTATTCTTTTTATTGTTGCACCTATTAACGGTTCATTATTTTCGTCTACAATAAACCCACAAATAGTAATGTTTTTTTCTAATACAGATACGGTAATATAACGGTCATCTAAAGTCTTGAAATTTAATAACGTGTTAGCATTTAAATAGTTTAGTGTATCTGCTAAACTTAAATTGTTTTTTGGAGTTTTTATGGTAATATTAGAAACATCTTCAAAAGCATAAGAGAATTTGACATTATATTTTTCTTGTGTTATTTCTAAAAATTTCGCTAATGAAATATCTTGATTTTCTTGCTGGCTAAAACAAATAGTGGTTAGACAAATAAAAAAAAATACAATCCTGTTTTTAATTTTCATATTTATAGAAAGTAACGGTATCGCCTTGAATTTTATAACTTAATTTTAAAGGTATTGTTATAGTTTGTAGTGCGATATTTTTATTATTGTGTGTGAAAGTTCCTGTAAAAAGCTGTTCGATATCAATTGCTTTTGTTTCTACTTTAATGTTGTAATAATTCTCTAAATCTGCTATTACATGTTTTAGTGGAACTTTATCGAAGGTTGACTCTTGGCTTAACCAAGAAGGTTGTGCACTTGAAAAATCGTCTACTAACTCTATTGTGTTATCTACTACTCTAAACGATTTTCCTTTAGATAACTTTACAGTTTTTTTATTGTAAGTAACTGCTACCAAACCTTCGTAACATTGTACTTCAAAATAGTTATCGCGTTCTTTTACATTAAATTGGGTTCCTAAAACTTGTATCTCTCCAACGCTTGTTTTTACAGTAAACTTCTTTCCTTTACTTACTTTAAAAAAGGCTTCACCATCAAGTTCTAAATCCCTATCGTTTTTCCATTTTTTATTATTGTAACTAAGGCTAGAAACTGCACTAAGCATTACTTGAGAGTTATCTGGCAATGTAATGGTTTCGGTTTCTGCAATGGTAGTATTATAACTTTTATTGTTATTAAAAAAAGTTAAAAAAGCCACACTAAGCATAATAACTAAAATAGCAGCATATTTTAAATAAGGTCTAAAGTTTAAAGTGCGAACTTTTGGTTTTTGCTTTTGCTTTAATCGAAAAGCATGTAATGCAGCTTCTGCATCTACTTTTGGAGCTTCTAGTTGTGTTGAGTAATGTGCTATTTTCTCTAAATCTTTAAAATTTCCTGATTTTTTTAAATCGTCAATTTCTTCATGAGAAAGCTCATTATTTAACCATTTTAGTATTTTATTTTCATCTTTCATTTTATAAGTGCTTCACCTCTAAGACAGTTAATTTTATATTTACCCTACTTTTTTTATAAAATTTCTATTTTTTCTCTAAGAACAGTTAATGCTAGAGACATTCGTTTTTCTACAGCTTTTTGAGAAACACCTAGTATTTCGGCTATTTCTCTATATTTTTTTCCTTCAATTCTGTTTAATAAAAAAACTTCTCGCTGTTTATCTGTTAACAAGGCAATGGCGTGCTGTAATTTTTTTTTAAACTGTTCTTCTTCTAAAATATATTCTGGGCTTTCATTATTAACATCTATATAAGGCGCTGCTTTTGCATATTCCATAACAACCTTTTCATGTTTTATTTTATTTAGAAAAAGATTATTAACTGTAGTAAATAAATAGCTTTTAGCTTTACTAAAATCAATTTTAGAACAATTCTCCCAGATTTTAGAAAAAGCATCTTGTACAAGATCTAACGCATTATCCTTATCTCCACATTTATAATACGCAAAGTTACTTGCATGCTGGACATGCTTTAAATAAAAGCTATTAAAGTAAGTTTCTTCGCAAAGTTTTTTTTGTTCCTTCATCTCTTGCAAATAAAGTAAAAACAAGTTAGTTAAAAAAAAAGTGATCTTAAAAGTAGGGTAAAACAATTTCTCATTGTCTAACTATTATAACATTAAAACCATTGACGATGATACCAATTAAAATTATAGAAGCCATAGAAATTATTTTAGCATTTATATTAGTCTTTTTATTAGGCTATGCTATTATTTTAATAAATCAAATAAATTAAAAGTAGGGTAAATAAATTTACAATTGTCTTACTTATAGATGGGCGAAAATCGCTAAAAAGAAAAAAGAAAAATTTAAACTAAAAACAATGAAAAATTTAAAACTAATTACAACAGTATTTTTAACCGCTTTATTAACCTTAACATCTTGTCAAGATGAAATAGATAATGAAACAGGCGAAAACCCAAACACTAATACAAACGCAGCAAATTCTCAAACAGCAAACAATTTAGAACGCTCATCGATGTATGATGGTTCTTTTGATGATTTTTTAGATGGCGTTTCATGCTCTTCTATTTTATTACCTGTAACTGCTACAGTAAACAATACCGAAATTACTATAATTAGCCAAGCAGATTACCAGCAAGTACTAAATATTCTTGGAGAATTTAATACAGACGACGATACAGTTGTATTACAGTTTCCGTTTACTATTGCTTTAAGTAATTACACCGAAGTAGTAGTAACAAACCAAGCTGAATACGATGCTATTATAGATGCGTGTGAAGAAGCAGAAGCTACAGCTCAAAACGCACTAACTTGTGTAGATATAAATTTCCCTATTACTATTTTAACCTATAATTTAAATTTAGACCAAACAGGAAGTGTTGTTATAGAAAGCGAGGAACAACTTTTTAACTACATTAATAATTTTGGTGAAGACGAGTTATTTTCTGTAAACTACCCAATTACTGTTACTGGTGCTGGAGGAAGTAGTATTACAATATCTAGTGATGCAGATTTACAATCAAGCGTAGAAGACTGTATTGATGAAGAAGATTCTATTGAAGAAGCAGAAGAAAATGCCGAAAACTTAGAAGAAATATTAGTAGATGGTATTTTTCAAGTAGAAACTTTTATTAACTCTGGAATAGATACCGCAAACGATTATGTAGAGTATACAATTGATTTTGCTAACGATTTATCTCTAGTAGCAGAAAACACAGTTAACACAACCGTTCAAGATATACAAGGCACATACCAAGTAACTTCACAAACTCAAGTGTTTTTAAACTTAAATTTTACAAGTAATGCTAGCTTTAGTTTACTTAACCAAAACTGGGAAGTAACAAGTTTTAACAATACAACTATATCTTTACAAAGTACAACTAATGCAGCCGTAACCTTAGTTTTAGAACAAATTTAATCCCTAAACAAAACCTATTAACCCAAATTTATCGTAGGTAATAAGATGATTGTTAAATAAAGCTGCTATTTAAAACTTAAATAGCAGCTTTTATAAAAGTATATTTATATATGAAAAAGCAAACCTATTTATTTATTATTTTATTATCTCTTATTAGTTTTTCATGTTCTAAAGACGACGAAAATAATGTTACCAAAAACACTGTAGAATATCACCTGCAAACAGTTGGCACCTCATCTAACGACCTACTTTCAGATGAGCAATTTACTAGTCTAATTATAGAACTAGTATATGTAGAAGGTTTTGAACCTACACAACAAACTATAGATAATTTAGTTTCTTTTTTTGAAGAAAGAACCTATAAACCTAATGGTATAACGGTACAAAAAAGAAGCATTGCCTCTCCAGGTTTATCACCATATACTACTAACGAAATTAGAACTATTGAAGACAATAACAGAACCATTTTTAACACAGAAAATCAGCTGGCAGTTTGGGCGTTATATATCGACGGACTATCTGCTAGTAACTCTCAAAACAGTTCTGTTTTAGGTACCGCTTATAGAAATACATCCTTTGTTATATATGAAGAAAGCATACACGGTTTAAGCGATGAAACCTTTGAACCAAATAGAAGTATATTAGAAACAACAGTAACACTTCATGAAATTGGACACATATTTGGCTTAACAAATTTAGGTGCGCCATTACAATCAAATCATGAAGATGAAGACCACCCAAAACATTGTAACGAAACCAACTGCCTTATGTTCTGGAAAACCGAAACAGCTAATGGTGTAATGGATATGGTTTCTGGAGAACAAGTACCACAACTCGATGCTCAATGTATTGCAGACTTGCAGGCAAACGGAGGAAAATAAAATTTAATAATAATAAAAATGAAAAAACAAATCTTATCATTCGCACTTATATTAATAACAGCGATAACATTAAATGCGCAAGACCAAGAAATTAAAAACAAATCTCACGCAGGTATTAAAGGTGGCTATAACCTTGCCTCTGTAAGCTTCGATGGCGATGGAGAAACAGGACAACGCAGTGGCTTTATTATTGGTTTTTATGGCGAATCATTTGTTAATAATGCTGTTGCAATACAATTAGAAGTACAGTATTCTCAACAAGGCTACGAAATTAAAAATGATAATTCTACTTTCACTCAAAAAGTAAATTATATAAATGTACCATTACTATTAAAAATTTATCCAACACAAAATTTTTATTTAGAAGCAGGTCCACAAGCTGGTTTAGCTATTTCTCACAAAGAAGAATTTGATAGCGAATTTAACCTGTTCGATAATGAAGAAGAATTTGAACCTAACAAATTTGACTATGGTGTAAACTTTGGAGCAGGTATAAAAACTAACTCTGGTGTAAGCCTTGGTGTTCGCTACCATTTAGGACTTGGTGATATTTACGACGAAGGAAAACCTAAAAACAGAGTTTGGCAGTTTACATTAGGTTTCGACTTTTAAATTAAACTTAATAATAAGATTTTATATAATACTTGTTAAAACTCAAATGAATATGTATTTTTGCTGCCCGAAAAACCTTAGTTTTTCGTTTAAAAACAATAATTAGCATCCCATTTTCGGGAATAAACAAATAATATTTCATGAGTCCAGAAGGAAAATTAACATTTGATGTTTTAATAGAAATACCAAAAGGTAGTAGAAACAAGTATGAATACGATTTCGAATTAAATAAAATTCGTTTCGATCGTATGTTATTTTCATCAATGATGTATCCAGGAGATTACGGTTTTATACCAGAAACATTAGCATTAGATGGAGATCCATTAGATGTATTAGTAATGGGTACAGAACCTACTTTTCCTATGTGCGTTGTAGAAGTTAAACCAATTGGTGTTTTTCATATGGCAGACGAAAAAGGTCCTGACGAGAAATTAATTTGTGTTCCTGTTACAGATCCTATTTGGAATAGCTACAATGATATTGATGATTTAAATCCTCACCGTATTAAAGAAATTACACACTTTTTCCAGGTTTATAAAGATTTAGAAAAGAAAAAAGTAGATGTTGGTGGTTGGGGAGATGCAAAAGAAGCTTACGAGATTCTTAATAAATGCGTTGAGCGCTACGAAAATAGCGAACATAAAACCAATGGTAACTTTACAATATAATCTTATTATATTAAAATAGTTAAAAGCCTTTCAAAGTATTTTTGAAAGGCTTTTTTATTATTATATTTGCACCGTGATAAAACTTACAACATTCTTATTTATTGGCGGTCAAGAAGCAATTTTAATTATTCTTGCAGTAGTCATGATATTTGGTGCTAAAAACATACCCGAAATTGCCAGAGGTCTTGGCAAAGGCATGCGTATGCTAAAAGATGCATCAAATGATATTAAAGGCGAAATAACTAAAAGCGCCGAGCAAAACGGTATTGATACCAGCATAACAAAAGATGTACAAGAAGAACTTAAAAAAGTAAAGGACGATCTTGAAGACTTTACAGGTTCAATAAGTCGTAAAATGTAATTCTCAATTTTAAAATCTTAATTTTAAATTTTCATAATATCGTAATATATATTTTACGAAATATTTAATATCTTGAAGGTCTAACCTTTAATTATTAAATATGAAAACAACTCCCATTAAACTACTTTTAGTAGTATTAGTAATCTTTTCATCTTGTACTAAAGACACCACAATTGATATTAAAGAACAAGAACAACAACTTCTTGACCAATCTAAACCTCTTACAATAGATGAAATTAATGCCAGAATTGAGATGCAACTTAATAATGGCGAAACATTTGAATGGAAAAATGAAACCGATCATTTTTTATGGAGTGCAGTTGTACACGGAAATAACATTCTTACCATAGGCTACGGTAATGAAAACGAAAATTTCAGCGAAAATAGATCTAAAGAATTACTTGATAAAAAAGAAAATATTCTAAAAACTATTGAAGCTACAGAAAACTACACTCGCAGTAAAGAAACTGTTGTAGAACATGAAATTATTAATGTTATCGATGTAAAAATTGAAAACCTAGAATCTATTATCCGTTTAAGAAAAACAAATGGTATTCGTTATCTAGAACCAAATGGTTACAACCACTATGGAGCCAACAATGCTATGCGTTCTAGTTCTGGCTGTAGTAAAGATGGTGAATCTATTAATAGCGCACACTACTCTACAATTGCACCTAATAATGCGCAGGTAAGCTGGCATTTTAATGAGCATAATATACCACAAGCATGGAATTATAGTACAGGTTCTGGCATTACTATAGGCTTAATAGATACTGGAGTATCACAATCACAATCTTTATTAAATGGTAATGGCTTTAAAGATGGTTACTCATCAAACTCAAGATTTGTACAAAAATACGGTACGTTTATAGACTCTAATTGGTGGTGGTCAAGTAATTATGATGGACCACATGATAAATGTGGTCACGGTACAGCAATGGCTTCTACAATGGCTGCACCAAGAAACGATAATGGCATGCCTGTAGGTGTTGCCTATAATTCAAATTTAGTAGCCTATAGAGCTACTGAAGATGTATTACTAAACGATTATCATGAACGTAAAGGTGTATCTAAAGCATTAACAGAATTAGCTAACAGAAGCGATGTTAAAATAATCTCTATGTCTATTGGTTATGTTTGGTCTATTGGTAATATTAAAGATGCTGTAAAATATGCTTATAGTAAAGGTAAATTAATATTTGCAGCTGGTGGTACTTCTACTAGTTTTACAAATGGTTATGGTGTAATTTTTCCTGCTACAATGAGTGAAACTGTAGCTGTTACTGGTGTAAACGATGGGTCTAATTACGAACGTTGTGACACTTGCCATAGTGGTAGCAAAATTGATTTTACAATTATTATGGAAGGTGACAATAACACAAGTAAAGCACCTCCAGTTTTAGGTTTTTATAATAACCAAAGACGTTATACTGGTGGCTCTTCTGTAGCAACAGCAACAACAGCAGGTATTGCTGCATTAGTTTGGTCTAGACACCCAAGCTGGAGCAGAGCTCAAGTTTTAAATAAATTAAAACAATCATCAGAATTTTACCCTAACAAAAATTCAAGTTTTGGTTATGGTAATATTAATGCACTACAAGCTGTGCAATAAAATATCTTTTAAAAAAATTAAAGCTTCCTTATTAAGGAGGCTTTTTTTTTATAAATTATTTTACTCTGCTTTTAAAATATACTTTTTCATTAAAAACAAACCATAAAGTAAACATGGTAGCGTAAGAAGCGTAATAAAAATACTATTCTCCAAAGAAACTGGTTCAACAATTTTTGTAGTAATTTTTGCACCTACTTCATCAAGATCTCCTACAAAATCAATTATTGCATGAATAATAACTAACGGGTAGATTCTTTTTGTTACAATCAATAAAAACCCAAACATAACACCAATAAATGTTGCAAATCCTATTTGGGACAGCTCTCCATAAATACCTTTATCAAAATTAATAATATGTATTAACCCAAAAAAAAGTGAGGCTAAAAAAACCGAAATTATAACGCCTTTTTTAGAGTTTCCTAAATGGTTTATAAAATGAGATTGTAAAAAACCTCTAATACTTAATTCTTCGGCAAAACCAATTGTAATAACATAAAGTGAAAAAATTAAGATATTAGTAAATGAAATATTAGCATTTAAATCATCCATAAAAATACCATTAAGAGCACACAAATAAAGTACAGGAAATAATAGTAAATAAGCACGTTTTAATTTCACTTGTTTTAAACCTGCAATGACAAAAAGGTTGTTTCGTTTTATAAATAAATATGAAACTATAATTAAAATTAAATTGGTAATAATACTTATTAATGTATGATAATTGTAGGAATCAATTTTAAGTCTTATTAACTGATGCCAAAAAAATGCTCTTGTAAATAATAATATTAAAAGAATTAAAACAAATAGAAAAAACTGGCTCCAAAATTTAAGTTTAGATTTCATTAAAATAAATATATTACGTTGGTTATTATATTATTATAGACGTAATAAAATTTATAATGGTTGCTTTACTGTATAAATAAAAATCTAACATTAAGAAACTTACGCTAATCAATAAATTGTTTCTACTTTTGCAAAAGATAAAAAACAAGGATTTAATGATTGATTATGTGATTATTGGTGGTGCACAAGCAGGATTAGCTATAGCTTATCATTTAAAAAAAATGAATAAAAAGTTTATAGTTCTTGATGGCGAATCTGAAATTGGTGCCTCTTGGCTAAACAGATGGGATTCTTTAAAATTATTTACACCAACAGAATACAATCATTTACCTGGTTTACCATTTAACGCTCCAAAAGGTCATTATCCTTCTAAGGTTGAAGTTGCTAATTATTTTAAAAAATACGTAGACACTTTTAATATTCCTGTACAGTTAAATACTCTTGTAACTAAAATAAATAAAACCGAAAAAGGTTTTGAAATCTCATACAATAACGAACAATTGATTGCTAACAATGTTATTGTTGCCACTGGACCTTTTCATATACCATATACGCCACCTTGCCATACAAAAATTGACAAAAGTGTTTTACAAATGCATAGTAACTACTATAAAAATGTTAAACAATTGCAAGATGGTGATGCCTTAGTTGTTGGTGGTGGAGATTCTGGATACCAAATATTAAATGAAATATCTAAAGACAAAGCAAGAACTGTTTATTTTTCTGGAGATACAAAAGTAAAATCTTTACCTCAACAGTTTTTAGGTAAAACCTTATGGTGGTGGTTTACTAAAATTGGTTTTTTAAGTTATAATAAGTATAGTTGGATTGGAAAAAAAATAAACTCTTCTACTCAACCAGTTATTGGTACAGATGTAAAAGAAATTTTATCTAGAGAAAATGTAATTTCTGTAGGAAGAACTAAAGATGCTTTAAATCAAGAAATTATTTTTGAATCTACCAAGGTTTCAACTATAAAAAACGTGATTTGGTCAACCGGTTATCGCCCTAATTTTAAATGGATTAATGGTTTAGAATTAGATGCAGACAGCTACCCAAAAAACTATCGTGGTGTTAGCAATATAGATGGTCTTTATTTTATTGGCTTACCATGGATGTTTACACGAGGATCTGCGACTTTAGGTGGTGTATCAAAAGATGCCAGCTACCTTGCAAATGTAATACGTAATAAAAATTAAAATAACTTCTCTTTATTATCACATAAAACATATTGCCTAAAAATAGCTTCTAATTCTTTTTGTGGGTTATTTGTTAAGCCAGAATGTGTTTTAGAGCTTTGTATTACAGTACTTCTTGATGCAGCTAACCACCTAAACCTATCGGCTAATTCAAACGCACCTATTTTACCGCTAGATTTATCACCTTTGCAAATTAAGTCCCAAGATTTTAAATAATTATTTAAATCTTCTAACTGCAAATCACAAGAAAAAGCAGCTAGTTTGGCTTCGTTAATATTATATTTTACGCTCAAAAATTTTTTTCTTTTCGAGAATAAAATCACTCCTATATTAAAAAACTCTTCACGTTCTACTCTAGGCACCAAGCGTATTATAGCGTATTCAAAAGTAACTTTATCTTGCATCTTCAGCTTCTTTTACTAATAAATCAATCATTGACAATTTAGCTTCTAAATATTCTATATAAGCTAATTTAATTTCGTTAGGAGACATTGTATCGCCTTCATTTTCTAACCAATCTTCAGGAATTTTATTAATTATTCTCTCAATTGTTTTAAAATCTAAGGTTTTAACTATTTCACTAGCTGCTTCCTTTAAATGTTGAGCGCGATCTAACAATACATGATCTTTTATTAATGGAAATGTTCTTGTTAGGTGATTTCTCCAAGTATCCCAATTATGATGAAAATAAAAACTGGCACCATTATCTATTACCCAAAGTTCTTTATTCCAGTTTAATATGTTTGGGTTTTTTGCTGTTCTGTCAATATTACTTATAATACTATCTAGCAGCACTACTTTAGAAGCTGTTAGAGCGTCTGCTACAGATGCTAATGGATCGTATGTTATAGAACCACTTAAGTAATGTAAACCTAAGTTTAAACCTACACTAAACTTTAATAAATCTTGAATTTCTTCATCTGGTTCGGTTTTACTAAACGAGTCGTCTAAGTTCATAAACACCAATTCTGGTACTTTTAAACCAATAGCTCGAGCTAATTCTCCACCAATAAACTCTGCAACTAATGCTTTTGTGCCTTGTCCTGCACCTCTAAACTTAAGCACATACAAAAAGTCATCACTACCCTTTACAATAGCTGGTAGCGATCCACCTTCACGCAACGGCGTTACATACTTAACGACATCTACAGTTCTAATTTCTAGTGTGCTCATTTAATTCTATAGCTTTCGGCTTATTGTTAATCCGTCTCGAATAGGTAATACAACTGTTTCTACTCTAGCATCGGTTTTTAAAAGTGCATTATAATCTAACACTGCTTTTGTCATTTTATCTTTTGGGTCTAGTTTTTCTATAACCTTACCGCTCCATAATACATTGTCTGATAATATAATTGCTCCCGGTTTTAATTTATCTACTATTAAATTAAAATAGTTTATATAATTATCCTTGTCTGCGTCAATAAAAACTAAATCGAAGGTTTTATTTAATTCTGGTATTACTTCTAAAGCATTACCTAAATGTTGATTTATTTGGTTTCCATAAGTAGATTTATCAAAAAAATTACGCTGAAAATCAAAAAGTTCTTCATTAATATCTATGGTGTCTATACTACCATTAGGTTTTAAACCTTCAGCCAGACATAATGTTGAATATCCTGTGAATGTACCTATTTCTAAAATATTTTCTGGTTGTATTAATTTTGAAATCATACTTAACACACGACCTTGGTACGGACCACTAGACATGCGTGGTTGTAATATTTTTTGAAAAGTTTCGCGTGTTAATTGTTGTAATAGCTCTGGCTCATTTTGAGAATGTGCTACTACATAATCGTCTAATTTTTCTGGTATAAAATGCATTTTATTATTTCCAAAATTCTATGTCAATAATCGTTTTATAATAAGTTTGAAATCCTTCTTCTTCTTTTCTTTAGAAAAATAGTATTTAGTTTCTATACATTTTAAGAACATTAAAAAACTAAAGACAATACTTAATAAAACGGATTCACTTATTTAACTTAATATTCTATTTACTAATTTTTGCTTGGCTGCTTCATCTTCACCACAAAGCCATCTTAGTACATTATCTTCCCAAATATTATCACGTTCTACTTCTGTAATAATTTTACGCTCCATTGCTAAATCTAGAATTTTTCCTGGGTAAGAGCTTTGTTTTTCACTTTCCATTTCTCCTAATGGGTAAGGATCATCGAGTCCCATTAATACTTGTTTTGAGCCTTGATTTTTAATTAACAATTCTAATCCGCCAGTATCATGAACTAAAGTATCGAAAAATATATTTTTATGTCCTACTGCTTTTCTTGGATGGCTTTTACCTTCAAATAAATCTGGCCTTCCATCAAAACCTTGAATTCTTCTACCTAGGTTTATTTGTGCTAATTGCCCACCGTGAGCAAAACAAGTTCTCATATTTGGATATTTATCTTGATACCCATTTAAGGTTAAAAAGTGATAAGCATCTGCACATTGTGCTAACATCCAGATTAAATGAAAACGCCAAGAGGTGTTTTCTAATTTTATAAATTTTTCTCCATCATATGGATGGATTTCTACTGCAAGATTATACTTATTAGCTAGCTCGAAAATAGGTTCGTTTTCCTCATCAAAAATGCAACGCCAGGTACCAATAGTATCCATATAATGTGTTGGTAAGCATAATAATTGCATGCCTAACTCTTCTACACAACGTTCAATTTCCCAACATGCACCACGCACAAAACCTGGGTGGACTACAAAACCACAAGTAAATTTACTTGGGTTTTCGTGCTGTACATTAGCATTAAAATCGTTTTGAAAACGTAAGGCTTGTTTCATTTCTTCTACTCGCAAACCATTACCGTATAATTGCGATAAATTAAGTACTACGGCATGGTCTAACTTATTGCGCTCCATCCATGCTAGTTTTTCGTCTAAGAAAAAACTAGAATCTGTTACAGGACGACTCCAATCTTTTTGAAGCATGAATTTACGGTCTTTATCTACCCAAAATATACCTTTATCCTGCATAAATTGTGGAATTTGTTCTGGATATGGCAATAAATGTGAGTGACCGTTTATTCTAAGTTTTCTTTTGTTTCCCATTTTATTATTCCTAAGTTTTTGTGATTTTTAAAATGTTTTCGTTTAAATATCTAAACCAAAAACTTATTCTATTTTAACTTTACTTGGTGGTTGCATTACCTCGCCACAGTTAGGGCAACTTCGTTTTTGTTTATCTCCATAATATTCATCGAAAATTTTAGGCATATCTGTTTCAATATTTTCAACAGTAAAATCTTCCTCATAAAGTTTTGTTGTACAATTTTCGCAAAACCAAAGTAAAGCATCACGCATACCTTCTGGACGTTTATACTCTATAACTAATCCTACTGTATTTGCACCTCGCTGCGGAGAATGTGGTACTTTAGGTGGCAATAAATAAATATCACCTTCTTTTATATGCACATCTTTTGGTGTGCCATTATCTATAATTTTTAAAACTATATCACCTTCTACTTGATAAAAAAACTCTGGTGTTTCGTTATAATGGTAATCTTTTCTACTATTAGGCCCACCAACAACCATGACTATAAAATCACCATCTTTCCATACTACTTTATTACCAACTGGCGGCTTTAAAAGGTGACGGTTTTCTTCTATCCATGCTTTAAAATTTATTGGAGATACTATATTACTCATGATATTTTATTTTTTTACTTCGTAAAGTTTACGATATGTTTTAAGGGTTTCTTGAAAATTTCAAGATTTCAAATTGATATAAAGTTAGTAATTACTTTTCAATTTATGCGTGATTGCCTTGTGTTTGATATTAAAGACTTTTGGTTCTTCCTCCATCTACTGGAAGATTTATTCCATTAATATAACCAGCTCTTTCACTTGCTAAAAATGTAATGGCATCTGCTAATTCTTCTGGTTTAGCAAAGCGTTTTGCTGGTACAGCACTCTTCATTGCATTTGCAGATTCTTCTTCTGTTTTTCCAGATTTTGTTGATTTATTTTTTATAATTTCTGCTAAACGATCTGTTCCTGTTGCACCTGGTAATACGTTATTAACAGTGATACCAAATTGTCCAAGCTCATTTGCTAACGTTTTACTCCAGTTTGCAACTGCTCCACGAATAGTATTACTTACTCCTAAACCATCTAGTGGTTGTTTTACAGATGTTGAAATTACATTTACAATTCTGCCATATTCTTCCTGTTTCATAAAAGGGACAACACTTTGAGCTAGTACATGGTTACATTTTAAGTGTTGTGTAAATGCATTTTCAAATTCGTCTACTTCTGCCGAAAAAACAGGTCCGCCTTTTGGTCCGCCAGTATTATTCACCAAAATATGAAAGCCATGATTATTAGAAATATACTCTGTTACTTTTGTTTTCAATTCCATAGGATTTGAAAAGTCTGCAACTATGTAGTTGTGATTTCTATGTGTTGGTAACTCAGATAAAGTCTTTTTTAATTTATCTTCATTTCTAGCAATAAGTGTTACTTGAACACCTTCTTCTGCTAGAGCAATTGCTGTTGCTTTTCCTATTCCTGCTGTACTACCGCAAACTAGTGCGTATTTGTTATTTAAGTTTAGATTCATAATTTTTGTCTGGTCGAGCGCAGTCGAGACCTACTTAACTTTTCGGTTTAAAATTAGAATGTGTTGCATTTCTACATTCGGCTAAAATTTGCAACAAATTATAATCTCCATTAGCTAAAGCAAATTTCTTTTTTGCACTCCATTTTTTTATTTTCTTTTCAAAATATATTGCTTGTTCTACATTGTTAAACTCTTGTTGAAATATCAATATTAAAGGCCTTTTTTTATATGTAAAACAGGTTTTGTTTAATCCATTTTGGTGTTCTTCAAATCGTCTAGATATGTTATTTTTTATTCCAGTATAAGTTAACCCATCTGAACATTTCAATATGTAAACATAATACGTTTTCATAATTAACCTCTCGGCTGCGCTCGAGGCAACATCAATTTAATACTTAATACAAACATTCTTAGCTTCAGTAAAAAAGCGAAGTGCTTCAAAGCCACCTTCACGACCTACACCAGAAGCTTTTATTCCACCAAAAGGTGTGCGTAAATCTCGCATCATCCAGGTATTTACCCAAACAATTCCTGCTTGTAATTGGTTACTCATTCGCATAGTACGTTTTAAATTATTTGTCCAAAGTGTAGCAGATAAACCGTATTTTACTTTGTTTGCCATTAATAATACTTCATCTTCGGTTTTAAATGGCATTATTGTAACTACTGGTCCAAAAATTTCTTCTTGGTTTACGCGACATTCATCATTTGGTACTTCTATTACTGTTGGTTCTAAATAATAGCCGTTTTCATAACCTTCAACTTTAACTTCATTGCCTCCGCAAAGTATTGTTCCGTTTTCAGTTTTAGCGATTTCAATATACTCTTTAACTTTTTCAAGATGTGGTTTTGAAACTAAAGCTCCAATATTTGTTGCTTGTTTTGCTGGATGACCAACTTTTAGCGCTTTTACTTTTGTTACAAAATCGGTTTTAAACTGTTGGTATATTTTTTCTTCTACAAAAATGCGACTTCCGCACAAACAAATTTGTCCTTGGTTTGCGAATGAAGAGCGTACGGTTGTATTTAACATCTCTTGGTAATCACAATCTGCAAAAATGATATTTGGGTTTTTTCCGCCTAATTCTAAAGAGAGTTTTTTAAACATTGGTGCTGCTACTCTTGCTATATGTGCTCCTGTTGCTGTACCTCCTGTAAATGATATTGCTTTAATATCTTGATGTTCAATAATTGCCTGACCTGTTGTACCGCCTAAACCATGAATAATATTTAAAACACCTTTAGGTAAACCAGCTTCATTACAAATTTCACCTAATAAATAAGCAGTCATTGGTGTGACTTCACTTGGTTTTGCTACTACACAATTTCCTGCTGCTATTGCTGGAGCAATTTTCCAGGTGAATAAATATAATGGCAAGTTCCAAGGTGAAATACAAGCAACAACGCCTATGGGTTGTCTTAAAGTATAATTTACTGCTTGTTGCCCAATGCTTTCATGACTTTCGCTTGCAAATTGAGTAATTGCATTACCAAAAAAACGAAAATTACTTGCTGCTCTTGGTATATCTACCGCTTTTGCTAAACTTACAGGTTTCCCATTATCTTTACTTTCTGCTTCTGCAAAGCGTTGCAAGTTTGCTTCTAGTAATTCTGAAATTTTAATGAGTATTCTACTACGTTCTTCTAATGTGGTTTGTGACCATTGTTTAAATGCAGATTTTGCTGCTTTGTATGCCAAATCTACATCTTCTTTTGATGACTCTGGAATTTTCCCATACACTTCGCCATTAGAAGGATTATAATTATCCATCCAATTATTATTAACTGGTGATGAGAACGTTCCGTTTATGTAGTTTTTAATGTTTTCCATTATAATTATATGGTAGATAGCTGCGAGATTCTATTTTTTTTATTGTTTTTTATAGGCCATAACCTTAATTTCTACAACCAAATCTGGATGTGGCAATTGGTGTACTGCAACGGTTGTACGGGTTGGTCCTGTTTCTTTTTCAAAAAACTCTGCGTATGCTTTATTGTAACCTGCAAAGTCATTCATATTTACTAAAAATGATGTTACATCTACTACATCTTTAATACTTGCTCCAACTTTTTTAAGGTTTGTGTCTATATTTTTTAAAACTTCTCTGGTTTGTACTTCTGCATCTAAGCGTTTTGTACCCATTTCGTCTATAATATCTACTCCTGCTATACTATTATCTGCTCTACGTGAACTTGTGCCAGAAACAAAAATAAAATCACCTACACGCTTTACATGAGGATAAGCACCTCTTGGTGTTACTTTTGTTCCTTCGGAAGTTTGATTTTTTTCACTCATATTTTTAGTTTCTAATGTAATCCTGCTATTTTATCTTCTTCTAAAATATTTTTAGTTTCGGTTAAAACCTTTTCTAAATTACTTTTTAAATCGTCTTTTATATCTAAAGTTCCTTCTGCCAACATATTTAATATGGCTTTATCTTGGGCTCTTCCTCTTAACATTGCTTCGCGATATCCAATATTTTCATTAAATGTTACTAATGAATATTTTGAGGAATATTGTGTAGGAAATTCTTTTTCTAATGCCATTTCTAAAGTACGTTTTTCTCTAAAGTTTGCATTATTAACGTGACCTTTCATTTCATGAAAATTATCGATTGCTAAATCTGCAATAGCATCTGTATCTGGTTTTCTTGCGGTTTGGTATGCTTTAAAAATGCTTTCCCAGTTATCATGATCTTGGTCTAAAATTTTATCGAACTCTACAACATCTTCAAAAGATGCATTCATACCTTGCCCATAAAATGGAACTATAGCATGTGCAGCATCTCCCATTAATAAAGTATTACCTTTATAATGCCAAGGTGAACATTTTACTGTACCTAGTGGAGCTGTTGGGTTTTCGAAAAAATCATCTACAAGGTTTGGCATTAATGCTAGAGCGTCTTTAAAATACTTATTAAAGAATTCTAACACACGTTCTTTTGTTGTTAGATTATTAAAATTATATTCACCTTCGTTATAACTTAAAAATAATGTTACTGTAAAACTTCCGTCTAAATTTGGCAAGGCTATTACCATAAAGTCGCCTCTACCCCAAATATGTAGTGCATTTTTATAGGTTTTATAACCGCCATCTTTTGCAGGCAAAATACTTAACTCTTTATAACCATGTGTTAAATAATCTTGAGAAAAGCTAAATAGAAATTTTTTACCTAGATAATAACTTTTACGCATTGCAGAGCCTGCTCCATCTGTTGCTATTATAGCATCGGCATCTTCTACAAATTCTTCTTTTGTATTATAGTCTTTAAAAAGTGCTGTAGTATTTTCGAAATCTACAGACTTACATTTTTTATTAAAATGAATGGTTACATTCTCATGTTTCTCTGCTTCATCAAGTAATAATGCATTTAATTCTCCTCTTGATATTGAATTGATATATTCATGCTCACGACCACTATAATTAGCCATAATTGTATTGCCCTCTATATCATGAAGCATACGACCATGCATTGGTATACAAAGTGCTTTTACTTTATCTTCTATACCGCAGAGTTTCATAGCTTTATTTCCACGATCTGAAAAAGCTAAGTTTATTGAACGTCCTGCAGAAATATCTACTTTTCGTAAATCTGGACGCATTTCCATTACAGTTACATTATAACCTCTTTGCCCTAATCTTAAAGCCAAAAGTGAACCACATAATCCTGCGCCAACTATTAGTATGTTTTGTTTGCTAGACATCTAACTTCTTTTTAAGTAATTGAATTTCTTCATAAGTTAATCTTAGTTTTTTAATGATAAGTTTTTAGTTTTATTTAATGTATTCTGAAAACTTAAAATACCACTAATCGAATTATACTTTATTTTGGGAAAATCTTTATATTCTATATTGTTTACAATTTCATCTTTAATTACTATTAAAATTCTTCTATCTGTAATAATTAAATAATCTGAAGATTTATTTACAAAATAACTAAATAGACCTAGAATTTGATATTGCCAAAAACCTATTTCACTTTTCTTTTTAATCTTAAATAAGGTTTCCTCACCCTTTATAATTTTATAAAATGAATTCAAAATATATTATAAACAAGCCTTTAAACGCTCTACCATATTATAAACATCTTCAAAAGAATTATACAGTGGTACTGGTGCGCAACGTATAACATCTGGCTCTCTCCAGTCGCTAATTACACCACTTTCTGTAAGTTTATGGTGTAATGCTTTATCTGCATTTTTAACTTGTATTGATAATTGACAGCCACGCTCGTTTGGGTTACTTGGTGTAATTATTTTAATATCTGAATTATTTAATTCGTTTAGTAAAAACTCAAAATAGCCTGTTAATTTTTTAGATTTTTGAGTAAGTTTCTCCATACCAACTTCTGCAAAAATATCTGCTGAAGCTTTTATTGCTGCCATAGATAAAATTGGTGGGTTAGATAATTGCCAACCTTCTGCTCCTGGCAATTGGTCAAACTCTCCACGCATATTAAAACGGGTTTCCTTATTGTGGCTCCACCAACCTGTAAAACGATTTAAATCTTTATTATGAGCATGACGTTCGTGTACAAAACAGCCAGATAAGCTACCTGGTCCTGCATTCATATACTTATAAGTACACCACACAGCAAAGTCTGCTCCAGAATTATGCAAATCTAAATTTACGTTTCCTGCTCCATGTGCACAATCAAAACCAACCATACAGCCATTTTTATGACCTAAAGCTGCTATGCGTTTAAAATCGAAAAACTGACCAGTATAGTAGTTTACGCCTCCAATCATGATTAAAGCTATTTCATCGCCTTGCGCTTCTAGTATAGCTTCTAAGTCTTCATAATTGGCTAATTCTTCACCTTCTCGTGCTTTCCATAATACTAAACCTTCTTTGTCGTCAAAGCCATGATGACGTAATTGTGATTCTACTGCATATTTATCACTTGGAAAAGCATCTGCCTCGATTAAAATTTTATATCGTTTTTTGGTAGGTTTATAAAAACTAACCATCATAAAGTGAAGGTTTGCAGTTAAAGTATTCATAACTACAACTTCTATAGGTTTAGCTCCTACAACTTTTGCCATACTTTCTGTTAAAAACTCATGATATGGTAGCCATGGGTTTTTACCTTCGGTATGCCCTTCTACTCCTAAGTTTGCCCAATCTTCTAATTCTTGATTAATATAATCTTTTGTTACTTTTGGTTGTAAGCCTAAAGAGTTTCCGCAGAGGTATATTAAATCGTCTCCATTTTTATCTTTTGGAATATGAAATTGATTTCTATAATGTGCTAGTTGGTCTTCTTTGTCTAATTGTTGTGCAAAATCGCGACCTAATGTATAGTTTGACACTTGGTTGTATTTTTTTATTGAGTAATTATTTTTATATCTGTAAAGTTAAGGTTCCAGCTTCCGGTTTCTTTTTTATGATCTTGTGCTATTTTAATACCATTAAATTCTTTATAGTTTTCAAAAGTATTTATCATAGAGGCTTCTTTTGCATTAGCCTCTCTAAACACCCATTCTTGAATAATAAAATCGTCATTATAAAAAATATCATAAGCATCACCTGGCGTATAACCACCTTTTACTGGATATGTTAGTGTTACTTTATTAAGTTGCTTTTTACTAATTGGTGCTTGAGATTTTATTGGCTCACTTAATGTTGCACTTGTATCCCAAATTAATTGAAATGGCAGTAGTGCCCAATATTTATCGTTTATAAATGCACGATCTGCATTTAAACTTTCTTGTTCTACTTTAAATGTATTATACACTATGGTATCTTTTGCTGTAAGCATGGTTACTTTATTCGCCTTTGGTTTCCAAATCCAAGAGCGTCCAAAGTTTGTACTATCTGTATCTACATTAAAAGTAAATTGAAATTCTGTTACGCTATCCCAGTTTTTAAAGCCATGAGCATTTGCTATTTTTTCGGCAAGAGTGTATTGTTTTTCGGGTTTTTCTTCTTTACAAGAAAGCACAACAAACAGGCAAATAAAGAGTAATCGATACATGGTTTTTGGTTTTCTTTCAAAGCTAAGAAATTATAATTAGTTTTGGTAAAATACCGCTTAAGATATGACCGATAATTCTCAATACTTTAGTACTAACAAAATAACATGGAATAACAAAGTAAAAGTACATGCTGAAAGTGAGATGTATGCCATGGATGCATTTAAAAAAGGAAAAAATTCACTAATGCCTTATGAGCTAAATGCTTTGGGTGATGTTACAGGAAAATCACTATTACATTTACAATGTCATTTTGGCCAAGACACATTAAGCTGGAGTAGATTGGGAGCAAAATGTACTGGTGTAGATTTAAGCGATGCAGGTATAAAACTTGCTAAAGATTTAAATAATGAATTAAATTTAGATGCAGAATTTGTGTGCTGCAATGTATTAGATACAACTAAACACGTTAGGAACTCTTTTGACATTGTATTTACAAGTTACGGTGTTATTGGCTGGCTACCAGATTTAAAACCTTGGGGAAAAATGATTGCTGAAAAATTAAAGACTGGAGGCACATTTTATATGGCTGAATTTCACCCAATAGTTTGGATGTTTGATTATTTAGATGGCAAACCAGTAATGAAATATGGCTATATGCAAGACGAAGTAATTTATGAAGAATATGAAGGCACTTATGCTAATGAAAACGCTAATATTACTAGTAAAGAATATGGCTGGAACCATGGTTTAAGCGAAGTTATTAATGCTCTAACTGAAGCTGGTTTAAAAATTGAATATTTAAATGAGCATAACGAAAGCCCTTATAATGTTTTGCCCGACCTAGAGCAAACTAAATCGGGTAATTATGTAACAAAGGATAAATTATATCCTCTTATTTTTGAACTTAAAGCGACTAAAATTTAATGTGCATTTTTCTTTAATACTTCTGGCATTTTAGATTGAAAGCGCTTTAATCTAGGTACTGAAACATTTTTTATATAAGGATTATTAGGATGTAGTTTTTCGTAATCCTGATGATAATCTTCTGCTATCCAAAATTTTTGAAACGGATACACTTCTGCTGCGATTGGTTTACCTATTTTTTTTGCCAATGCTTCTTTTTTACGCTCTATAATTTCTTTTTGTTCATTATTTTGATAGAATATTATAGAGCGGTATTGTGAACCTCTATCTGGACCTTGACCGTTAACTTGGGTTGGGTTTTGCGAAGCAAAATAAACATCTACTAAAGTTGCAAAACTTACTACATCTGGATTATAAATAACCTCAACAGCTTCGGCATGACCTGTTCTGCCTGTGTTGCTTGATTCATAAGTTGGGTTTTTAGTATGACCTCCAGCATAACCGCTAATAGACTCTTCTACTCCTTTTACACTTTCGTATACTGCTTCTACACACCAAAAACAGCCACTTGCAAAGTAGGCTTTTGCTTTTCCATTTTCTAAAGGTACTTGAACAGGTGTAGCACTTTTAACATCTTGTTTTTCTGCTGTTTTATTTGTGTTTTGAGCGGTATTTTTACAGCTAAAAAACAAACTAACTGTTAGTAATAATAGTATCTTTTTCATATTTAATTTTTGTTGTTAGTCGAATAAAGCTATTAAAACTTAATTTAAATTGTTTTAAAATTATGCAAAAAAAAAGCCTTCAACGTATTGAAGGCTTTTTTAAGTTTGTAATGGAACTATAGTTTTTTAAACATTTTTTCCATTTTTTCTTTTTGTTCTGCAGCTAATAATTCGTCTACAAGAATACGTCCAGAATGCTCATCTGTAATAATTTTTTTACGCGAACCTATTTCCATTTGTACTTGTGGTGGAATTGTAAAGTAAGAACCTCCAGATGCTCCTCTTTCGATAGGCACAACTGCTAAACCATTTTTTACGTTTGCACGAATACGGCTATATGCTTTTACTAAGCGCTCTTCGATTTTCTTTTTATAATCTTCAGATTTTTTAAGTAAAGCTTCTTCTTCTTTTGCTGTTTCGCTAAGAATGGCATCTAACTCACCTTTTTTGTGCTTTAAGTGCTTTTCTCTTTCTTTAGTTAATTCTTTTGTTTTAGCAATAACTTCGTTTTTTTGCTCTATTTGAGCTTTAAACTCTCTAATGTGTTTTTCTGCTAATTCAATTTCAAGCTCTTGGTACTCAACTTCTTTAGTTAAAGAGTTAAATTCTCTGTTATTTCTAACATTTTTTTGCTGCTCGCTGTATTTTTTAATTAAAGTTTTTGCCTCTTCAATTAAATTTTTCTTATCACTAATTTGAGAATCTATTAGTGCTAAACTATCACTAAGTTTTTCAAGTCTTATGTTTAAACCAGCAACTTCATCTTCTAGATCACTAACTTCTAAAGGCAGTTCTCCACGAACGTTTCTTATTTCGTCGATTCTAGAATCGATTAATTGTAAGTCGTATAAAGATCTTAATCGTTCTTCTACAGTTACTTCTTTACTCTTTGCCATACTTAAAAATATTGAACAGGATTGGTATTTATATTTGATAAAATGATTGCAAAATTACTAATTTTTTTTGTAAGATGTGCTACTATTCCGTTTTTTGTGTATTGTTCGCTTTCATAATGCCCAATATCTGCCAAGATTATATTGTTTTCTGCTTGAAAAAAGTCATGATATTTTAAATCTGCAGTAATAAAAACATCTGCTCCCATTGCTTTTGCTGCACTAATTGCAAAACTTCCAGAACCTCCTAACACGGCAACTTTTTTTATGGATTTATTTAATAAATTAGAATGACGAACAACATTTACATTCATGTTTTGTTTTAAATAGGTAAAAAACTCTGTTTCTTCCATAGCAGTTTGCAACTCACCTATCTTGCCTATTCCTATATTTTGATTTTTGTTTTCTAAAGTCGTTATCTCATACGCTACTTCTTCATATGTATGATTTTTATGCAAAGCTTTAATTACTTTGGATTCTAGATGTTTTGAAAATGTTATTGAAACTTGTGTTTCGTTTTCAAAATGGGTGTTTCCTTTTTCTCCAATTGTTGGATTTGAATTTTCGTTTCCATTAAAAGTACCCACGCCTTCTACATTAAAACTACAGTGGTTATAATTACCTATTGCTCCTGCTCCAACTTTAAAAATAGCATTTCGTAAGTTTTCTGCTTCGTTTTTAGGTACATAAGTTGTTAGCTTTTTTATTGTTTGTGCTTGTGGTATTAATATTTTACGGTTGTTTAATTTTAACTGGGCGCAAATAATATCGTTTACTCCATTTATATGGTTATCTAAAGCTGTATGTATGGCGTAAATTGCAATATCATTTTTTATGGCTTTTAACACAGTACGTTCTACATAATTTTTACCCGTGAGTTTTTTTAAACCTTTAAATATTATAGGATGAAAACTTACAATTAGGTTGCAATTTTTCTCAATTGCTTCGTCCACAACTGCCTCAAGCGTGTCTAGTGTGACTAAAATTCCTGTGACTTCATTTTGTTTATCGCCAACTAATAATCCTACATTATCAAACGCTTCGGCATAAGCTAATGGTGCATAGTCTTCTAAATGGTTTATAACGTCTTGAATTATCATGTGATTTGTAATTGTTTTGTTGAAATAATACTTAACAAATATAAAATTTTTACTTTCGTTATGCTTAAACACAGTTAATGAAATTAATTAGACTTTTATTATTACCTATTGTACCCATATATTTTGCAATTACATGGTTTAGAAATTTGTTTTATGATTTGGGCTACAAATCGTCTAAATCTTATACATTTCCTGTATTATGTGTTGGGAATTTAAGTGCTGGTGGCACTGGTAAAACGCCAATGGTTGAATATTTAATAAAGCTTTTAAAAGAAGACTATAAAATAGCTACATTAAGTCGTGGTTATGGCCGAAAGACGAAAGGTTTTAGATTAGCAAATACAACTACTACAGCATTAGAAATTGGAGACGAACCGTTTCAGTTTTATCATAAATTTAAAGATGATATTTTAGTTTCTGTTGATGAGAATAGACAACATGGTATTGAAATACTTAGAGCATTAAAAAACAAGCCTGAAGTTGTAGTATTAGACGATGCATTTCAGCATAGAAAAGTAAAAGCCGGATTTAATATTTTACTAACAACTTATAATAAGCCTTTTTACAGTGATTTTGTTTTGCCTACTGGTGATTTAAGAGAACCTAAAAACGGCGCGAAAAGAGCACAAGTTATTGTTGTAACTAAATGCCCAGAAACTATTAACAAGCTTGAAAAAGATATTATTATAAGTAAAATAAAGCCTAAGCCTTACCAAAAAGTTTTTTTTAGCTCTATTAGTTATAGTGAGTTTGTTATTTCTAACTCTAAAAAAATTGCGTTACAAGATGTGCAAAGTTTTACATTAGTTACTGGTATTGCAAACGCTAAGCCTTTAGTTTCTTTTTTAAATAAAAAACAACTTAAATTTAATCATCTAGAATTTAAAGATCATTATAATTTTTCTGCTTTAGATATAGAGCGTTTTGCTAAAGAAACATTAATAATTACTACCGAAAAAGATTTTGTTAGACTTAAAGACCATAGTGAGTTAAGTGACAACTTATATTACTTACCTATTACAGTTTCTATTGATAATAGTAAGGGTTTTAATGCCTCTATTTTAAATTTTATAAACCGTTTTTAGTTTTGTTTTACAATTAAGGCTTCGTATAATTTTTTCTCGAAATCTTCTTGTTTAAATGGCTTAGAGATTATATCTGTAAATCCAGCTTCGTCAAATTCCTGCATTTTATCTTCTATGGTTACAGCTGTAAGTGCAAAAATGGTTAAGTCTTTATCAAAAGCTCTAATAAGTTTTGTAGCTTCTATACCGCTAATTCCTGGCATATGAATATCCATTAAAACTACATCGTAATTACCATTTTGTACTTTATCTACTGCTACTTCACCATTGTCTACAACATCGCAATTAAGCTTCATTTTATTTAAAATCTTTTTAGTAATCATTTGGTTGATTTTATTATCTTCAACTACTAAGATTTTAACATTATCTAGCTTTACTTCTTCAACATCTTTAAAGTAATTTACTTCCTTTTCTTTAACTACTTGCTCTGTATATTGCATTGGTAGTTCGAAATAAAAAGTAGATCCTTTTCCTAATTCACTTTTTAAGTAAATTTTTCCTTTTAAAATATCTATTAATCCTTTAACAATAGATAGTCCTAAACCTGTTCCACCGTATTTTCTGTTAATTTGAATTGAGCCTTGAGAGAAGCTCTCGAACATGTGTTCTTGTTTTTCTTTGCTAATACCTATACCGTTATCTTCAATTTCAAACAAAACATTGTAAAGTCCGTTTTTTTCACTAATTTTTTTCGCTCTTACCCAAATATCTCCATCTTTTGTGAATTTTATAGAGTTACCTATTAGGTTAATTAATATTTGAGAAATTTTTAATTGGTCGGAGTTATAATTAAGTGGTAAACTCTCATCATACTCTAAGTGGATTTTAATATTATTATCTAAAGCTGAATTGTTTAATGCTGAAATTACATTAGACATTTTCTTTTTAAGATTAAAAACCTCTGCTTCAATATCTACTTTATTAGCTTCAATTTTATTAATTTGAAGAATATCATTAATAAATGTAAGTAAGTAGTCTCCTGAAAATTTTAATGATTTTAAATGCTGGACTTGTTCTGGTTTTGGATCTTCATCTAAAAGCATATTTGTTAAACCCGTAACAGCATATAATGGCGTACGTAACTCATGTGTTACTGTAGATAAAAAATTAGCTTTTGTTCTAGATGCTAATTCTGCTTTTTCCATAGCGACTATTAATTCACTATTTTTTTTGTGAAGTATATTATTAGACTTTAGTCTTATATTATTATTTTTATAAAGCGATAATGTTAATAAAGATAAAATTGTAATTAACGCTATACTAAGTATTGTTGTTAATTGGTCGAATGTACTAAACTCAGATTCTTTTTGTAAATCTGCTTCTTTTTGGTTTTGAAATTCGGTTTTATTTATTGTTAAAAGCTGCGCCTTATCTAAAGCTGCCTGAGATCGTTTTACTTGTAATAATGAGTCTGATAATTTTAAGTGTGCTTTTAAATATAAATTAGCTAACTCTAGATTATTATCTTTTTCGTATAAACTACTTAATGTTAAGTAACCATCGTTTAAAATGTTTGCATAACCATTCTCTTTTGCTATTACAAAGGCTTGCGTTGCTTTTTTAATAGCGTCTTTTAAATTATCGTCTTGCTGTGCTTTTGCTAAAGAAAAAAGTGCCGCACTTGCAATATTTTTAACTTGATATTGGTTTGCTAATTGGTTTGCTTTTTGGAATGCCTTTATTGCTTTATTTTTATTACCTAAAGCCAATAAAACATTTCCTTTTTTTAAAATAGCTTCGGTTTCATAATTATGTAAGCTTTCTTGATTAAAGTATGTTTCTGCAGACTTATAATAGTCTAATGCTTTATCGAAATCTTTTGTAAAACTATATACATCACCTAACGTTTTATAGGTTTCTGCAAGATTTATATAATCTTTACTAAAACGCTGTAGTTCACTGGCTTTAATAAGGTTTTTTACCGCGTCATTAGGTGCTTCTAACGCATAATTAACCTTACCCATTTTAGAGTAGATTAAACCAAGACTTTTTTTATTGTCTATAGTTGTAGCGTTTTCTAATGCTTTATTTAAATCTTGTTGCGCTTTAAAGTATTGATGTGTATTAATACTTGTTTGCGCTTTATTTAATGAGTTATCTACAACAACTTGCAAAGACTCTATTTCTTGTTCACTAAAATTTTGAGAATGAACAGAAACACTTAATAATAATAAAAAAGCACTTAATATCTTATTACAGAGGGACATTGGTTAATCTTTAATTGGTTCAAATATAATTATTATATCGATAAAAGCACGTTTTTTGACGACAAATTGAGCATTAGTTCAATAACTCGGTTAGAATATCCTGTTTCATTGTCATACCAACCAATAATTTTTACCATATTTCCAATTACAGAAGTCATTTGCGAATCAAAAATACAAGAGTGTGGATTCCCAACAATATCAATAGAAACAATTGGATCTTCTGTATACTCAACAATTCCTTTATATTTAGTCATTGAGGCTTTTTTAAATGCCTGGTTTATAATATCTATAGAAACCGTTTGTTTTACATTAAAAGTAATATCTGTTAACGAACCATTAGCTACTGGAACACGAATTCCACAACCACCAATAACCTCTTCTAATTCTGGAAAAATTTTAGTTAGTGCTTTTGCTGCTCCTGTTGTTGTTGGCACAATAGATTGTCCTGCTGCTCTTGCTCTACGTAAATCGCGATGTGGTTGATCATGCAAACTTTGATCTGTAGTATAGGAATGAATTGTTGTAATATAAGCTTGATTAATGCCGCACAAATCGTTAATTATAGCAATCATTGGTGCTGCATTATTTGTTGTACATGAAGCATTACTAATAATGGTTTCATTACCATTTAAAATATGCTCGTTTGTACCTAGCACTATAGTTTTTATATCATCATCTACTGGAGGAACACTTAAAATTACTTTTTTTGCACCGTTTTTAATATGGTAGTTTAATGTTTCGGTTGTTTTAAATTTTCCTGTAGCTTCAATTACAAAGTCTGGTTTTAAAACACTCCAATCTATTTCTTGTGGATGCTTAAAATTATATAGTGGCACTTCTTCTTCGTTAACTATAATACTATTCCTTCCTGAAGAAACATTACCTTTAAACACACCGTGAATACTATCGTATTTAAACAAATGACTCAATGTTTTAGCATCTGCCAAATCATTTATTGCGACTACTTTTATATTATTATAATCTTGTAATAATCTAAAAACACGACGACCTATACGGCCAAAGCCATTAATGGCAACAGTAATCATTTTTTAATTAATGTGTTTTTGTGCTTTATACGATGAACGTACTAAAGCACTACTTTCTACGTGTCTAAATCCTAAATCTAAACCTATAGTTTCGTATTCTTTAAATTGCTCTGGCGTGATAAATTGTTTTACAGGCAAATGCTTTTTACTTGGCTGCAAATACTGCCCAATAGTTACTACATCTACATCATTTGCTTTAAGGTCATGTAGCGTTTCTATAACTTCTTCTCTAGTTTCACCCAAACCTAACATAATACCAGATTTTGTGCGGCGTTGCCCTTGTTGTTTTAAGTATTTTAAAACACCTAAGCTACGTTCGTATTTTGCTTGTATTCTAACTTCACGTGTTAAACGTTTTACAGTTTCTATATTATGAGATACTACTTCTGGAGCAACTTCTATAATACGATCTATATGTTTTTCTAAACCTTGAAAATCTGGAATAAGTGTTTCCATTGTGGTTTGCGGATTCATACGTCGAACAGATTTTACAGTTTCTGCCCACATAATGCTTCCCATATCTTTTAAATCGTCTCTATCAACACTAGTTAAAACCGCATGTTTAATATTCATTATTTTTATAGAGCGTGCTACTTTTTCTGGCTCATCCCAATCTACAGTTTCTGGCCTTCCTGTTTTTACACCACAAAAACCACATGAACGTGTACATACGTTTCCTAATATCATAAATGTAGCAGTTCCTTCTCCCCAACATTCTCCCATATTAGGACAACTACCAGATGTACAAATAGTATTTAACTTATATTTATCTACTAAACCACGAAGCTCTGTGTATTTTTTACCTGTTGGTAATTTTACACGTAACCATTTAGGTTTTGGCTGTCTTTCGGTTTGTTTTGGTTTTAATATTGTTTCTGTACTCATATATAAAAATATCCAGATACAAAGATACGAAGTATTCTATAAAATAGGCTGCTAGTAAATACTAAAAGCTGTCTTGCCTATTTTTTAATAATTGCTGCTAAAAGCTTTTTTGCTCGAAGTAATTTAACTTTAACATTATTTATTGGCTCGTTAAGTTGGTCACTAATTTCTGAATAACTTAACTCTTGAAAATACCTTAAGTTTATTACCTCTTGGTAGTGTGGTTTAAGTTTTTTTATATCGCGGAGTAGTTTTGCCAGATTTTGTTCGGTAATTAATTTGTCTTCTGGCGATGGTGCATCATCCATAACACGATATATTTTTTCTTGGTCTTGATCTGTTATTTTGGAGTGAATGGAGCTTTTTTCTTTTCGAAGTAAATCGATATGAATATTTCTAGAAATGGTTATTAACCAAGTTTTAAATGTATATTTTTCGTTATAAGTATTTATTTTATCGAAAGCTTTTGAAAATGTTTGAATGGTTATATCTTCAGCATCATTTTCATTTTCTATGCGTTTTAACTGAAAACCGTAAACGTAATCCCAAAACTCATCTAACAAAAAATTAAATGCCTTTTGATTATTTTCTTTTGCCTTAGCAATGGCTTGTTCTATTTCCAATAGTTAGGTTTTGAGATAAGATTGGTTATAAATATAGTTAATTGAAATCCAATTAAAAAAACTTCGAGAAAAGGTAATACAAAAAGCACATCTATCTCATTTAATTTTTTTGCCGAAAAGCCAATAACTAAATATTGTATTAACAACCTAAAACACGTTAAAATTAGTACTAATTGCCAGTTAAATAAAGTGATTAATAGTAGTGTTAATAATACCCAAAACAATATTTGCGAAGTGTAAAATAGCGCCAATAATGCTTTATGTTTAAATTTATATAATTTGGCTGTAGAAACGTGACGCCTTTTTTGCCTAAACCAGCTATTAAAAGTGGTTTTTGGATTTGATGTTGTAAAACTGTTATTATTATAACAAACGCTTGTGTTTTTTGCATTTGCAGCTTCATTTATAAATAAATCATCATCACCAGAACGTATTTTAATATGCTTTATAAATCCATTTGTTTTAAAAAACTCTTTTCTATGGTAGGCTAAATTTCTGCCAACTCCCATATAAGGTGTCCCTAATTGTGCAAAAGAAAAATATTGTATTGCAGTTAAAAGCGTTTCGTAACGTATTAATTTATTTAAAAAAGATTTTTTTATTTTATGGTAAGCACCATAGCCTAAAACTATAGTTTTATTTTCTACAAAATGAGATGCCATTTGAGTAATCCAATGTTTTGATACTGGTTTACAATCTGCATCTGTAAATAATAAATGGTCGTGTGTTGCTGCTTTTATACCAAGTGTTAAAGCGTATTTTTTATTTGCCCAAAAAGCTTCGGTATTTTTTACATTTACAATTTTAATATTGTTATGTTTTGCTGCAAATGCTTCCATGACATCTAATGTATCATCATGTGAAGCATCGTTAATTAAAACAACTTCGTACTTAGTATAGTCCTGAGTTAATATTAAAGGTAAGAACTCTTGTAAATTTTGAGCTTCGTTTTTTGCACAAACTAAAACAGAAATTGGCATTGAAACTTCTTTTTTGGTTTCAAGTTCCTGCTTTTTAAAAGCGAATTTACCAAAAAGGATTCCATAAAAAACAATTTGAACACATACTATAGCTACAAAGCTATAGAAAACAAAGTCTAATAGACCCATGCAATTTTATGAATGTTGTGGTTCGCTACAATTTTCAAATTGATCTGGAGTTTTTCCACAAAAGCCACAGGCTTCACCTTCTGTATTTATCATTGGGTTTTGGCTAGCACAAGTTCCTGCAAATTTACCGTCTTTTTTTGCCCAAATTTTTATTGCAATTCCTGCAACAGCTATACCTAATAATGCTAATGTTAGTAGTAAAAGTTTCAAAATAATTGCTTTTTTTTAGAACTACAAAGATACGGTTTTTTAGAAAAACAAGCTCATATTTATAATTTGAATAGTTTTTTGAAAATTCATTTAAACATTAAAATTAGTTTTTTAACGAAAAAGTTATTTATAAAAAAACCTAAGAGCCAATTGGTTGATTATTTTATAATTTGATACTTTAACTTTTAACATTTTAAATTATGAAAAAATTATTTGCAGAGTTTTTTGGAACTTTTTGGTTGGTTTTTGGTGGTTGTGGTAGTGCAATTTTTGCTGCTGGATTTCCAGAGTTAGGTATTGGATTTGTTGGTGTATCATTAGCTTTTGGTTTAACTGTACTAACTATGGCTTATGCTGTTGGTCATGTTTCTGGAGCACATTTCAATCCGGCTGTATCAATTGGGCTTTGGGCTGGAGGTAAGTTTCCTGCTAAAGAGCTTCCTGGTTATATTATTGCTCAATTAATTGGTGCTATAACTGCAGCAACTGCATTATTATTTATTGTTTCTGGTAAATCTGGCTTTACAGATGTTGGAGGTTTTGCTGCTAACGGTTATGATGCTTTATCTCCTGGTGGTTATTCTATGACTTCAGCTTTGCTAGCTGAGTTTTTATTAACTATGTTTTTTCTATTAATTATATTAGGAAGCACTTATCCTAAAGCTCCAAAAGGATTCGCTGGCATTGCTATTGGCTTAGCTTTGACTTTAATTCATTTAATTAGCATACCTATAACCAATACATCTGTAAATCCTGCTAGATCAACAAGTCAAGCACTTTTTGCTCAAGGTGGTGATTATCTTGGTCAATTATGGCTGTTTTGGCTAGCGCCAATTGCTGGAGCAATTGTTGCTGGTTTTATACATAAAGCGTTTTTTAGTAAAGACTAATTCTAGAGTTTGGACATAAAACAAAAAAAGCCTCACTATTTGTGAGGCTTTTTTTTATAAAAATAAATGGTAACTAAAGTTATTCATCAAGTTTTAAAGAAATTTCTGCAACAGGTGTTTCAGATGATTTTAAAACATTTTTTCCTTTTTCTTCTATAGTTATACTTAAACCCAATGCATCTTTTGTAAATGGCACTTCCTGCAATCTTCTCTCTGTAACAGTTAAAGCTCCCATATTTACCATTTTATCTTGAATTTCTACCCACATTTGGTATTCCTTATTCGCTGGCAAAATTGGTAAAGACACAACATCTATCATGGCTTTCTTTTTTTTAGGATTTATATAAGCTACCGTTTTAAGATTTTTTGCTCTTCGGTCTCCTTTTAGTATATACTTTTCGGTTTCTGGATCGTTAAGTTGAGCAATTTGACTTGAGAGCGCTTCTAATTTTAAATTATTTCCTAAAATATCGTCTCTTAAATCAAAAACCTCATCAACAATTTTCTGGTTTTCTTCCATTAAACCTACATTCATGTTGTAGAAAAACAACGAGGTACCTGCAAATATTAATGCGGCAACACTTGCTGCTATTCCAAAAGCAAAAAATGATTTTTTAGGTTTTTCTGCCATAGTTACTACAGGTTTTTCGTCTAACTCATTTAATATATCACCTAATATATGTACTGGAGCTTCTTTGGCGTTAGCCAATGCAACTAATTCTAAATTATCCTGTAATTTATTGTATGCAGTTTTCACCTCTATCGAGGATTCTATGTGCGTCTCAACCTCAAGAGTTTCTTGAGTTGTTGTTTGGCCAATTAAATACTTTTCTAATAAGCCAGATTTCAAAAATGTTTTAGTATCAACAGTCATTTTCTTACAATTAAGGGTTGTAAATCTTCTTCAATTCACGTAATCCTATTTTTAATCTTGATTTTATTGTTCCTAACGGAATTTCTAATTCGTCGCTCGCTTCTTGTTGTGTCATGCCTTCAAAAAAAAGCGCGTTTAGCACTACCTGATATTTAAAATCTAAACTACTCATGTGCTTTTTTATATCTAAAGTGTCTTGATTTAAACTACTGGTCGTCAATTTATATACGTTTGATTCTTCAATTTGGACTTCTTTAGTCATTTTATTGTTTAAAGAACGTACTTTATCTATTGCAGAGTTATATGCTATACGGTATAACCATGTAAACAATTTTGCTTTTTCTGGGTCATAACTTTTCCCTTTTTTCCAAACTTTTACAAAACTCTCTTGTAATACATCTTGAGCTGTATCATCGTCTTTTATAACTTTTTTTATAACTCCTAAAAGAGCTCCAGAGTAATTTTCATATAATAAGGATATCGCTTTTTTATCGTTGTTTTTAAGTAACGTTATTATAGTATTTTCTAAAGTATTACTCAATGTTGGTTATTTGTTTGTTAGTTAACAGTTAATAATCTAAAATATTGTCGTTTTACAACTATATAATATTTACTTCTGCTTCTATAGAGATTTTAAATATACGATAAATTGTTTTTTGTATCAATTTTGAAAGATTTACAATATCTTCACCTTTTGCACCACCATAATTAACTAAAACTAAAGCTTGATTTTTATGTACTCCATAATTTCCAAAAGTTTTACCTTTAAATCCTGCTGTTTCTATTAACCAACCTGCTGGTATTTTTATTTTTTTTCCTGATACTTTATAACTTGGTATAGTTGGAAAATTTTCTTTTAATTTTTCAAACTCTTCTAAAGAAATTATTGGATTTTTAAAAAAGCTTCCACTATTACCAATCTCTTTTGGGTTTGGTAATTTACTTTGTCTTATTGCAATTACTGCTTTCGAAACTTCTTTTATTGTTGGGTGCACAACTCCCATTATTTCTAATTGAGATTGTATTGCTCCATAATTTGTTTGAAGGTTATGTTTCTTTTTTGTTAGTTTAAAAACTACACTTGTAATAATATATTTTCCTTTAGCTTGATTTTTAAAAATAGAATTTCGGTATCCAAATTCGCAAGCTTCTTTATTAAAACTATCTAACTTTAAAGTGCTTAAATTTAAAGCTTCGCAAGACACAAAATTATCTTTTAATTCTACACCATAAGCTCCAATGTTTTGTATTGGAGATGTCCCTACATTGCCTGGAATTAGAGACATGTTTTCTAAGCCTCCAAAATTATTATTTAATGTCCACAGTACAAATTCATGCCAGTTTTCTCCTGCATTAGCTTTTACATATACATGAGTATCTGTTTCTTTTTCTATACTTATACCTTTTAAATTTATATGTATTACTAGCGCATCAATATCTTTTGTTAAAAGCATATTACTACCTCCACCAAGTATAAATTTATCTTGATAGTTGTCAAGTTTTAAAACATCTAACAACTGGTCTACAGTAGCAACAGACACAAAGTGTTTTGCTGCCACATCCAAACCAAAGGTATTATATTTTTTAAGAGATATGTTGTGTTGTACTCGCACTAATCTTTATATATTTTTAGTGCTTCTTTTAAAATATTTACAGCTTTTACTAAACTTTCATTATTTAAAACATAAGCAATTCTTATTTGGTTTAGTCCAACACCAGGTGTTGAATAGAATCCTGCTGCAGGTGCTACCATTACAGTTTCTCCATCAACATCAAATTCCTCTAATAACCATTGCGCAAAGGCATCGCTGTTTTTTATAGGTAATTGTGCTATACAATAAAACGCACCTTTTGGATTTGCGACTTGTACACCTTCAATTTTGTTTAATTCTTTAATTAAAGTGTTTCGTCTTTCTACATACTCTTCTATAACTTCATCAAAATAGCTTTGTGGAGTTTGTAATGCTGCTTCACTAGCAATTTGTGCTAATGTTGGTGGGCTTAGTCTTGCTTGAGCAAATTTTAATGCTGTTTGTATAACTTCTTTATTTTTTGAAACTAAGCATCCTATTCTAGCACCACACATGCTATAACGCTTAGACACAGAATCTATTACTATAGCATAATCTTCTAAACTTTCTTCTTGTAAAATTGAATAATGTGTTGCTCCATCGTAAGCAAACTCTCTATAAACCTCATCTGCAATTAAAAATAAATCATGCTTTTCAACTATAGCAGCTAGTTTTTTTATTTCTTCTTTAGAATATAAATAACCTGTTGGATTTCCTGGGTTACAAATTAATATCGCTTTTGTATTTGGAGTTATTAGTTTTTCAAACTCCTCTATTTGTGGTAATGCAAAATTATCTTCAATTTTAGATATAACAGGAACAACTTTCACTCCTGATGCTGTTGAAAACCCGTTATAATTTGCATAAAAAGGTTCTGGAATTATGATTTCATCTTCAACATCCATTATACTACCAAATGCAAACAGTAATGCTTCACTTCCTCCTGTAGTTACAATTATATCATCATGTTTTACATTAATTTCATTTTTAGCATAGTAATCTGCTATTTTTCTTCTGTAACCTTCAGAACCTTCAGATCGTGTATATGCTAAAATATCTAACGAGTGCACTTTTACTGCATCTAATGCTACTTGAGGTGTTTTTATGTCTGGTTGCCCAATATTTAAGTGGTAAACGGTTTTCCCTGCTTTATATGCTTTTTCTGCATAAGGAACTAACTTTCTTATTGGCGATTGTGGCATTAATTGCCCTTTTTTTGAAATCGTTGGCATAGAATTAATTTTAAAAAACAAAGTTGCAAAAAAAAAGTCTAATCTATGTTAATAAAATGCTTAACTTACTATGTTATGTTTTTAAAAAATATTGCTTGTAGTTTCATTTTATTTTTGTGCTTTCTTAATTTTAATTTTGCACAAAATGGATTTGCTATTAATAACAAAAAAGGTGTTGATAAAATTAATTTTAAACTTATTAATAACATTATAATTGTTCCCATAACTGTAAATGGCGTAGAGCTTTCTTTTCTATTAGATTCTGGAGTTAACAAACCTATTGTTTTTAACTTTTTAAATGTAACAGACTCTTTAAATAACAAATATTCTGAAAAAATATACCTTAAAGGTTTAGGTAACGGCGGCTTAACTCAAGCTTTAAAATCTAAAAACAACACTTTTGTAATTGGAAACACCACAAGCTACAATCAAGATTTTTATATAGTTTTGGACTCCTCTATAAATTTCGCACCTTACCTTGGTGTACCTATTCATGGCATAATTGGCTATGATATTTTTAAAAATTTAATTGTTGATATAAATTACACTAAAAAACAACTAAAACTATCTAACCATAAAAATTACAAACCTAAAAAATGCAAGAAATGTGAGTATTTTAAATTGCAATTTCATAAAAACAAACCATATATAAATTTAAAAGCTAAGATTAACAATAAACAAGTACCGTTAAAATTATTGATAGATACTGGAAGTAGTGATTCTTTATGGCTTTTTAAAGATGATAGTTTAGGCATTGTAAATACCAATAAGAGGTTTAGTGATTTTTTAGGTTTTGGTTTAAGCGGAAGCATTCATGGTACGCGTTCTATTATTGAAACCATAACAATAAATTCATATAATTTAAATAAACCTAAAGTGTCTTTTCCTGATGAAGAATACTTAACCTTAGTAAAACAAATAGATGGTAGAAACGGTAGTATTGGAGGCGAAATTTTAAAACGATTTAATCTTACTATTAATTATAAAGATTCTATAATTAAATTTAAAAAAAATAAAAATTTCAATACTATTTTTAGTTATAATAAAAGCGGTATAACTATTATAAAAGAAGGCATAAGACTTGTCGAGGAAATTGATAATAGCAATGTATTTACATACGCTTCGCAAAATGAAAACTCTTCAAACAACACCTATTCATTAAACACAAAGTTTGATATAAAACCTGCATTTGTAATTTGGGAAATTAGAGACAACTCTCCTGCTTTTGTTGCCGGTTTAAAAAAAGGTGACGTTGTTTTGAGGATTAACAATGTCGATACTAAAAATTACAGTTTACAACAACTAACAGCTAAGTTTTTTAAAGAAGAAGGAAAAAAAATCACTCTAACCGTAGATAGAAATGGACAGCTTTTAAAATATAAGTTTCTACTAAAATCACCTTTAAAATAAAAAAAGCCAGAAACTAATGTTTCCGGCTTTTTTTAATTTATGTTAACAAAGTATTATTGCTCCATTACGCTCTTTTTCTTAGCGTTTAACACACTAGTTTTAGAAGGATCTATTACCTCTCCTTTAATTTTTAAAGCTACACTTGGCGTATCTGCATTAGATAAAACAGTTATTGTTTTTCTAATAGGCATAACTCTTTTAGTATCATACTTAACCTCTATCTCTCCTGTTTTTCCTGGCATAATAGGATCTTTTGGTTTTTTAGGAACCGTACAACCACATGTAGAACTTGCTTTAGATATAATTAATGGAGCATCTCCTGTGTTTGTAAATTCAAAAGTTCTAATTCCATTAGCTCCTTTTTCAATTGTACCATAATCTATGGTTGTTTCTTTAAATTCAATTTTTGCAACTTTCTCTTGAGCGTTAACAGAAAATGTCATTAAACCGACAAACATTACTACTATTAAATTTTTCATCATTTATTGTTTTATATGTTTTGTAAATGTATATACTTTCTCTTTGTTCTGCAAAAATATTAGATGTAATGCAATCTCACAAGTACATTATACATATTTAACTATACATTAATACTCGTTAATTTTTCGCAGAAAAAGAAATATAAGTACTTTTGCAAGATATATTTCAAAAACTATTCCAAAGTATGCAAATTCCATCAAAATATAATGCTATTGAAGCAGAAAACAAGTGGTACGATTACTGGACGAAGAATAACTATTTTCATTCTACTCCAGACGAAAGAGAACCATATACCATAGTAATTCCTCCACCAAATGTAACAGGAGTCTTACACATGGGACACATGCTTAATAATACTATACAAGATGTATTAATTCGTCACGCGCGTTTACAAGGTAAAAACGCCTGTTGGGTCCCTGGTACAGATCACGCCTCTATTGCAACCGAAGCTAAAGTTGTTGCTAAATTAAAAGAACAAGGTATTGACAAAAATGACCTAACAAGAGATGAGTTTTTAGCACACGCCTGGGAATGGACAGAAGAATATGGAGGTGTAATACTTGAGCAACTTAAAAAATTAGGGTGTTCTTGCGATTGGGACCGTACTAAATTTACAATGGATGACGATATGTCTGAAGCTGTAATTAAAGTTTTTGTCGATTTACACGAAAAAGGATTGATTTATAGAGGATACCGAATGGTAAATTGGGATCCAGAAGCAAAGACAACTTTGTCTGATGAAGAAGTAATACACGAAGAAAGACAAGGAAACTTATATTACATAAATTATAAAATAGAAGGAAGCGATGATGCCTTAACCATTGCAACAACACGTCCTGAAACAATATTTGGCGATACAGCAATTTGTATTAATCCAGAAGATGAACGTTTTGCACACTTACGTGGAAAAAAAGCCATAGTACCAATTAGCAATCGTGTAATACCTATTATTCAAGATGAATATGTAGACCTTGAATTTGGTACAGGTTGTTTAAAAGTAACACCTGCACATGATGAAAACGATAAAAACCTTGGCGATAAACACAAACTTGAGGTGATAGATATTTTTAATGAAGATGCTACATTAAATAGCTATGGCTTACAATTTGAAGGTCAAGATCGTTTTGTAGCAAGAAAAAATGTAGCAAAAGCATTAGAAACTTTAGGTGTTTTAATAAAAACTGAAACACATATTAATAAAGTAGGAACATCTGAACGTACTAAAGCTGTTATCGAGCCTAGATTAAGCGACCAGTGGTTCTTAAAAATGGAAGAGTTGGTAAAACCAGCAATTGAGGCAGTTTTAGGTGAAGATTCTGAAATTAAATTATTCCCGAAGAAATTTGAAAACACCTATCGCCACTGGATGGAGAATATTCGCGATTGGAATATATCTCGTCAATTACTTTGGGGACAACAAATTCCTGCGTATTTCTATGGCGACGGAAAAGAAGATTTTGTAGTTGCAGAAACTATCGAGGAAGCACTTAAAAAAGCTATTGTAAAAACAAATAATCAAGATTTAAAAGCCAAAGATTTAAAACAAGATACAGATGCATTAGATACTTGGTTTAGCTCATGGTTATGGCCAATGTCTGTTTTTGATGGTATACGTAATCCAGAAAACGAAGAAATAAAATACTACTATCCAACTAACGATTTAGTAACTGGACCAGATATTTTATTCTTTTGGGTAGCACGTATGATTATTGCAGGTTACGAATATAAAGACCAAAAACCATTTAACAATGTATATTTAACAGGTTTAGTTCGTGACAAGCAACGTCGTAAAATGTCAAAATCTTTAGGAAACTCTCCAGATGCTTTAAAGCTAATTGAAGATTACAGTGCAGATGGCGTTCGTGTTGGATTACTTTTAAGTAGCGCAGCAGGAAATGATTTAATGTTTGACGAAGCATTATGCCAACAAGGAAAGGGATTCGGAAATAAAATTTGGAACGCCTTTAACCTTACTAACTTATGGGAAGTAAGTGATAATATAGCACAACCAGAATCAAGTAAAATTGCTTTAAACTGGTATGAAGCAAAATTTAGCGAAGCACTTTTAGAAATTGAAGATCACTTTAGCAAATACAGGTTAAGTGATGCTTTAATGGCAATTTATAAATTAATTTACGATGATTTTTGTGGTTGGTTGTTAGAAATTGTAAAACCAGCTTACCAACAACCAATTGATGTCGCAACATATAATAAGGTAATGTCTATTTTTGAGGATAACCTTAAAATACTACATCCGTTTATGCCTTTCTTAACAGAAGAAATCTGGCAATACATTGCAGAACGTACTCCAGAAGAAGCATTAATAATTGCAAAATGGCCAGAAGCTAAACCTGTAAATAAAGAGATTATTTCTCAATTTGAATTTGCTTCAGAAGTAATTTCTGGTATTAGAAACATTAGAAAAGAAAAAAATATAGCCTTTAAAGACGCCATAAGTTTTTCAGTTATAAACAACGAAAATTCTAATTCAGATTTCGATGCAGTAATATCAAAGCTTGGAAATTTAGAAGCTATAGACTATGTTAAAGAGCCTGTGGAAGGCGCATTAACATTTAGAGTAAAATCTAACGAATACTTCATACCAATGGAAGGCGCAATAGATATTGAGGCAGAAATTAAAAAATTAACCGAAGAATTAAACTACACAGAAGGTTTCTTAAAATCTGTACAAAAGAAACTATCTAACGAGCGTTTTGTTGCAGGAGCACCAGAACAAGTAGTAGCCGCAGAGAAAAAGAAAGAAGCAGATGCTTTAGCCAAAATTGAAACATTAAAAAGTAGTTTAGAAAATTTAAAATAAACTACGCAAATACACTATAAAAAAGCCTTTTCAAATTAGAAAAGGCTTTTTTTTATCGCATATTAATTTTTTAATGTAAATGTGGACCAAAAAACTTAATTGCTATACCAAATGCTAAAGCAGAAACAATTAAACCAATTAAAAAAATGGTATAAACAATACGTAACCACTTATATTTTAAACTCATCACATCACCTAAAAAATATAAATCTTTAGTTAAAGCACCATATATATAATTGTTATTATTGTGCATATCCTTTATAGCCGCTTCATATTCCTTATATTCCATACTATGAAAATTACCAAAAAAGGCTAAATTAACTTTATTATTATCTATATCTTCCTGAGTAAACTTACCTTTAGTAACATTAGGCCTAGTAATTAGTATTGAAATAACCACACAAAGCAAACTAGACATTAAAATTATAATTACAGGTATAGTAAGATGTTTATTATTTGGCTCTCCTAATTTTGCAATTAAATTAGTTAATACCAAAGAAATAATAATAGCATTTACAGATAATAAAATATTAGCTTTAGTATCTGCAATAGCACTTAACTTAATATGATTTTTTAAAGAAATCATATAAAAAGATTGTATTGCCCTTTCTGGACTGGTTTCTAATCCTTCAAGGCCGTCTTTTAGCATGGCTTCATTTTTAATTGAAGCTTTAAGATTTTTATCGTTAGACACTAATAATTCAATTTTAAGCTTAAAGATAATCTATTATTTAAATATGCTGCTCTAATACATATTCTAATACCATTTTAATTTTCGTAAAAATACAATTCATTATTTAGTTAAAAATTTTAAGCATTATTAAACAAAAGGCACATAAATGTTAATTTGATATCATTTTCTGTTAAATAATCAAAAAAATTTAAGAATAATTTATTAACGACGATTTTACGAACACACATCAACAATATAACTTTGTAGTGAACCAAAAATCAAATTAAATTATTATGAAAAATTTAAAGATAACAGTAGCAGCAATAGCAATATCAGGATTAGCTTTTACTTCTTGTATGGATGACAAAAAATCTAAAGATGCTGATAATATGGAAATGAATACGGAATTAAATACCGAAACAAATACAAACATCACTTTAAGTGAAAAAGGAGAAATGATGGCATCAAACAACAAAGTTGTATCGAAAGACGGCATTACTGTTGAAAGATCTATGAATAACGATGTAAAAGCTATGCAAATTAGTGGATGGAATTCTTTTAATGATCTATCAATAGAAATGAAAAAACTAGAAGGTGCAGACTTTGCTAAAATGAAAACTACACTTCCTAATATTAGTAGCACAATAGCGGCACTTAATACAAATAGGCCAGACTGGATGATGACTGAGGAAATTAGAGAAGATGTTGAAGATCTACAAAAAGAATATAATGAGTTTGTAGAAGAAAGAAATGGTAAAGAAAAAGAAGTAAATGAAAATATTGAAGAGGTAAATGAAGCTTATGCTGATTTAGTTGAAGAGATAAATGAAACTTTTGATATGTATGTAAAAATTAACCGTAACGCCATCGAAGAGTATAACGAAGAAGCTAAAGATGGAGAAATGGAAGATGCAAAGGAAGAATATAATGAAGAGATTAAAAAACTAAATAAAATTGCAGATGATAAGCAATAATCTCATTTAATAAAAATTAAAAAGCCTCACAGATAGTGAGGCTTTTTTTATATAATAATTAAAATAAAAAAAGCCGAAACTTTCGTTTCGGCTTTTCATCTGTACTGAAGACGGGACTTGAACCCGTACGTCCTAATGGACATTGGATTTTAAGTCCAACGTGTCTACCAATTCCACCACTTCAGCAGGCATAGATGTATAAACATCTTTGGTATATTTTAAAGTAAATCTCAGAGCGAAAGATGGGATTTGAACCCACGACCTCCACCTTGGCAAGGTGATGCTCTACCCCTGAGCTACTTTCGCAGTTTTTTATGAACGAGCAACATTGCTATTGCGGATGCAAATTTAAAACTTTTCTTCTAATTACAAAGGTTTTTTTTGAAAATAATTTAATTATTTTTTACCTCGCTGGTCTTCACTAACATACGTTTTATTTCGTTTAGCTTCATTAATGCTTCAACTGGTGTTAACGTATTAATATCTGTTAATAAAATTTCTTCTTTAATTTGTTCTAACAACGGATCGTCTAGGTTAAAAAAGCTTAATTGCATTTCATCTTTAATAGATTTCACCTTATCTGTTAGTTCTTCGCTGGAATGTGATTGCTCTAATTTTTTCAAAATTTTATTAGCTCTACGCAAAACTTGTTGTGGCATTCCCGCTAATTTAGCAACATGTATACCAAAACTATGTTCACTTCCTCCTTCAACTAGTTTTCTTAAAAAAAGTACATTGTCTTTTAACTCTTTGACAGATACATTAAAGTTTTTTATTCTTGGAAAAGTTTCGGTCATTTCATTTAACTCATGATAATGCGTTGCAAAAAGCGTTTTTGCTTTTGCTGGGTGCTCATGAAGGTATTCACTAATTGCCCAAGCTATAGATATACCATCATACGTACTTGTTCCTCTTCCTATTTCATCTAGTAAGACTAGGCTTCTATCGGACATATTATTTAAGATAGAGGCTGTTTCATTCATCTCTACCATAAAAGTAGATTCTCCCATTGATATATTATCACTTGCTCCTACTCTTGTAAATATTTTATCTACCAAACCTATTCTTGCTTTTTCTGCTGGCACAAAACTTCCTATTTGCGCTAATAATACAATTAATGCTGTTTGACGTAGTATTGCAGATTTACCAGACATGTTTGGTCCGGTAATCATTATTATTTGTTGTGTATCTCGATCTAAAAAAACGTTATTAGCAATGTACTGTTCTCCTATTGGTAATTGTTTTTCTATTACAGGATGCCTTCCTTCTATTATCTCTAAATCGTAAGAGTTGTCTATTTCTGGATATACATAATTATTCTCATTAGCTAATTGAGAGAAACCACACAAACAGTCTAATTTTGCTATTAAAAAAGCATTTTGCTGTACAGGTTTTATGTATTGATTCATCCATAACACAAGTTCTGCAAATAATTTTTGTTCGATAGTAGTTATACGCTCTTCTGCTCCTAAGATTTTGGCTTCGTATTCTTTCAACTCTTCGGTTATATAACGCTCTGCATTAACAAGTGTTTGTTTTCTAATCCACTCTTCTGGCACTTTATCTTTATGCGTATTTCTAACCTCTATATAATAACCAAACACATTATTAGATGCTATTTTAAGTGAAGTAATACCTGTACGTTCACTTTCTCGTTTTAGCATATTATCTAAATAACTTTTACCGGAAGCAGAAAGTTCTCTAAGTTCATCTAGCTCATTAGAAAAGCCTGTTGCAATTGTTTTTCCTTTTAATATATTTACTGGAGCTTCTTCGTCTAACGTTTGTTTTATTTTATCTCTTAATATATCACAGCCTTGTAAAGTATCTCCAATAATTTTTAAAGATTCATTATCGCAATTAGATGATAATGCTTTTATAGGTATAATAGACTCTAAAGAATTTTTAAGCTGAATTACTTCTCTTGGACTTACTTTTCCTGTAGCAACCTTAGATATTAAGCGTTCTACATCTCCTATACTTTTTATATGATTTTGAATTTTTTGATGTATCGTTTTTTCTGCTTTTAAAAATGAAACAACCTCGTGACGTTGTTTTATTCTTTCTACATTTTTTAATGGTAAAGCTAACCAACGTTTTAAAAGTCTTCCGCCCATAGGCGAAATTGTTTTATCAATAACGTTTAATAATGTTACTGCATTATTATTTGTTGAGTTATACAACTCTAAATTTCTAATTGTAAAGCGGTCCATCCAAACATATTCATCTTCAGCTATTCTAGACACAGATGTAATATGCTCTAATTTATTATGTTGTGTTTCTGATAAATAATGTAAAATTGAACCCGAAGCGATAATACCTTCAGTAAGGTTTTCAACTCCAAAACCTTTTAAAGATTTGGTGTTAAAATGCTTTAAAAGTGTTTCGTTTGAATAGTCTGACTGGTAAACCCAATCTTCTAAATTAAAGGTGTGAAAATCTTCACCAAAATTTTCTGCAAACTGAAGTCGTTTTTGTTTAGATACTAATATTTCACTTGGACTAAAGTTTTGTAACAACTTATCAATATATTCTTGGTTTCCTTGAGATGTTAAAAACTCTCCTGTAGATATATCTAAAAATGCTATACCTATGGTATTTTTTCCAAAATAAACAGAACATAAAAAGTTATTTGTTTTAGATTGTAAAACCTCATCGTTCAATGCCACTCCAGGCGTAACCAACTCTGTAACACCACGTTTTACAATTGTTTTTGTTTGTTTAGGATCTTCTAACTGATCGCATATGGCAACACGTTCTCCTGCTTTTACAAGTTTTGGTAAATACGTATTTAGAGAATGATGAGGAAAACCTGCAAGCTCAGTTTCTGTTTCGCTTCCTGCACCACGCTTGGTTAGTATAATACCCAAAATTCCAGCTGCTTTTACAGCATCGCTACCAAAGGTTTCGTAAAAATCACCCACTCGAAATAACAATAAAGCATCTGGATATTTAGCCTTTATCGCATTATACTGCTTCATTAAAGGCGTTACTTTTTTAGTCTTTTTTGCCAAAGGTATTCTGTTTTAAGTATTATTTAATATAGCTTTGCAATGTAACTAAATATTGATTTTTTTTAAAATCTAATCTCTTTAAGTTATTGATAATTATTCACAAATTTGCTTCTGTTTTATTTTAAATAGCATTAATAAGAATATTAACTTTATTTATAACTTTAATTAATAATAATTTCAATGAGAAAACTAAAAAACAGCGAACTTGATAGATTGAGTGTTGACGACTTTAAACAAGCTAGTAAAACACCCATTATTATAGTTTTAGACAATATTAGAAGTCTAAATAATATAGGTTCTGTTTTTAGAACTAGTGATGCTTTTTTAGTTGAAAAAATTTATTTGTGTGGCATAACTGCAACGCCACCACATAAAGATATAAACAAAACCGCATTGGGAAGTACAGATGCTGTTTCGTGGGAATATGCAAAAACCACTATGGAAGTTATTGAAAAACTTAAAATTAAAGACGTGAAAATTTGTAGCATTGAACAGGCAGAAAATGCAACCATGCTAAACGATTTTACTGTAGAAAAAAATACTACTTATGCTTTAGTTTTTGGTAATGAAGTTAAAGGTGTAGACCAAAATATTGTAAATGCCAGCGATAGTGTTATTGAAATCCCTCAATTTGGCACTAAACATTCTTTAAATATTTCTGTTAGCTGCGGTGTTGTTGTTTGGGATTTGTTCTCAAAATTAAAAGCTTAATATATTAAGCTTCACAAATAGCATCTAATACAAATAAATAATCCTCTCGGTTTTTTACAAAATCTTTATCTGATATATCTATAATTTTAACATTTAAATCGGTTTGATTTTTTAAAAAATTTAAATATCCAGCATTAATTTTTTCAAGATATTCGTTATCTATATCTTGCTCATATTTTCTACCACGCTTTTTAATGTTTTCTTTTAGCCTTTTTGTATTTTGGTAGAGATACACATACAATTCTGGCTTTGCAATATCTTTATACATTAAGTAAAAAAGTTTACGATATAACTTAAACTCGTCTTGATGTAGTGTTATTTTTGAAAAAATTAAAGACTTAAAAATATCGTAATCACTAACTATAAAATCTTTAAACAGGTCTAATTGAGATAAATCGTCATTAATTTGCTGGTATCTATCTGCTAGAAAAGACATTTCTAAAGTAAAAGCATAGCGCTGTGCATCTTTATAAAACTTTGGCAAAAAAGGATTATCTGCAAAACGCTCTAGTATTAGTTTCGCATTATAATCGTTTGCCATTTTAGTAGCTAGACTTGTTTTTCCAGCTCCAATATTTCCTTCTATAGCTATATAATTATACTTAGAAAAATCATGTTGTTTACTTGGGTTTTTAAGCCAAATATTTACAGTCTCTAAAGTACTTTTATCTTCACACTCTTCTATTAAAACAGAAATATCTTTTTCTAAAACCGGATGTTTAAAATTAGGCGCAATATTATGTAAAGGCTGTAAAACAAACTTTCGGTTTTGCAATTCTGGATGTGGTACTTTTAGCGTTTTTACATCTATTATTTGTTGCTCTACAAATAATATATCTAAATCTATGGTTCTAGATTGGTAGCCTTGAGTTTTATTTCTTACACGACCTAAGCTTTTTTCTATAAGCAACAACTCTTTTAAAACCTTACTTGGTTTTAAATCGCTTTCTACCGCAATACAAGCATTAAAAAAATCATCACCCTCAAAACCTAAAGCAGGTGTTTTGTATACTTTAGATATGTTTTTTACTGGTCCAATTTTTATATAAATAGCATTAATGGCCAACTGCAAATTCTTGAATTTGTCGCCTTTATTACTTCCTAAAGATATGTGTATTTGTTGTGAATGCATTATAAATTGTCGAAAGGCAAAATAACTAAAAGTAAATGGTTTCCTTTATATTTACACAAAGAATTTATTAACGAATTTAATTACAAACTACATAAAACTCTTTGACTGTGACAAGTGTAACAAAAAGAAATGCATTAGACCCAAAAGACAAACTTTTTGCGCAACGCATTTATCTATTTTTAGGCAGCTTATTTATAACAAGTTTAGTGGTTTCTAATTTAATTTTTCAGAAATTTTTTTATTGGTATCCTCTAGATATTGAAATATTTGGAAGCAAACTTTTTGAAATCTCTGTTGGCATACTACCATATCCCATAACATTTTTAATTACCGATTTAATAAGTGAAATTTACGGAAAGAAAAAAGCTAACGACATTGTAGTTGCAGGTATTTTTGCTTCGGTTTTCTCGTTATTTATTATTTTAGTAGCTAACGTTGCGCCAGCAACATCATGGTCTTACGTTAATGACAATTTATTTAACACTGTTTTTGGCAACTCTACAATAGCTGTATTTGCAAGTATGGTAACCTATTTATTAGCACAATTAATAGATATTCAAATTTATCATTTTTGGAAACGCTACACTAAAGGCAAAAAATTATGGTTACGCAATAATTTTTCTACATGGTTTTCTCAATTTGTAGACACGTTTACCATATTAATACTACTATCTTCTTTTGGTATAATTCCATGGGAGAATTTTAAAGGCCTACTTATAAGTGGTTTTTTATTTAAAGTATTAATTGCTGCACTAGACACACCACTACTTTATTTAGGTGTTTATTTATTTAAAAAACGCTTCAATCTAAAAACAAATCAAGAAATTGAAATATTATAAAGTTCTCTTAAAACAAAAGCCTTTATGATCAAATTTTAACATTTTTGCGTATATTATTTGTAACCAATACTTAACCAGAAAATTTCTGTTTTTAAAACCTTTAAAACTATTACCGCTTTCGCGGAACTAAAGATGAAAAAAATACTAAAAATAACAGGCATTACTTTACTTATAGTAATTATATTATTAATTCTTGCTCCATTTGTTTTTCAATCTCAAATAAAAGACATGGTTCGCAATTTTATAAATCAAAATGTGAATGCAAATGTAGAATTTGCCGATGTTAGCCTAAGCTTTATAAGCAGCTTCCCTCAAGCAAATGTTACTGTAGACGAATTAAAAATAACAAACTTTGAACCTTTTAAAGATGAAACATTAGCGAGTGTAAAATCTTTTTCATTCGACATGTCTGTAAAAGAACTTTTTAAAAGTGCTAGCGAAGGACCAATTATTGTTAACGGTATAGATATAAATGAAGCATTAGTTACCTTAAAAACAAACAAATTAGGAGATTCTAATTGGGACATTGCTAAAGAAAGTAAAACAGAAGCAACAAACACAAACACTGAAGGTTTTACGCTAGACATTCAAGATTACACTTTAAAAAATAGCGCATTAACCTATTTAGATGAAGCTGGCAATACCCAAATTTATATTACAGAATTAAATCATTCTGGTAAAGGTACATTTTCTGAAACCTTATCTGAACTTGATACAGAAACCGAAGCAAATGTTACATTTAGCCTTGACAGCACAGAGTACTTGAGTAATAATAAAATTAAACTTTCGGCATTAATTGATTTAAATTTAGAAGAAAACAAATATACCTTTAAAAAAAATACAGGTTATATAAATAACTTACCATTAGAGTTTAATGGCTTTGTTCAGAATATAGAAAACGGTCAAAATATAGATATCACTTTTGAAAATCCAGGATCAGACTTTAAAGATTTTCTTGCTGTAATTCCAGAAACCTACTCTAAAAACATTAGCAATGTTCAAACCTCTGGAAACTTTAAAATTAAAGGTCTAATTAAAGGTATAGTTTCTAACGAAACTATACCAAAATTAGATATAAATATAGCCTCAAATAACGCATCATTTAAATATCCAGATTTACCAAAAACTGTTAAAAACATAAGTATTAATGCTTCAGTTAAAAACACCACAGGCAATGTTGATGACACTTTTCTAGATATTAAAACCCTTAATTTTAAAATAGATGAAGACGAATTTAAATCTTCAGCAATTATTAAAAACCTTACCAGCAATCAAAACATAAATGCAAATATTGATGGTGTATTAAATTTAGCAAATATTACTCAGGCATATCCTATTGAACTTGAAAATAAATTACAAGGTATTGTAAAAGCTAAATTAAATACAAGTTTTGATATGAATGCTATTGAGACTAATGCTTACGAACGTATTAAAAATAATGGAAATGTAAGTGTGAATAACTTTGAATTCTCATCGGCAGATATTGTAAACCCAATAAAAATATCTGAAGCTAACGTAAGTTTTAATCCTAATGTAACGACTCTAGAAAATTTTAAAGCAACCACAGGAAAAACAGATTTAGATGCCAAAGGAACTTTAAACAATGTGCTTGGGTTTTTATTAAGTGATAAAAAACTAAAAGGAGATTTTACTGTTAACTCTAATACATTTTTAATTAGTGATTTTATGGTTGAAGGCGGAAGCGACAAACCTATTAACCAAAGTACAGAGCCAGATGATGCTTTAAAAATTCCAGCTTTTTTAGACTGCACAATTAATGCAAATGCAACTACCGTTTTATATGATAATTTAACACTTAAAAATGTAAAAGGTACTTTAGTAATACAAGATGAAAAAGCCGATTTAAGAAAAGTAACTTCAAGTATTTTTGGTGGTAATTTAGCATTAAGCGGAATTGTGGATACTAAAACCGAAATACCTAATTTTAATATGGATTTAGGTATTGAAAATTTTGATATCTCTCAATCTTTTAAAGACCTTGATGTTTTAAAAGCTTTAGCGCCTATTGCCAAAGTGCTTGATGGTAAACTAAATAGTGCAATAAACTTAAAAGGAAATTTAGGAGAGGATTTTACTCCTGTACTAAACTCTATTTCTGGTGGTGCTTTAGCAGAGCTTTTAACAACAAATGTTAAACCAGAAAATGCAAAACTTTTAAATGCTCTAAATAGTAAATTAAATTTTATAGATTTTGACAAACTTGATTTAAAAGATTTAAAAACAGCATTACAGTTTGATGATGGAAAAGTAAACATTACACCTTTTAACTTAAATTATAAAGATATTGGCATTAGCATTGGAGGATCTCATGGCTTTGACCAATCTATGGACTATAATTTGGTTTTTAATGTTCCTGCCAAATATTTAGGTAGCGATGTAAACCGTTTAATAGGCCAAATAAATGACAGCGAAGTAAATAATATTTCGGTACCAATTACTGCAAGTTTAACTGGGAATTTTGATAGCCCAAAAGTAAGTACAGACTTAACAAGTGGTGTAAAAAATCTAACAGCACAACTTATTGAAATACAGAAACAAAAGTTAGTAAACGACGGAAAAGACAAAATAAAAGATCTTTTAGGTGGTTTAGGTGGTAGCCAAACCAATAAAGACTCAACAACTACAGAAACAAATGCACCTGTAAAAGATATTATTAAAGATGTTATTTTAGGTAACAATTCTAATAGCACCGAGTCTACAACAGCAGACACAACAAAGTCTACGAGCAATACGGTAAAAAATATTATTGGCCTATTTGGCAAGAAAAAGAAACAAAAAGATACTATTAAATAAAATAATTTGCAAAAAAATAATAAGTCTATTGTATAACTTAAAACTTAGACGTACATTTGCAACCTGAATTTTAAGAATACACATAATTTATAGATATGTTAAGAATAGAAATTAAAGACGGAGAAAATATAGAAAGAGCGTTAAAACGTTACAAAAGAAAGCACCGTAACATTAAAGTAATGCAAAACTTAAGAGAGAACCAATTCTTTACTAAGCCTTCTGTTGTTCGTCGTCGTCAAATTCAAAAAGCATCTTACATCCAAGGATTAAGAGACGCTGAAAACGTATAATTAATACGTAGAATTTTTTCAATATATACAAACCTCGCATTTTTCAAAATGCGAGGTTTTTTTGCTTCGTTATATTTCTAAAGAAATATAACTTCCTTCATTACCTCTAATATTACAAACTGTATCATCTTCAAAAATTAGATACTGTCCCTTTATTCCTTTTAAAACACCAGTATAACTTTGCGCTTTTTCTATTTTTAAGCTTTTTGGTTTTTTAGGATATTGCAACACAGGAAACTCTAAATTGGTTTCTGTATTATTTTCAATAAAATACTCTAAAGCTTCATCTGGAATATATTGCTTTAAATTGTTGCGCCAATCTACTAAGTTTTCATCAACTATATCATTTTTTAGCATTGTTCTCCAATTGGTTTTATCACCAACATGATCTTTTAAAGCAACTTCTGTAATACCAGCTAAATAACGATTAGGCACCTCAACGATTTCTATAGCCTCATGTGCGCCTTGATCTATCCATCGTGTAGGAACTTGCGTTTTACGCGTTACTCCAACTTTTATATTACTTGAATTCGCTAAATAAACTATATGTGGTTGCAGCTGCACTTTCTTTTCGTACACTAAATCACGATCTTCTTGATCTAAATGAGCTTTACTAAGCTCTGGTCTCATAATCCAATCTGCAGCTTGAGGAATATCGAAAAAACAAGTTTTACAAAACCCTTGCCTATAAATAGGCCTATCATTTTTACAGTTTAAACATTGATGTTTAATAAATTGAAGCTTTAATTCTTTATTGAGCAATTGATTCATGTTTATAAAATCATTCTCAAATATTAAATAATATTGTATTGGACTGCCGAGCTCTGTCGTCATTTTTGTTAAAACACCTTGGTAGGTCATAAAAAAATATCTTACTTTTAAAGTCTAAATATACATTAAAAAAATGCCAATACCTTTAGTAAATTCTATTGCCTCATGGTTTTTAAAAAAACGATTCCATCAAATAGATCTTTTTTTAAAATACCCAAATGAAGTTCAAGAAGAACTACTTTTAGGTTTAATAGAAACAGCAAAAGACACCGAGTTTGGTAAGCAACACGGTTTTAGCTCAATAAAAACATATACAGACTTTTCTTCTCGTGTTCCTATTTCTAATTATGAAGAATATCATGAACTTATAGAACGCTCAAGGCAAGGCGAACATAATATTTTTTGGCCTAAACCAATAAAATGGTTTGCAAAATCTAGTGGTACTACAAGTGGAAAAAGCAAATTTATTCCTGTAAGCTCTGAGTCTTTAGAAGATTGCCATTATGCTGCAAGTAAAGATTTATTGTGTTTGTATTTAAACAATAATGAAAACTCTCAATTATTTACTGGTAAAAGCTTACGCTTAGGTGGAAGTAAGGAATTGTACAGAGAAAATGGTACTGCTTTTGGAGATTTAAGCGCCATACTTATAGACAATATGCCTTTTTGGGCAGAATACAGTAGCACACCTAGTAACCGTGTTTCCTTAATGAGCGAATGGGAAACTAAAATGGCTGCAATTGTAAATGAAACTATTAATGAAAATGTTACCAGTTTAGCTGGTGTACCTTCATGGATGCTCGTGCTTTTAAATAATGTATTAGAAAAAACCGATAAAAACTCATTGTTTGATATTTGGCCAAATTTAGAAGTTTATTTTCACGGCGGTGTAAGCTTTAACCCTTATTTAGAACAGTATCGCAACATTTTACCTAAAAAAGATTTTAAGTATTATGAAATTTATAATGCTTCTGAAGGTTTCTTTGCCATTCAAGATAAAAACCACTCTAGTGAGTTATTATTAATGCTTGACTATGGCATTTTTTATGAGTTTATACCAATGGATACTTATGGAACTCCCAATGAGAAAATTATTCCTTTAAGCGAAGTAGAAAAAAACAAAAACTATGCTGTAATAATTACGACAAATGCAGGTTTATGGCGTTATAAAATAGGCGACACAGTTAGGTTTACCTCTATTTCTCCATATCGCATAAAAGTTTCTGGTAGAACAAAACACCATATTAATGTTTTTGGTGAAGAGTTAATTATTGAAAACGCTGAAGATGCCTTAAAAAAAGTTTGCAAAAAAACACAAAGTGAAATTGTAGACTATACGGCTGCTCCCATTTTTATGGAAGGTAAAGAAAAAGGCGCACACGAATGGCTAATAGAATTTAAAACACCGCCAAAAGATATTAATTACTTTAATGAACTTTTTGATAATGCTTTAAAGTCTTTAAACTCTGATTATGAAGCTAAGCGTTATAATAACATGACATTAAACAAGCCAAAAATTAATGTAGCAAGACAGCAGTTATTTTATGATTGGCTAAAAGAGAATGATAAACTTGGCGGACAACATAAAGTCCCAAGACTCTCTAATACTAGAGATTATATTGATGCGCTTTTAAAGTTAAATTAGGCAGTTTAAACAACTTGAAACTTTTAGAGCTTACTTAATACAAAAATTCTATTTTTAGGATAATCCTTATCTTCTCTGTCTTTTTGAAATTTAAATCCTTTTTTTTCTAATAGGCTTATTGAGGCTAAGTTTTCAAATTGAGTAAATGCTTCAATTGCATTTAAATGTATTGTATTAAAACCAAAATCTACAACAGCATCTAGAGCTTCACTCATGATGCCTTTTTTAAAGTATTCTGGCAGTAAATCGTAACCAACTTCGGCTGTTTTTCTATCGTCTGAAAAATTCCAAAGACATATTGTACCAATTGGAGTATTATCGGTCTTTAAGCTTATAACCCAAGTAATAGCGCTATTTTGCTTTAACTCATTTATTACTTTATCAAGATGTATTCTAGCTTCGGTACGTTTTTTATACAATGGTCTAGCAATGTATTTGCATACAATACTGTTTGATCTTAATTTGAATATAATTTCAACTTGATGTTGTTCAATTTTATTTAAATAGAGCCTATTGGTTTCTAAGTTTTTGGTTGTGGTGAATTTCATTTTAAAATAAAAAAAGCCTATACTTAAATAAATATAGGCTTTAAAATTTTAAATATCAATTAATTAAGATACTGCTTTTAATTTTTTAAGTGTAGTTTTAGAAAGCTTTTGCTCTGCATATGCTTTAGTTACACTTAGTTTTTTAGTATCACTACCTGGTAACTCGAACATTGCATCTGTTAAAATTTCTTCACATAGCGAACGTAAACCTCTGGCTCCTAATTTATATTCAATTGCTTTACCTACAATATATTCTAATGCGCCATCTGTAATAGAAAGCTCTATTTCATCCATAGAAAACAGCTTTTTATACTGCTTTATAATTGCATTTTTAGGCTCTGTTAAAATAGCTCTAAGCGTGTTAGCATCTAAAGGATTCATATGTGTTAACACAGGTAATCTTCCTATAATTTCTGGTATTAAACCAAAGTCTTTTAAATCTTTTGGAATAATGTATTGTAGTATATTATTTTTATCTACAGTATCTTCACTCATTGCTGCGCTATAACCTAAAGCCTGCATATTTAAGCGTTTAGATATTACACGCTCGATACCATCAAAAGCTCCACCAGCTATAAATAAAATATTTTCTGTATTTACTTCAATAAATTTTTGGTCTGGATGTTTACGTCCTCCTTTTGGTGGTACGTTAACTACTGTTCCTTCTAAAAGCTTAAGTAGTGCTTGTTGTACACCTTCTCCAGAAACATCTCTTGTTATTGATGGATTATCACTTTTACGTGCAATTTTATCTATTTCGTCAATAAAAACAATTCCTTTTTCGGCTTTTTCTAAGTTATAGTCTGCTGCTTGTAATAAACGTGTTAAAATACTTTCTACATCTTCACCAACGTATCCTGCTTCTGTTAACACCGTGGCATCTACTATTGATAAAGGTACATTTAACATTTTTGAAATGGTTTTTGCCATTAATGTTTTTCCTGTACCGGTTTCTCCAACCATAATGATATTAGATTTTTGAATTTCTATATCATCATTAGTTGGTTGTTGTAATAAACGCTTATAATGATTGTATACTGCTACAGACATTACTTTTTTGGTGTGTTCTTGACCAATAATGTATTCGTCTAAAAAGGCTTTTATTTGTTGCGGTTTACGCAACATTAACTCTGCAGATAACTCACTATTATCTGTTTGTTTAGATTCTTCTAGAACAATACCGTGAGCTTGCTCAATACATCTATCACATATATGCGCATCTAATCCTGCTATTAACAAGCTTGTTTCTGGCTTTTTCCTACCACAAAATGAACATTCTAATTCTTCCTTTGCCATTGTTTCTTAGTAAAAAGTAAAAACGAAAAGTTTATCATTTTATTCTTAACGCTTTTACTATTATTAATTTAATTTATTTAGTCTCTTTTTAAGACTTCATCAATCATACCGTATTCTTTAGCTCTATCTGCTTTCATCCAGTAATCACGATCACTATCATTATAAATTGTGTCGTAATCTTGTCCTGAATGCTTACTAATAATTTCGTATAATTCTTTTTTAAGTGTAAGTATTTCTCTTGCTGTAATTTCTATATCACTTGCCTGACCTTGAGCTCCTCCTAATGGTTGATGAATCATTACTCGCGAATGTTCTAAACCACTACGTTTTCCTTTTTCTCCAGCACATAATAATACTGCTCCCATTGATGCGGCCATTCCTGTGCAAATGGTTGCTACATCTGGACCAATAAATTGCATAGTATCGTAAATACCTAATCCTGCATAAACACTTCCTCCTGGAGAGTTTATATACATTTGGATATCTTTAGTATTATCTGTACTTGCTAAAAATAACAATTGTGCTTGTATAATATTTGCGATATTGTCATTAATTCCTGTTCCTAAAAAAAGGATACGATCCATCATTAATCGAGAAAACACATCTAATTGAGAAATGTTTAATTGACGCTCTTCTATTACGTAAGGCGTCATGCTTTGAGGATACATACTACTAATAATTTTACTGTAGTAGTTGCTGTTTATACCTTGGTCTTTTATTGCAAATTTTTCGAATTCTTTTCCGTAATCCATATATTTTGAATTTTATAATTTAAACTACATTCTTTAAAAATTTAGAATGTCATCAATATATTGTTAAACACGTTGTTTTCAAACTTTTTAAGCTGAATTTAACGCTAATAAAATAGGCGTTGAATGTATATTAATTCAACGCCTAAATATAATGATTATTCTTTAAAAGAACGCCTATGTTTATTTGTCGCCGTAAACTTCTTTTACAAACTTCTCGTACGTTAATTCTTTAGTTTTAATATTTGCCTTTTCTTTGTAAAGGTTTAATAATTTCTGGCTAACAACTTGCTCGCTTAAACGTCTTACTTCATCTTGGTTAGATAATACTCTTGCTGCAATATCCTCTAATTCTTTATCACTAGGATTCATTTGCCCAAATTGCGCCATTTGAACTTTAATCATGTTTTTAGCGCTTTCTTTTACATCTTCAAAGTCAACTTTAAGTTCGTTAGCTTCCATAATTTTAGCTTCAATTAACTGGTAACGTAAGCTTTTTTCAGACTTTTCATATTCTTCTTTAGCAGTTGCTTCATCCATTGGCTTTTCACCCGATGCCTGCATCCATTTTGTTAAAAATTCTGCTGGTAAATCAAATTTAGTAGCATCAACTAAATATTCTGTAACATCGTTTAAAAGTTTTTGGTCTGACTGCTGAACGAATTGCTTCTCTGCGTCTTCTTTTATTTTCTCTTTTAATTCTGTAACAGATTTTACAACATCTTTACCAAATAACTTATCAAAAAGCTCTTGGTCTAATTCTGCTAATTCTCTACTATTTATTTCAGAAATTTCAAAGTTAACTTCTATATCTAAACCGTGTGCTTTGTCGTGCTCTACTTTTAATGCGTGCATTAACTCATGATCATCACTATATAAACCTTTAGTTTTTAATGTAATTACATCTCCAACTTTGGCTCCAATAAATTGCTTTTCGGTAGCTTTCCCTTTAAACTTATCTAAAGTTAGCGTTACTTTGTTTTCAATTCCTTCTTCTTCGTTAGTGTAAGTTCCTGTAATTTCGCTGTCTTTAGCTACTTTATCTTGTGCGATTAATTTACCGTATTGTTTTTGGATATTTACAACTTGGTCATCAATCATTTTATCGTCTGCAACAATATTGTATTGCGTTATTGCTTTTTTAGCTTTTAACTCTACATCAAATTCTGGTGCTAAACCTAATTCAAATTCAAATGAAAAATTATCTTCATCCCAATTGATATCATCTTGTGGTTTTGGTAAAGGTTGCCCTAAAACGTCTAACTTTTCTTCTGTTAAATATTTATTTAAACCTTCTTGTATAAGTTTATTTACCTCATCGATTAATACTGCTTTACCGTATTGCTTTTTTACCATTCCCATTGGTACGTGACCTTTTCTAAAACCAGGAATGTTTGCAGTTTTTCTATAATCTGTTAAGATTTTTTCTACTTTAGAAGCGTAATCGTCTTTCTCAATCGCTACTGTTACTACAGCATTTAATGCGTCTTTATTTTCTCTTGTAATATTCATTTTGAATAATCTATTTAATGTAACCAAAAATGGAGTGCAAAAGTACTACTTTTTTACACTCCATCAAAGTTTTTAATGTATTGAATTTCAGTCTTTATTACGCTTTATTTTTATCCTTTTTTAAAAATGAATGTAATAGCGATTGTAATATTGATAATAGAACGCTAAATAAAATTGCCCACCATATATTTATTACTTCAAACCCATCTATTAGTTTATCTGCTAATAATATTAATAATGCGTTTATTACTAGTAAAAATAGACCTAATGTTAATATTGTTATTGGTAGGGTAAATATTACCAAAATTGGTTTTACTAATAGGTTGAGTATAGATAATACTATTGCTACAATTATTGCAGATATATAACCATCTACATTAACTCCATTTAAAACATGTGCTAATACAAATACTGCTATAGCATTTAATAGGAGTTTTATAATAAGATTCATAAGTTTAAAGTTTTAGTACTATAAATTTACAAAATCTATTACAGCTTTATAAAAATCTTTTGGATTTTCGGCATGCAACCAATGGCCTGCATTTGCTATTGTTTCAATTTTTGAATTTATAAAATGAGACTTTATTAGGCTTTCGTCTTGCGCAGCAATATACTCACTTTTGTCTCCTCTTAAAAAAAGTGTGTCTTTTTCAAAAGTGGCATGTAATGGTAAAGCTTCACCAACTTCACTTACATTTTGGGTTAATACTTCTAAATTTATTCGTAAACCTAGTGTTCCTTTTTTTACCCAATATAAATTTTTAAGTAAAAACTGTCGCGTACCAAAATCATTAACGTAATTAGACAATTGCTCATCTGCTTCGCTCCTACTTTTTAAGGTTTTAAAATCTAAACGGCCTAAACCTTCAAGAATAGCATCATGATGTATAGGGTAAAATCTTGGAGAAATATCTGCAATAATTAATTTTGAAACATATTCTGGGTACTGTGTAGCAAATAACATTGCTGTTTTTCCTCCCATAGAATGACCTAAAAGCACTATGTTTTTAAGGTCATTATCGTCACAATACGATTTTAAATCTTGAGCTAAAACATCATAATTAAAAGTTCCGCTATGAAAGCTTCTACCATGATTTCTTTGGTCTACTAAATACACTTTAAAACCATTAGCACTAAATTGTTTTCCTAAGGTTTTCCAATTGTCACTCATGCCTAAAAACCCATGAAGAATAACAAATGTTTTGCCTTGATCTCCTAAAATGTTAGCGTGTAATTGCATTATTTTAATTTATTTAAATACATATTTACTACGTTTTCTACACCTAAATATAAGCTTTCTGACACTAATGCATGACCAATAGAAACCTCTAATAAATTTGGAATATTTTCTTTAAAAAATTTAATATTGTCTAGAGATAAGTCATGACCAGCATTTACACCTAAATCTAAAGTATTTGCTAAAACTGCACAATCTGTATAAGGTTTAACGGCATTAGTATTACCAAGACCAAATTGGTGTGCAAATGCTTCAGTATACAACTCAACTCTATCGGTTCCAGTAGCTTTTGCGCCTTCAATTTGAGCAAGAACAGGATCTACAAAAATAGATGTTCTTATTCCATTACTTTTAAATTCGCTTATAACTTCAGTTAAAAAAATTTTATGCTTAATTGTATCCCAACCAGCATCACTTGTTATAGCATCTACTGCATCTGGAACCAATGTTACCTGCGTTGGCTTAACCTCTAAAACTAAATCAATAAATTTAGAATTAGGGTTTCCTTCTATATTATACTCTGTATTAACAATAGATTTTAAATCTCTTGCATCTTGGTAACGAATATGTCTCTCGTCTGGCCTTGGATGTATGGTTACACCTTGTGCACCAAATCGCTGCACATCTTTAGCAAACTGAAGCAGATTAGGAGTATCTCCACCACGAGCGTTTCTTAAAGTGGCTATTTTATTAATATTTACACTTAATTTTGTCATGTTTTCTAGACTTTTAAAAAACAAAAATACGAAGTAGAACTGCGGTTTTGAACTATTTTTTAATTATTTTGCATAAAATTGAAATAAGAAGAATGAATCTTTTAAATTATATAATTAACGACATAAAACCTCTTTCTATAACAGATAAAGTTAGCGAAATTCAATTGCTATTTAACCAACTAACTTACTCTCATATTCCTATTAAAAATGAAGACAATATTTACTTAGGATGCATGTCTGAAAATGATGCTCACTGTTTTGAAAGTGAAAAACTAATTAAAGATTATAGTTATTCTGCTGAAGGTTTTTTTGTTAGAGAAGACACCAATTGGCTTGACATTTTAGAAGCCTTTGCACAAAACTCTACTAACATAATGCCTGTACTTAGTAATAAAAATGTTTATTTAGGTTATTATGAATTAAATGATGTAATTGGTCTTTTTAACGAAACACCTTTTTTCTCTGAACCTGGCTCTATACTTATAATAGAGAAAAGTTTACAAGATTATTCGTTTAGCGAAGTAAGCCAAATTGTAGAGTCTAATAACGGAAAACTTTTAGGTGCTTTTATTTCTAAAATCGAAAATGATGTTGCTCAAATAACCATAAAAGTTGGTGATGCAGATTTAAATGAAATCATGCAATCTTTTAGACGCTACAGTTATAATGTTTTATCTAATTATGAAGACGATAAATATTTAATTGGCTTAAAAGAACGATCAGATTATTTAAACAAATATTTAAATATGTAATTGCATGAAAGTAGCAATCTATAGTCAATACCCAAAAAAACAATCTAAAGATTCTTTAGAAATTTTAACTACCGAACTTTTAAAACTTGAGGCAACACTTTTTTTAGAAATTGAATTTTTTAACAATATAAAAAACAAACTTCTAAATCCTGATGCCTACAAAACTTTTAATAAGTTAGACAAAAGTTTTGACCTTTTTGTAAGTATTGGTGGAGATGGAACCATTTTAAGAGCTGTTACATATATAAAAGACTTAAACATACCCGTAATAGGTATAAACACTGGACGCCTTGGTTTCTTGGCAACAATACAACCCGAAAATATTAAAGAAGCAATACAGCAAATAAAAAATAAAGCATACACACTTAGTAAACGCACTTTACTTTCAATTGAAACTACACCCGAAAATAACGAAATAAAAAATGTAAATTTTGCTCTTAATGAAATTGCAATTAGTCGAAAAAATACGACTTCAATGATTACTGTAGACACTAAATTAAACGGTGAGTTTTTAACATCTTATTGGAGCGATGGATTAATAATCTCTACACCTACAGGTTCTACAGGCTATTCTTTAAGTTGCGCTGGTCCTGTTATAACGCCAGACACAACAAGTTTTGTACTCACACCTATAGCACCTCATAATTTAAGTGCAAGACCTTTAGTTATAGAAGACTCTACAGTAATAGAATTAAAAGTAAGCGGCCGTGAAGACAACTATTTAGTATCATTAGATTCTAGAATTGCAACGTTATCTAACGATACTATAATAACAATTAAAAAATCGCCATTTACCATTAATATGATAGAGTTAAATACCGAAAGCTTTTTAACTACACTTCGTAAAAAACTACTTTGGGGAGAAGACAAAAGAAATTAATACCTAAAATTAACATTAATCTCAAAGAGAAATAAAGTTTTTTACAATATTTCAAAGTAATTACTGTTTTAAACTGTAACAAATTAGCCTAAATTATTGTAGGCTAATCTTATTTATTATATTTGCAAACTTTGAAGGTTCATGAGGTATTTAACACTTTTAATAATAGTCTTTTTTAGCACACAAATTAGTACTGCTCAAATTAACGAGTTTGGTATTTTTATTGGTGGCAGTAATTTTATTGGTGATGTTGGTGCTACAAACTATATCGCACCAAAAAAACCTGCTATTGGAGCTTTATATAAATGGAACAGGAGTCCAAGACATTCTTATAGAATCTCCTTAATGTACACAGAGCTTGAGGGAATCGACACAGATTCTGACGATCCAAGCAGACAAATTAGAGGTTTAGAATTTACTAACGATATAATAGAACTGTCTTTAGGTATGGAATATACCTTTCTCCCTTTCGATTTACATAGCGGAGGTTTTGTTTCAACGCCATACCTTTATACTGGAGTAAGTGTTGCTAAACATGATAATTTCTTTTTTAATAACCAAGGAGAATTAACACCAGAAGACACCTCTAGCTTTGCTTTTGGCATTCCAATGGCACTAGGTTATAAAGCATCTGTTTCAACAAATTTTATATTAGCCTTAGAAATTGGCGCTAGATATACATTTTCAGACGAACTAGATGGTAGCGTTCCAGATTATGGAGACGAAGACTCATCAGTAAGCTTTGGTAATGTTAATAATAATGACTGGTATATGTTTACTGGTATTACTTTAACGTATACCTTTGGCCGTAACCCATGCTTTTGCCCAGAATAAAGTGGATACATCAAAAATAAATACAAAAAAATTACCCAAACACATTGCCATAATTATGGATGGTAATGGTCGTTGGGCAAAACAAAAAGGACTCATTAGAGCTATTGGCCATGAAAATGGCACTAAATCTGTAAGAGAAACTGTAGAAGCAGCCACAGAAATTGGTATAGAAAACTTAACACTTTATGCCTTTTCTACAGAAAACTGGAACCGTCCTAAATTAGAAGTAGACACTTTAATGAAGCTTTTAGTTTCTTCTTTAAAAAAAGAAATAAGCACATTACAAGAAAACAATATAACACTAAATGCAATTGGTGACTTACACAACTTACCAAAAAAAGTTTTAAAAGAGTTAAAAGAAGTTATAGAGAAAACAAAAAACAATACTCGCATGACTTTAACTCTTGCTTTAAGCTATGGCTCACGTGCCGAAATGCTAAATGCCATTAAAGAAATAAGTCTTAAAGTTAAAAATAATATAATTTCTGCCGAAAATATTGACGAATCGATTATTAATGAGCATCTTTACACGCAAAATTTACCAGATGTAGACTTGCTAATTAGAACTAGCGGAGAACAACGTATAAGTAATTTTTTGTTATGGCAAATAGCCTATGCCGAATTATATTTTACTAATTCACTATGGCCAGACTTTACAAAGCAACACTTGTGTGATGCTATCATAGAATATCAAAAAAGAGAAAGACGCTTTGGAAAAACAAGTGAACAAATTAGCTAAACAATTACAATTGAAAACAATTCTACAGTACACCTTGATTATAGCCTTTTTTATGGCTAGTTTTTTTACACAAGCACAAGACCTATCTTACGCAAATAGTAAAACCTATACAATTGCAGATATTACAGTAAAAGGAAACACTAGTTTTAGTGAACAAACTATTGTTACATATTCTGGCTTACGAAAAGGAGCAGATATTTCAATTCCTGGAGAGGAAATTAGTAATGCTGTAAAAAAACTATGGACTTCAAACCTATTTAGTGATATAGAAGTTTACTTAATAAAAGTTGAAGATGGTGCTGCTTACCTAGAAATAAGACTATCTGACTTACCAGAACTAAACACCTTAAAAATTGAAGGTGTAAAAAACAGTAAAAAAGAAGCTTTAATTAAAGAAAACAATCTACAAAAAGGTGTAAAAGTCACAGAAAACCTTATAACAACAACAAAAAACTACATACAAAACAAAAACCGTAAAGCTGGTTTTTTAAACACAAAAGTGTCTATAAACACAGTTGAAGTTCAAGACTCTATAGAGAAAGCTAGAGTTAACATGCTACTATATGTAGACCGTGGCGAAAAGGTAAAAGTTAAAGATATATCATTTGAAGGTAATACGGTTATAAGCGACAAAAAGCTTAGAAAAGCCATGAAAAATACGAAACAAAAAAACTTTCTTCGTGTTTTAAAAAGATCAAAATTTATTGAAGCAGATTATAAAGAAGATTTAGAAAGCATAATAAACAAATATAAATCTGTAGGATATAGAGATGCAAGAATAGTTGCAGATACAATGTCTGTAATTGACAAAAAAAATGTAGCCTTAAATATTAAAATTGAAGAAGGCGAAAAATACAGTTTTGGAGATATTACATTTGTTGGTAACACAGTATATTCTGACGAGTATTTAAAAAGAGTTCTTAGAATAGAAAAAGGAGATACTTATAACGGTGTAGAATTAGCAAAACGTATTGCTGATGAAACAAAACCAGATGGTAATGATATTACTAACCTATATCAAGATAACGGTTATTTATTTTCTACAATTAATCCAGTAGAAATAAGTGCAGAAAATAACGTTATCGATATGGAAATTAGAATTACCGAAGGTAAACCAGTTTACTTTGATAAAGTAAGTGTAGTTGGAAACGAAAAAACTAACGATCACGTTGTCTATAGAGAAATTAGAACAAGACCAGGTGAATTATACAGTAAAGCAAATGTTGTACGAACTGTTCGTGAACTTAGTCAACTAGGATTTTTTGATGCAGAACAAATAACACCAAATTTTAACAATCCAAACCCAGAAGATGGTACTATAGATATGGAATACTCTGTAGTTGAAGCCGGTTCAAGCCAAATTGAGTTACAAGGTGGTTATGGTGGTGGAGGCTTTATTGGTACCTTAGGATTGTCTTTTAACAACTTTTCTATTAAAGATTTATTTAATGGTGATGCCTATAAACCAATACCAACTGGAGATGGACAAAAATTAGCATTAAGATTACAAGCTAGTAGGTTTTATCAAACTTATAGTTTCTCTTTTTCAGAACCTTGGTTAGGAGGTAAAAAACCAGTACAGTTTTCAACATCTTTATCACATACTAAACAATTTCTTTATGATGCAACAACAGGAAATGCAGATAAAGACAGACGTTTTAACATTACAGGTATAACATTTGGTTTAGCAAAAAGACTATCTGTACCAGATGATTACTTTACACTATCTCAAGCTTTAAGTTTCCAACATTATAACTTAAAAAATTATAACACAGGTTTATTTACATTTGGTGATGGTTACTCTAATAACCTATCTTATACAGTAGGTTTAAGCAGAAATAACACATTTAACGACCCTATTTTCCCAACTGGAGGATCTAACTTTAATATTACAGCCAAATTCTCTCTTCCATATTCATTATTTAATGGAGAAGATTATGAAGCTTTAAGTGAAGAACGTGATGCTAAATTAGACATACTTACAGACGAAACAAGCACAACAGGACAAGTAGCAGTTGCAAATGATAGAATTTCTGAAATAGACCAAGAACGTTTTAAATGGCTTGAATTCTATAAAATAAAGTTTAAAGGTGAATGGTACACTAAGTTAATAGACAAGTTTGTATTTAAATCTAATATAGAATTTGGTTTCTTAGGTGCATACAATCAAGACAGAGGAATTATTCCTTTTGAACGCTTCTTTTTAGGAGGTGATGGTTTAGGAAGTTACAGTCTTGATGGTAGAGAAGCAGTTGCTTTAAGAGGTTACCCAAACCAAGCATTATCATCTGGTGATGGTGGTACAATTTATAACAAGTTCTCATTAGAGTTAAGATACCCAATAACATTAAAACAAAGTGCTAAAATATATGCATTAGGCTTTTTAGATACAGGAGCATCTTATGATAATTTTAGAGACTACAATCCATTTAACCTTAAAAGATCTGCAGGTTTAGGAGTTAGAATATTTATGCCAGCCTTTGGATTATTAGGTATAGATTTTGGTCATGGATTTGATCCTTTACCAGGACAAACACAAAAAAATGGTTGGGAAACCCACTTTATAATTGGGCAACAATTTTAAAAATAATAGCCTTTAATTCTAGAATTAAAGGCTATTTAGTATATAGAATTCTTTTAAATTTTTATTTTTGGCACGATATTTTCAATGTGATGATTGTGAATTTGATTCAAGAATTAAAATTTTTAAAATTAAAATTCGTTATTTTGAAACTATAAATTCAAAATATAAGACAGAATCAAGACAATCATCTGTCATTTTTTGAGTTTATAAGTTATGAATGTAAAAACTAAACAGATGAAATTTAAAGTTCTTTTTTTATTGACAATACTATCTGTAACCGCATGGAATGCTAATGCACAACGTGGTGTTAGAATTGGTTATATAGATACAGAATATATTTTGCAAAATGTTCCAGAATATGCCGAGGCAACTTCGCAATTAGAAACTAAAGTACAAAAATGGAAATCTGAAATAGATGGAAGATTAAATACTATAAAAGACAAACGTGAAGCACTAAATACAGAAAAAGCCTTACTAACAAAAGAACTAATTGAAGAACGCGAAGAAGACATAACTTTTGAAGAAAAAGAAATATTAGATTACCAGCAAAAACGTTTTGGTCCAAATGGAGATTTAATGATCCAAAAAAGACAATTAATGCAACCTGTACAAGATCAAATTTTTCAAGCGGTACAAGATATTGCAAAAGCAAAAAAATACGATTTTGTTTTTGATAAATCTGCAGATGTTGTTATGTTGTACTCTGCAGAACGTTTTGATATGAGTGAACAAGTTTTAAGAACTATAACCAGAGCATCTAAACGTAAGCAACTAAAGTCTAGAAAAGACAAAAAAGAAGCAAAAGATGAAGATGTTGTTGTAGAAATTAATGAAGGTAAAGACGAAAGACAACGTTTACTTGATGAGAAAAAAGCAGCAAGAAAAAAATTAGTTGAAGAACGTAAAGCAGCAGCAGCAGAAAAAAGAGCTAAAATATTAGCAGAAAGAGAGGCTGCAAGACAAGCAAAATTAGACGAAAGAAACAACAAAGCTAAAAATACTGAAGAAGAAACGCCTAATGAAGGTGAATTAAATAAAAGCACTCAAGAAGAAGAGCCTAAAACTAGAGAACAAATTTTAGAAGAGCGCAGACAAAAAAAATTAGCAGATAGAGCTGCTAGGAAAAAAGAATTAGAAGAAAAAAGAAAGAAAATCTTAGAGGATCGTAAGAAAGCAAAAGAAGAAAAAGAAAGTGCCACAGACGACGAAAATCAAGACGAAAACAATTAATAACTATAACACACAAATACTATTTTAAAAATGAAACAATTTAAAACACTACTTATTGCAGCAGCATTATTTATTGGAGCAACAAGTTTTACTAATGCTCAATCTAAAGTTGCGCATATTAATGTAAACGAGTTAATCTCATTAATGCCAGAAATGAAAACTGCTCAAGCAGAAATGGAAAAAGTAGGAAAAACTTATGAAGCAGATTTAGCTGCTATGCGTAAAGAGTATACTAGTAAAATGAAAAGATACGAATCTGAAGCTACTGGGAAAACGCAAGAAGAAAACGAAAAGCGTTTAATTGAAGTACAAACAGACCAACAAAGTATCCAACAGTTTGCTGCTAATGCACAACAAGAATTACAAAAAAAGGAAATTGCTTTATTAGAGCCTATACAAAAGAAAGCTATTGAGGCTATTAATAAAGTAGCGAAAGCTCAAGGTTTTGAATATGTTTTAGATAGGGCTACTTTAATTACAGCTAATGGTAAAGATTTACTTGCAGATGTAAAGAAAGAATTAGGTATCTAATTTTTACAAAATATTATTATAACAAAAGCCGCCTTTTTAAGGCGGCTTTTGTATTTTTATTGATATAATTTTACAATGCAAAAAAACTCTATTGGCATATTTGATTCTGGTGTTGGCGGTACTTCTATTTTTAAAGAAATACATGCGCTGTTACCAAATGAGAGTACTATTTATTTAGCTGATAGTAAATATGCTCCTTATGGCTCTAAAACTAAAAACGAGATTATTGATTTGTCTATAAAAAACACAGAATTTTTAATAGACAATAATTGTAAAATTATTGTTATTGCTTGTAATACTGCTACTACTAACGCTATAGACATTTTAAGGAATACTTATAAAATTCCGTTTATTGGTATTGAACCTGCTATAAAACCTGCTGCCTTACAAACGCAAACTAAAGCTATTGGTATTCTTGCTACTAAAGGCACGCTTTCAAGTGCTTTATTTCATAAAACTACAGATTTATATACTAATGGCATTAAGGTTATTGAACAAGTTGGAGAAGGTATTGTACAACTAATTGAAAATGGTGATTTACATACGCCTAAAATGGAGTTTTTACTTAAAAAGTATTTACAACCTATGCTTGCTGAAAATATTGATTATTTAGTTTTGGGTTGTACTCATTATCCTTATTTAATGCCTATACTTTTAAACCTTTTACCTAAACATGTGAAAATTATAGATTCTGGGTTGGCTGTGGCTAAACAAACTAAGTCCGTTTTAGAACAATATAATTTATTAAACTCGATTGGTAAAAAACCTAACAATGATTTTTACATTAACATTAAAAATACGGCTGTTATGCAATCGCTTTTAGGTGGCAATTTTAATGTTAAACATCTAGATTTTTAAAGTTTGTTGTTACTGTGTTGTAATAACTCCTGTTTTTAACTACAATTAATATACATTGGTTTGCCCGCATTAGGGATAGTAACGGCATCCTTTTTGCTTTTTTTTGCAAAAAGATATAGTGGATAGCCCGACTTTTTACAATTTTTTTATTGTAAAAAGGAATGCCCAAAGGTTATTTAAACCATGAGGAATATTTTACATAGTTTTCTGCAATACGGTTTATCTCTCCGTTTATTAAGGCTTTACTTATATCTTTTACCTTTTTTGCTGGTACTCCTGCGTAAATACTTCCTGATTCTACTACGGTGTTTTGTGTAACTACTGCTCCTGCGGCTACTATACTATTGCTTTCTATTATACAATTATCCATTACTATGCTTCCCATGCCTATTAATACATTGTCATGAATTGTACAACCGTGTACTATTGCATTGTGGCCTATTGACACGTTGTTGCCTATGTTTGTTGGGTGTTTTTGATAGGTGCAGTGTACTACTGCTCCATCTTGAATGTTTACTTTATTTCCTATTTTTATATAATGTACATCGCCTCGAAGTACGGCATTAAACCATATACTGCATTGTTTGCCTACGGTTACATCTCCCACAATTGTTGCATTTTCTGCTATGTAACAATCGTCTGGTAATTGTGGTGCTTTGTTGTTTACGGGTTTTATTATTGGCATATTATTTAAAATAAGAGAGTAATTGTGCTTTTTTTGATGGTGATACTATAATTTCTTTTCCGTTGGTTAATATAAGGCTTCCACCTTTTCCTTTTACGTATTTTATAATTTCGTTTACATTTACTAAGTAGCTTTTATGTACTCTCGCAAAGTTTATATCGCCTAAGGCTTCTTCTATGTATTTTAGTGTTTTACTTACTATTTTACGTTTATTGTTGGTTAGGTAAATTTCTGTATAATTATCGTCTGCCTTACAATATAGTATATCTTTTGTGTTTATAATTTCGAAACCGTCTTGTTGTGGTAGTGTTATTTTACCTTCTATGTTTTTTGGTGCCTTGGGTACTAAAACTTGATCTTGTAAGGCGTTTTCTTTGGTTTTTATTTTTGTAACGTAATCTACTGCTTTTATTAAATCGTCTATTGCTATGGGTTTCATTAAATAGTAAGAGGCATGTGCATTTAATGCATCTATTGCATAATGGTTGTATGCTGTTACAAATATGGTCTCGAATTGGCGATTGCCTACTTTGTCTAATAAATCGAACGCATTACCGTAAGGCATTTCGACATCTAAAAATACTAGGTCTAAGGTATGGTTTCTTATAAGTGACAAACCATCATTAATATTTGATGCCTCGCCAACGACTTGAACATTTGGACAGTACTTACTGAGATAGTTTTTTAAAATTTCTCTGCTGGTTTCTTCGTCTTCTACTATTATTGAGGTTAGTTTCATGGTTTAAATTAAAAATTTTTATTTGTCTGTAGTTACATAACTAAAAGAAATTATTTTAACAAGCTTCATCTTTATTTGTCCTTTAAAATCATAGTATACAGAATAATATACTTATTATTGAGATCTTTAATTGGTCCAACTCTTTGTAAACTTTTTATTCTCTTTGTATTAAAACTTTTTCTATTAAAACTATCAACTACATTTCCATTTATTAAATAAAACGTTTCAGAGTCTAAATCTAAAAAAGATGAATTGTTAATTACCAATACTCCATCTTTAGCTTGGGTTCCAAATTTCATTATATAAAAATTTGAACCTTTTTTTAAAGACCTTATCTCTTTAAAATTAATGTTTCTGTATTTTAATAAATCTATCGAACTATAGCTAGTAAATGAATCATTAACTATTACTAAAGGGTTTTCTCCTATTTCTTCACGTTTAAGAAGGAAATTATACCTTTCTTTTAGACTGTGTTTATTCTCAGGAGTCCTTTTGTGAACTTTACATGAAAATAAAAAAATCGTGATTAATATAATTACAAATATTCTCAAATCAATCGCGTTTTAAAGTAACAACAACTTTAGTTCCTGTATCGCCAGTATTTTTAAAATTATCTATAAAAACATCTACTTTATCTTTATACATATTGTTTAATATAAAAACTCTTTTTTTTATGTTACCCATACCTTTTGAATTTTGCTTTTTTTGATTCGCTGTTTTTAAGGCTTTTGATTTTTCACGCCCTATACCATTATCTATTATTGAAATAGTAATTTGATTTGCTCCCGTTTTTGTTATAGATATATCTAATACACCTTTTGTTTCTTTATAACGTAAACCATGCCATACAGCATTTTCTATATAGGGCTGAAGCAGCATTGGTGGTATTTTATAGTGGTCTAAGTTTATGGCTTTGTCTACTGTTATATTATAGTCAAATTTATTTTTAAACCTAGAGTGTTCTAATTTTGTATATAATTCTATAAGTTCTATTTCTTTTTGTAGTGGTATAAAATCTTCTTCGCTATTTTCTAATACTGCACGCATTAATTTAGAAAAATCACTTAAATATTTGTTTGCTGTACGCTCATCGTTTATTGCTATAAAACCATTTACCGAGTTTAACGCATTGAATATAAAATGCGGATTCATTTGACTTCGTAAGGATTTTAATGCTAATAAATTATTTGCTAGTTTTTGCTGTTTTATAGATTTATACATTAAGTATGCTACAAGTGATAATAATAGCAAACCACCTACTAGTGAGTAAATTATAATTTTTTGATTTTTATTTCGCTCTGTTGTTAATTGGTATTTGCTTTGCGATAATTCTCTATCGTTTTCTAAAGATATAATACGGTTTTGTTTTTCGGCTATATTTTTGTTAAAACGCGCTATTTGTGTTATTTGCTGTTCTTTTTCTATGTATAGTTTTTCTAAAGATTTTGCATACTCATCAAAAGCAATTCGGGCTTTTTCAAAATCACCTGCGCTTTTATAAACTTCGTAAAGCTTTCGGTTTCCGTCTTTTTCTACTACTAAATCTTTTCTTTTGCTGGCTTCTTCTACACTTTTTTCTAAAAAAGGAATGGCTTTATTATAGTCTTTTTGAAGGTAATAGGCAGTTCCTATTTTATAATTTTGTTTTTGTACTGTAATATCGCTTTCATTTTCTATTAAAGAATCGGTTTCTATAGCTTCTATTTGTGGTATAGCTTCTTTTCTTAAAACAATCTCTTCCTCATATTCTGCATTAGAGTTATTAAAATCTGCTACTTTAATTTTTTCTTTTATAGCTCGAGATTTATTTTCTTTAGCCGCAAGAGACAATGCATTCTGGTAGTAAGATTTTGCTTCTGTTTTTGCTCCATTATCATTATATGTTTGTGCAAGTTTTGAATTTAAATCTGTTATTTTCGAGCTTATTAAATACTGTTTTGCTACTTCTAATCCTGTTTTATAGAACTCTATAGAGCTATTGTATTTTTTTAATGCTCTATTTGTATCTCCTAAAGCTTCGTAATATGCTACAGTTTGATAATTAGATAAGTCACTTAATTTTAAACCTTGTATAACCAATAAACTATTTTGGTATTCTTTATTTGCCTTATATGCATTTGCAAGCTTTAGTTTTACGCCATTGTTTTGATCACTATTTAAGCTTATTTTATAATTTGAAATAGCTAAATCATACTGCTTCCAGTACATATTTATATCACCAAGTGTTTCAAAAGCTTCGGCGTTTTCTTTTGCCGATGTGCTATTTTTTATACTTTCACTTACAAACTGAATACTTTTTTCGGCAGATTTTCTTTTATAAAATTTAGCTGAATCTATAAGACTTCCAAACGTTGTGTTCTTTCTGTATTTTTTAGACTGAACACTATTAATGTTAGGCTCTACTTCTACATCTATATTTTCGTCTCTCTCAATTGTATAATATATGGTATGAAAATCTTTATGATTTACTATAAGTTCATCACCAATTTTTGCTTCTACCCTAAATGCGCCTTCTGTATTTGTAAAAGTATATTTACCTCCATTAACTTGAATACTTACATTTTTAATAGGACGTTTTGTATCACTTTCTTTAACGGTACCTCTTATAGTAAACTGTTGACTTTTATTTGTAAAAGCATCACTGCTTTTAGTTTGGGCAACAGCAAACGGGCTTAAAATTAAGCTTAACAAAAAAACAATGCCTTGTATATATTTTATCATTTGAGATTGTAAAACATAAACTTACACACTTTTAATCGCATAATAAAACTATAAATTTTAAAATAAGGTTACACAAGGTACTAATTTGCCTTTTTTACTCATTTTAAAAGCCTATTCACTCATTAGTACGTAATAAACACTCAATTACCTTTTTATTTTAAAAAATGTGCTTAAAACAAAAACGCCACTGCAAAGCAATGGCGTTTTATTATATATTTTAAACAGTTTAGTTAATTGCAGGACAGTTACAGTGGTAACGCTCTTTTGCACAACCAAAGTTATACCCTAAAGTAATTTGGTGAAAACCACCATTATTAAATACTACCGAGTTAGATTGGTAACTATAAGTATATGCAAACATAAAGTCGTTAACATTAACGCCTAATAAAGGTGTTATATATTGTAATTTTTGGCTACTCACACCAGAACCTTGTTGAAACTCTGCTCCATCTAAACTTCTTCTATATGAAATACCTCCCCAAATTTTACCAAAGTCCATAGTTTTATAGGCTTTAACGTTAAAATCGAAAGACGCTTCTTCTGTAGCTTCTCTATACATAAACATAACTGAAGGTTCAAAACTCCAATCACTATTAAATTTACTAAATGTATTACCTACAGAAAATAAATATGTTCTAAGATTATTAAAGTTAAGCCCATTAGCATTATTGTTAAAATTTACTCCATCATTATTAAGTAAATTTTTAACGGTTGCATGAGCGTAAAAATCATACAAATTATAAGAAAAGCCAAAATCAACATTAAACTCTGTGGCAGATTGCTCTATTCCAGAAATTAAAGGATCACCATTTCCATCTTGCAAAAACGTAGACTCATCTAATTTATATTGTAGAGCTCCTGCGCTAAGACCAAAAGATAATTGATTTAAATCTACAGTACTTCTTGAAAATAAAATGTGATAAGCATAAGTTAAATAAACACCGTTTTGAGAATGAAATCCATTTTTATCTGAATATGCTATAGCACCAATACCAGAATTGCTTTCTCCAATTCTACCGTTAACACTTGCTGTTAATAATGCAGGTGCATCATCATCACCAAACCATTGTTGGCGACCTGTAACCCTAACTTTAGAGCAATTAGCTGCTCCAGCCATAGATGGGTGTATTAAGTAATAATTATCTGTAAGATAGTCTGAATATATTGGAAGACCTTCTTGTGCTTCAGCAATTTGGCAAGTAAAGAACACTGAAACCGCTAATATAAATAACTTTTTTAATCTCATAATATCTTTTTTCAAAGTAGATGTTGGTTGAAAAATTCTAGCTAATGCTATTATTAACTCTTTTTTAACTAATAAATTATATTCTTGCCAAATATAAAGATTTACTTCTTATAATTTAGCTTACAAAAGTTAAAGCTACCAATATAAAAAGGATTTATCAAATAAACTAAACTTTTCATTAATTCAAAAGCGCTATTATTAGTTAAATATATTGATGCTTCAATGTTAGATTTAGTACTTTTGCATAAAAATAATTGCCTAATGACTCCTTTTCAAGTAACTATACAAGAAACATCAAATAATTCAATTATAAAATTTGAATTAAATCAGTTTATAACACAACATCAAAGTTTTGAATTTAATAATATAGATGAAGCTAAAGAATCTCCTTTAGCACAAGAGCTTTTCTATTTACCATTTGTGAAAAAAGTTTATATAACTAGTAATTTTATTGCTATTGAACGCTTTAATATTGTTGAGTGGAAAGATGTACAAGACGAAGTTTCAGAACAAATAAAAGCCTATTTAAATAAAGGCGGAATAGTTATTACAGAAAATGCAACTTCTAAAAAAGTGCCTGTTACCGTATATGCAGAAAGCACTCCTAATCCTTCTGTAATTAAATTTGTAGCTAATAAAAAAATAGCTAATGCTGCTTACGAGTTTGTAACAATTGATGACGCAAAACCATCTCCTTTAGCTACAGAATTATTTCACTTACCATTTGTAAAAAGTGTTTTTATAGATGAAAATTATGTTTCAGTTACAAAATACGATGTAGCAGAATGGCAAGAAATAACAAATGAACTAAGAGAGTTTATTCGTTCTTATATTGAAGATGGAAAAGAAATAATTTCGGCAAATGCACCAGAAGCCATTGAGAAGTCTACTAAAAATGTTGATGCTCATTTTGAAACTTTAGATGATACGTCTAAAGAAATAGTAAATATTCTTGAAGAATATGTAAAGCCAGCTGTAGCCAGTGATGGTGGAAATATTCAATTTGAATCATACAATGCAGATACTAAAACTGTAAAAGTAATACTTCAAGGAGCTTGTAGCGGTTGTCCTTCATCTACTTTTACTTTAAAAAATGGTATTGAAAACATGCTAAAGGAAATGCTAAAAGGAAAGGTTAACACAGTTGAAGCTATAAATGGTTAATTATTCTTTAAGCTATTAAACCTTATTAATTATTACATAATAAAAAAAACCTGAACGATTCGTCGTTCAGGTTTTTTTGTGTTTACTATTTACTATGTGTTTTACTTTAGTTTTAACGCTTTAATGTAAAGTGTGCTCTAAAGTGCTTTTTAGTATTTGTTGCTGTGTCTGTATATTCTACTGTAAACCAGTAGTCACTTGTTGGCATTGGGTTACCATTGTAAGTTCCGTTCCAACCATCGCCTAATGGACTTATTTGTTTTAATAGTTTTCCAAAACGATCAAAGATGTAAATCTTAGCATCTGGGTAATTTGAGATGCTATATATATTCCATGTTTCGTTATAACCATCGCCATTTGGTGTAAAGTAAACTGGGTAGTCTAGTACCATGATTTCTTCACTTACTTCTCCACAACCATTAACATCTCTTGCGGTTACAACTATACCGCCTGCTGGTATGTTGGTAAAGGTGTGACTGTAACTTCCATCTGCATTTGCTGTTCCTAATTGCCAAGCACCACCGTTTAAACTAAATTCATACACGGCTATTGAAGTTGCTGTGCTTCCACTTGCTGTTACTTGCACATCGTGTTGGTCTGCAAAGGCTGCTGTTAATAGCTCGTAACTAATTACTGGTGGTTCGCTTACATCTACTACTGTACTATCACTACTCATACACATTGTATTTGCACTTGTAGAGGTATCTGTTACTATTACACTATAGTTTCCGCCTTCGGTTGGCATGATTGATGGTCCTGTTTCTCCTGCCATAACATTGCCTTCATAGCTCCATTCAAAACTATATAATGAAGCATCTAAACCTGTATCTACTAGTGGTGAGTTTACTACTTCTGTACCATTAGTATTGATACATAGTAGGTAACTATCGTCTAAATCAAAGGCTGGTAACGGGTTGACTTGTAGAGTAACTTCAGCGGTTTCATAACATATTGAACTGTCTTGACCATTATCTACAACGCCATCGTTATTTAGGTCTACTAAATCACCATTGCCATCGCCATCTAAATCTATATAATCTATAATACCATCGGCATCACTATCAAATCCTTCTGCTATGCCATCGCCATTGATATCTACTATATCGAACACGCCATCGCCATTGGTATCTATTGTATCTATATTTCCATCACTATCAACATCTAATCCTGTTGTTAAACTGCTTAGGTCTAAACTTATTGGTGTTACTATCATGGTATCATTATCTACACGAACAATAATTACTTGTGGATTACTAGTGTTTTCGTATAAAAATGGTAATGGGTTTGTACCTGCATCTGCATCTGCTTGATTTTCATAGTAACTTACAGTGTAGTTATTAGCGTCTTGTCCATCTAAAACAAATGGGTTTTGTGTTTCTAAATTAAACTGTACTGTATCGTTACTTGGGTCGCCATCAAACTCCATATTGTCATCACATTGCTCATATACTATTGCTACTCCATCTGGATTGGCTTGTGCTGCTTCTTGTACTTCTATATTAAAGTTTAGTGTCGCTACATCACAGCCTGTAATAGTATTGGTGATGTTTACATATATGGTTTGTGGATTGGTAATATTGGTATACGGACTGTTTAATCCATTGATGGCTGCATCTGCTTCTGCCTGTGTTTCATGATAACTTACAGTGAATATTGACGGGTCTTGACCGTTTAATATTGCTGCTGTCATCGTGCCGTCTAAATCAAAATCGGCCATACCATCATTAAACAGCTCACAAATAATATAATCGTCTACTGGTGTTACTGTTGGTAATGGGTTTACAATAACATCAAAACTTACTAAACTGTAACATCCTGTACCGTTTAATCCTGTGTTATCATCGCCATTGGTTAGACGTACATAAATGGTTTGTGGTGTTATACCTGTTCCTGGATTGTTTGGATCTTCATTAGTATGCATTGTTGGGTCTGCTATTGCATTGTTTCCTGTAATGGCATCGTCTTGACTGGTGTAGTAACTTGCCGTTACATTTAATTCTCCATTAATAATTGCTATTTCATTTTGTGTTAAATCGAAAACTTCTATTAAATCACCTGCGTTGGTATCATCACACACTATCAAATCTTCTGGATCTGGTGTTGGTGATGGGTTTGGAAGTACTCGTAATGTCACTGTTGTAAATGAAAAACACCCTGTATCGTTATCGGTCACACGTACATAAAGTGTTTGTGGACCATTCATGGTATTGGTATAGTTGGTTGGGTCTGCTATTGCATTTACATCGCCTTGAGCATCTGCCATTGTTTCATAATAGGTTACAACCCAACTGTTGTTGCCATTTACTATTTCTGAATCTTCTACTGTTAAATCAAAAGAAGTGAAACCGTCATTGGCTTCCATATAGTTAGCGTCTAAATCATCACATTGTGCTAACTCATTATCGTAGTTTGGATCTAATACTGGTGGAAACTCTACACGTATTATAAATTCTCCTGTAGTAACACATCCATTAGTATTACTCTCTAATCGAATGTAAATGGTTTGTGGGTTAGAGTTATTTGTATAGTTACTGGTATTAATAATTGGGTTGTTTCCTGAATCGGCATTAGCTTGTGTTGTGTGATACGTTAGTGTGAAATCTGCCACTGTTTGTCCTGCTGTAAAGATTTGTGGTGTAATTACTGCATCAAAATCAAATTGATTGAATCCATCATCATCGTCATCACAAATAATATAGTCCTCGATATCTAATGGTACTACTGGTGCTGGTTGTACAATTAATGGCATTTCGACTATTGTAAAACAGCCTGTGTTATCATTTTCTGCTAAAACATAAATGGTTTGCATATTGGCTACAATATTATTGTATGGACTCACTAATGGGTTTACCATATTCATAGCATCATCTTGCGTCTCATAGTAACTAATAGTGATATCTGGCTCTCCATTGGTGATTATAGCACTTTGGGCGTCTAAATCGAAACTTGCAAAACCATCATTATCATCATCACATTCTTCAATAGCTGCTGGCATTGCAACTGGTGATGGTAATGGATTGACACGAAGGTCTAATGTGATCGTGCTTACACAGCCTGTGTTATCATTTTCTGCTCGTACATATACTGTTTGTGGGTTTACCGTATTGGTATATGGACTGAATATTTGTGCGGCTGCATCATTAGTATCGGCTCCTGCTTGTGTATCAAAGTATGTTAGTGTTATACCCGTTTGACCGTTTAGTATTTGTGCATTTGCATCTTCTAAAGTGAAGGCTTCTACTTCATCTCCTGGATTATTAACATCACACAAGGCTAAAGGATCTGGTTGCACAAGTACTGGTAATGGGTTAACTATAAGCTCTAATGTCGTGTTTGTAAAACAATCATTAGCTGTGTCTTCTACTCGTACATGTACTATTTGCGGGTTACTAGTATTAACATAAGCGTTTGGTGTTGCTATTGGGTTTGTACCTGCCATAGCATCGCCTGGTGTTATATAATATGTTACTGTGTATTGCGTTGGATCTAAATCGTTTGTTGGATCGGTATCTAATAAATTTAGAATCTCGGCATCTTTACTTGGTAAATTAAATGTAGCAAAACCATCGGCATCATCATCACAAACTTCTAACGCTGTTGGATCGGTTATTTGTGGTGTTGGGTTGACTATTAATACAAGTTCTACAAAACTCGCACAGTCTGTTGCTATGGTAGAGCTTTCTACTCGTACATAAATTGTTTGCATGTTTGCTACAATGTTATTGTAAGGACTTGATAAGGCATTAACATTATTCATAGCATCGGCCATCGTTTCATGGTAAGTGACTGTTAGTCCTGGTGCGCCTGCTGTGATTTCTGCTTCGGTATCTGATAGCATAAACTCTCCAAACCCATCACTGTCTGGATCACAGTATTCTAAAGCTGCTGGTGTAAAGGCTACTGGTGCTTGCTCAACTACTAATTCTAAACTCGTTGTATCAAAACATCCCGTGTTTGCATCTTCTACTCGAACATATACCGTTTGCATATTTGGTGTTTGGTTGGTATAAGGTATGGCTAATGGATTGGTCGCATTTATTGCGTCTAATGGTGTAAAATAATAGCTTACTGTATAGGCTGGATTTCCGCCTGATATCTCTTGATTTTTTAATGTTAAATCTATTGCTGTTATTCCATCTGGTGTCGCATCATCACATACTTCTAAAGGTGTTGGTGTTACTACTGTTGGTAGTGGGTTGGCTGTTACAGTTGTTGTACTTGTTGCTGGACAGCTACCATTTGTTGTATAATCTACGGTGTAACTTGCTCCTGGTGTGCCTCCGGTTATAGCGCCTGTAGTGGTATCTAAAATCGCACCATCTGTTGGCACAGTATTAAATGCATAGCTTCCGCCTGGTGTGGCTTCTGAATCTACAACGCCACCATCACAGGTTGGTGTGTAGGTTACACTAGCATCATCGGTAGTTAAAACGGTTAGCGTTTCTATTGTTGATGACGGACAAGCGCCTCCTAAGCTATATTCTACCATATAAACAGTGGCAGATGTGGCTCCTGTTACTGTTCCTGTTACTGGGTCTATACTAGCAGCATCTGTTGGTATTGGATTAAATGCATAGGTACCGCCTGGTGTGGCTTCGCTTGTTACTATTCCACCATCACAGGTAGCATTCATAGTAAATGAAGCATCATTGGTTATATCTACTGTTACTGTAAATGAACTTGTTGATGGACAGGTGCCATTTGTTGTATAATCTACAGTGTAACTCGCGCCTGATAATCCGTCGGTTATTGTTCCTGTTGTTGCATCTATTACTGAGCCATCTGCAGGATCTGGATTTAATACATAGGTGCCGCCTGGTGTGGCTACTGTATCTACAGTAGCTCCATCACAGGTTGGTTGCATGGTAAAGGTCGAATCGTCTTCTGGATTAACCGTTATTGTAAAACTTGTTTCGCCAAAACATGCTGGATTAGAGTTATCGTCTACACGAACATATATGGTTTGTGGGCTTGACATATTTGGGTAAGCTCCTGGTGTTGCTATTGCATTGGTACTTGTTGCTACATCACCTGGTTGCTCGTAATAACTTACCGTGTAATTTGCCGGATCTTGACCGTTTAAAATAACTGCTTCCTCGGTTGTTAAATCGAATATTTCTACGCCATCGTTTGAAGAATCGTCGCATAGTTCTAGGTTTGAAGGCTGTGCAGCTTCAGCAATAGGATTAATAGTAATTGTAAATCCTTCAGCATCATTTTGAGAAGAAATATAACAAACACTACTCGCTACACTTTCAATTCTAACATATATAATTTCACCAGAACTTGTGTATGGACTTGTTAAAGGATTTGCTCCTGTATCTGCATCTGCTATAGATGAATGATAGGTTACAATAAAATCTGAGGCTGCTTGAGCTCCAAGAACTGCTGCATCTTGGTTTGTTAAATCGAACTCTTCTTGACCATCATTAGAAAGATCATCACAAACCACAATGTCTGGAGCATCATTTAAAGCTACTGTTAAATATTCTAAAGTAAACATGTCTATATCTGCACATGTTCCTGTATTATCTTCAATTCTTATATAAATTATTTCTCCATCGGTACCATTATAATTTACAGGATCTCCAATAGGATTTACTCCATTCATGGCATCTGCATTAGAATTATGGTAAGACAAGCTATTTGCTGTTTGATCTTGAGCTCCAAAAGCAGGTGCATCGTTTTCTGTAAGATCAAAAACAACAGCTCCACTACCATCATCACACTCTGTAATAGTATTAACTGCTTGTATTGTTGGGCCAGGAATAAATTCTATAATAATAGAATCTGACGCCATACATGTAGCAGAAAAAGTAATATCTACAGTATATTCTCCATCTTGAGTAGCATTAAGGGTTGAATTTGTTTCTCCAGGAATTACAACACCATCTAAATACCAAGTATGAGTTGCAGTAGGTAATTGAGTGTCTAAAACTACTGGTGTACCTTGGCACTCTGCTGTACCAGCATTTATAGTAATATCGTCTCCTAAATCACCTCCTAAACTAAAAGAACCAGCTTCTAAAAATACTGCTGAATTATATGATGTATCTCTAGCATCTGCAACTACAAGTTTTATTCTATAATTATTATTAGGTGTTACATTAGCAATTGCCGCCATTGGTACTGTATACCCTAAATAATCTATTGGAGCATTTGCTGCAGGTTCTCCACCAGCGCCATGATAAGAATCAAAATATGTTGGGTTTTCTGAAGAACATCCTCCTGCAAAAGCATTATCTCGAACAGTAAAAACAGATACAACATCTGTTGTTCCAGGAACTAATGCTAAATTAGTTGTTGTATTTGTAGATAAATCTGTAAGTAAAAATGCAAATGCATCTGAGAAAGAACATTGAAACGCTCCATACTCATCTGATGCAAATAAGAAATTGAATGTAATAGTATCGGCTAATGGTACAAAATCAAATTCTATAAACGAAGCATTTCTTGAATTTCCAGCAGGTAAATCGTCACCTGGAGTATTATCTAAATCGGTATTAATTTCGGCCTCTAAATCAGCATCTCCTGGCCAAGCACCGCCACCACTACTTTGTATTCCAGACTCTGGTCCTTCGGCCTCCATAGCGTCTCCAGAATTTAAAACTATTCCTGCATCAAAACCAAATGCTCCTGGAAGTGCACTAAAATAGCCTATACCATTTACGTCTCCAAAATTAGTTCCTGTACTCCAGTTAATATTGGATACCGTTGCACAAGGACTGTTAATTAAAACATCTTCTACTAATTGAGGCACTGTATATGTTGTTTGGTCTACATCAATATAAGGTCCTAAAACCTGAACAGTTACTGTTGCTGTTTCAGAGCATCCTAAAGGATTTGTGTCTGTAACTGTTAGTGTTGTAGTGTATGTACCAATAGTATCAAATTGATTAGAGACCATTTCTCCGGTTCCAAAAGGCGAACCATCTCCAAAATTCCAATTATAAGTTGCTCCTGTGCCGTCTTCAGAAAACACAGCACTTCCTGTAAAGTCTACAGTAGTACCAACTAACACTTGAACTACTCCTGTTCCATTTACTGCTGGATTTGTAGAATCTATTGAAGGTGTTATAGTTTGACAATCTGTAAAACAATCAATATCTGCTGCCCAACCAATAGTATTTCCAGTAGCATTACTTACAAATTCTAAAGTTAAACACCCAGTTGCACTTGTAATGGATGCCATAATTGTTCCTGGATCACTTGTAACTCCACCACCATCAAAAGATCCAATTACTGGAGCAGTAGTATCATCACCATCATAAATTGTAAGAATATCACTTCCTCCTTGTGTTCCAAAAGTAGTAAAGTCTAATTGTATAAACTGGTCTGGTCCATCTGGACATATTGTAAGTACAAAATTTTCATCACTTGAATAATTTGCTGATGGCCCACCTGAGTCATATAAAGTCCCTGAACATTGGTTAAACGTCCCGTTTTGCATCAATATATCTTGTGCAAATACTGGAATGGAAATAAATAATAAAAAGATGATTAGCGTAAAGTTCCTCATTATATATATGTTTATTTTGGTCTAAAAAGTATACAATAATACTAATAAATACTAACTTTTTATAGTATTGACAGCCCTTAAACTGTTAAACCTTTATAGTTAATAAATTTAGCTATAGTTATATAACACTTTTACTGTTAAAAATCCTACCCAATAAATTACTTTTTTTAAACTTTGTTTTATCTGTAAGCTATTAAAACTTGTAATGATTAACTTTGATTTGTGAAATAATATATCTTCATTAAATTTTAATTTCTAATACACCTTTAGCGTTAATTCATTAATCCATGATACACAAATATACTAATGACCTTATTAACGAAACAAGTCCATATTTGCTTCAGCATGCACATAATCCTATACATTGGAAAGCTTGGAATTCTAACACATTAGAGCTTGCTAAAAAAGAAAATAAACTTATAATTATAAGCGTTGGTTATGCTGCTTGCCATTGGTGTCACGTTATGGAGCATGAGAGTTTTGAAAACGAAGATGTCGCTATAGTAATGAATTCAAATTTTATTAATATTAAAATTGATAGAGAAGAACGACCAGACATAGACCAAGTATATATGAATGCTGTTCAATTAATGACAGGTAGTGGTGGATGGCCAATGAATGTAGTTGCCCTGCCCGATGGAAGGCCTGTTTGGGGCGGAACATATTTTAAAAAAGAACAATGGGTTAATGCCTTAAATCAAATTTCAGATTTATATAAAAAAAATCCTGACAAACTTTATGAGTATGCTACCAAATTAGCGAAAGGCATTAAAGCTATGGATTTAATAAAACCTAATACTAATGAACCAAAATTTGATACCACATTTTTAAAAGAAATAATAGCAGATTGGTCTGTATATTTTGATACCAATAAAGGAGGAATAGGAAAGGAACCAAAGTTTATGATGCCAAATAATTATCAATTTTTATTACGATATGGTTATCAAAAACAAGATAAGAAGATTCTAGATTTTGTAAATACTACACTAACAAAAATGGCTTATGGAGGAATTTACGACCAAATTGGTGGTGGTTTTTCTAGATATTCTGTAGACGACAAATGGCATGTACCTCATTTTGAAAAAATGTTATACGATAATGCACAACTAGTAAGCCTATATGCAGAAGCGTTTGCTTTAACCAAAAACGAATTATACGAAAATGTAGTAATTGAAACACTAGAGTTTATAAAAAGAGAATTAACAGGAACAAACGGTATATTTTATTCGTCATTAGATGCAGATAGCTTAACTGAAGATAATGTTTTAGAAGAAGGCGCCTATTATGTATGGAAGAAAGAAGAATTACAAACACTTTTAAAAGACGATTTTAAATTATTTTCCACCTATTATAATGTAAATAATTATGGCTATTGGGAACATAAAAACTATGTACTTATTAGAGATAAAAATGATCTAAAATTCACTAACCAAGAGAATATAACATTAGAAAAATTAAAAGAAAAAAAGAAACGCTGGAAATCTATTTTACTTAAAGAAAGAGAAAAAAGGAACCTACCAAGATTAGATGATAAAACATTAACATCTTGGAATGCTTTAATGCTTAAAGGTTATGTAGATGCTTATCGCGTTTTACAAGATGAAAACTATTTAGATTGCGCCATAAAAAATGCCGAATTTATATTAAACAATCAATTAAAAGAAGACGGTTCGCTTTACCATAATTATAAAAACGGAGCATCTAGTATAAATGGTTTTTTAGAAGATTATGCAACAACTATTGATGCTTTTTTAGCTTTATACCAAGTTACCTCAACAATTAAATGGTTAGACAATGCTAAGGCACTTACAGATTATTGTTTTGATACTTTTTTTGATACCGAAAGTCAACTCTTTTTCTTTACCTCTAATCAAGACAAAAAACTAATTGTACAAACAATAGAATATAGAGACAATGTAATTCCTGCTAGTAATTCAATTATGGCAAACTGCCTTTATATGTTATCGCATTTCTACAATAACAACTACTATTTAAAGACATCTAAAAACATGCTAAATAACATTAAACCAGAAATACATCAATACGGTTCGGCTTTTTCTAATTGGATGAGTTTAATGCTAAACTTTACAGAGCCCTTTTACGAAGTAGCCATTACAGGAGATAAAGCTAATATTAAAGTGAAAGATTTAAATAAAGAGTATTTACCTAACAAAATAGTAGCATGTAGTGAAAGAAATAATAACTTACCTTTATTACATAACAGGTACGTAGAAAATAAAACACTTATTTATGTATGTGTTAATAACACTTGTAAATTACCAGTTATAAATACAAACGAAGCCATTAACCAATTAAAAACAAATTAAAATGAATATACTAATAATAATCTTCTCTCTTCTTGTCGCTTTTTTGCATTATTATTTTTTAGCACTTGAAATGTTTTTATGGACCAAGCCAAGAACAATAAAAGCCTTTGGATTAAAAAACGAAGCCTTTGCCAAAGACACTAAAGTGCTTGCTGCTAACCAAGGGCTTTATAATGGTTTCATGGCTTCCGGAATTGTTTTTGCAATACTATCTAAAAATAGTAGTACACTAATATTTTTTATAACCTGCATTATTATTGCCGGTTTGTATGGCGCTTACTCTACAGGAAAAATAAAATTATTTTACATACAATCTATTCCTGCAATAATTACATTAATAATTATATTAATAAACTAAACTTTATTCTAATTATTAAAAATAACAAAGCATTAACGTAAAGCTTTTTTAAAGTTATTAATTTCGTACTATTAATTTAATATAAAAGCATAATGGAATTACAAAAGTGGATTGACAAAGGTTACCAACTCGTCATTGACTATGCGCCAAAAGTATTAATGGCTATAGTTATATGGATTGTTGGTACATTTATAATTAAATACCTTTTAAAAGGTATTGCTAAAGCAATGGACAAGGCTAATTACGATATAAGCCTTAGAAAGTTTTTACTAGATTTAATAAGTTGGATTTTAAAAATCGTATTAATAATAGTTGTGCTTGGTACCGTTGGTATAGAAACAACTTCTTTTGCAGCAATTATAGCTGCCGCAGGTTTAGCAATTGGTCTTGCATTACAAGGGTCTTTAGCTAATTTTGCAGGAGGTGTTTTAATTATGATATTTAAACCTTTTAAAGTAGGAGATTATATTGAAGCTCAAGGTGAAGCTGGAACAGTTAAAGAAATAGATATATTTACAACAAAACTTACTACTCCAGATAATAAAGAAATTATTATACCTAATGGCAGTTTAAGTAATGGTAATATTACTAACTTCTCTACAGAAGATACTAGACGTGTAGATTTAACATTTGGTGTTGGTTATGATTCTGATATTAAAAGAACAAAAGAAGTTATACTTAGTGTTATTAAAAGAAATAATTTAATACTACAAGAACCAGCTCCAGCTATTAATGTTTCAGAACTAGCAGATAGTTCTATAAACTTTTTTACAAGAGTTTGGGTAAAAAAAGAAGACTTCTGGGAAGTTCATTTTTATTTAATTGAACAAACTAAAGAAGCACTAGATGCTGCAGGAATAGATATACCATATCCTCACAGTGTAGAAATACAAAAAGAAGGCTAATTATTTTTTAGGTTTAGGTTTTAAAGCCACAAAATCTTTTAAATAATAAGGCTCAAAATAAGCGACATCTTCGGTGTCGCTTTTTTTATACTTTGCATATGCCAAAGCACTCATCTCGTTTGCAGATGGTAATTTACCTTCTACAAAAACAGCATTGCTATTATCTATAATTGCTTTTGTTTTTTCTACTCCATTGCCCACAAAATGTACTTTTCCTTTAGCTAACTCAGCGCTAAAAGATGTAGCATCTAATTCTTGCGCTTCGACAGCTCTTAAAACTTCAAAATTTGATGTTAATATAGCTGAATATACTTCCATACGTCTAGCATCAATCATAGGCACTATAATACCTTCATTTGTATTTACCTGATGCGCTAAAGATTCTAAAGTAGAAATAGAAATTAACGGAATGTCTAATGCAAAACACAAGCCTTTTGCTGCAGATACTCCTATACGCAAACCTGTGTAAGAACCAGGTCCTTTACTTACTGCTATTGCACTTAATTCTTCTTTTTTTATTTTGGCTTCTTTTAAAACCTCTTCTATAAGAAAATGCAAACGCTCTGCATGAGAAAAATCATTATTAAAATCTTCTTTTAAATGCAAAGTCTCACCATTTTTAGATAGTGAGACCGAGCAATTTGTTGTTGCTGTTTCTATGCTTAATATTATAGTCACGATATATTATTGAGTTATAGGCTTATCAAGATAAAAATCTAACACTTTTGTTTTAAATACATAGTTATATTTTGCATTTAAAAATGATGATTGTGCATTTATTAATCTATTTCTAACTTGTTCTAATTGAAACGATGTACTTACACCTAAATCGTATTTATCTTGTTCGTTTTGAAACGCTAATTCTTGAGATTCTAAAGATACTTTAGACGATTCGTATTGTAATAATGATGCTTTTGCGTCTGCATAGGCTTGTTCAATATTAGCTCGTAATGTTTGTTTTTCTTGTTCTAATGCTAAAGTAATACGCTCTTTACTAATTTCTGCACGCTTAACACTTGCTTTTGTTTTAAATCCATTAAAAATTGGAATACTTAAACTAAAACCAACATTATAACCTAAGTTGTTTTCAATTTGTTCTACAAACCCATTTTTTTGAAACTCTACAATTGGTTCTCCTGTAGTAGCATCAAATCCTGTTACAATTTGTAATACATCTTTTTGCCCTTGCAAATGTTGGTAACTTGTACTTGCTCCTGCTCCTAAACTTAATGTTGGATAGTAAGCACTTCTAGCTATTTCATAATTAAGCTCGGCATTATCAATATTTAATTGTGCGCCTTTAATTTCTGGTCTATTCTCTAAAGCATAAGATAAAATCTCATTAGAGTTTTTATATGCCAATACAGCTTCGGTTAAATCTATATTTACATCTTGAATATCAAAATTTTCGTTTGCTGGTAACTGTAAAAGTTGCGATAAATTTAATAGTGATAAATCTACACTGTTTACAGCATTTACTAAACGTTCGTTATCTGATGCTAATTGAGATTTAGATACTAACAAATCTGCTCTTGCTCTTGCTCCTGCATCTACAAGTTCCTGAACCTGATCTAAACTTCTTTGACTTATAGCTACTTGCTCTTCGGCTTGTTTTACTGCTTCTCTATTAAATAAAATATTTAAGTAAGCATTTACAACATTTAAAGAAATGTTATTTTTTAAAACTTCAAGTTGTATTTTACTACTTTCTATACCTAGCTCTGCCTGTTTTTGCAAATTAGTATTCCTGAAACCATTAAATAATGTTACACCTGCATTAACACCAAAACCATTTCCACGCGAATCTCTAGAAATTCTACTTCCGTTTTGATCTATAAAAGAACCAAAATTCCAGTTTTGAGAAGCACTAGCATTTACAGTTGGTAAAAAATTACCTTTAGCTGATATTAAATCTTGCTCTGCTAATTTTTGGTCTAATAATGATTGTCTTACTGTTATGTTGTTTTGTAAAGCATAATCAACACTTTCTTTTAACGACCACTTTTTTTCTTGTGCTGTCGCAGAAAGACTAATTAATAATGCTAACGTAAATTTAATAATATGTTTAGTCTTCATCTTCATTATCTTCTTTTGATGCTTTATTCCACACTTTTATTTTATCTCCTTCTTCTACACCTTCGGTAATTTCAACATTAATTCCATCAGAAAGTCCTAACTCTACGTTTTTCTTTTCAAACTTACCAGCTTCTTTTTCAATTTCAACAAAAGGCTTTTCAGTTATTCTATTAAACTGTAAAAGAGATTCTTTAATAACTAACACGCTATCCTTGCTTTCCATTTCAATTTCGGCATTTGCACTGTATCCTGCTCTAATTTTTGTAGACTGCTCTACTTCAACATCTGCCTTTATTGTAAATTGTACAGCTCCATTTTCTTCATTTCCTTTTGGAGCAACAAAAGTTAATTTTGCTGGAAATTCTTTTTCGTTAATAGCACCAAGTATTACTTTAATATCTTTTCCTTCTTCAAGTTTTCCTACTTCGGCTTCATCTACTTTTCCTTCAAAAATCATTTTACTCATATCTGCAATAGTAGCGATAGTTGTACCTGCATTAAAGCTATTACTTTCTATTACCTGATCTCCTTCTCTTACAGGAATTTCTAGTACTGTTCCTGGTATTTGAGCTGTGATACTTGTGTTTGCAGAACCTCCACCAGAAAGTGATCCTCTTTTTATTATTTGGTAATTATTTTGAGCTTGACGTAATGCTTCGTTTGCTTGGTTTAAAGACAATTGGCTGTTTTCAAAATCTTGACGAGATATTACACCTTTATCAAATAATGCTTTATTTCTATCGTATAATGTTTTGGCATTATTGTAAGAAATTTTAGCTGATGATATTTGACCGCTTGCGCCAACTAAACTTTGCTCGTTTGGTACAACTCTAATTCTAGCAATTAAATCTCCCTTTGCAACAATATCTCCTTCTTCTACAAGAATTTCATCAATAATTCCTGCTATTTGAGGCTTTAATTCGATTTCTTCTTCTGGATTTAGCTTTCCTGTTGCTACAGTTTTAGTGTTTATTGATGTATAGAATGGTGTTGCTGTTTTAAAGTCTTCTACAGATTTTGAATTAGAATCTTTAAAATACTTTAACACCCATATTAAAGCAATAACTAGCACTAATATTCCAATGATTTTAAATACTTTTTTCATTTTATTATAATTTACTTCAGTTGGTTTGAAAGCGATTGACTTTCGGTTTTATTTTTAATTTATTATTCTTCTCTTAATGCTTCTATAGGCTTTATGCTTGTAGCTTTAAATGCGGGTATTAAGCCTATTAAGGTTCCTAAAACTACAAGTATTACTAATGAAATTAATACTACAGAAATTGGTACTGATGCGTTTACTAATATAGCATCTGGACCTTGGCCTGCTAGTTTATCTACCAGTATTAATAGAGATCCACCTGTTATAATACCAAGTAATCCAGCAATTAATGTTATAAATATGGCTTCTAATATTACTTGACGTTTTATTTCAAATGGTGTTGCTCCTAAGGCACGGCGTACGCCTATTTCTTTTGTTCTTTCTTTTACTGTAATTAATAGAATATTACCAATTGCAAATACGCCTGCAAAAAGCGTAGCAATACCTACAAACCATGTTAAAAATTGCATTCCTGTTAAAAAGCCTGTAATTTTAGCAAATTCTTTTCCTAAGTTAAAACTACCAAAAGCTCGGTTATCTTTTGGGTGTACTTTATTTAGGTTTCTTAGTATAAGTTTAGCATCGGTTTCAATTTGTGAAATATTGTATTCTGGTTTTCCAGTAATCATCATCCAACCAATATTTTCTCCCATATTATAAATTTGCTGAAATGTGGTAAATGGAATATGCATATCGCTACTTGGTCCCATGTTTGCATTACCAGTTTCAAACATACCAACAACTTTAAAATTCATACCGTTTAACTGAATGTATTCTCCAATCATTTCGGCATCTTTTTCAAAAAGCTGTTTGTAAATTTCTTCTGAAATAACGACTACTTTTCTATTATCATCAATATCTGTTTGATTAATAAAACGCCCACGAATCATTTTCTTTTTTTGAACTTGATCTAATAATGGATAATCACCATTTACGCCAAAAGTTCCTGATAAAAAATTACGTACTACTAAAGCTTGACTTTGATTTCTTGGTACAACAAACTCTATACCTTCTACATTTTCTTCTATTTTTTTAGCATCACTAATTTTTAGCTGCACTTGTCTTCCTTCTTGAAAACCTTTAAAAGGTTTACTTGTACTTTGCGCCCAAACAAATACGCTGTTTGTTGCAAAACTACCAAATAGTCTATTAAATGAATTTTCTATACCACGTGCTGATCCTAATAGTGCGATAAGTAGTAAAATTCCCCACCAAACACCAACCATTGTTAGTCCTGTTCTAAGTTTATTTTTACCTAAACTATCGAAGACTTCTTGCCATGTATCTCTTTCTAATAAAAATCGCATAATTAATCGTCTCTTAGTGCTACAATAGGTTTAATTCTTGATGCTTTTTTTGCTGGTACATATCCTGCTAAACCTCCAGCTATAATTAATGTTATTGTTGCTCCAATAACTAAGTTTAAGCTTACAAAAGGATCCTTTATAAAATATTTTTCAAGACTTGGACCTACAAGTTCTAAAATTCCCATACCTAATAATAGTCCAACAAAACCTGCTATTATTGTTATTAAAATAGATTCTAATAGTATAATTAAAACTATAGATCTAGGTGCCGCTCCTAAGGCTTTTCTAATTCCAATTTCTTTAGTACGTTCTTTTACAATAAAAATCATAATATTACTTATACCTACAATTCCTGCTATTAAGGTTCCAAAACCAATTACTAAAACAAGGATTCCTAATATAAACGTCATTTGGTCTACTGCTTTAGACTCATTTGCTAAGTTTCTTACTCGTATGGCGCGTTGGTCGTTTTGAGAAACTAAAAAGCGTTCTTTAAGTTTTCTGGTTAACATGTTACTAAAACCTATAGCTGCATCAAAATTCATGTCTGGATTATAGGTTAAATTAATTTGGTCTATGTGGTCGTTATTTCCATAAATTTGTTGTGCTGTAGATACTGGCATATAAATTAAACGCTCTTCATTATCACCACCATCATCACTAAAAACGCCTACAACCTTGTACTGAATTCCGTTTAAGTTTAAGTACTTTCCTATGGCTGTTGTTTTTAAAAATAAATCTTCTTCTACCAAACGGCCAATTACAACAACTTTGGTTTTATTTTTAATATCAGATTCATTTATATATCTACCATAATTTACTTTTGTATTCTCTAGATATTGATGGTCTGGGTTTACTGCACGAATACTATAATTGTTTTTTTCGTTTCTAAAAGATGCAGTAACGTTTAAATAAATTCGTGAAGTAATGTATTGTACCTTATCTCCAAATTCTTTCTTTATCCATTCTTGATCTGCATTTTCAAATTGAATTTGCCTACCTGCTTGTAAACCATTACTTGCTTTTGAAGTTCTACCAGAATTTATGAATATTGAGTTTTTTGCATCATCTACAAATGCGGTATCAAATGTGTTTAAAAGCCCATTGGTTATACCAAATAACAAGGCAAACAATAATATTGCAAAAGCTACTGTGAAACCAGATAATAAGGTTCTGGTTTTATTCATATTAATACTTTGGAAAATTTCTCTCCAGAGATCTCTATCAAACATATTGTGATGCTCTTACTTGTTCTACAAAAGCGTCTTCCATTATTACACCGTCTTTTAACCTCACAATACGTTTACACATACTTGCTATGTCTTCTTCATGGGTTACCATTAAAATGGTTTTTCCTTCGTCATTTAAAGTTTGTATAAAGTCCATTATTTCGTGAGACGTCTTTGTATCTAAAGCTCCTGTTGGCTCATCTGCCAATAATAATTTGGGATTTGCAGCTAATGCTCTAGCTATGGCTACACGTTGTTTTTGTCCACCAGAAAGCTCGTTTGGCAAATGCTCTGCCCAATCTTTTAAACCTACTTTTTCTAGGTGAAAAAGCCCTTTTTCAATACGCTCTTTACGTTTTAAACCTTGATAGTATAATGGCAAAGCAACATTATCTAATGCGTTTTTATAATTTATTAAATTAAAAGATTGAAAAATGAAACCCAAAAACTTATTACGGTAAATAGCTGCTTTTTTCTCTGTAAGGTTTTTAATTGGAACATTGTCTAAAATATATTCTCCTTCGTCTGCTTCATCTAACATACCAATTATATTTAATAGTGTAGATTTTCCTGATCCTGATGATCCCATAATGGCAACCATCTCTCCACTTTCTACTGAAAGATCAATTCCTTTTAAAACATGTAAGCTAGAGTCTCCTATAGGATAAGACTTATGTAGTTTGCTTATTTTTAGCATAATGGTTAGTTTTTTTGTTGATGTTAGTTACATCATATCCATTAGACTACAAAAGACTTTATTTGTTACAAGTATTTTACTAATAAAATGTTAAAATATTAAATAAACGACGGAAGCATTGGTATTATTTGACTCTAAAATACCTTCTGTAAATGTAATATCCAATGCCAAAAACTAAAATATATGGTATTGCAGCTAAGTAAATAATACCATCGTTAATACTTTTTGCCGTGCCCATACCTTCTTCGCTTTCTAAAACAGCACGGCACATGGCACATTGCGCATTGGTATTTAAAAAAGATATAAAAGCAAGAAATAATAATATGAACTTAGTTTTCATTTTAAGTAGTTTTTAAGCGTAATATGGTGCTATCATTAAATACACAATTACTCCTGTAATTGCTACATATAACCATAATGGATATGTTATTCTTGCTATTTTTTTATGCCTTAAAAAGTTATTTGATATAGCTCTAACATAAGTTATTAATACAAATGGTATTACTGCTATAGATAATATAATATGTGTAATTAATATAAAGTAGTACACATATTTAATAATGCCTTCGCCTCCAAAAGTTGTAGAATTACTTGTCATGTGATAAGCGATATACATTAACAAAAAAGATACAGATAATGCTATTGCGAATTTATTTAATTTTTCATGAAGCTTTCTATTTCCTTTTTTAATTGCATTTACTGAAATTATTAGTACAATAGCTGTTAATCCATTAATTGTGGCATAAATTGGCGGTAAAAATGTTAGTGGTTCTATATCTACACCAAAATCCTTAAGTTTAATACCAAATAAAGCTGCCACCGCAACAGGTATGATTATTGACAAAGCAACAATCCATTTATTATATTTCTTTTCGTTTTCTATATTTTCTTGTGCTTCCATAATATTTCCAGCTATAATTTTTTTATTGAAGTAATATATTATTACTCATTTAAAAGCTTTTTAATATCTTCTTTTAACATTGATATTTCTTGCTCATTTCCATCTTCATCCATTTTTTCTTGCTCACTAATAACTCCTTTATAGAAAATTTTAGGATTTCCAAATGCATCTTTTCTAGATCTTATAAAACCATTTTTATCTATTAAAGCAAAATCTCCAGAGTGCTCAAATCCCATTTCATCATCTGCTACTTTACCAACAAAAATATTAAAGCCAATATTTGCTAAATCAAATATTGCTTTTTCTTCTCCTGTCATTAAATTCCAGTTTGGGTTTGTTACACCATAATCTTGAGCATATGCTTTTAAAACTTCTGGTGTATCTACTTCTGGCATTATTGAAAATGAAGCTATACCAAAACCATCTTCATTTTTAAATGCGTTTTGAATTTCAATTAAATTTCTATTCATTCTAGGACAAATAGTTGGGCAAGTGGTAAAGAAAAATTCTACTACATACACTTTACCTAAGTAATCGTCTTGCGTAATAGTTTCTCCATCCTGGTTTGTAAAACTAAAATTAGGTACTTTTTTAGGTTTGCCATTAATTTCGATAAAAGATAATGCTAAAGCCTTTTTTTCTTCATCTGACGGGTTAGCAATACCAACACTTCTACTTTTGTTGTTATCTACTATTTTATTGTCTTTTATTCTATTTACTATTCTTGGAATAAATATGATACCAAATACTAGAATTATAAATGCAATTCCTATGTAAGAGTAATTCTTTTTTTTCATAACACTATATTATACTTTTCTTTAGCTTAGTTATTGGTGACTAATTATCTTCTACTTTTTTATTTGGATTTAAATCCTGAGCTCTACGGTTAGATGAATCTACTTTATTTCTACCAGATTTTCTATATTCTTCTAATAATACACGCATATCTTCGGCAGCTAATTTATTTTTTATAATTGAAACCTCTGATGCATTATAAGCTGTTAATGGTCTAACCTTATCGCCTCTTTCTATCTCTTTTTTTGTACGATCATCTAGCCTGCCACGCTGGTTCAATTCTTTATCTATAACAAAAAAACCGCGAGTTGCTAAATTACTATCTAGACGTAAACTAGAGCGTAGACTATTAAATAGTTTATTCATGTCATTATCGCTTGCATATACAAAATGCCAATATTTATGCTCACTGTATTTATTAAGTTCTTGAATTAGTCTTTTAGTTTGTGCTCTTGCTTCTTGAGAAACCAATATAACGATTTGGAATTTTTTAAAACCTTTAAATTTATTGTATACTAATTCTTTAAGATTAGAAGCTTCTACAATTTTAGATTCTGGATCGTTACCTAAAAAACCTAGTACCGTAATATGGTCTTTTAATTGAATGCTTGAATTTGTAACAGATGATAAGTTCGTTATATCCAATACATTTTCTTTAACAATATCTAAGCGATTGTAATTATTTGTAGATGGATATAGCATGAGTAAGAAAGCAACAGGCAAGAAAAACAATACTACTAAAATACCATACTTTTTTATGCTTTTGCTATTCATTTATTTGCTAATTATTTAATAATGCAAAAATAAAAAAGGTGGTTTAAATAAACCACCTTTTCCTGTCTTTTAACGCTTAAATAAGCTATGTTTAATTTTTATTAAAAATCTCTTTTAATAAAACCATTTGAATATACACTTTCTATATATCCGCCTTCTTGAAGTAAAATGAAAATTAAGTAGCAAATTAAAAATACTCCAGTCCAAACTACTGCTCTACGTAATGCTTTTGTTTCATCACGCATGTGCATAAAGTCCCAAGTAATATAATATGCTTTAACAATGGTTAGTATAATAAAAATCCAGTTAAGACCTTTCATTCCTAATACTTGTTTCATTAAAATTTCAGGTTTATAGATACCTAAAATAACTTCTATTGCAGTTACAAAAGTTAAGAATGCTAATACTCCCCAAATTTTTTGAGTATTAGACTTAAATTTCCATAACCCTCTAAATATTTCTAATTTATGTTCGTGTGCCATTTTAATATTTTTAAAATTCTTTTTTAAAAGAAGTAACTATTTTAATTGATTAAACTAAGTAGAAGAATGTGAATACGAATACCCATACTAAATCTACAAAGTGCCAATATAAACCAACTTTCTCTACCATTTCGTAGTTTTTACGTCTTTCGTAAGTTCCTAAAATAACATTAAAGAAAATAATTATGTTAATTACAACTCCTGAGAATACGTGAAAACCGTGAAATCCTGTAATGAAGAAGAAGAAATCTCCAAATAAAGGTGATCCATATTCGTTAACCTGAAGGTTAGCACCATGTACTACTTGCTTACCGTTGTTTTTAATTTGTTTTAAAGATTCTTCACGAGTTAATACTGTTTTCTCTCCATGCTCATTAATATCCTGAGTTCTTACTAAAATATTAGAATGTGCTGTTAAGCCATTGTATACATCATTTACAGTATATTCTGGTAAAGTATCCTCACCAATAAACCATAAACCATTTTTACTTTCGTGTTGTGTTCTTTCTGTTGTTGTTGCTGTAGCAAAACTTTTTACTGCATCACGAACAAAAATCTGTTCTCCATCAATTGTTTCGTAATGTCCAAATTGTAAAATGTTACCACCTTTAGTTTGTACTGCACCAAAATCTCCTTTAATAAATGTTCCCCATTCCCAAGCTTGAGAACCAACAAATATTATACCTCCAATAATAGTTAAAAACATGTACCATGTTACTGCCTTTTGTCTTAAATGATGTCCTGCATCTACAGCTAAAACCATAGTTACTGAAGACATAATTAAAACAAACGTCATAAACGCTACATAAATCATTGGATAATTACCGTGAAAAAATGGTATGTGAGTAAAAACCTCATCGGCAATTGGCCAAGAGCCAATAAATTTAAATCTTGAAAAACCGTACGCAGCTAAAAATCCTGAGAAAGTTAAAGCATCTGATAAGATAAAAAACCACATCATCATTTTACCATAACTTGCTTTAAGTGGCTTATTTCCGCCTCCCCAAGTTTTAGTTTCTGTTCCAGTAGTAGCAACTGTAGTGTTCATATAGTTGGATTCGTTTTTTTTAATATGGCACAAAAATAATCATTTTCTTCTTCTAAAGAAATGTTAAAGTGTAATTTTTGAGCCTAGTATTATATGATTAATTAAATATAGTTTAAGTGAACTTGTTTCTAAATAGTTTTTAAGCCACAAAATAGAGCAATAAATATAGAAATACCCAAAGTATATCAATAAAATGCCAAAATGTACCTGCTAGTGTAAAGCCTAACATTTTATTAGCTGTATACTTTTGTTTAAAATGATTATAAATTACTACCAATAGACAAATAAGGCCTACAGCAACGTGTAAAAGGTGTACAAAAGCTATTAAAAATATAAAAGACGCTTTTGGATTACTTGTTTCTCCCGTTAAATAATAACCAGAATTTATTAAGGCTTTAAAGCCTTCAAACTGCATAATTATAAACACTACTCCTAGTATAAAAGTAATTATTAAAAATACAGATGCATTTTTCCTGTTATTACTTTTTAATGCACGTTTTGCTATAATAAAGGTTATACTACTAGCAACTATTACAAAAACACTATATAAAAAAATGATTGGTAATTGTAAACCATCAGACCAATCTGGTCTAGTTCTACTAATTATAACGGCACTTGTTAATCCTGCAAATGACATGAATAAAGAAATAAGGCCAAACCATAGCATCATTTTTTTTGCACGTTCATTTTTCTCTTCTAAAGAGCCTTGGGTTAAATCCATAATTATCTAATAAATTTATCTAAAACGTATACTATTTGAATAAATGTTATATATGAAACACTAGCCAGCATTAATTGTTTTGCTGCTTTTTCTGTCATTTTTTTAAATAATAAAATTGCATAATACAGCATAAATACTCCTGCTCCAAATACAATTACGGCAGAAACTATTGATAATTTTAATTGGCCAGTTACTCCAAAAACCGGCACAATAGAAACCAAAATAGTCCAAATTGTATATGTTATAGTTTGTACTGCTGTACCTCTATCTTGTTTACCAGTTGGCAACATAAAGAAACCTCCTTTTTTATAATCGTTATATAAAAACCATCCTATTGCCCAAAAATGTGGGAATTGCCAAAAAAACTGGAGAGCAAATAATACTCCTGGCTCAATACCAAAATCGTTAGTTGCAGCTACCCAACCTAACATAAAAGGAATCGCTCCTGGTATAGCACCTACAAAAACGGCTAAAGGTGTTTTGGTTTTAAGTGGTGTATAAACACAAGTATATAAAAATATAGATATAGCCCCAAACATTGCTGTTTGTGGGTTTATTGTATATAATATTGTAATACCTAAAATTGTAAAAATAGTAGCAATAATAAACGCTGTCTTCACTGTCATTCGACCTGCAGGTATAGGTCGGTTTTTAGTTCGATCCATCAAAGCATCAAGATCTTTTTCTATAATTTGGTTAAAAGCATTAGATGCACCTACCATAAAATACCCACCAAAAGCTAACAAAAATAATGTTGTGAAATTTACAGTTTCTACACCTAGTAAATAACCAGCAATTGAAGAAAACACAACACTTAATGCTAAACGCATTTTAGTGATTTCTTTGAAATCTGAAACCCAAGTATGTTCTATTACTTTTGCTGAAGTTTTACTCAAAACTATATTAAAGTTTAAGCTGTTTTTTTTGCTTTGGCAAAGATACGTTGTAAAAGTAGATTTATTGTAATAAACATTAAGGTTTTTATTTGCAATTAGAATTAAAAAGTCACTTATATTTTTTAATAATCAAAATACCAATTAAACAAATCTGTTCGTAATCCTAAATTAAACCATACCGAACTGTTTTTTAATGATTCTTCTCCGGTTGCCTCCGGATTAAAATTTCTATAATTTATGTTTGCAAATAATTTTAGATTTGAAGCTGGATTCACTAAATAACCACCTTGAATACTTGCATTTATTGAAGTTATATTTAATCCTTGACCTATTTCTACTCCTGTATCAAAAGGTCGATCGCGCTCATCTCTAAATATATCTCCTCCATAATTAAAGTTATTGGTATCATTATTAAAATCAAAACCGCGCTCTCCAATTATAAATTTCGCTTCTCCAAACCATCTCCCTTTTCTATATCGCCCTATTGCTACTAACTCTCTAAAGTTTGATCCCCAAAGATGCGCCATAGGTTGGTTATTATGTGCATAATTTAATCTAATTGTATTATGTGAGTACACATATGGCCTAACTTGATTATATTCTAATTGTAGATTTAAATTTTTAACTTTAAAAGCATTGTAATATTTAGCACCAATTTGATATCCAAATTTATTTTTCCAACTTTTGTTTCCGGCTTTAACATCACTTAAAGAAAATTCATCTATTATAAATTGGCTATACATATTAAAATTATCACTCCATTTATATTTACCTGAAAAACCAATTATAGCATTTCCTGCATCTTGACCAGTTGAAAACTCTATTGAACGATAAAAAATTATAGGGTTTAAATAACTAAAATCAAATCCTCTATCGTTTGTATTAGCCCATATTACAGACTCAAAAAAACCAATATTTAATCGTTTGTTTACATTCCAGCTTAAATAATGATTTGCAATGTATTTAGATAAAAAAGCACCATCTTCTCCTAAAACTTCTGGTCTAACATCTTTTAAAAAGGTATAGGTATTAGTGTATTTTATTTTCCAAAATTTAGTATTTAATTTAAAAAAAGGATAAGGACTTGCTACATCACTTTGTAATAAAGAACGGTAACCGTCTCCAATAAAATTTTTACCATGACCCAACTGGATATTTATAAATTTTGCTGGTGTATAACTTAAATATGCTTCAGCTACTGGATAATCGTAAGCATCTGTTTTAAATCTTTTAGCTATACCTCGTCCAGGGATTACAGCTGGAGAGTTATCTGCTGGTGCTAAACTCTCTGCATAATTATTATAATATTGAGGAAAACGACCTTGACTTTCGTAAACTTGTGCAGAGAAACTAAAGTTATCTCCCAAACCTCCTTGTATATTCACTCCTCGTGTATTATTATAAGTGGTTCCAAAATCTGCATCGGTATCTTTTCCTAATTCTAAATCAAATATTGGATCTATAACAAACCAATAATCTTCGCTTTGTACTCTTGCCAAATGTTCGTTCCATAATTTTCTTCCTGTCCAAGAGGTTTTTTCTTTTAATAGTGCAATTTTTTCAGCTTCAAAATCATGGTAATTTGACACATCGTTATAAACAAAAGGTTTTGCTGCTGTATGACTATTTGTTCCTATTAAATTTATTGCTCTATCAAACCGTGAATAATCTGCATGTGTAAACGGTATATTTAATTGACTTTTAAATGCTTTATTGGTATATGGTACTATAGTAGCTTTTACACTATCAAACTCTGCTTTTGCTTTTAGCTCTAATGCTGTTAGCTCATTAACATTTTCTTTATTAGCTAAATCTTGAGTTGTTATAGTTTGATTTTTTAAAGGTACTTTTAAAGCTATTGAGTATTGCTTATAAGTAGGATTACCATTATACGTTGCGGGTTTAATTTTTGGAAACAATTTTACTACTCGCTTTGCTTCGGTTTTAAGTGCTTTATTTATAGCATCAACATACATAACTCTAAATACACCTGATGTATCAACTTCAAAAAGAATTACTACTTCTCCCTTATAACCATCTTTAACTAAACTTTCTGGTACTTTATAATTACTATATAATATATTAAATACTTCATTATCAAAACACTTTTGCAAACTCTCAAAAGTTTTAGATTCACATTCAGCAAAAACAGGTGGCATTTCATTTGTGATGTCTTGTGCTATAAGAAGATTTGATATACAGAAAAATAAAATGTAAAAGCAATGCTTCATGACATTAATAAAGGTTAATTTTTTTTCGAAAGATACAGTTTTTTATTTTTCTCCTTTTGAAGAAGCTAGAAATAAAAAATCCCACTATAGAGTGGGATTTTAATATTTTATATTTAAATATTAATTTTTAACATCAAAAATAATTGGAAGATTATATGATACCTCAACTGCTCTATCATTATTTTTTCCAGGTTGCATTTTTGGTATTTTACTTACTACCCTTTTTGCTTCTTTATCTAATTTTTGATGTGGACTTCTAATTTTTTGAATCTCTACGTTACCTTGCTTATTAATTTTGAAATTCACATAAATTTTTTGTCTTCCGTTAAGGCCTAAATCACTTCCTAGTCCTGTATCAAATTTTCTTTGTATTAGTTTACCTAATTTTTGAGACATACATGCTCTTCGTTCTGTATTGTTTTTTGCTCTTTCACAACCTGGGTAAACAGGTACTTTTTGAACAGCTAAAATAGAATAAGTTTCGTCTTCTCTAGGATCATCATCTGGTTTTAAACTATCCGGATCAATTACTTTTGTTGGTTTAGTAGGTTGCTCTATAGTTACAATCTCTTCAACAGCTTTTTCAATTTTTGTATCGTTATCAACAACTTCAAATTGTCTTGGTTCTTTTGGTTTTTTAAATACTGGTTGTTTTTTTTCTTCTACTTTTTTCTCAATTACAAAACTTTCAGGAACCATATCGTACAACTCATCATCTAACGGTTCATTATATACATAGCTTTCATTTGTTATAGCAAAATTAGCTTCTAAAGCTGCATAGCTTGCTAACAAGCATAGTATTAAACCAATTTGAAAATAAAGCGTAGAGTTTTTTTGAAGGTTTACTTCATGCTTTTGAGATTTTTTTAAAGTCTTATCGTTTTGGCGAACGATTTTTTGACTCTTGTTTAATTTGTTCATAATAATTAAAGTTTATATGTTAATGTTTTGATAAAATCACAATAAGCGTACCAAAAACAAAAATCCCGTTACTTAATTGTAACGGGATTTTATATATACTTTAAAAAGGACTGTTTTTTTAGTCTTGAACGTTAAATGTTATTGGTAAAAAGAATGTTACTTTTACTGGCTTTCCTCTTTGCTTACCTGGTTTCATTTGTGGTATTAAACCAACTACACGCTTAGCTTCTTTTTCTAATTGTGGGTGTGGCGCACGAGTTCTTACATTAGTAATGTTTCCTGTTTTATCAATAGTAAAGAACACATTAATTTTTTGTCTTCCACTTAATCCTAATTCACTACCTAACTCGGTATCAAATTTTCTACCAACTAATTTGTTGATTTTAGTAGACATACATTTTTTCTTTTCTGCGTTACTTCCTTTTTCACATCCAGGAAAAATTGGAACGTTTTCAATAACTGCGAAAGAAACTTCTACATCTTCTTCTATTTCTTCTACTTCTACTTCTTCAACTTCAACAATTTCTTCTTCTTGAGTTGTTTCTGTAGATTCAATTACTGTTTCTTCTATTTCCACTTCATCTTCAACAACATCAATAACTTCTGGTGCTGGTGGCGGTGGCGGCGGCGGTGGCGGCGGTGGCGGCGCTTGATTTGTAATTGGAATTTCTTCATCCAATTCTTCATCCACATCTAGTGCGGTTTGCTCTACAACTCTGTCATCATACGTTTTGTAGTTGATAGCGAAATATGTTAACGATAACATAAGCACCATACCAACTGCAAAATAAAGAGAACTATTTCTCCCTACGTTTGATTTTGGGTTCTTTTTAGGTTCCATATATTTAAAAATTGTTTGTCCTGACTGCTAAAATAACTATTTATTTCTCAAAAAAGCAAAGTATTATTGTTTTTTAATTTTACTTTTTTTACTCATTATTAAAATGACTGCAATAAGCGTGCCTATTATATTCGCAATGATGTCGTTAACATCACTTTGTCTATTTTCTGTTAATGTTCCTTGTAATATTTCTATTAGTATACCAAACAACGCAGAGCTTAAAAAAGCAAAGATTATTGACTTTGCTTTTAATATGCCGTGTGTTCTAAGTGCAAAATACCATAATACAGTAAAAATAAAATATGCTATTGTATGGAATATTTTATCTGAATTTGTTGGTAGCTCTGCAGTGGCTGCATTAATTTTTAATAGGCTTAAAGCTGCTAATAATAAACTGTAAACTATACTTATTATTAGGCTATACTTTTTAAGCACCAATAATAGCTTTGTAATCGTCTGCTGATAAAAGATTATCAAACTCTGATGTGTTTGTACATTTAATTTTAACCATCCAACCTTCTCCGTAAGGATCTGAATTTACTTTTTCTGGTTCGTCTTCTAACAACTCGTTAAACTCTATAATTTCACCAGATACAGGTAAAAATAAATCTGAAACTGTTTTTACTGCTTCAACAGTTCCAAAAACTTCTTCTACATCTAAAGTTTCATCTAATGTTTCTACTTCTACATATACAATATCTCCTAATTCGCTTTGCGCGAAATCTGTAATACCAACGGTTACAATGTCGCCATCAATTTTTACCCATTCGTGATCTTTTGTATATTTTAATTCTGCTGGAATATTCATTGTGTTGTTTTTTATTTTTTACAAATGTATTTAAAAGGTATGGGTTTTCAAACAGAAATTTTAGTTACCAAAATTATATCTTAAAGTAATTCCTGAACGTATTGTTGTTTGTGGGAATGCTGTTGAAATTGCATATTCTGAAAATGTATAATCGAAGTAAAAAATACCTGTTAGGTTTTTACTAAAAGAATAGTTAGCATTGTATTTTAAACCATAAATGGTTTGACCATTGGTTATTTGGTTATTCTCTAAATCTAAATATCTAATTATTGTTTTATTATCTCTTAGGGATAGATTTGCTTCCATTACCAAGTCACTAACTATAGATTGTTTTGGGCCTGCTAACTTTGATTTTATTCTTACATCTTTAAATCTATATCCCAAACCTAAGGTGTACTCTTTACCTTGTATTTCTGTCATCAAATTATTATCGAAACTTAAAGATAATAATCTGTCTTTTCTAATTTCGGCTAAAATTTTTACAGAGTTTTTCATCTCCATATCAACTCTAATTAACGGGCTAAATAACTCGGTTAAATTTACGTTACTGTATATTTCTTCATTTTTGTAATTTCCTGCTTGATCTAAAGATTCGGTAGGCTGTGACTGGTAGGCTAAATTATAATCTATATCATTATAATCTAAATTAGTTCTAAACTGACCTACACTATAGTCTGACCTGTAGCCATGAGATAAAGAGAAACGTTTAAAGCGTTTTTTAAACCAACCTAACTTCATTAATCCTGTATATTTAATATCCCAGTTTGGTATTGGTATATTACGTAAAGCTCCTAATTTTGTTTTGTTTGCTTGTTGTCCTGTATATGCGCTTACAAAGGCTGGCAACAATACTGCTTGGCTTGTTTTACTAAATCCTAATGGGTAACCTTCTGCATCTAAATTATTAGGGTCATTAATATCTATACCTCTTTCTTGTGCCAAACGCTGAGCTATTACAAGTCTGTTTTCTCTAAAATCATCAAAAGCCTGAGATTGATTTTCATCACTTTTTCCAAATGCTGTTGGTAATGTAAAAGATGAAATTCTAAAATTTCCAAACGTATTTGGAGTTAAAGAAATGTACTCGTTATTTTCAACTCTATAGTTTTCGGCATAATTTTCTGCATAGGTTCTAAACCCTACTAAATCTATTTTTAAATCATTAATTGGTTCTAGGTTTGCCGATAAATCTAATTGTCTTGTTTGTGTTTTGGTGTATTGTTCGTTAAAATCTGGGAATGCCGTTAACCATCCATTTCTTGCTGCTCTTTGTCTAACATCGCTTTGACTACCAAAGGTGTAACCTAATGTTGGTTTAGATGTACCAATAAATCCTGGTGTATCTAAATATCCAGGCAAATAAGTTCCGTTATTTTCTGAATAATTAGCTTGAATTCTCTTAACACTCGTTAGAATTCCTATACCAAAATTTGCTAAACCGTTTCTTTTCTTTTTTGGTTGTTGCGCAGATTTATTATTATTTGATCCTGGTGGTGTACCTCGTTTTACTCTACTTACTTTACCATTAGACCTTGTATTTCTTTTTTTAGCTATACCTAAATATTTGTATAGCTTATTCATGTCTAATGTTGAATTTATGTTATGAGAATTACCATTAGAAATGGTATTTCCTAGATCGTATGTATTTGTAGCGATAACATTACCTTGATCATCATAAGTGTCTATAGGTAGATTTCCATATAAGTCTGAACCTTTTTGCCATTGAAATTGACCTGAGTATGCGTATGATGCTTTTAAGAAGCTTAAAGCTGGTATTTTATTTAAAGGAATTTCATAGTTAACTCCAATTAATTGAGAACGTCTATTTGGATCTCCTATATCAAAAAACCCATCCCAAACGTCCAATGTTCCGTCTTGCTCTCCATTTATAATATTATCTTTAAAATAATTTCTAACAATATTATTATTTGCTAATGCAAAATTAAATGATAATGCTTTGGTTAAACTCCAATTAATATTTGTTTGAAAATCGAATGTATAGTTCCTTCTAAATAATTCTTCTAGACCTATATTATCTCCTCCTAACTCTACTTCTCTAAATCGCTGTCTATTAAACTGCCTATTATAATCGGTATTTACCGTTAAGCTAGTAGGCAATAGGTTAATATTAAAATCTTTTAAGATTTTCCAATATTTATTTGTAAATAAAGAATCATTAGCTTTAAATGGTTCTATAACTTTAGGTTCGAAATTATAAGCATAGTTAACACCTGTTCTTACTAATTTATCGACAGATCTTTCTATTTCAAAATCTCTATGATCTACTTTGTTAAAAGAATAGTTAAGTGTTAGGTTTTCTACATCGTAAAATCTTGGTTTAGAATCTCCTGTCCTAACCTTTCTAACACCAATAAAATTAATACTTTGTCGTTTAGTAAAATCTTCAGATTGTTCTTTAATGGTTTCTCTTTCTTCATTAGTCTCGGCTGCATCTAAACGTGTTTGAAGCTTAATATCTTTGTATTGTTGGTCGTACTCTGGTGTAATTAACTCTTCAGATTGCCCATAATTAAAAGGAATTTGTAATCCCCATTTTTTAGGTAATAATTGACCAACATTTACATTGGTCACAACATCATATTGTTTTACATCTTCACGGCTTCTTTCTTGTGGACCTTGATCTACAGAACCAAATCCTGCAGTACTCATTCTTCCTGTTGCACTAACATTCATAAAATCGGCCAGATTAGTATCTACACTCATAATTGCAGCCCAACCACCTTCGTTATCTAAACCGGATAAACGTAGCTCATTAAACCAAACTTCTCCACAAACGTCAAATCCTCTAGCATTTTTTATACCTACCATTAATGTTCTTACTGCACCAAAATTAGGGTTACCTTTAATTGCCACACGGTGTTGACCTGTTACATAGCCTTCAAATTCTGAAACTCCAGATGGTAACGCAACTGGTTCTCCATTTACTACATCGTAATATGTAGCAGATGTGTTGGAAAGCGACATATTAGATATACCTAGTGATTTTATTTTTTGAAGGACTTCTAAATTTAAATTTATCTCATTAGCTGCAGGCCATAAAGCTTCTGATGTTAAACCAGTAGACACCTGTAATGGCACTTCTATTTGATAGTAGTTTTGTGTTAAATCGTTTCCTAAACGAATAAAACCTACTAAATCTTCATCTGCAAGCCCTGGTATATCGCCTTCTTCTGCATGCATAAACATTCTAATACGTTCGTATTGACGCATGTCTACACTTATATTTTTATAAACTGCTCTAGACTCTTTAGCTGGTAAATCGCAAACATTTACAACTAATGCTTGCTCATTTTGGTCAATAATGGAGTTATTATTATTTAAACGTTCTGGTTCTATTCCCGGAGGTGACGCATAACTGCCATCGTTTTCTTGTGTACTCACTGCTCCTACCGTAAAATCTGTATCACCAAATGTTGGTGGTGTTGGTCCTCCATCTAAGGCTAATTGATAGCGCCTCCAATCACTACGTACTAACTCTAAGGTTCCAAAACGTAAGGTTGTTTGCTCCTCAAAACCTTCTAAAAACATACGTGTAAAACGTATAGATCTAAAATCTGTAATTTCATTTTCTCTACTATATTGTGGTATTGTAGGATCATCGAACGTTGCTAGTGGCACATTAACAGGTACTCTAAACTGATACCAACGTACACTTGCTGTTTCTCCATTTGGTAAAACACGCTGTACATTTTTTAGATCTACAATAAACTCTCCTATTGGATTTGTAGGTGTTATTTCATCTAAGCTATTTTCTGGTAAATTAGCACGAGTTAAATCTAGATTATACTGGAAATAACTATCTATAGTATTCATAGTATTATCACGGTTAATATCTTCAACGTCTGGTTGTGTTGTTGAACCACGATTTGTGTCGCTAAATGTATCTGGAGAGTTACCATCTACACCGTTATATTTTTTGTAACGCTCTAAAAGGTTTCCTTCTTCACTTAAATAATATGAGTAGTTATCTGCCGATGGATCTGGTAAAGCTGCAACAAAACCAGGAATTGCTATAGGTTGTGCTCCAGAAACTGTTTCATCTACAATATTTGCTTCTTCTATATCATCATAACCATCATAACCAACATCTTGGTTTGTGCGTTCTTGACCTTGAGTATCGAAAGCATAAATTAATGCCTGATTTTGTGGTACTGCATATGGTGTGATGTCTGGATTTGTAATCATAGAGACGTTTCCATCTTCTGGCAAACCATTTTCATACTGTTTTTTTCCATCTTTTAAAACATCTTCTGATATGCTTCCTAGGTTAAATACTAATGTACCTCCTGGATTTAATGGGTTTTCCTGAAATGGATCTTGTAACCAAAATTCTATATATTCTACATTAGCCTGTTCAAAATCTGTAGACGTTATTTGTCTTGTAATACCAGCCCAGCTTTGCTCTGGATTGGTAATAGTATTGCCATCTGGTTCTAAGTTTTCGCCATTAAAATTATATGGTCCACGCTCTTCTGGGTAATATGTTAAATCTAATGTATTTAATACTGTTGTTTGACCTTGTGCTATATCCTGCTGCGGAAATAACTCTTGTACAAAAACTCTTGATGTATATAATCCCGATACGTCATCATCATTTATTTCGCTTGGTCGTTGTCCGCTGTAAAAAATAGGGTCTATAGTGTACCAGTTTAATAAAGCTCTATCATAACTATTTTGGAGTCCTTTTGCATCTTCATCTCGGCCAGTTTGAGGGTAACTTCTACCAAGGTTTAACGGTCTACTTGAAATGCGCCAAGCTTGAGGAGATTTTAAATCTATTCCATTCTGGGTACCTTCAAAATCGTCTATATATGCTGTTGCTTCTCCATTAAAGTCAGTGCCTTTTGGTGCTCCTGGTAATAAATAAGCAAATTCACCTCTTACAGAAAGATTTGACGGTGCATCTGTATCTATGTTTGGTAATTTATTAACTAATCTTGTAAAGAATGGCACTTCGGTAGAATAGTTACCATTAAAACCAAGTATCGTATTATTAATTGGCTCATTATTATAATTTGCTTTTTGGGTGATAGGTCTTTCATTTAAATTAACAAAAGTACCGCCAATTACAAAGTTCTCGTTAAATTGATGTTGTACGTTTAATCCTGTAAAACGTTTTGTTTGCTGGCCGAATATAGAATTATTCTCGGTTGTTACTTGTATTGGTGTGTTTGATGCTTTTAAAGCTTCATCTAAAATTTGTACACGTCCTAGTTGATAGTTTACTGTATAATCTACACCTTCCACTAAAACACGACCTCCAGCAGTTACCTTTACAGAACCTTGCGGAATATTAAAACCTCCTATTGGTATACCTTCGCCTCCTTGAGATTTATAACGTCCTTTTATTTGAAATTTATTTTTCTGTATTTCATCTAGAGCTGCAGTTTTAGTTGCTTTATATAATAAATCGTAAACGTATTTTTCTTGGTTAGCATTGTTATACGTATCTGCTTCATAATCTAAATCGTTATTAGCATCGTTACCATCATTATCTAAAACATCAAATAAATAACGTCCAAATGGTTCAACTTTTGTAAATACAACTTTTCCGTTTTCTGGAATGACCGTTACTCCTGAAACAAAATCGAAAAAACCATCTCCGTTAGTTTGAGGATCGTTATTAAAATTCAGTCTATCTAAATTAAATAAACGTAATAGTGTTGTTTCGTTAATTACTACATCGTCATTTGTGTTTGTCGGAGTATTTTCAATATCAAATAAAGGAAACGGTTCGCCTTCAACAGGATTTATATAGTTTAATGGTGTTGCTTCGTTATAAAATATATTTAATTTAAAATCTTCTTGCGATAATTGGTATGCTCCTGTATCATAAATGTTTTTCATCATTAAATCCCATATAGGTTGAGAAACACTGGTAATACTACTTTTTAATAATTTTAATACGAGGTTATTGTTTGTTACTACAGTTGTTTGTTCTCCTTGGGCGTTTGTTCCGTTTTGTATATCTGTTGCTTCTAAACCGTCATTTGCAAATTCACCAACTTGGTATACTTGACCACCTACTGTATATTGAAAGGCTACTGCTAATACTTCATCATTATTCAATCTTTGATTTAAAGATATATAACCTAATTGTGTGTTTATTACATATTCCTGACCTTCAATTAATTTTCGTGTATTTTCAAGTTTAGCATAATCGAAACCTTCATTAAAATTTGGCACTAAAATACCTTGCTCTACTGTTGCTGTTTCTCTAATTGCTTGTGTTAGTTGCGAACCAGCACCGCCAATATTTGTTGGGTCTAAACGGTTGTTTTGATTGCTTGGAAACGCATCTGGTCCAGCAGTTACTGCTACACCAGGATTACCTATAGTTCCAGATTCTCCTAAATCTTGTAATGCTACTATATTTCTTACATTTTCTGTACGGTTACTTCTGTTTGTTATCCAAACTTCGGCTCTTGTAATTTGTAAACCACGATTATCTATAAATGGATAACGCTCTAAGGCTTTGTTATACGTATCTCTAAAATATTGTGCCAAGAAAAAGTGACGGTTTTCGTCGTAATCACGAATAAAGAAATCGAATTCATCTAAAGTTCCTCCACCTTGCGCTACAACAGATCTTGTATCTGATTTTTGTTCTGAAAACACTCCTGTAATTGTGGTTTTACCAAACTGAAGTTGAGTTTTAACCCCAAATAAACTTTGTGCTCCTGAAATTAAAGAGCTATTAAGTGGCATACTTACATTACCAACTTCTATTTTTTGAATAATATCATCTTCGGTTGGTGTGTATTCTAGCTTTACTAATTGCTGAAAATCGAAAGTTGCTTCGGTATCATAATTTGCTGTTACTTGTAACCTTGTTCCTACCTTACCTAATAAACTTAGGCTTATACGCTGGTCAAAATCAAACGTGAAATTACTTTGGTTTCTAGGCGAAAAAGATGGGTTTTCTTGTTTTGTGTACAACACACCTAAATCCATTTCTAAAGAACCTTGTGGTACTACTTCTATAGTATTACCTCCAAAGATACTTTCAAAAAAACCTGAATTTACGTAGAACTCTGGCAACAAATTCTTTTTTTGGTCTTCGCTGGTTTCTTTATTAGGATCTAAAGCATCTATTTTGTCTTTATAGTAACTTTTTAAATTTTCAGCAAAAACTAAATCTTGGTACTCTTTAGGAGTTAGAATTAACGGGTATTTAATATCAAAACTTCCAACTTTCTCTGTATAAACATAACGATCTGTAATTGGGTCGTAAGTATATTTAGATTCAACACTGCTTGGATTTGGCATTACAATATTACCCATACTAAATCCAGTTTTAGTAGAATCTGAAGCTACAGTAGGATCTGGATCTTGCGCAAAAGCAAATACCGATATCAGCATTGCTAATATTAAAACTATATTATGTTTAATCGATTTGTGAAAGTATAGGTTAGTTGTATTCAAAATCTACTATAAATTTTTTAAAGCTAGTTTAATTATGGCTTCTACCGAAGCTTCTGGCTGAGCTACAACAATTTTGTCGACCACTCGTTCTGCTTGTTTCTTGGCAAAACCAAGAACTTCTAAAGCAGATAACGCTTCATCTTTGTTGGTATTGTTTCTATTAACAGAAACTTCGTCTATATCGTAAATTTTAAGAATTTTGTCTTTTAAATCTAAAATAACACGTTGGGCAGTTTTTGCTCCAATACCTTTAATAGATTGTATTAAAGCAACATCTGCAGTAGCAATACCTTCTCGAATTTGCTTAGGTGTTAATGAAGACAGCATGGTTCTAGCAGTATTTGTACCAATACCACTAACCGAAATTAGTAATCTAAAAACCTCACGTTCGCCTTTTGTAAAGAAGCCATATAGACTATGGGCGTCTTCTTTAACCTGCAAATGAGTAAATAAATGAATGCTTTCTTGGTCTGGGATTTGGGAAAAAGTATTTAATGAAATATTTAATAAATATCCAACACCGTTGCAGTCTATTACAACATCTGTTGGATTTTTTTCCACCATTTTTCCCTTTATATGTGTGATCATCTACAATTTCTTCTTAAGCATTCAAATGTAAGAAAATTATTGGACTTAAAATTGTGTTAAAAAAAGGGGGAATTTAAGATTGTTTTCCTTTGTGTTGGGCGTCAATTACAGCAATAGCAGTCATGTTTACAATCTCGTCTACACTTGCATCAAGTTGAAGAATATGGACTGGTTTACGTAATCCCATCATTATTGGACCTATAGATTCTGCTTTATTTAATTCTTTTAAAAGCTTATAAGTAATATTTGCAGATTCTAAGTTTGGAAATATTAATGTATTCACTTTGTGCCCAGATAATTTTGAAAACGGAAAAATGTCTTGAAGCATCTTACTATTTAATGCAAAATCTGTTTGTAATTCTCCATCAACCAGTAAATCTGGATGTCTTCTATGTAAATAAGAAACAGCTTCACGCACTTTTGTTGCAGTTTGATCTTTAGATGAACCAAAATTTGAATAGCTTGTCATTGCCATAACTGGCGTCATACCAAACATTTTTACAACACCAGAAGTCATTTGTGCAATTTTAATTAAATCCTTAGCCGAAGGATTAATATTTATTGAAGTATCACTTAAAAACATTGGTCCACGCTCGGTCATCATAACGTTTGTTGTTGCAATTCTTGTAGATCCTGGTGCAAGCCCAATAAGCTCTAACATTGGTTTTACAACTTGTGGATAACTACGTGAGTAACCAGATATTAAAGCATCGGCATCACCTTCATTTACCATCATTGCAGCAAAGTAGTTACGTTCACGCATTAATTTTTGAGCTTCTAATAATGTAACTCCACGACGTTTTCTTTGCTCCCAATATACTTGTGCATATTTATTTTTTTGCTCTACTTGCTCATCTGATTTTGGGTCTATTATAGGAACATCTGCAAAAAATTCAATTTCTTCTTTTAGCTTTTCAATTTGCTCTTTTCTTCCTAATAAAATAGGAATTGCAATACCTTCATCATGAACAATTTGCGCTGCTTTTAAAACATCTATATGGTCTGCTTCTGCATAAACAACACGTTTTGGATTTGTTCTTGCTCTATTTAATAATAACCTTACAATTTTATTGTCTGACCCTAAACGTTCTAATAAAGAATCTCTATACTTATCCCAATCTACAATTGGTTCTTTTGCAACACCACTATCCATAGCTGCTTTCGCTACTGCAGGAGGAACTTCGGCAATTAATCTTGGATCAAAAGGTTTTGGTATAATATAGTCTTTACCAAAAGTTAACCTTGTTTCGTTATAAGCAATATTTACTTGTTCTGGCACAGATTCTTTAGCTAATTTAGCTAATGCTTTTACTGCCGCCATTTTCATTTCTTCGTTAATTTTTGTGGCACGTACATCTAATGCTCCACGAAATATAAACGGAAATCCTAATACATTATTTACTTGGTTAGGGTGATCGCTTCGGCCAGTGGCCATAATTATATCATCCCTAGTATCTATTGCTAGTTCGTAACTAATTTCTGGATCTGGATTTGCCATTGCAAAAACAATAGGATTTTTTGCCATGGTTTTTAACATGTCTTGAGACACCAAATTACCAACAGAAAGTCCTAAAAACACATCGCTATTTACCATTGCTTCTGCTAAACTATTGTATTTAATAGTTGTTGCATATTTTATTTGGCTATCAAGTAAATCTGTCCTGTCTTTATGTAATACGCCTTCACTATCAAACATTGTTATGTTTTCTGGTTTAACACCTAAAGCAACATATAAATTTACACAAGCCATTGCAGCAGACCCTGCTCCAGATACTACAACTTTTACTGTTTTTATATCTTTTTCTGCTATTTCTAAAGCATTTAATAATGCAGCCGATGAGATTATGGCTGTACCATGCTGGTCGTCATGCATTACAGGAATATCAAGCTCTTCTTTTAAACGCTTTTCAATTTCAAAAGCTTCTGGTGCTTTAATATCTTCAAGGTTTATACCTCCAAATGTTGGTGCTATATTTTTTACAGTTTCTATAAAAGCGTCAACATCTTCTGTATCTACTTCAATATCGAAAACATCTATATCTGCAAAAATTTTAAACAGTAAACCTTTACCTTCCATAACTGGCTTAGAGGCTTCTGGACCAATATTTCCTAATCCTAAAACGGCTGTACCATTAGATATTACAGCAACTAAATTGCCTTTAGCTGTATATTTATATACGTTATTTACGTCTTTTTTAATTTCTAAACAAGGCTCTGCAACACCTGGAGAATAGGCTAAAGCTAAATCTCTTTGCGATGCATATTTTTTTGTAGGAACAACTTTTATCTTTCCTGGAGTAGGCTTTGCATGATATACTAAGGCTTCTCTTCTTTTGCTTTGTTTGCTCATAATTTAGTTTTTATAGAACATGCAAATTTAAGAATACTCAATCGTTTAAACTCACAATTTTTTGAATGATTTAGTTTAAAAGTTTGAAGGAACTAAATATTAATTTTAAAAATTCATGTTTCGAGTTAATCCAGAAAATTTTTACTGTTGCATTTTGTAATGCTAGTTTGTATTTATAATATTCAAAATAATTGTTGTCCCATCAATATTATTAAACTCTAATCTTACAAAACCTAACTTCTCATTATACAGAAATTTTGAAGTTGTAATTCCCATGTTACTATTTGATGTTGCGAAAATAGGAGTGCATTTTAATATTCCATATTCTGTTTCATAATCAATTAATTTTAATTTCTTATAGGTGTGTGTTAAGTGAATATTTTTATTATCCTGATATCCAGCATCTAATTTCCATATCCATTTTTTTTATTATTCAATTTAATGTATGGAAATGCAGATAACTGTAAAATGCCTGCATCGCCTTGTCTTGGCGGATGAATCCATATATTATTATTATTTTCTATTAATCCCGTTCTTTCACTAAACATTAACTTACCTTTTTCATCTAAGTATTCATACTTTATTACAGTTTGATTATAGTCTGGATCAAATTTAGAAAATGGTAGAGTTGTACCTTGTATTGTCAACCTGATTGCCTTTAAATCTAAATCAACTAATTTATCATTATGGATGAGTGAGTAACTATATAAAAACTTCTTATTTACTAGGTAAACCTTGTTATCAATATCATATTTAAATTCATTATTAATAAACTCTTTAGAAATCTTTTCAACATAAACTTCATCCTTTTGGGAAGCACAACTAACAATAATAAAAACCAGAACAAACATTAATTGTTTCATAAATCTACTCATTTAAAAATTTAATGTTTCGAGTTAATCCAGAAAATTTAGTTCGTTTTACTGCCGACTTTTGAAACACTTTTTTAAATACATCTTCTGTAATTTCTTCCCAGTCTTTTTTAGTCATGTCTAACAGTTCTGGATGCGGATTGAATAATGGTTCATTATGTGCTTTTGAAAATTTATTCCAAGGACATACATCCTGGCAAACATCGCAACCAAACATCCAACTATCAAACTTACCTTTCATCTCATTAGGTAATTGGTCTTTAAGTTCTATTGTAAAGTAACTTATACATTTACTACCGTCTACCACATAAGGTTCTACAATTGCTTGAGTTGGACAGGCGTCTATGCATGCAGTGCAAGTTCCACAATGGTCTGAAACTATAGTATCGTATTCTAAATCTAAATCTATTATTAGTTCTGCTATAAAATAAAAAGAACCTACTTGTTGGGTTAATAAATTACTATGTTTACCAATCCAGCCTAATCCAGATTTTGCTGCCCAAGCTTTATCTAACACTGGTGCAGAGTCTACAAAAGCTCTACCACTTACTTCCCCAATTTCTTCTTGTATATAATGTGTAAGTGTTTTTAATTTAGATTTTATTACATGATGATAATCGTTACCATAAGCATATTTTGAAAGCTTGGGAGCTTCAGAATCTTTTTGGGTTTCTTCAGGGTAGTAATTTAGTAAAAGAGAAATAACACTTTTAGAATCTTCTACTAATTTTGTTGGGTCTAAGCGTTTATCAAAATGGTTTTCCATATAACGCATTTCACCATTCATATTATTATTTAGCCAGTTTTCTAAACGTGGTGCTTCTGCTTCTAAAAATTCGGCTTTGCTAATACCACAAGATAAAAAACCGAGGCGTTTGGCTTCGGTTTTAATAAGGTTTGTGTATTTAGCTTTATTGTTTATCATTAAAGATTTTTGCTTTGTTATAAGTTAAAATAAACCTCCTTGAGTTGGTCCTTTAATTTTACCCAAATGCTCATAGGCTAATGCTGTAACTTCTCTTCCTCGAGGTGTTCGCATAATAAAGCCTTGTTGTATTAAAAAAGGTTCGTAAACTTCTTCTACTGTTTCGGTACTTTCACTAACTGCGGTTGCTATAGTAGTAATTCCAACAGGTCCTCCTTTAAATTTATCTATTATTGTAGAAAGTATTTTATTATCCATTTCATCTAAACCATAAGCATCTACATTTAATGCTTCTAAGCTAAATTTTGCTATTGCAATATCAATACTTCCGTTTCCTTTTATTTGTGCAAAATCTCGCACTCGTCTTAACAGTGCATTTGCTATTCTTGGTGTTCCTCTACTTCTACCTGCTATTTCTATAGCTGCTTCCATAGATATTGGTACATTCAAAATTTGTGCACTTCGTTGTATAATGGTACTTAATAAATCGGTTGAATAATATTGTAGGCGACTTTGTATACCAAAACGTGCACGCATTGGCGCTGTTAATAAACCTGATCGTGTTGTTGCTCCAACTAAAGTAAAGGGATTTAAATTTATTTGAACTGTTCTTGCGTTAGGACCAGACTCTATCATGATATCTATTTTAAAGTCTTCCATTGCAGAATACAAATATTCTTCTACAATAGGACTTAACCTATGAATTTCATCTATAAATAAAACGTCTCTATCGTCTAGATTAGTTAACAGTCCTGCTAAATCTCCTGGCTTATCTAAAACTGGGCCGGAAGTGATTTTAATACCAACATTAAGTTCATTAGCTAATATATTAGCTAATGTAGTTTTACCTAAACCTGGAGGTCCATGAAATAATGTATGGTCTAATGCTTCGTCTCTTTGGTTTGCTGCCTGAACAAAAACTTGTAAGTTTTCTAAAACATTATCTTGACCCGTAAAATCATCAAAAGATAATGGTCTCAATGTTTTTTCGATATCAAATTCTTCGGGTGAAAAGTTTTCGTTAGATGGATTTAAGTTCTCGTTCATAAGTATATATAAAGATTATATTTCTTAATTAATGGAAGAAATATCAACTAAAACAAATATAAAGAAAAAGCGATTGAAAATATATTAAGTAAAAAATGGACTTAAAATAATAAAAATCACTTAATTATTAGATGTAAAAAAAGCTTGTTCGGTTAAAATGAACAAGCTTTTATATAAATTTTATTTTAATTATTATTAGTGTTGTAACTCTTCTTCTCCTTCTTTAAGAGGAACAATTTGAGAAACAAAATCAACATCGTGACCTGGTTTACTATAATCGTAAGCCCAACGGTGTACTTCTGGGATTTCTCCTGGCCAGTTACCATGAATATGCTCTACTGGTGTAGTCCATTCCATAGTATTTGACCTCCATGGATTTTGTGTTGCCTTCTTTCCATAAAACATACTACTAAAGAAGTTATATAAAAACACTATTTGAAATACTCCTCCAATTAAAGCGAAAAGTGTAATTACAACATTTACATCTTGTAAATCATCAAATAATGGAAAATTACTATTTGTATAGTATCTTCTTGGTAAACCTGCCATACCAATGAAGTGCATTGGGAAGAAAACACCATAAGCACAAACTGCAGTTACCCAAAAGTGTACATATCCTAAATTTTTATTTAACATACGCCCAAACATTTTTGGGAACCAATGATAAATACCTGCAAACATACCGTAAAGTGCTGAGATACCCATTACTAAGTGAAAGTGTGCTACTACGAAGTAAGTATCGTGAACATTAATATCTAAAGCACTATCTCCTAAAATAATTCCTGTTAATCCACCTGTAATGAAAGTAGAAACTAAACCAATAGAAAACAGCATTGCCGGATTCATTTGAAGGTTTCCTTTCCAGAGTGTTGTTATGTAATTAAATGCTTTTACAGCAGATGGTATTGCAATAAGTAATGTTGTAAAGGTAAATACTGAACCTAAAAATGGATTCATACCTGAAATAAACATGTGGTGACCCCAAACAATTGTAGATAAAAATGCAATTGCTAAAATTGAAGCTACCATGGCACGATACCCAAAAATAGGTTTACGTGAGTTGGTTGCTATAATTTCTGAAGTTATACCTAATGCTGGTAATAAAACAATATAAACTTCTGGGTGTCCTAAAAACCAAAATAAATGTTCAAATAATACTGGAGATCCACCTTGGTAATGTAATACTTCACCTTGAATAAATATATCTGACAAGAAGAATGATGTACCAAAACTTCTATCCATAATTAGTAATAATGCAGCAGATAATAAAACTGGAAATGATATTATACCAATTATAGCAGTTACAAAGAATGCCCAAATTGTTAAAGGTAACCTAGTCATAGACATACCTTTTGTACGTAAATTTATTACTGTTACTACATAATTTAAAGATCCTAATAAAGATGACGCAATAAATATAGCCATAGAAACTAACCACATTGTCATACCTGCACCAGAGCCTCCTTGAGCTAATGGTAATGCACTTAGCGGTGGGTATATTGTCCAACCTGCAGCGGCTGGTCCTGCTTCGACAAAGAAAGATAATACCATTATTACACTAGAAATAAAGAATAACCAGTATGATACCATATTTAAAAATCCTGAAGCCATATCACGCGCTCCAATTTGCAACGGTATTAATAAATTACTAAATGTACCACTTAATCCTGCAGTAAGTACAAAAAAGACCATTATAGTACCATGGATAGTTACTAATGCCAAATAAATATCTGCATCCATAACACCTTCTGGTGCCCATTTACCTAATAATGCTTTAAAAATTACATTTGGCTCTTCTGGCCATGCAATTTGCATACGCATCATTAAAGACATCATTACACCAATAACTCCCATTATAGTACCTGTAATAAGGTACTGTTTGGCAATCATTTTATGATCCTGACTAAATATATATTTAGTAATAAACGTTTCTTTATGGTGGTGATCGTCGTGAGCGTCGTGAGTATCTGCGTGTGCTGACATAATCTAAATATCTTTTATAACCTTTTAATTAATTATTTTCAACTAGAGAATCTTTGAATACTTTTTGGGTTTTTAACCAGGCATCATATTCTTCTTGAGTTTCTACTATTATTTTCATTTGCATGTTGTAGTGTGATGTACCACAAATCTTGTTACATAATAATAGGTAATCAAATTCGTAACGCTCTAAACCTTCTTCTCCTTTGGCAACTAAAGCTTTACTTTTTTCAATTCTTATTTTATTAATGTTTGAAACTTTATCAATCATTTCTGGTGTTTCACGCATATCTGCAGTTGTTACAGTAGGTGTGAAACCAAATTGAGTTATCATACCAGGAACACAGTTCATTTGTGCTCTAAAATGTGGCATATACGCAGAGTGTAAAACATCTTGAGAACGCATTTTAAATAATACTGGGCGTCCAACTGGCAAGTGAAGTTCAGTTGTAATAATATCATCTTGAGCGTAAGGATCAGATTCATCTACACCTAATATATTAGCTCGGTCAATATCAATTAATCTAACATTAGCTTTACCTAAAGCATTATCTTCACCAGCATAACGTGCTTTCCAATTAAATTGTTGAGCATAAAGTTCTATTACTAGAGGATCATTTTCTGTACTTACATTCATTATTGTAGTCCAAGTAAATAAACCTTTTATAATTAATCCTGCTAATACAATAACAGGAATTATAGTCCAAATTGCTTCTAATTTATTGTTATCTGCATAAAAAAGAGCTTTTTTTCCTTTCTCTCCTTTGTATTTAAATGCAAAGTAGTGAAGTAAAAACTGTGTTATAGTTTGTACAAAAAAGATAACTATCATAGAGATAATCATTAAGCTATCTATATCTGGTCCATGAGCTGAAGCAGAGTTGGACATTAATGGTAAATCTCCATACATAGCAAAACACATAATAGTAATTACATAAATGAAGATTAAAAAACCTAACATTAAGTAACCATTAATTCTATTGTCTTTATCGTTTGCTATTTGATTATTTCCACCAGCTGAAACTGTTTGAGTTAAATCAAATATTTTAACCATTTGCCAGATTGCAACTAGTATGAATACTAAAACTAAAATTGATAATAAAGCCGTCATTGTTGTCGTTCTTCTTTATTGAATGTGTTATTAATAATGGAAATGTTCGCTTTCTTTTACAAAAGGATTTCTTGTTGGCTCTAATGGCGCTTTGGTAAGTGCTGTAAAGACAATAAAAATAAATAATCCTGCAAAGAATAACATTGAACAAATTTCTGGAATACCAATATACCATTGGTCACCAACTGTAGCTGGCATAATCATGTTAAATACATCTATATAATGACCTGCTAATATCATTACACCTGTCATTACAACAAACCATGGTATACGCTTATAATCACTGTTCATTAATAGTAATAATGGGAATAAGAAATTCATAGCAATCATTCCAAAGAAAGGTAATTTATAATCTTCGATTCTGGTTACAAAATATGTAACTTCTTCTGGAATATTTGAATACCAAATTAACATAAATTGAGAGAACCATAAATATGTCCAGAAGATACTAAATCCAAACATGAATTTTGCTAAATCATGTAAATGGCTATCATTAACTTTTGGCAATAATCCTTTTCCTTTTAAGTAAAGTGTTATTAAAGCTATAGTAGTAACACCGCAAACCATCATACCTGCAAATACATACCATCCGAATAATGTAGAGAACCAGTGTGGGTCTACACTCATAATCCAATCCCAAGACATCATTGATTCAGTATAAATAAAGAATACTAAAAATGCAGCTGAAATACGAAAAGTCTTTTTAAAGTTCTTGTTATCGTTTGCTTTGTCTTGTGCGATAGAGAATTTTCTAGAAAAGTATCTATATAGAGACCATCCAGCAATAAATACTAAACCTCTAATTGCAAATCCCCAAGTATTTAACCAACCTGTTTTTCCTTGAATTAATTTATCATGAGCTACAACATCTGGATCCATCCAGACGAAAATATTATAATGTCCAATTGTACCAGAAGCAACAGCTATTAATAATACAATTAGTGCTCCTGGAAGTAGATAAGCTGTAATACCTTCCATTACTCTTAATAATAAAGGAGACCAACCTGCTTGTGCAGCATATTGTATTGCATAAAAAGCTAATACACCTAATGATATCATCATAAAGAAAAATGCAGCAATATAAAATGCAGACCATGGTCTATTGTGCATTGCATGCATTACGTGATTTACATGTTTTGTGTGTTCATCTACGCTATCATGACTATCTGAATGTGCTTCAGTTTTATGAGTATCGTGAGTTCCTTCTGCAATATCATGAGTTTCTTTTACAGTATGATCTGTAGTAGTTTCACCATGTCCATCTCCGTGATGAGATTCGTTTGCTAACATTGTTTCAACTTCCTCAAATGTTACGTGAGATGATAGAAAACTATAACCTACACCTAATGCTCCAACGACCATTAGTATGATTGCAGTTAATCTTAGTCTATTTGAAATTTTGTATTCCATTATATAATCTTTAACTAAATCTTATTTTTCTAATTCTGCTTTCAATTTCAATACATACGCAACAACTTGCCAACGCTCTTCTTCGTTAAGTTGGTTTGCATAAGAACCCATTGTATTTTTACCGTAGTATATTGTATGATAAACTGATCCTGCAGTTATTGCTCTACCAGCATCATCATAACTAGGTACTCCAAGAATTTTTTCTCTTTTTACAAGTTTACCTTGACCGTTACCTTTATTACCATGGCAAATTGCACAGTATACTGCATATAAAGGTCCTCCTTTTTCGTAATCTACTTTTGTAGAATCAAGTTTCATTTGTAATGAATCTTTGGCTAGGTTATAACCTTCTGTTGTATTCTCTATATCAAAAGGTGTATAACCTCTTGATATGGTTCCTTCTGCTGGCAATTGTGCTTCAACACCATTTGCAAAAGCATCAGATTCTTGATATGTTTCGTAAGCTAATGACTCGTACATATTAGGCATGTATTCGTAATTAGGTCTTGAATCTTTTTTACAAGCTACAATAGACACTACTACTAATGCTAATATTGATATTTTAATAATGCTCTTCATTGTATAAAATTAATGCGCGTTATCTATTATATTAATTTCCACTGCACCAGTTTGTGATAATAAATCGTGCAATTCTTTTTCGTTTCCGTGAACCGGTATTTCCATTAAGAAATGATCATCTGTTGTTCTTGGATCTGGATTTTCGGCTTTTTTAAATGGCCACATTCTACTACGTAAGTAAAACGTAATTACCATTAAGTGAGCTGCAAAGAATACTGTTAATTCGAACATAATAGGAACGAATGCAGGCATATTTTCTAAGTAACTAAAACTTGGTTTTCCACCAATGTTTTGTGGCCAGTCTTCAATCATGATAAAATTCATCATTACAGTGGCAACTGTTATACCTACACAACCGTATAAAAATGATGCGATTGCTATTCTTGTTGGCGCTAATCCCATAGCCTTGTCTAGCCCGTGAACAGGAAAAGGCGTATATATTTCTTCAATGTGATGTTTTTTTGCTTTTACTGATTTTACAGCTGCCATTAAAACATCATCATCGTTATAAATAGCGTGAATTACTTTTGAAGTTTCCATATGCTACTTTTAGTTTATTAATTTTTTAGCTTGTCCAGACCAATCATCACGTTCTGCTCTACCTGGAAAAGAACCTGTAATTTCATCTAACAATGTATATTCTCTATTTGTCATTTTACTTACTTGTGCAAAAGTAAAAATACCGATACTATTTAATGTTTCTTCCATTTTTGGACCAATACCATTAATTACTTTTAAGTCATCTGCCGTTTGAGTTGCTGGATCAAATGTTCCAATACCTTCAAGTAAATTATTTACTTTAGTATCATCTTTCGCGAATGTTGGAGTAAGTGTTGTATCTTCTTTTAATGCATATACAGAAGTTCTTTCGTCTGAACCTGTTCCCATTAAACTATCTCCTCTTTCTCTAATGTTTTTATAACGTTGTCCAGAAGATTTTAAGATTGTTTTTACTTCGGCTTGTGCAATTACAGGGAATGTTCTAGAATATAATAAGAATAATACAAAGAAAAATCCTATTGTTCCTATAAATATACCAATATCTACAAACGTTGGAGAGAACATTGTCCATGATGATGGTAAATAATCTCTATGTAATGATGTTACAATAATTACAAAACGTTCAAACCACATTCCTATATTTACAACAATAGAAATTATAAAAGAGAACATAATACTTGTTCGTAATTTTTTGAACCACATAAATTGAGGTGAAAACACGTTACAAGACATCATTGCCCAATATGCCCACCAATAAGGTCCTGTTGCTCTATTTAAGAATGCATATTGCTCGAATTCTACACCAGAGTACCAAGCTACAAATAACTCAGTAATATATGCTACACCAACTATAGAACCGGTAATCATGATTACAATATTCATTAATTCTATATGCTGAACTGTAATGTAATCTTCAAGATTACATACCTTTCTCATTATAATTAAGAGTGTATTTACCATGGCAAAACCAGAGAAAATAGCACCTGCTACGAAGTAAGGTGGGAAAATTGTAGTATGCCATCCTGGTATTACAGATGTTGCGAAGTCAAAAGATACAATGGTATGTACAGAAAGTACTAATGGTGTTGCTAAACCTGCTAATACTAATGATACTTCTTCAAAACGTTGCCAATCTTTAGCACGACCTGTCCAACCAAAACTTAATAATGAATAAATTTTCTTTTGAAATGGTTTAATTGCTCTATCTCTAAGCATTGCAAAATCTGGCAATAAACCTGTCCACCAGAATACTAATGATACAGATAAATATGTTGAAATTGCAAATACATCCCAAAGTAGCGGAGAGTTAAAGTTTACCCATAATGAACCAAATTGGTTTGGTATAGGTAGAACCCAATATGCTAACCATGGACGACCCATGTGAATAATTGGGAATAATCCAGCTTGAACTACTGAGAAAATTGTCATTGCCTCTGCAGAACGGTTAATTGCCATTCTCCATTTTTGACGGAAAAGTAAAAGTACTGCAGAAATTAATGTTCCTGCGTGACCAATACCAACCCACCAAACAAAGTTAGTAATATCCCAAGCCCATCCAACGGTCTTGTTTAATCCCCAAGTTCCAATACCTGTTGATACTGTATAAATAATACAACCAATTCCCCAAAGAAAAGCTACTAATGCGATTGAAAAAACAATCCACCATTGTTTATTTGCTTTCCCTTCAACAGGAGCTGCGATATCGACAGTTACATCGTGATACGATTTTTCGCCTGTAACTAAAGGTCTTCTAATAGGTGCTTCGTAATGAGACGCCATAATCCTTTTATAATTGTTCGTTAATTAATTCTTTTTATGCTTTCGTGTTTCTCACTTTAGTATGATACTGAACATTAGGTTTAGTACCAACACTTTCTAATAAGTGATACATACGATCGTCTTTTAAAAGTTTTGCAACTTTACTATTTTTATCGTTAATATCTCCAAATACCATTGCTCCACTAGTACAAGCTGCAGAACAAGCTGTTTTGAATTCACCATCTCTAATCTCACGTCCTTCACGTTTAGCATCAAGTATAGTTTTCTGTGTCAATTGTATACACATAGAACATTTTTCCATGACACCACGAGAACGTACTGTTACATCTGGGTTAATAACCATTCTTCCAAGGTCATCATTCATAAAGTAATCAAACTCATCATTACCATTGTATAAGAACCAGTTGAATCTACGTACTTTATAAGGACAGTTATTTGCACAATATCTAGTACCTACACAACGGTTATATGCCATGTGGTTTTGACCTTGACGGCCATGTGATGTAGCCGCTACAGGACATACAGTTTCACAAGGTGCATGATTACAATGCTGACACATTACTGGTTGGAATGCTACTTGTGGATTATCTGATGCTGCTTCAAGTTCACCAAATCCTCCTAAAGAACCATTATCTCCAAATAATCCTGAAAATCCTTCTTTTTTAGCATCGTCTTGCTCGAAAGTTTCTTCTGAAGAATAGTATCTATCAATACGTAACCAGTGCATATCACGGCTACGACGAATTTCTTCTTTACCAACTACCGGTACGTTGTTTTCTGCGTGACATGCTATTACACATGCTCCACAACCTGTACAAGCATTTAAGTCTATAGAAAGGTTAAAGTGATGTCCTACTGAACGATCAAACTCATCCCATAAATCTACATCTGGTGAAGTTACTGGAGTTTCTTCATGATTTAAAGATACCATTGGAACAGCATTCCAAGCGCTTTTGTCCTTAGTATTAAAAATCTCTAAAGTAGTTTCTTTAATAATGTCTCCACGACCCATTAAAGTGTTTTGCAACTGCACACATGCAAATTCATGCATACCTGCTGCTTTTTTAACTGTAACTTCCTGAATGTTTTTAAAGTTCTGATATAATGCGTAAGCATTTTTACCAGTTTGCATTTCTTCTTTTAAACCGGCCGTTCTACCATAACCAAATGCTAAACCTACAGAACCTGCAGCTTGACCTGGTTGAATAATTACTGGCACTGTTAACTTGGTTCCATTAACAGTAACTTCGGCATAACTTCCATTTAATGCTCCTGTTGCATCATTTTCATTAACTATTTCTAGTCTTTGAGCATCTTTTGCAGAAATTGTTAAATAGTTATCCCAAGATGTTCTAGTAATAGGATCTGGAAACTCTTGTAACCATGGATTATTTGCTTGTTGACCATCACCCATACCTGTTTTGGTATACAATGTCAACTCCATGCCTTTAGATGTTGCGCTAGCTGCTAAAGCTCTAGCTGCATTTCCAGCTGGTATCTCCATATTGTCTTCAGAAACTTCAGAAGTTTCTTCTACTACATCTCCAGATGTTTTAGAAATAAAAGACCCATCGTGTAATGCTTGATTAAATGAAGCTCCACCTAAAATAGAAGTATTCCATACATTTTTTACGTAATCGCTATACTTTTCAGTATTTCCATTCCATAATAATAATGCCTCTTGAAATTGTTTAGTATCAAATAAAGGACGAATAGTTGGTTGTATTAAACCAAAATGACCTTTCTTTAATTCTACATCTCCCCAACTTTCTAAATAGTGAGGTGCAGCAGCGATATATTGTGACACTAAAGCTGTCTCATCTGCTTTCATTGAAAAGGCAACAGATAGCTCTGTATTTTTCAATCCTTTAGCAAAATCTGAAGCGTTTGGTAATGTATATAATGGGTTTACACCACTCATGATAATAGCTCCTACTTTACCTGCTTTCATATTGGCAACTAAAGTCATTACTTCTTTATCATTTCCTTGTCTTGTTTTAATTGGTTTTTTAGGATTAAAAGCCTTACTACTAAGAGCTTCGTTAATCTCTAAAACTACTGTTTGTGCGTTTATATCCTGTAATCCAGTAATAACAACACCAGCACTCTCTGCAACTCTTAATTCATTTGCTGCATTTACAACTGCTTTTTCAATATGAGCAGGTAAACTTCCTGAAAAAGTACTACCTGAAACTATTAAGCTATGTAATTTAGCTAAAGCAAGTTTTTGTTGATTTGGTGTTAAAGGAATACGCTTATCTGCGTTTGCTCCTGCAAGAGACATGTTAGATTCGAACTGAATATGACGAGACATTTTTCCTTTTTTAGGAACACGTCCTTGAGAGTATCCTGTATCAAAACCTCCACCTTGCCAATCTCCTAGGAAATCTGCTCCAAAACCAACAATTGTTGATGCTAAAGAAAAATCATAATCAGCTAAGCCTCTTTCATTATATTTTGCTTGAAACGCATCTAAAGCAGCAGATTCTGAAACTGCATCATAAATCACATGATTTACATTTCCATATTTTTCTTTAAATTCAGAAATCAACTTAGACGTTGATGGACTTGCAAAAGTTTGTGTTAATAATACTATTTGTTTTCCACTATCTCTTAAAGCGTTTAATTTTTGAGTTGTTTCAGAAGTAAAAGTAGACCAAGAAATAGCTGCATCGCCTTTCATAGGGTTCTTTACTCTTAAACTATCATACAATCCTAAAACTGATGCATTAACTCTTGCATTTGCGCCACCATCTGTAGCTCCAAGATTATTGTTTTCAATTTTAATTGGACGACCTTCTCGAGTTTTAACTAAAACACTTGCAAAATCAAAACCATCTGCAATTGTAGTTGCATAATAATTAGCAACACCAGGGATTATAGAGTCTGGCTGTACTACATAAGGGATTGATTTAATTACTGGTCCTTCACAAGCAGCTAAAGAAGCTGCAGCTGTACTAAAACCAACATATTTTAAGAAATCACGACGCGTTGTAGATGAAGACTCTAATGTTTCCTTGTCTCCAAGAAACTCATCAGTAGGAATTTCATTTACAAATTCGTTTTGTTTTAGCGTCTCAACAATAGAGCTATCTTTTAGCTCCTCAACACTTTTCCAGTATTTCTTGTTTGATGACATATTATATAATTGAATTACTTCTTAATTTATTTCTTATTTCGTTTAAACACATTGCTTCGCTATGTGTAACATCTATTCTCTCTTAATCGAGAGTCCCAGTGTTATAGGAATTATTAAAATACTATGCTTTTAATAATGACATTTTCCACATTCTAAACCACCCATTTGCGCTGCTGTTAATTCTTCAACACCGTATTTTTTAGATAATTGCTCGTGAATTTTAGTATAGTACTCGTTATCTTTAACTTTTACGTTTGTTTCTCTGTGACAATTAATACACCAACCCATTGTTAATGGAGCATATTGGTACATAATTTCCATTTCTTCAACTGGACCGTGACATGTTTGACATTCAACGCCTGCTACAGAAACGTGTTGTGAGTGATTAAAATATGCGAAATCTGGCAAATTGTGAATTCTCGTCCATTTTACCGGTTTGGTTTCACCTGTATATTTTTGATTTGCATCATCCCAACCAACTGCCGCATATAATTTTTTGATTTCGCCATCATAAAACGCTTTGCTATACTCTTCTGTAGCTGTAGATTCAGCGACTTCATAAATAGACTTATGACAGTTCATACAAACATTTAAAGACGGAATCCCTGAAGTTTTACTAACTCTAGCCGATGAGTGACAGTATTTACAATCGATACCATTATCACCTGCGTGAATTCTATGCGAATAGTGTATTTCTTGTACTGGCTCGTAACCTTGATTTACACCAACCTGCATAAAGTAACCATACACAAAATAACCTGCAGCTAACAAAAAGAAAATCGCTGTAACTAAAACCAAAAATTGATTTTCAACAAAAGCTTTCCAAAGTGGTTTTCTTGAAGACTTAGTTTCCAACTCCACACCTTTTTCATTTGCAAAACGGCGTAACGTTTTATTAACTAAAACTAACGCTATTGCTAATAAAGCGAACAATAATGCTAAAGCACCTAAAATTAAAGTATTTGAAGCACCATCGTTTGAAGGGTTTGAGTCAACACCTCCAACTACACCAGGTGTAACCGCCGGAGCCGCTTTTTCTTCAGCTGTGTAAGCTAATATATTGTCAATATCTGAATCTGATAATTGAGGAAAAGCAGTCATTGCAGTACCGTTGTACTCTTTATAAATCTTGTTAGCATAAGCATCACCAGACTTAATCATTCCTGCACTGTTTTTTATCCAAGCATAAAGCCATGCTCTATCTAAACCTTGCTCTTCTTCTAATCGAGCCTCTACATTTCTTAATGCAGGACCTGTCATTTTCTTATCTAATTTGTGGCATGAAGCACAATTTGCATTAAATAACGCCTTTCCAGCAGCAGCATCGCCATCTTGAGCTGAAAGGGAAGTAGAAAACGCTAGTATAAAAATTAAGCTTAACTGAAGAATATTAACGCCTAATTTGCGGTGAATCACCTGTTTCATATTGTTGATTGAATTTACTTCTAAACTTTGGTATGATTTTTTCATCTATACTTTAAAAATACAGTTATAAAAAACTTAGGCAAAAGTAATACTTAAAGTCCATTTTAGAAATCTTAAAGAAGTCTTAATTCCTAATTTAGAGAAATTCTAAATAAGAAAAAGTATTTGATTTCGTTTATAACTTTTACATTTGTAATAAATAGAACTAAAAAAATGAAGATTATTTCGACTAAAAAAATTAGCTTGTTTTTACTTTTAACTGCTGGCATTTATTCTGTTAGCAACGCGCAAAATGGCTCTTTAGACATTTCTCAAGATGAAGAAATTTCTAATTTATTAAAATTAAAAAAGGAAATAAACACAGAAGATAACGATACAAACCGTTATAAAATTCAAATATTTTCTGGCAGTCGAGAACGTGCTGAAAGCATGGAAAACAGTTTTGACAGCTCTTTTAACTCTTGGCCATCAAGTTTGGTTTATGAAACACCTAATTATAAAGTATGGGTTGGAAATTTTAGAACACGCTTAGAAGCAGATCGTGCTTTAATGAAAATTAAAAAGAAATTCCCTACTGGTTCTTTTATATTTAAACCTAAAAAGAAGGATTAATTTAGAACAAAAAATTAAAATTAAAAAGCCGTTTTCAATTGATTTGAAAACGGCTTTTTTATATTAATAAGTTTTTAAAACTATATTTTAATCACTTTATTTTAACTTCTTTTTTACTTCTACTTCATGGAATGCTTCTATAACATCACCTTCCTTAATGTCGTTATAGTTTTTAATTTGCATACCACAATCGTAACCTTTACCAACTTCTTTAACATCATCTTTAAAACGTTTTAATGATGCTAATTCTCCAGTATAAACTACCACACCATCACGTATTAAGCGTATTTTAGAGTTACGGTAAATTTTACCATTCATTACCATACAACCAGCAATTGTACCAACCTTAGAGACTTTAAACATTTCTCTAATCTCTGCTGTCCCAGTAACTTCTTCTTTAACTTCTGGAGATAACATACCTTCCATAGCGTCTTTAAGATCGTTAATAGCATCGTAGATTATAGAGTATGTTCTGATATCGATTTCTTCGGTATCTGCAACTTGTCTCGCGTTTCCAACTGGACGTACATTAAATCCTATAATAATAGCATCTGATGCTGTTGCTAACAATACATCACTTTCTGTAATTGCTCCAACGCCTTTATGAATAATATTTACATGAATTTCTTCAGTAGATAATTTTTGGAAAGAGTCTGTTAACGCTTCTACCGAACCATCAACATCACCTTTTAATATAATATTAAGCTCTTGGAAATCTCCTAATGCAATACGACGACCAATTTCATCTAATGTAATATGACGTTGTGTTCTAACAGATTGCTCACGTTGTAATTGTGCTCTTTTAGTTGCAATTTGCTTGGCTTCACGCTCATCTGCAAAGACATTAAATTTATCTCCTGCTTGTGGCGCGCCATCTAAACCTAATATTGAAACTGGTGTTGATGGTCCTGCTTCGGCTACATCGTTTCCACGTTCATCATGCATGGCTTTAATTTTACCACTATTTTTTCCTGCGAGTACGTAATCTCCTATTTTTAATGTTCCTGCTTGTACTAATATTGTAGAGACATATCCACGACCTTTATCTAAGAATGCTTCTACTACTGTACCAACAGCTGGTTTATTAGGGTTTGCTTTAAGTTCTAATAATTCTGCTTCAAGCAATACTTTCTCTAATAAATCTTTTACACCAGTTCCCATTTTTGCTGATATATCGTGCGATTGTATTTTACCACCCCAATCTTCAACTAATAAGTTCATGTTTGCTAATCCTTCTTTTATTTTTTCTGGGTTAGCATCTGGCTTATCTATTTTATTTATAGCAAAAACAATTGGTACTCCTGCAGCTTGTGCGTGAGAAATTGCTTCTTTTGTTTGCGGCATGATATCATCATCTGCTGCTGCAACAATAATTGCTATATCTGTTACTTGAGCACCACGTGCACGCATGGCTGTAAAGGCTTCGTGACCTGGTGTATCTAAAAATGCAATTTTTTGTCCGTTATCTAATTGTACTCCATAAGCACCAATATGCTGTGTTATACCTCCAGATTCTCCTGCAATTACATTTTCTTTACGTATATAATCTAGTAAAGATGTTTTACCGTGATCTACGTGACCCATTACTGTAACAATAGGAGCACGTTCAATTAAATCTTCTGGATTATCTTCAACTTCTGTTATTGACTCTTCAATATCTGCAGTAACAAACTCTACTTTATAACCAAACTCTTCAGCAACTATAGAAAGTGTTTCGGCATCTAAACGCTGGTTCATTGTAACCATCATACCTAAAGACATACATGCTGAGATAATTTGCGTTACACTAACATCCATCATGGTTGCAACTTCACTTGCTGTAACAAACTCTGTCACTTTAAGTATTTTACTTTCTGCTGCTTCAATTTGTTGATCAATTTCAGTTTGTTCTCTGTGTTGATCTCTTTTATCTCTTCTATATTTAGCGCCTTTTCCTTTGTTAGATTTACCTTGTAATTTTTCAAGCGTTTCTCTTACTTGTTTTTTTACATCTTCTTCACTAGGCTCTTCTTTTACAATATTTCTACGTCCGCCACCTTTTTTACCACGGTGTCTATCGTTTCCTCCTCTATTGTTTCCTCCAGAATTAGATTTATTATCTCCTGGTTTAGAGATACGACGACGTTTTCTTTTATTGTTATCGTCTGACTTTTTAGGGTCTTCTTTTTTCTTTTTAGGTTTATTAAATTGAGATAAATCAATTTTTTCTCCTGCAATTTTTGGCCCTGATAGTTTTTGATATTGGGTTTCTACAGTCCCTGGCTCATTAGCTTCTGGTTTAGCTTTTTCTGCTGGTTTATCAGCTTCTTTTTTAACCGGTTTAGCTTCTGGCTTTTTTGTTTGCAGTGGTTTTTTATCTTCTTTTTTAGGCTCTTCTTTTTTAGAAGTCGTTGGTTGTGATTTTTTCACCTCTTCCTTTTTTACTGGCTTTGGCTTTGAAGACTTTCTTTTATCTTCTAAATCAATTTTACCTACTTGCTTTGGCCCAGCTAAAGTTTTAGTTGCTTTAACAACTGCTTCTTTTTCTTTTTCTTTTGCTTTTTCTAGCTCCTTTTCTCTAGCTAATTCTTTTTCTTTAGCTATTGCAGCAGCTTTAGCTTCTTCGGCTTTTTGCTTTTCTTCTATCTCTTTTTCACGCTGAAGACGCAAGTCTTCTTTTTCTTTGAGCTTGGCTTCACTTACTGCTTGTGATTTCATTTTCTTACTAGCATCCGTCTCAAACTCATCTGAAAGAATCTTATAGGTTGCTTCAGAAATTTTTGTAGTCGGGCGCTTCTCTATTTCGACACCTTTAGAATCCAAGAATTCTACAGCACGATCTAGAGAGATATTAAGCTCACGTAGTACTTTATTTAATCTAATAGTTTCAGCCATAAATGTTGCCTTACTCTTTTAATTTACTTCAAATATATATTAATCTTCGAATTCTTCTTTAAGAATTCTAATAACATCTAGAATTGTTTCCTCTTCTAGGTCTGTTCTTTTTACTAAATCTTCAACATCTTGTTCAAGAATACTTTTCGCAGTATCTAATCCTGCTTTGCTAAATTCTGCAATAATCCAATCTTCGATTTCATCAGAGAATTCTCTTAACTCAACATCTTCTTCTGCTCCTTCTCTAAATACGTCTATATCATAACCTGTTAATTGGCCTGCTAAGCGTATATTATGACCTCCACGACCAATTGCTTTACTTACTTCTTCTGGCTTTAATATTGCTTCTGCTCTTTTGTTTTCTTCATCAATTTTAATTGATGTTACACGCGCAGGACTTAAAGCTCTTGTTATGTATAATTGTAGGTTGTTTGTGTAATTAATTACATCTATATTTTCGTTTCCTAACTCACGAACTATGCCATGAATACGAGATCCTTTCATACCTACACAAGCTCCAACAGGATCAATTCTATCATCATAAGAATCTACTGCTACTTTTGCTTTTTCTCCTGGAATTCTCACTACATTTTTAATGGTGATTAAGCCATCAAATACTTCTGGAATTTCAGATTCAAATAGTTTTTCTAAAAATTTAGGAGACGTTCTAGACATTATAATTGCCGGTTTGTTTCCTTTTAATTCTACGCTATCTATAATACCTCTAACATTATCACCTTTACGGAAAAAATCTGAGGGTATCTGTTTGTCTTTTGGTAAGATAATTTCGTTTCCTTCATCATCTAATAAAATAACTGCTCTGTGACGAATATGGTGCACTTCAGCAGTATATAAATCACCTTCTAATTCTTTAAATTGCTTAAAGATATTAGTATTATCATGCTCATGAATTTTAGAAATAAGGTTTTGGCGTAAGGCTAAAATAGCACGACGACCTAAATCTATAAGTTTTACTTCTTCAGAAACATCTTCTCCTACTTCAAAATCTGGCTCAATTTTTCGAGCTGCAGTTAAAGAAATTTCTTGGTTTGGCTCTTCAACCTCACCATCTGCCACAACAATTCTATTTCTCCAAATTTCTAAATCGCCTTTATCTGGGTTAATGATAATATCGAAGTTATCATCATCTCCAAACTTCTTTTTTAATGCACTTCTAAATACATCTTCTAATATGGCCATTAATGTAACACGATCAATTAACTTGTCGTCTTTAAATTCTGAGAAAGAATCTATTAAGGCTAAATTTTCCATAACTCTATTGAATTAAAATTTTATCTTCACTTTTGCTTCTACAATATCGTTGTAAGCAATATTAGTTTGTTTTTGTACAGTAACTTTACCTTTTCCTACAGGTTTTGGCTCTCTAGCTTTCCACTCGAGGCTTATACCGTTCTCATCTGCACTTACTAAATTAGCTTCAAAAGTTTCTGTTTGTGTTTTAACCTCTAATGTTCTACCAATATTTTTTTTAAATTGTCTTGGTAGCGTTAAAGAAGCTGCTGCTCCTGCCGAGGCAACTTCTATAGAAAAATCTTGTTCTTCTCTATCTAAGTTATGCTCTACAGCACGGCTAATTAAAATACAATCTTCTACAGTTACGCCATTATCACCATCAATAATTACATTTATGGCATTATCGCCGCCAATTGTTAAATCTATTAAAAACAAATCGGCTCTTTCTTCAAGTGCCTCGTTAATGAGGTTTTTTACTGTAGTGTTAAACATTTTTAAGTATAAAAAGAGCGGACTTTTCGTCCGCTCACATTTTTATTGTATTCTTACAACGCTGCAAATATACACAATTTTATTGATTTTCATAATTTTATAAAGTCCAATTTTTTAGTTAAATTTATAGTACTCTTAAATTTAACTCATAATGAAAAAAATTCTTGTACCAACAGACTTTTCAAAAGAAGCCGAAAACGCAATAAAAGTTGCTGCTCAATTAGCCGAAAAACATAGTTGTGAACTTATTCTTTTACACATGCTTGATTTACCTCTTGTACAGTTAAATGCAGGCAGTTCTCCTGCAGATTTACCTGAAGCGCTTTATTTTATGAAATTAGCTCACAAACAGTTTGAAGAAATTATGAATCAACCGTTTTTACAAAATGTTACTGTAACAGAAATGGTTGATTTTCATGATATAAACACTGGAATTAAAGAAGTTAGTAAAGAGCATGATATAGATTTAATAATTATGGGATCTCATGGCGCTACCGGTTTAAAAGAAATGTTTATTGGTAGTAATGCCGAAAAGCTTGTTAGAACAAGCGATATACCTGTATTGGTAATTAAAAACGAACATGAAAACTTTAATATTGAAGAGTTTGTTTTTGCATCAGATTTTGAAAACGATAACAAGGAAACATTCAAGCAAGCTGTAAAACTAGCCAAAATGTTTAATGCTAAAATACATTTGCTAATGGTAAATACTGTTTCTAACTTTAAAACAACAGCTTCTGCAAAAGTAAAAATTCAAGATTTTATAAAAGGAACCACTTTTTCGAATTATACTATTAACATTTATAATGATGAAACAGCTGAGAAAGGTATTTTAAATTTTTCTCATATAATTAATGCCGATTTAATAGGAATTAGCACACATGGACGCCAAGGTATAGCGCACTTTTTAAACGGAAGCCTGAGTGAAGACCTTGTTAATCATGCTAAAAGACCAGTAATCACTTTTAAAATTTAAAAGCTTTTTTACTCTTAAATTTTAATTTCACCACAAATATTAAGACACAAAAAAACCTCTAACAAATTAAATGTTAGAGGTTTATACTTTTGTTTAGTACGGGCGGAGAGACTCGAACTCTCACACCTCGCGGCACTAGATCCTAAGTCTAGCGTGTCTACCAATTCCACCACGCCCGCAAAAGTGAGTGCAAATATACAAATAGTTTCAATATTCAAACAAAACTTTTGCATAAAATGTTTATCTCTTTTTGTACTTTTACTAAAATTCAATAAAATACTATGCAAAACATTCAATCTTACATTGAAAATAACAAAGATAGATTCCTATCCGAATTGATAGATTTACTAAAAATCCCGTCAATTAGTGCAGACTCTGCTTATAAAAAAGACACCATTAAAACTGCAGAAGTTGTAATGTCTAGCTTAAAAAAAGCGGGTTGCGACACAGTAGAGTTATGCGAAACTGATGGCTACCCTATTATTTATGCCGAAAAAATTATAGATAAAAATTTACCAACAGTATTAGTATACGGTCACTACGATGTGCAACCACCAGATCCTGTTGAGCTTTGGGATTCTCCTCCATTTGAGCCTGTTATAAAACCAACAGAACTACATCCAGAAGGTGCCATTTTTGCACGTGGTGCTTGCGACGACAAAGGCCAAATGTATATACATGTAAAGGCAATGGAATTTATGACAACTCAAGACCAACTACCATGTAATGTTAAATTCATGATAGAAGGTGAAGAAGAAGTAGGTAGTGTAAACCTATCTAAATACGTAAAAGAAAATCAAGAAAAACTTAGCAACGATGTTATTTTAATTAGTGACACTGGTATGATAGCTAAAGACACACCATCTATTACAACAGGACTTCGTGGTTTAAGTTATGTAGAAGTAGAAGTTACAGGACCAAATCGCGATTTACATTCTGGTTTATATGGAGGTGCAGTAGCAAACCCAATTAATATTTTAACCAAAATGATCGCCTCTTTACACGACGAAAATAACCACATTACAATACCTGGTTTTTACGATAACGTAGAAGAACTATCTAAAGATGAACGCGCACAAATGGCAAAAGCTCCATTTTCTTTAGAAAATTATAAAAAAGCTTTAGATATTGATGCCGTTTATGGAGAAGAAGGTTACACCACTAACGAGCGTAACTCTATCCGCCCAACTTTAGATGTTAATGGTATTTGGGGAGGTTATACAGGCGAAGGCGCAAAAACAGTAATTGCAAGCAAAGCTTATGCTAAAATCTCTATGCGATTAGTACCAAATCAAGATTGGCAAAATATAACCAATTTATTTAAAAAGCACTTTGAAAGCATTGCACCAAAAGGCGTAAAAGTAAAAGTAAACCCACACCATGGCGGTCAAGGTTATGTTACACCAATAGACAGTATTGGCTACCAAGCAGCAAGCAAAGCCTATGAAGACACTTTTGGAAAAACACCAATACCACAACGTAGCGGCGGAAGCATACCAATAGTATCTTTATTTGAAGAAGAACTAAAAAGCAAAACCATACTTATGGGCTTTGGCTTAGATAGCGACGCCATACACTCACCAAACGAACATTTTGGTGTTTGGAACTACCTAAAAGGTATAGAAACAATACCAGGATTCTACAAACATTTTGTAGAACTATCTAAATAAATTTAAAAAATCCGTTCTTTAATTAGAGCGGATTTTTTTTTATGGTGTTCCCAATATGAGCAAAAAAGCTTCATCTTGGTCAGGCTCTCGGCAGTCGCTCTCTGCGAGGAGCTCCAACAAAGCCTCCATCCTTAACACTTAAAACCAACAACTTACAAAAATAATTATTGCTCTACATTTGTAGAATTAAAATATTTGTTCTACGTTTGTAGAGAACAATTTAAAATGTAGAACATGCAGCTTACAAAAACCGAAGAAGATTTAATGAATTACCTCTGGAAACTTGAAAAAGCTTTTATGAAAGACTTACTTGAAGCCTATCCAGAACCTAAACCTGCAAACACTACAGTGGCAACACTTTTAAAACGCATGACAGATAAAGGATTTATAGCATATAACCTATTTGGTAAGTCGAGAGAATACTATCCATTAGTAAAGAAAAAAGATTATTTCTCTAAACATGTAAACGGATTAATAAAAAACTTTTTTAACGATAGCAGTTCTCAGTTTGCTTCCTTTTTTACAAAAGAAACCAATTTGTCCAAACAAGAATTACAAGAATTACGAGCTATAATCGATACCGAAATTAAAAATAAGTAACCATGGAAATACTAATATTAAAATCGACAGCATGTTTGGCTATTTTATTAGCATTCTACAAATTATTTTTAGAGCGTTTAAACATACACACCTTTAAACGCTTCTACTTATTAGGCGCAGTATTAATTTCTATAATAATACCTTTTATAACTTTTATAGAGTATATAGAACCGCAATTTAATGTTCCATACTTTGAAGTAGACCATTCTGCAACTATTAATTTATTACCAGTAGAGCAACCAATTATTACAGAACCTACTAACTACTTACCTTTTATTTTATGGAGTATTTACGGTTTAGGAGTTTTATTATTTTTAACCAAATTTTGCATAAATCTATTTGGTATTGTATCAAAAATTAAAAGAAACGAAAAGCAAAAATCTGGTAATTACATTTCAGTTTTATTACACGATTTTATAGTGCCACACACCTTTTTTAGTTACATTTTTTTAAACAAAACAAGGTTTGAAGCAAAAGCAATTCCGCAGGAAGTATTATTACACGAACAAACACATGCCAAGCAAAAACACACTCTAGATATTTTATTTATAGAATTATTACAAGTTGTATTTTGGTTTAACCCACTACTCTATTTATTAAAAAAAGACATAAAACTTAATCATGAATTTCTGGCAGACGAAGCCGTTTTAAAGCAAGGTATAGACTCATCAACTTACCAAGAAACACTGCTTCAATTCTCATCTACTGCAAACGAAATTCCATTGGCACATGCCATCAATTATTCATTAATCAAAAAACGATTTACAATTATGAAAACACAAACCTCAAAAAAAGCTGTATGGCTTAGAAGTTTTTTACTACTTCCGCTTTTAGCTGGATTACTATTTAGCTTTAGCGGAAGAGAACAAGTAGAAAAAGAAGTTGTTCCTGCTATGGTTTTTCCTAAAGAAATAGAAAACCAACAAAACAAACCTTTAAAAGATGTAAAAACAGAATTACAAAAATTAGGCAATTATAAAATAAATTATATTAATACCAATTCTCAAAATGACATCGTAATAGCTGAAGACATAACAATAGTAATCGACAAAAACGATAAAATCACATTAAACGAAAAACAGGTAAAACTCACTAATTTAAAAGTTGAAATAAACAAATACAATAGCAACCTTACTGATGAGCAAAAACAAAAATTTGTGCATGGCAAAATATTTCATCATGAAAAAACATCCAAACTTTTAATTCAAAAAATTAGTGAAGCACTAATAAGTAATAATATTTGGAGCTTTTCTACCTCTAATGTAGATACAGAATACAACAAAAAATATTTAGACAAATCAACTCCAGATATACCAACCATATCAATGGAAAATCTAAATGAAGCGGATAAAAAAATCTACCTAAATAAAGTAAATAAATACAAAGAATGGTTAAAATCAAAAAACTCTAACAGTACTATTCAAATTACAAAAAAAGGATATGTACTAAGAAATAAAAAAAATGATATAATATTATCAACAGATCCAGATTATAAAGAATTTGAAACCAATGTTACTAATTCAAAAAACTCTCCTTGGAAAATTGAAACAAAGCTAACTTATAACCAAGAAGACAATAAAACTCAAAATCCAACTTTAACAGTTAATGGCATAGAGTGTAATAAATGCCAACTAAACCTATCGAAAAGTGGTATCGAGCAAATAATATTAGACACTAAAAATCAAGAGCCTATAGCTTCATTTAAAATTAAATTTAAAGGCAAACCAACCGAAAGTATTATAGGAAATACGCTAAACTCTAAAGCCATTTCTTATTTAAACCAACAAACACTAGGCTCAATAATTCAAATTTTCGATATTAAAACAAATAATAAAACTAAATTAAAACCATTTTTAATAACCCTTGTAGATAAAAACGACAAAAATTATTCTCGTTCTCCAATTATAAAAAAAGGAGAAGTTTCAACGTTACCACCACCAGCGCCACCAGCGCCACCAATAGGTAGAGAACTTGAAAGAAATACTGCTTTTGTAAATGTTAATGGTACTACGTTATTTAAAGTAGACATAAACGGAGACATAAAATATTATAACCGTAATGGGTATTTAGTAGATAGTAATGGTAAAGTATTATCTAAATCTCAAGTCGATGGAAGCAAAGTAATACCTGGACAAAAAATAACTAAAGTATACCAAAAAGGAAACATTGTTGCCGAATTTAAAAAAACTTGGAAAGACGATGAAAATTTTAGTGTTCCAGAACCTCCAAAACCACCTAAACCAATTTCTCCAAAAGAACACATTAAAAATATGGCTTCAAAGGACGCTAGTTTTTTCTATAATGGTGAGGCAGTTACAAAAGAAAAAGCTTTAGAACTTGTTGAAAACAATAATAAAATTAACATATCAACCCAAACAAACAATGGTGAATCTACAGTGCATTTATCTACCAAACCAATAACAATAGTAAATGGTAAAAAAATAAGCGACAGCCAAAAAAACAGAGATAAAACCATTGCAAAAAGAAGAGCATTAACCGAAGAAAGAAAAAATGCTATGCGTGAAAAACGCAAAGCTTTAAGGCAAAAAGCTACTGCAAAAAGACAACAATTATTAGCTGCACGAGAAGCCAGACAATCAAGACCATTAGCTCAACAATTTAAAGGCATGGAAGCTAATGGTGGAGCATTTTTTTATGAGGGTGAAAAAATTACTGAAGCCAAAGCTATAGAACTTATAACAGACAACCCAAAGCTAAACGTTTCAATGCATAACAATAATGGCAAATCTACTGTACACCTGTCTAAAAAAGGCATTAAAACAGTAAATGGGAAATTGGTTAAAACAGAAAATTAAAAAAATAGGAATAAACGTTTTACAAAAAAAGCCTCTTGTGTAAGAGGCTTTTTTATTGTTAAATTTTGTAACAAAATGCAACTTTTAGCGTTCTAATAACCTAATCATCAATCAAATCAAAAAAAATTAATCACTAGATCATGCTAAAACAATTCTTCATTATCTGCTCTGGCGCAGATACAGATATTCTTAAAGATAGTGCCATAGGCGAACAAAATAAATATGCAGGTATTGGTGCTACTGTATTTTTTACAGCATTAATGGCATTTATAGCTTCCAGCTATGCACTCTATACTGTGTTCGATAATTTATACGCCGCTATTGGTTTTGGACTTGTTTGGGGATTGCTAATTTTTAATCTTGATCGTTTTATTGTGTCTACAATAAAAAAAAGAGACAATATTATAGATGAAATAATACAAGCCTCACCAAGATTACTTTTAGCAGTAATTATTGCTGTTGTTATTTCTAAACCATTAGAATTGAAGATTTTTGAAAAAGAAATTAATCAAGTTTTACTAGAACAAAAAAATGATTTAACACTGGCTAATAAAGACCAAATAGCACTTCAATTTAACCCTAAAACCCAAGCTTTAAAACAAGAGATAGCTGCTTTACAAAACGAGATTATTACAAAAGAAGCTCAAGTAAATGCACTTTACGATATTTATATAAATGAAGCCGAAGGCACTGCCGGCACAAACCTTTTGGGAAAAGGTCCTGTTTACAAAGAAAAACGAGAAAAACATGATGCTGCGCTTACAGCCTTAAACCAACTAAAAGAAACAAATAACGAAAAAATTACAGCACTAGAAACTGCTATAGCAAAGCTTGAAACAGATTATAATTCACAAATTGAAACCACACAACCAATTATTGATGGTTTTGATGGCTTAATGGCTCGAGTCTCTGCCTTAAACACATTACCATGGTTACCTTCGTTTTTTATTTTCTTATTGTTTTTAGCCATTGAAACGTCTCCAATATTTGCAAAATTATTAGCTCAAAAAGGTGAATATGACTTTAAATTAGAAGACCAAGAAACAGCAATAAAAAGTTTAGTAGAGCAAAAAGTATATGAAAGGAAACTGGCTTTAAAGGCAGATTTTGAAATAAACAACAAAGTTTATAGCGCTATTAGTGAAGAAGACGAATTATATGAGTATAAACGTAAAAAAGCAAGAGAACTCATGCAATTACAAGCTGATGCTTTTTACAACGGGCAAAAAAAGCTATTATAGTTTTTTAACGTACTCTGTAATAATAACTATTTGTTGTTTTTCTACTTTTCCCTCTATGTAATTTGCATTATCACGATCAAGTCTAATGTTTCTAACAGCAGTTCCTTGTTTTGCAACCATGCTAGAGCCTTTTACTTTTAAATCTTTTATTAAAACAACCGAGTCGCCATTTTCTAATATAACGCCATTTACATCTCTATGTATAATTTTTTCGCTTTCGTCTTTATCTTCTCCTGTTGCTCTTGCTAAAGCCAATGCATCATCATCAAGATACATCATATCTAACAAATCTTTTGGCCAACCTTCTGCACGCAGTCTTTGTAACATACGCCAAGCCATAATTTGCACTGCTATATGCTCGCTCCACATACTATCGTTTAAACAACGCCAGTGATTAGGATCCATTTCTATATTTCCTTCTATTTGATCACGACAATCTGAACACACTAATACACAGGTGTCTACACTTTCGTTTAGTGATGGCGGAATAATATATTGGCTTAGGTTTGTAGTAGATGTACACAACTCGCAAGTAGTATTACTTCGGTTTTGTAACATTTGTAGCACGCTCATAAAAAATTGTTTTAATGCGCACAAATATAGTAATTGGTTTGCGTTTTATTATTAAAAGATTGTTTTAAGATGCTTGTTGTAAAACATGCTTTATTTTACTGCTAATAAATACTTCTAATATTTTAGCATTTTGCGCTTTAAAAACAACTTTACCTGCATTTGCTGGCACTAAAACTGTTTCTCCCATTCTCATAGTTTCTGTATTATTTTCAACTGTAATAGTTGTTTCTCCTTCAACACACATAAAAATTACAAATGAATCTAATTGTGAATAATCTTTAATTTGTTTTTTAGTAACATCTAAAATATTGGTAGTAAAGAAATCACAACTTACAAGATTGCTGCTTGTATTTTCTTTTAAGCTATAATTAGCTTTACCATTAGATTTAAAATGTTTTGTAGCTTGCTCGGCTAATTTAGTATGTAATTCTCTTTTTTGTCCAGCATCATCTGTTCTATCCCAATCGTATACACGATAAGTAACATCTGATGTTTGCTGTATTTCAGCAGCTAATACTCCTGCTCCAATAGCGTGTATTTTTCCTGCTGGAATAAAATAACTATCGCCTTTTTTTACTTGCTCTCTATTAAAAATAGCCTCTACATTTTTAGCTGTTATGTGGTTTAGTAGTTCTGGATTTGTGTTTTTATCTTTTAATCCTAAAACAATATCTGCATTAGTATCGCTATCCATAATGTACCACATTTCGGTTTTGCCAAAACTATTGTGATATTTTTTTGCCATAACATCATCTGGGTGTACTTGTACAGACAAGTCTGTTTTTGCATCTAAAAACTTTATTAATAATGGAAAATTATAGCCGAAATTAGCGAAATTTTCTGCACCTAAAAGTTCAGCTTTATGAGTAGCAATTAAATCTTTCAAGTTAGTGCCTTTGTAAGCGCCATTATTTACTACCGAGATGTTTCCGTTTACATCAGATATTTCCCAGCTTTCACCTATATTATTTTGAGAGGTTTGTTTTCCTAAAATGTGACCTAGCTTATTTCCTCCCCAAATTTTTTCTTTTAAAATTGGGTTGAATTTTATTGGATATGCTTTCATAACGAGTAGGTTTTTTAATATTGAAGTTTTACAAACTGATTATCGACTTGTAATTTTTTTAAATAATCCATAACCGAAAATAGTTTTTGATACAAGGTTAGCTTTATAGTTTGAGTGTCTAACTGCTGTGTGTTATATTCTACAATCACTTGTTGATTTTCTGTAATTGCTTTTATTAAACCATTTAAACCTTCTCTTTTTGTTTTTAACAAATTAGTAGTTGCATAACCTAAATGTTCTAGATTAAATTGATTAAACATAAATCTTGCTCCTGCTTTTACTGCAGAAACATCAGATTTAAACTTCTTGATATTAACTACAGATACATTACTGCATTGTTCTTTAATATCATTTAAAAGTTTGTAAGTTCTATCTTTACTGTGATTATTAACTAAACACAGCTCTAAGTTATTTGCTTGATTTATTTGTTGTATAAAAAAAGCAGGATCTATTTGCTCTTCATTATTATGAAAAATTATAATTACGCCTATTTTCATTATTTGGGATTTTAAAAATTAGGCTACTTTTAATTCTGATGTAGATTTTGCTTTGTTAGAACTTTTTTTACCTCTATAAACCCAAGCAATTTGAGCTAATTGAAAAATAATTTTTACTGAATCTTTCATAGAAAGCTTTGAACCATCTGCATGAATCCATCTTTTTAATGGCTGTTCGCAAAGCATTGCTTTTGCTTTTTTTATTCCAAAGTGAATACTCATTCGTTTAAAAATTTCAACATCAAAAATCCATTGTGTCACAAACTTTTTACCAAATGCTATCTGGATAACATCTTTACTAAAGATTTTAGCACCGCATTGCGTGTCTTTAAAGTCCATTTTTAAAATTTTTCTAATAATAAAGTTTATGGTTAAACTTATTATTTTTCTGGCAGATTCTTTGGTGATATCTGCACCCATTCTTGAAATACGCGACCCACTAACTATTTTAAAATCTGAAGTTTCAATAGTTTTTACCAAATCATCAAAATCTGCTAAATCTGTAGATAAATCTGCATCAAGAAAGCCAATATAATCTAAATCATCTTTTTTAGCCATATGCAACATACCTAAGCGTACAGCTTCAGCTTTACCTCCATTTTTCTCACAATCGTAAACAGTAATAAAATCTTCTCTTCCATTTTGTAAATTATGTAAAACCTCTAATGTTTTATCTTTACTTCCATCGTTTACAAAACATAGGTGATAACCTGTGTGTTGATCTATATAACTTATAAACTCTTCACTTAATAATCGTTCTTCTTCATTATAACAAGGTATTACTACACCAACACAACGTTCTTGAATCATAACATTACTAGCTGCAATAGTATTTTCTACATCTGGAGCTCCAATTAATCGTTTAACTCGTGCGCTAATTTCATTTAAACTTAATGGCTTTTTCATGTAATCACTAATACCTAAATCAAAGCCTGCTGTAATTGTTTCGTCTTTATTATCTCCAGATAATACCATTATTGGTGTTTGTGAGTTTTTAGTAACTCTTATATGTTTTACGACTTCTAACCCACACATTCCAGGCATATTTATGTCTACAATAACTAGATCTGGTTTAAAAGTATCATAAATTTCTAATCCTTTATTTCCATCAGTTTCAATTTTAACTTCATAACCTAATTCGGTTAATCTTTTTTGTAAGGGTAATAAAACTAGTTGTTGATCATCTATTGCTAAAACTTTCATATATAAGTGGTTTTTTTGTTTTGGGACACCTCAAAAGTACTGTAGAATAGACAATTACATTTCTAATTTAGATTAATCAATAACTATGTGTCGACGAATGGTAGATTACTATAGATAATTAAAAATGGAAGCCGTATTTTATTTATTTATCTTTACCATTATGTTATAACTTTATTTAATAAAAAATAACGAAGCCTAATAATTGAAAGAAACCTCAAATAAATTTTTAATTGCTGCGCTCCTTTTAGGATTGTCTTTTCATGGTAGTTCCATATTTTTTACTTTGGAAACTACTTATGATGCATTAATCCATTTATTTTTTGCAGATCACTATGCTAATAGTTGGTTTGAACCATGGAACTACGAGTGGTACACTGGTTTTACAGTACAAAGTTATCCACCTTTAGTACACCAATCTATTGGATTATTATCTTTAGTTGGTGGCTTAAAATTTGGTATGTTTAGCGTTGCACTTATTGCTATTGTGCTATTTGTTACTGGTACGTATCGTTTTTCACTGTTAATGACTTCCAATAAAACCGTAGCTGGTTATGCTTGTGTTTTGGCGGTTTTCTCATCTTCGTTTGTAGAAACGCTTCATATTTTTGGACAATTGCCTAGTATTGTTGGTGTTTCGGTTTTAATGCATGCTTTACCTGAAATTTATTTATGGTTAAAAACAGGTAGGAAATGGTACTTAGCCACTAGCTTATCGCTTATAGCAGTTACTGTTACCTCACATCATGTAACACCTATTTTTGGAATGGTATTCTTTATTTTTCCTTTAATAGGTATGGTTTTAATGGATGTTTCTAGAGAGCAAGTAAATAGCATGAAAGAAGTTACTTTCAAAATATTTTTGAATAGCTTTTTTAAGCTTTTTAAACGTATTGTAAGCTTTGGCATGCTGTCTTTAGTGTTAATTGTAGGTTGTATTTTTCCGTATTGGCTAAACTCAAAAGCCAACCCAATTACGCAAGTGCCAATTCCACATGGTTCTCGAGATAATTTTTTAGAAATTACGTCTTCAGGATTGGTTTTCTTTTTAATTCCTTGGGGAATTCTACTCGTATTATTACCGTATATTTTTTATAGATACTATAGCAAACGTTACTTGTTTTTTGGATTATCGGTTACCATTTGTACCATCTTAGGAACTGGAGGAACAACTCCTGTACCACTAAAAATGTTAGGAGAAACTGCTTTTAATATTTTAACCTTAGATCGTTTTACACTTTGGGCTTCTATTTTATCCATTCCTTTAATGGGTGAATTTGCCTATCGCTTTGTTCAAGGCGATTTAAAAGCATTAATTCAATCTAAATTTGGCGCTGTTTACCATCGCATTATTGGTGGAATCTTAGCGGGTTTATTTGTCTTTATGGTAGTATTTACTATGAGTTTAAATTACTTTAGACCATCACAACCACAAAAAATTAAAATGCTACCGATTGTGAATTTCTTAAATCAAGATGATCATGATAAATGGCGATTTTTAACGCTTGGTTTTGGAGACCAAATGGCTTGGTTGAGTGCACAAACGAATGCCATGACTGTTGATGGAAATTACCATTCTGCTAGAAGATTACCAGAATTAACCACAAGACCTATTGAGCGCTTAGAAAACTCTAAATTTAAAGGTGTTGCTGGTATTGGCTCTTTACAACAATTTTTAACTACTCCAGAAAAGTATAACCTAAAGTATATTTTTTCTAACGATAAGTTTTACGACCCAATTCTCTATTTCTGTGGTTGGCAACGTTTACGGCAATTAGAAAATGGTATTATGGTTTGGGAACGCTTAAACATTCCGCCAGTTTCTGCTATTTTACCTAAAGAAGATGTTGCTAAATGGCTGAAGATTCATTGGGGAATCATGCCTTTTTTAACCGTTTTAATTGCGTTTGTTTTAAACATACAAATGCTATTTGTTATTGCTTTAAAAACCAAAGAAAAACCACTTCCTGATTTTTTAAAGTTCCCAACTGCTTATAATAAATTTAATAGAAATGTATTACGCATCACACACCTTTGGTCTCTAGTTTTAGCAGGTGTTGTGTCTTATGGAGTTTATCTCTTCTACTTAAAAAACGAATCGCAACTTAGTCCAGAAAACGCCATTATCGCCTATTACGATGCTTTAGATTTTAAAGAATTTGAAAAAGCACATAGTTTAATTGATCCTAATAGCAACATTCCAATTGCACAATATATGTTAGAGATTTCAGTTACGGATGGGCTATTAAGCAGTTATGCAAAAATGGATGCTATTGAAACCGAAATTACAGCACTAAATGATAGTACGGTTTCTGCAAAAGTAACTAGCCAATGGATTACACCTTTAGAAAAAATTGAAAAAGTAGATTATAAATCACTATCTAAAATTAAAGGAAAATGGTTTTTACAACCAGATGATTTAAATAACGACTTACCTCCTGATCAATTATACTCAGACAATGTTACGAAGTATTTTAACCAAGGAAGACGACGCATTACTACAGAAGCAACGCATCATGAAGATATTTTAAAACAACCCGTTTTAGAAGTTGTTTCTGCCAAACTTGTGCATTATGATTGTAGCTATGCTATTATTGGAGAAGTGCAAAACATAGATAATGTTCCTGCAGATGTTATTTTAAAAGGAACATTATATAATGATGATAACAAACAACTGGCAACCTACAACGCTAAATACCATGTCAAGCATAAATTAATGCCTAAAGAATCTAGTAGTTTTAGAATTAATTTTGAAGGTATTGCCTGGTCAAAAACACAAGATTCTATTCCTGACACGTTTAATCCAGACGAATTTACACCTGTTGAGTTTGAAGAACAACCCACAAAATTCAACTTACAAATTGCTGGAAATGTATCAGGATCTGACTTATATAAAAATGTAGTTTTAAGTGAAGTACAAATTAAAGATAGTATACTAAACGGAAACCTTTTTAATAGTGGTATTCAAGAAATTACCATACCGCAACTTTTAATTTCCTATTATGATGCTAACAAAAACATGGTTTGGGTAGATCATTTATTTGTTAAAGCAGGAGTTAGACAACAACGTAAGCAACATTTTGAGTATCCTATTTTACAAGATGGTTATGTAGAAATTATTAATGATAGTATGAAAAACATTTTTGTAAATGGCTTACCAAACGAGGCCATTTCTGATAAAATAGTACCAAACCGAATTCTAAATCATACCAATGGCGAATTACAACCAATTAACCATAAAGATTTTAGTTATATTAAAATAGAAATTAACACGTATATAGGTAGTCCAAATTAATGCAAATACAACGTACATATCTGTTTTTTTTAGGATTGATTTTATTGTCATCCTTTGCAGTTGCGCAACAAAACGAAGCTTCAGTTGCCATTAAATTATTATCGAAACAAACCGAGTTTGAAGTTGGAAATACCGCTGTTTTACAATTTTCAAATACACAAGAAGCAGAAAAACCACTATTGTATTGTTCTAATAGTTATGGTTCTACTTTAATTACTTCCACAATAAAAAACAATACACTAGAATATGTCATTCCAGAAAACATTACCAAAAAAATTGGCGTCATCAATTGGACTATTTTAGATGCAAACAAATCGCTTTCTGGAACATTAAACATACTTCCTAAAGCTGAAGTTGCAACCATGGAAACCTATATTGGTCCTCCAAGCATTGAAGCTGGTGGAACAGATTACACCATGTTGGTTGTTATTCCAACAGACTCTCTAGATAATCCTGTACCAAAAAACACTTTAGTAAACGAGAAGCATCAGTTTTTAACTCAGGAAGAAACGCATGATATTTTTACAGATAAACTTATTGCTTTCAGAAATATTTATTCGAAAAAAGAAAGTGGTCGTATGTTGGTTTCGTCAGAAAGTTTAGGCATCAATTCTAAAGAATTCACCATTAATGTTATGCCAGCAATTCCTACTGGATTTACTATAAGTGCCAGAAGACCGCATAACTATTCCGATGGAAATCAAATTACTACATTTACAACCTCTATTATAAAAGATGAACACAATAATGTAGTGAGTGACGGTACTTTTGTAACCTTTTTTATTACCAATCAAGAACAGTATGTTTTAAAAACAACTGGCACAACCATTGATGGTATTGCAACATCAAAAATGATTCATCCAGATTATGCAGATACTTGGAGTATAAAAGCGTATGTTGATGGTATGTCTGAAAGTAATAACATTACCTTAAGCTACAAACAAGTTATTGAAGATTTTGAGGTTACTTTTTCTGAAAAGAATCGATTAGTTACCGTTGGACCTTTACAAAGTTTTATGCAACAAATGATTCCGGATGGACTACACATTAAACTTAAAATATATAAAGACAATACATTAGTAGAAACATTAACTAAAACATCATTTAATGGCTACGCTACGTTTACATTAAAACCTGCTATTTACACTCATGGAAATTATGATTTTAGTGTAGAAACTGCAGGATTAGTAAAACAATTTAAAACAATCAAACTATGGTAAGTATTAATAAAAATATTATGCGCACCATATTAATAGCCTCGTATATTATGCTTGTAGCCTTAATTATTTCTGGAGTTAGTGCATTATTTAGTTACCTAAATACAGGAGCAGACCGAAGTACGATGCTGCATACCGAAATTAAAAAAGTAGAACAATATTTACCAAGAATAGATTGGGAACCTTTACAAAACGAAGGACGACCAATGGATAACGAAAACCTAAATGCCTTACAAAACGATTATTTAGACGCTTGGTATGTTAAGCAAATAGCCTATAAAACCAATAAAACTGCCGGAATAAAAGACTACTATACAGATAGTGCAAGAGAAAATTTATTTGCATTTATAGACTTAAACAAAAAGCAAGACATTACTATAGAAGCCACAACTTTAAAACACAACCCAACATTAGAGTTTTTTAGTGAAGATGGACAAATGGCAGTCATTACAGACCGCAATGTTATAGAGTATAAGCGTGTATTTAAAGCCAATGCGTTGGTTTTAGAAACTACCGAAACCTCAACTTACCAAATGGTGTTTTTACTTGAAGATGGTTTTTGGCGTATTAGACATTTGGTTAAAGAAGAAACTGATATTTATAAGCAGCAACCAAAACAAATTGCTGTTGATAGTTTAAACATTAAAGGTATAAATTACTACCCGCAAGCCAATCCTTGGGACATGTTTGGCAATGCTTTTTCTACAGATACTATTGCTAAAGATTTTAAAATAATTAAAGATGCTGGTTTAAATTCGGTAAGATTATTTGTGCAGTATGAAGATTTTGGTAAAGCTGCTATAGATTATAAAAAAGTAGACAAATTAAAACAAACTTTAGATCTTGCAGCAACTAATAATTTAAAAGTGGTTTTAACGCTTTTTGATTTTTATGGCGATTATGATGTGATGAGTTGGACCTTAAACCAAAGGCATGCAGAAGGCATTGTAAATGCGGTTAAAAACCACAAGGCATTATTGGCTTGGGACATTAAAAACGAACCTAATTTAGATTTTGAATCTAGAGGAAAAGACAACGTTATTGCATGGTTAGATAACATGATTGATTTGGTAAAAGGAATAGATACTGTGCATCCTGTAACCATAGGTTGGTCTAATACAGAAAGTGCAACTATTTTAAAAGATAAAGTAGATTTTATTTCGTTTCATTACTATGAAGATCTAGAAAAACTAGATGAAGCCATTACAACTATGAAAAAAGAAATACCAAACAAACCCTTAGTCTTGCAAGAGTTTGGAATGTCTTCTTATTCTGGTTTTTGGAAACCTTTTGGATCTTCAGATAAAGATCAAGCTAATTACCATAAAAAAATCCAAGAACAAATTGCAGCAAATAATTTACAATTTATGTCTTGGACTTTATATGACTTTACTTCTGTTCCTAATGATGTAGTAGGTAGGTTACCTTGGCGTAAAAATGTTCAAAAACATTTTGGGTTTATTGATAAAAATGGGACAAAAAAGGCTTCGTTTAAATATATTACGCACTAACAGTCAAGAACAAAAAAACCATTATTAATCAATAGTTGTAGGTTGTATATCTATTGCTTGATTTTTTCTAGATTTAGCTGGTTTTTTATTTTCAATTATTTTATCAAAACTATTTAAATACATACTTGCAATTTTTTCCATTGGATAAGCAGTTGCAGCTTTATAATTTGTTTTCCCTAATTCAATTCTATAATCATCATTAGTTACAATAGCTTCAATTGCTTTAGCTAAACTATCAATAGATGTTGGCTCAAAAAACTCACCTTGATAACCTTCATCTTTAACCAACAAAGCAAGATCTCCTAAATCTGGCATTACTACTGCTTTACCATAGCTACCTGCTTGGTGTAAAACTCCTGAGCTTCCTGTAGTTGATGTGTATGGAAATACTACCACTGCACTTTCATTAAATAATACTGGTACTTCTACTTCTTCTACATAACCTGTAAAGCGTAATTGAGGCACATGTTTATAATCTTCTTGTACTTTTGCTAAATAACCTGGTACATTTGGGTTGTCTGTTCCTGCTATTACAACTTCTAAATCTAATCCTGTAGATGCTCTCACTTTTTCTACAGCTTCAATCATACCTTCTACTTTTTTGTAAGTACCAAATTTCCCAAAAGTCATCACTTGTAAAGGTCCTTTTGGTAATTTATAATCAGGTTGTACTTCTGTAACTTCAAAAGTTCCATGCGGAATTAAATTTACATTGTTTACTTTATATTTTTTCTCTAAAATGTCAACATATTTTTGCATGGTTACTGCAACTGTATCTGCTTGTAAAATTAATTTAGTTAAGCTAGTACCTATAAAACCATATACTTTTTGCATTAATTTGTTACTTGTAAATCCTGCAGATCCTAAATCTACTTCTTCAAGGATATTATGTAATAAAACTATGTTTGGTATGTTTTTTAACTTACAAACTAATGGCAACATTAAACCTAATGCTGCAGCTATTTTTTTATCACCAAATTTCATGAACTGCAAATTAAATAATACAGCATCTGGTTTGGTTGCATTAATAGCTTTGGTAACGTTGACTATGTTAGTATAACTATTAAACGCCCAACATTCTTTTACTGTAATTTCACATCCAGCTTCAGTAAACGCGATATCTTTTTCTCCTTCAGTTTTATCTGTAAGTAACACTATTTCGGTTACATTTTCTTTTTGTCTAAAATGCTTTACCAAATGGTAAGCATACTCGTTTAGTGTGACTTTACTTGGTGGATATGCTGTTACAATTGCTAGTTTCATAATATCTCAATTTATAGTTTTCTTAATTTCTTATTTCTTGATTACATTACAAATTTGCGCATTAAAAAAGGGTTATTCTATTAGCCTTAGACGGAATGCATTTTCGTATAGACGAATGGTAAAAAACTGTAGATTTAGTTATTTACCAAGCACTTACACAATACACGAAAAAAAAGGCTGTAGCAAAAAACTACAGCCTCCAACCAAAATAAACTAAAAAAACACTCAATTTTATTGTTTCAACTTTGAGTCGAAAGCAAAAAAACTAATTTGTATTACAAGTAATAACGACATGGCTATAATTTGCATGTGTACTACTTGCTCTAAACTGTCATGAAAAAATATTACTAAACCCATTTGAAGCATTCCAAATACTCCAGATATTACAACAGGTATGTACCTGTCTAAGGATAAATAGTAGTATGCAAATATGTTTGATATAGCAAACAAGCCGGTTGCCAAGGCGTACTTCCATAACAATGGCGCCATTGCCAAATAACTGTCTCCAAATAAAATGGTAATTGCTGTTTTTGGAAATAATGCACAACCAATAATAATTGCTGTTGCAATTCCTGCTATATAACCAACGTACTTAAACAATATTGGTGCTGTTGCTTTACCTTCTTTTTTTAACTGCACAACTGTTGGTAATAATAACATAACAAACATCCAGGCTATAAAGTAAACAATACGACCAATTAAGGCTAATGACGCGTATAATCCTGCATCATAAGAGTCAAAGTAATGTTTAACTAAAAGAATATCACTATTGTTAATTATTATTTGTGTTAGTTCATAAAATGCAGTGATTATAAAAAAGCTACGAACTTGTTTAGATTCAGCTGCATCAATTGCCAATATATTTTTAAACTTTATATTTTTAAATTTAAAAGGAATTAACCCAAAACCAAATGATATTAAAATACCTATAGCAATTACTACAGATGATTGTATGTTAAATAAAAAAATTAAACCTAAGGTAATTACCAACCTGCTTAGCATTTCTGCTTGATAAGTGATTGATAAAAACTTAAATTCTTTTTTACCTTGAAATACACCTCTATTAACACTCATTAGAAAATAAAGAGGCACGCCTATTCCAAATATGGTAAACATACTTGAAGAAGAGGTGTTAAAAACTATTTGTAATTGTTTTGCAAATACTATTATTAAAGCTCCAAAACCAAGTCCTACAATTGTGGCATGTTTATATATTTTTGCCACAAAATTGGCAAAAGTTTCATTTTCAAAAATTACCGAAAACTTTGCAGTAACTAACTGGAATGTCATAGCTACAAAAGATAGCACTAACAAAAACGTTATTAAAACTGCTGCATCTGCAAATTGCGCTGGCCCTAATACACGACCTAAAATAAGGTTGTACAAATAGTTGCCTCCATTTACAGCTAATACACTTAGCATAAATAGTTGTTCTGGAGATATTTTTCGTGTTAAGGTTAAAGCTTGCATTTTAATTATAGAGTTATGCGTTATAGATTAAGCGATATTCATAAATTGAAAATCTTCATAAATCTCTTCACTTCTTGGTCCTGCTACAAAAAATAAATTATTATTTAAAACAGCATTTCTATATATTTCTTTTAAAGTAATCATTGATGAATTATCAATTTCAGTAACTTTTTCAATATTTAAAGTCACACCAGCGTGTGCGTTTAAAACAAAACCAAAATGAGTTTTAAAATTTTTAATTGTAGAGTTATTTAATGTACCTTCTAAAAAAATGGTATTATCTTGTTGAGTAATTGTAAGTGCCATAATATATATTTTAATAGTTATTGTTTAAGCTACATTTTGATAATTAAAATCTTCGTAAATATCTTTACAACCAATTCCTGTAACAACAAATTTATTTTCTTCTCTTAATGCATTTGCTAGCAAAGTTGTAAGTGCTGCAACACCATTTTTATCAATGAGATTTAATTTTTCAATATTAACTGTTACAGCTTCCATTGTTTTTATTTTATATTCAAAATAAATAATAAAGGACCTTGTTGTATTTGCAATTAAATCTCCTTCTAAATAAAATACACCGTTGTTTTCTAAAATCTGTAAAGTCATAATTATTATATTCTTGATTACAGTAACAAAGATGCATTGTAATCATCTCAAATTCAGTTGAATTTCGACGAGTAGACAATTGCTGTAGATGAATGAATGGAAATGAATGCTTAACTTGCAAATGAATTAAAACTTGAAGATGAAACTCAAATTTATAATCCTACTCACCTTATTATTTACAGCTTTTCTTGGGCTTGCACAAGATATGCAAGAAGGTTTTACCTATTTAGAAACTGGTAAGTACGCTAAAGCAGAACAGTTTTTTGAGAATATTTTAAAACAGTATCCAGACAATAAAACTGCTAGACTTTGCTATGGTCGTGCTATTGGACTAAACGGAAAACCTGATGAAGCCAACAATTTATTTACAAAGCTTTTAGCAGATTACCCAAATGATTTTGAGGTAAAACTAAATTATGGAGAATCTTTATTATGGACTAGTAATTTTCCTAAAGCTAAAACCTATTTTAAAACCTTAATAAATGAAGACCCAAAAAGTTTTGCTGCATTATTAAGTTATGCAAACACACTTTCCAATTTAAAAGAATATGAAAATGCTTTAAAATATGTTGACAAAGCTTTAGAGGTTTCTCCTGGAAACCCAAATGCATTAACGTCTAAAAAATACATGTATTTAGGTTATGCCTACCAAAAACAGCAAGCACAACAGTATGATGAAGCTGAAATATTACTTAAAAAAAGTTTAGCGCTTTTTAAAAATGACAAAGACACTTTATTAAACCTAGCCAATTTATATTTAATAGCAAATAGGTATGACGATGCTAAAGAAACCTATACCATTTTAGCTAAAAATCCAGAAAATAAAATAACAGCTTTAAATGGTTTAGCATTAGTATCTCACTTAAAAGGAAAAGAAAAAGATGCGATTGACTTAAGCACACAAGCTTATGAAGCTTTAAATAAAACTACAAACGCTACTCTAAAGCAACAAACTACAGAGCGTTATGCACAAGCCTTAATTTGGAATAAAAAATATAAAGCTGCAAATACGCTTATCACGAATTTAATTGAAACTAAACCTAATGACAATTGGGTTTTAGCTTTACGGGCAACACTTAATATTTATAAAAGCGATTTTAAAAAAAGTGTTACAGATTACAATCAAATTTTGGTAAATGACAGCACATCATTTGATGGAAACTTAGGTAACGCAAATGCATTAAAAGCATTAGGGAAATATGAAGATGCTTACAAATCTGCTGAAAACACATTAACCTTTTACAATAACCAAAAAGATGCAACTAACTTTATTAAAAATTTAAATACAACATTTACACCTTTTTACGAAGGTAAAGTTTCTTATAGTTTTGATAATGGAGACAATGAAGCTTTTGCTTTTAATAATACTTTAGAGTTTCCGTTTTCAACAAAATTTAAAATTTTAGGGAGTTACAATTATCGTAGTACAACTAATCCTGTTACTAATAATGACGCCACATCAAATGACTTTAGCTTTGGTGTTTCATATCAATTACTTCCTAATTTAACCTTAAAAGGCACTGCTGGATTAACTTCTGCTAAAGCTACAACAAATAATTACACTCAAGTATTAGCAGATATTTCATTTAACATAAAACCCTTTAAGCTGCAAGATTTAACCGTTGGTTATAAACGTGAGGTACAAAGTTTTAATGCCGAGCTACTAGATCGTGAAATTGTACAAAATAACTACTATGCTAATTATAGCTTAAATACTAATTTTAATTTAGGATGGTTTACACAATATTTTTATACTAAACAAAGTGATAATAATGCCAGAAACTTATTGTTTACTTCTTTGTATTATAACATTTTACCAAAACCATCGCTTAAAGCAGGTTTAAACTACCAGTACATTACTTTTAAAGACCAAGTACCAAGCATTTACTTTTCGCCAGAGACCTTTAATGCTGCCGAGGTTTTTGTAAACCTTATTAAAGATGAAAATATAGCAAAACCAAAAGAATGGTTTTATGAGCTTACTGCTGCCACAGGATTACAATTTATTAACGACGACGAAAGCCAAAGTACATACAGAATACAAGGTAAATTAGGTTATAAATTTTCAGACCGCTGTTTAGCAAATTTATTTGGCACACGAAGTAATATTGCCTCTGCCACTGCTGCAGGATTTACTTTTAACGAAATTGGAATACGTTTTAAATGGTTATTATTTGATAAACCTGTATTTAGAAAATAAGTTAAGTGTATCGCATATTTAAAAGTAAACACTTTATTTAATAGTTATCATCATCTACAATTTAATAAAAGTGCTATATAAAAGCTACTAAAGTAAGCCTACAATTTATATTAACTATAATGGTAAATAATAAAGTTTTAAATAGCTTTAAATATAATTTACCAAATTATAGTTACCTATTTTATTTAAACGCCTAGCATTCTTATATTTTACTAATATACTGCAAAAACAAGCTGTATTTAACCTTGTCTAAAAATGGTTACAAATAAACTTTTTCACTTACCTATTGGCTTATTTTAATTTAGACATAGCATACAGTACTAATAAAATAAATTTCTAAAACTTTTTTTAAATAAAAAAGGCAAAAGATTTCTCTTTTGCCTTTTGTAGAAACAGCTTTGTGTTTGCTATTAGGTCTTAGGTTTCTACTTATCAATCAATCAATAATACATTAAATGAAATTATTACTTTACTAATAACTTTAAGGGATTATAATGAGTTTGTTGTCCAGATAATTTACAGATGTATAATCCTGAACTTAAATTTTGCTTATTAATCGTTATTTCATTTTTCCCAACTTGTGCGTTTATTGCTGTATTATAAACAACTTTTCCTAATTGGTTATAAACTACTAACTGCATTGTTTCATTATGTTTCGCTTTAAATAAAATACTAGAAGTTTCATGCATAGGATTTGGATAAGCTACCATAGTGTTATCTTCTGCTTCAAATTCGTCTACAGATAATAGTGATACTCTAGAGAATAACACATCTTCTATTTTCATTTCTTTTGTTTGCAAAGAACCATCTTCACTCACCATTGTAAAAACTATAGTTACAATATCGTTAGCTTCAAAACTTGTATTTAAAGTAGAAGAGAATTGTGTGAATGGAATTACAAAACTTTGAGTACTATCTGTCAATGCTATTGTTGTTTTGTATTGCTCATTCCAATTTGAAACACTGCCTTTTACTAAAGTTACTTCTACATTACCTGTGCCTTTAGCGTCAAATTCTAAAGAGCTATAATCTGTTAAGTCTACCGCTTGAAATCTTGGCGTTAATGCTCTATAAGCTGCAAAATATGTACTTGTAGTTGCATTTAAAAGTATATTTCTTTCAATAGGAAACTCATTTTCTTCAACTGTATTATTATTTTGAGTTACTTGGTAATTATTCACCGTTGTTGTTGCTTGAGAGTCATCAACTCCCCAAGGACCATCAGACATAAATAGATCGTCTGGTGTGTTAATGCCGTCTCCAATTCTAAACCCTATATCGAATAGGTTTCCTGTAGGTACTGCTATTTCTGTAATATAATTCTGGTTTAAATCTATTGACGTTGTTGAGTAACTAAATTCACTAGTTTCTGTTGTTCTAAATCCCGAATCGAACCCAACGTTTCCTGTTCCGTTAGTATTTATAATTTCAAGGTCTAAATTTCCATTTATATATTTTCCTTTTCTAACAAATACTGTTGGTGGTGTAGATAATTGGTATCCAGAAATTGGTTTTTCGGTATTTAATAAGTTTAATACTTCTTCTGACAGAAGGTATAAATCATCAATTGAGTCTGACCAAATTTGGAAATTATAAAATGTTACATTTTCTTCATATAAATCTAAATTCCAGTGACTTTCTACTTTAAAATTAGCATCATTATTTACTACTTTTGCAGATAAACTTAATACATATTCAAAGCTCCCATCAGCATTTTTTATAATAGATTTTATAAATGATTCTCCGTTTATATCTATAGTTGATACAGATATTAACTCTGCTCCTAATAATCTATCACATATATATTTTGTGTGCTCGTATACACCATTTTCTGTTTTTAAAGCTAAAATTGATGCTATTGATGCATTGTTTTGGATATAATCTACTGAGTATACTTCTGTTGCATTTGTAATATTTAATAAATCTTGAGGTGTTGAGTCTACTGCATAGTCTTCATTAATTGTTGTTAATGGTACGAAATCTTGTAATTGAAATCCTGTAAAAGAGCTTCTTTGTGCTGCAATACTACTAGCTGTTACTCGCGGCGCTGTACTTTGGTCAAATTTATAACTGTTTCTTGCACGGTTAAAGTTACGTTTATTAATAACTTCAGATAATCTTCCATTACTTTCTAAACCTCCATTATTAGCAGAAGTTGGCGGCGTAATTACTTCACAGTTTCCAAATCCAGAGCAAGAAGGATCATCACAATCTTTTAGTCCATCACCATCATCATCAATTCCATTATCACAAATCTCTTGCACTACTGGAGCTGTTGGACAACGTGCACCATCATTACTTGCACTTGAAGGCCCAAAAGCAAATAAGTTAGAATTTATAACGTTTATACCGTCTAAATCTTGAACGCTTTGTATTACGTATATGGTTCCTGTTTGATTTGCTGACACATAAAAACGTCCATCTGCATCAAAATAAACTGCGCCATAAGTGTAATTTAAACCTGATAATATTGGTACAATACCTAAATTTTGAACAACGTTTGTTTCAGGATCAATTCTATATAAAATATTTGTAGTCTTTTCTACTGCATATAATTTACCATCTACTGCATTAAATGCCCAATCATGAATATTTAAACTTTGAGATAAATTTTCTGTAGATAGGTACTGAGTATAAGTAGGAGAGTTTGGGTTTAAATCTACTTTATAATATGTTGCGCCTCCAGCTTTAAAATAATAAACGCCATTTGGACTAATGTCTCCAACGTATTTATTTCCTGTTGTTAATTCTGGAATAGTAAACGATGTTGTTTGAAAATCTTTACCTATTCTAACAATTGTTTTTGATGGCGAACTTAAGTAACCCCAAATAAAACCATCTGCAGGATTATAAGCTGCGGCATTTATATTACCTGGTGTAACATCTGTAGCTGCTAAAAATGAATTTCCTGAAGCTAAATCAATTGCATAAACATCGTTATACTGAAATAAGTAAGCACTGTAATCACAGTTAAACGGAATGTTTTGAGCAAAAACAGAATAACTTAAAAGCAATATAGCTAATGCTATTATTTTTTGTTTAAAAGTAGGTAAAGTTCTTGTCATGATATTGGGTTTTAATTATAAAACAAATTTATAATAGGTTGTTGTTTATTTTTCGATTTTTCGATTAGTGCTTTGCTAGTGTAGACGAATGGTAATTATCTATAGATAAGTTTTTTTATTACTATATTTTTACAAAAATATTAGTAAAAAAATATTTGCCAGAATTGTTTTTCTTACAGGCTACACCTAATTCTGTTAATTCGGCATTTTCAATATTTTCTCTATGATCATCACTATTTAGCCATGCATTTACCAATGCTTCTGCATTAGTAAAACCATATGCTACGTTTTCTGATACTATTTTTGCATTTATTTTAGCTTTCAAGTGTTGAGATCTAGAATAAAAGTTATCATGACTGGCTTTACCTTGACCAACCATATATTGAGTATGTGATATTGCAGCTGCAGAAACATCATCTAAAATATTTAAGGTATTTAAACCTAATGAAATTCTATGTGCATTAATTAATTCTACAACTTCATAATCTATTGAGTTGTAGGTTACATTCAAATTTTTGTCGTGAGAGTCTTCGGTTTCAAACTCGTCTTGTGAGGAACAAGACATTAGAAAAGCACAAAGTACTAATGGGATTAATAATAATTTTTTCATCTGTAAGTTGGGTTAATTAGATGATAAAACTAAAATTAATATATGTCGAAACTATAGATTTTCGATTAGCACATTTTTAAGTGTAGTTGAATGGCAAAATAAAACAGTTGAACGATACTTAAAAATATAATTTTATTTGAAGGTTTGTATAAAAATAGACTTAACAAGCTGCTATTTTAAAGTTTAAAAAAATTACAATAGGTTTAAACGCTTCATTAACTCTGGCCTGTTAGAACGGCTTACAGGAATTACATCTTTTTTAATTAGCACACTATTATCTTCTATATCTATAATTTTTTTTATATTAATTATATAAGAACGATGTACTTTTAAGAATAAACTGTCTGGTAATTTTTCTTCAATTTTTTTTAATGTAGAATGTACTGTATAGTTTTTATCTTCGGTTTTAACTTGTATATAATCGCCTTTTGCTTCTACTAAATAAATACTTGGAATATCTATTTTGATTAAGCGCCTATCTATATTCACATATAAATCGTTACCTGAAGATGTTTCTACTTTTTCTGTGTTTTTTCTAGTTGAAACGGACTGCTCTATAGGGATGGTTGTTTGCTTTGCTTTAGCTTTTTCTATCGCTTTATTAAAACGCTCTTGAGTTATTGGTTTTACTAAATAATCTACAATACAATCATATTCGAAAGCTTGAATTGCAAATTGAGGATCTGAAGTTGTTAAAACAATTTTTGGAGGATTTTTTACGGTTTCAATAAAGTCGAAACCTGTAAAATCTGGCATATGTATATCTAAAAATATTAAATCTACTTGATTTTGATTTAAGTATTTTATTGCTTGCATTGCATTAGGAAACTCTTCTAAAACATTAAGGCTTGCTACATTTGAACATAATTGAGCAATAATTATTCTGGCAGTTGCCTCATCGTCAATAACAATACATTTCATATTTAATATTTAAAGCGTCTTAAGGTATTTTGTTATGGTGTTTAATATAGCTTCAAATGCTTCTCTTTGGTCTGTATTACCTTTAAGTAAGTTGTTTTCGTAGTCTACAGCAACATCATAACTCTTTTCAAGCCCTAAAATACTAATTTTATGTTTAAGTTTATGTACATTATCTGCTACTAATTTTAATTGTTGAGAATTAATATTGTCTAGATATTCTTGTTTTTCTTGTGGATATTCTAGTTTTATAACATCTATTAGTTGCTGCTTAAAGGCTTGATCTCCTCCAGATAAACTATCTATATAGGATTGATTTGGCTGTTCCATATGCTTATTTTTTTATAGTGAAATAAAAGGTTGTACCAATATTTAATTTAGATTCTAACCATATTTTACCTCCATAAAGCTCGATAATTTTTTTTACAATTGACAACCCTATTCCTGATGAATCTGGATTATTGTCAAGCTTCTCGAAGGTTTTAAAGATTTTTTCGAAATAGGCTTCTTTTATACCTTTTCCATTATCTTCTATATAAAATTGCCAATATTGGTTTTTATCTTCAAAACCTATATCAATAGTACCTTCTTCTTTATCGTTATATTTTATGGCATTGCTTATTAAATTTTGAAACAATTGCTGCAATCTGTATTTATCTCCTTTAATTACAGGTAAATGTGTTCTGGTTATTTTAATATGTTCTGGAATTTCTATTATCTCTAAAACACTATCTAACAACTTATTTAGGTTTACATCGTAATTCTCAATTTTATTTTTTCCTATAGTAGAATATTCTAAAATACCACTAATAAGGTTTTCCATTTTAACCACATTACTTTTAATGAGGTTTAATGAATTTTTTCCATTAACATCAAAAGCATCTTTATAATCTTCTGCTAACCATGTTACTAATGTATTTATACTTCTTAATGGTGACTTTAAATCATGAGATACCATATGTGCATAGTCACTTAGTTCCTGATTTTGGTGAGATAACTCGTTTAAAAGTTCTTGTTTTTGTTTGTTTATTTCTACAATTTCTTTTGTTTGGTTATCTATAAAATCTACCAAATTTGATCCTGTTAACTCAACATCTTCTTTGGTTTCATCTGCTTTAAGATTGTAAAACTTAAGTGTATTAATTACGCTTTTAAGTTTTTCTATAACTTCGTTTTGCTCTTTTGCTTCGTCTTGTAATTTACGATTGGCAGCGTACAGCTCGTCTGAGCTTATAGACATTGCCCGTTGAATCATTATTGATTGTTCGTCAAAATTATTATAAGAGCTATCTATGGCATTAAAAAACTGAGTGAGTCCCTCGTTGTTTTTTAGGTCTTCACTTAGATATTTACGTATTTGTCTTTTTAATAGTGAATTCATTATTCACTTATTAGTGTTATGGTCATGGTTTGATTGTGTAGTTGGCAGGACACTTCTCCATGAAAAGGTGCTATTTCTCCATAGGAATAGAAACCACTAATAACAACATCATCTCCTATAACTTCAATAACTTCTTCTATTTCTTCTTCTACACGTTGGTCTAATACTAATTTTCTTCCTATACAACTTACTAGCAAGGCTAATTCTGGTTTATTTTTTCTTATTTCTAAAGCTTGGCTTGCTGCTTTTTCTGATGCATTTGCAATGTTATCTACATTTGTCATCATGAGTTGTACTTTAGAGTTTTCTTTTATATCTCCTGCTAAAATTACAGCATTATTTTCTTCGTCTATATTTAAAATAGTTCTAACTATAGATTGGTTTTCTTCTTCTGATGTTACATTTAATGGATATAATAAAGCTGCTCCTGGTAGATCTTTTGCTTTTTCTCCTAAATATTTTTTATATAAATCTAAAGCTGGTTGACCATCAAGTTCGTATAGTATGTTGTCTTTAGATTTTGTTACTATACGCTGTGGACCAAATGGAGTCCAACCACCATGAATTGAAAATGAAATTTCTAAACTATCTCCATAAAATCCAATAGCTACAAGTTCTCCTTCTTTTGGGTTTTCATTGTAAGATGCCAATGTTTTTTCAAAACGAGCGTCATCACCACATAATCCACCTGTAATTAACAGGTTGCTTTGTGTTGCATTGTTCATTCCTTTAGTAAGTTGACTGCCGTTTATAAAACTACCTTCAGATATTACTAAAACGTACTTTAAATCGTCTTGTGGTAATTGATTTATTAAATCTCCTCCTGTTTTAAAACTATCTAAATCTGTATTTAAAACATTACTTGTTTTAATTTTAAAGCTACTTTTTTCAAACTCTATTGCAGTAATTGTAATACTATCAAGGTTTACTGTATTTGAAGAAATCTCTGCAGATGATGAGGCAAAGATTATATGTCCATCTGGAAACAAATCTTTTACTTCTTGGTATATATTTTTGTCTTCTAGCATAAACCTATTACCAAATACTAATACCAATGGCTCTTTTAGTTCTTGATGCTCTACTACATATTGCCAGTCTTTATTTTTGTGCTTTACTAATTGTACTGTTTTCATGGATTACTTTTTTAGTGTAAAGTAAAAGGTTGTTCCTACTTTTGGCTCACTTTCTAACCATACTTCTCCTTCATGTAAGTCTACTATTTTTTTAACAATAGATAAACCTATTCCTGTAGATTCTTTACTTTTATTTAAGGCATGAAATATTTTAAAAATCTTATCATGGAATTGTTTTTCAATTCCCATTCCGTTGTCTTTTACAGAAAACTCAAAATGTGTTGATAATTCTAAAACTTTAATTTCTATTAAGCCTTTTTCTTTATCAATAAACTTTACCGCATTACTTATTAGGTTTTGAAACAGTTGTTGTAACTTAGTTTTATCGCCTTTTATAACTGGTAATTGATTTACAATTTTAATTTCTATATGTTCTGGAACATATAATATTTTACATAAGTCTGATACTAAATTATGTATGTTTACATCTGCCAATGCAGATACTTGAGCTCCTACACTTGAGTAATTTAAAACATCTGTTATAAGTTGTTCCATTTTCTCTAGAGTAGTCTCAATATGTGCGATATTTTGAAGGCTTACTTCGTCTAACTTACCTTGGTTGTCTTCTTTTAACCAGCTTACTAAGGCGTTTATACTTCGTAATGGTGATTTTAAATCGTGAGAAACAATGTGTGCATATTCTTGTAATTCATCATTACTTTTTTCTAACTTACTAAGGAGTTTTTCTTTTTGATTTTGGAGGTTTTTTAAGTCTGTAATATCTAAAGTTACTGCTATTGAGCCAACTTGTTCTCCTTCTAAATTATAGTTTGGAGCACCACTTACTAGCCAGTGCCTATGTTCTCCTGTTTTTGTTTTTACTTCGAGCTCGTAGGAGTTAGATTCTCCTTCTACTCGTTTTCTTTTTTCATTGTCTATTAACTCTGCTCCTGCATCATTTACCGCAAAAATATCTTTTGCTACGGTTCCTAAAAGTTCTGCTTCGTTGTATCCAGAAATATCTGAAAAACTTTGATTCATCATCAAAATTTCTCCTTCTTTACTTATTTCTATTAGCCCTAAGTTCATATTAGCAATAATATTACTATACTTTAAACGTTCGGCTTCTATACTTTTTTTGTATTTATTTTGTATAGTTACATCTCTAACAATACCTTGTACAGCTACAGCTACATCGTTATCGTATATTAAGCTAGAATTAATGTGTACTAATTTTTGTTGATTTGTTCTTGTTGTGATATTTACATGAAAATCTGTTGATGCGCCACTTCTTAATAAGCTTTTAAACCAAGATTGAACTTTATCTTTTTCGTTAACATCTAACATTTCAAGTAAATTGAAATCTTCTTTAGCATTTTTAAAACCTAAAAGATTTACAGCAGAATCATTCATTTTTAGAATATTCCCCCATAAATCTGTAATTACATAAGCATCTACTATGTTCTCAAAAACGCCTTGTAATTGAGAGTCTGCTTTAGTTAGCGATGTTTCTAGGTCGCTATTTATTTCTTTTAGTTTCTGGTTTGCTTCGTAAAGTTCTCTTGATTTATCTTCAAGTATACTTTCGGCTGCTTTTCTAGCTGCTTTTTCTCTTTGCAAAGCGCGTTGCAGTAATTCGACTTGATTTTGACTCATTAGTTTTTATTAATAATAAATCTAACTTCAGTTCCGTCTTCTTTTATTTTTTGTAATTCTATTTTGGCAGTAGTATTAAAATGCTCAAAAGTTTTATTCATTAAGCCTAGTCCAAAATGGTGCATTGCTCTGCTAGACTTATAAATTATTCTTAAAGAATCACTTGATTTTTCTTCTATTAAAAACGTTGGTAATTCTGCATCTGGATAGATTTTTCTAACCTCAACATGAATGTGATTTTCTATAGAAGAAATTAATTCTATAGGATCGTTATACGTTGCTAATAAACCTGGATAACTGTGTTCTATTACACTAAAAAAATGCTCTGCATATACAAGGAGCAAATTATCTATTGATATACCGGTATTACTACTTAGGTGTTGTAAAAGCTGTAACATTTCAGAAAAACTATAAGTGCCTACTGCTGTGTATGCACCTCCAGACTCAAGGTTAGAACTGGAGATAATATTATCTACCATTTCTAGACCAAATTTATCTTCAACTAGTTCTAAAAATTCTGTAAAAACAATTCCTTTCATTACGTTTAGACTACGATTAATTCATTAACACTCCAATATGCTAATAATTTTTCTATTTTGCTAACATAATCATCATATTTTAAAGGCTTTATAACATAACCTGCAACACCAATTCTATAACACTCTAATAAATCTTTTTGATTATTTGATGTCGTTAAAATTATTGTTGGAATATATTTTAAAACTGGATCTGCTTTTAATATTCCTAAAAATTCTATACCATTAATTTTTGGCATATTTAAATCTAATAATATTATGTCTGGCAAATTATCTTTATTCTTTAAAAGCTCTAGTGCTTCTTCACCATTATTAGCCTCCATTATATCGTGCTCTAAATTTAAAGCTGAAGTCGTACGATTTAATTTCATTTTTTCAATGATATCGTCTTCTATTAAAAGAATTTTAAGTTTTTTGGACATTGTGAGGGTATTTAAAAATTATTTCTGTTCAAAATTAATATTATTCTGCGATATTAAATTTTGTTTTCGTTTATACCTGTTATAACAATGACGAATAACGTTTAAGTGTCGACGAATGGAAATTTGCTGTTTTATTCTCTATAATAGTGCAGAGATTTAATTGTATTTTTTTTAGCTTTAATCTTAAGATTATCAAGTTCTATTAAAAATTTTAGAGAATATTCATCTAAATTTCTTTTACTTAAGTGAAATTCTAAAAAAGTTATAAATTCTAGTTGTTTTAAGCTTGAATGTAAAACTTCTTTACTTTTAAAATTTTTATTTAATAAGGTAGTAGTTGGTTCTGGGTTTTGTTTATAAACTTTAGATGTTTTAAACCCATTAAATAGATTTGAGATTTGAGGGAATTTCATTTTTTCTGCGTATTAATTACCTCAAAAGTAAACTTACAGTCTCATAGTTTTTAAAACTATTCTATGATTACACTTTTTGCATCGATAAATTACCGTTTTCTGTCGATAGATAATTTTTACAAACTTAATTCTTGCCTTCTTTTTTTTGATAAACCGCTTACAACCATACTGTATGAGTGGTCTATAAGACTTAAAAGCATTTTTGACTCTAACTCATTTTCATGCACATAAATGGTATTCCAATGTTTTTTATTCATATGGAAACCTGGAATAATACTTTTATATTCTTCTCTTAATTCTACCGAATATTCTGGTTTTGCTTTTAAATTTATTGATGCTAAACCTTGCTCCCATTTATCTAAAGGCATTAGTGCAAACATTTTGCCTGCTACTTTAAATACTAAGGTGTTTTTATCAAAAGGAAAGGCTTCTTCGGTATGAGGTTTTTCAAGACAGTAGTCTCGAATTTGTTCAATATTCATAAAAATAAATGGAGCGAAAAGCTATTTGTTTTCTATAAATTTATCTTTATTTAAAGGCTTTGATGGTGATTTTGGAGATTTTGGTTTTGAGTTTACATTTGTATAAATGTCTAAACTCTCTAATACATCGTTAACGTAAATTAAAAATCTTTTCATAACAGCAAAATTGATTACACAATAAATCTATAACATAAACAAGTTAATCTCTTTTTTTCATACTTGAAATTCGGATTACTCGTTCAAATGTACAAAAAATAAGATTAAATGCATATTTGCTTCATGAATTATATTATTTACTATCTAATTCTTTTACAATTTTATTTTCAATTTCTAATGCTGAGTAGTCTAATTTCCAACCTATAGTTTGTACGATACCTTCTATTAATAAAACAGATTCTAAAGCTTCTTTTTTTGCTATTTGAAACAAACCACTTTCTGGAACTTTATCCCTAATATGCAACTTTGCTTCGTTATGTAATGCTGTTAAATCGTTTGCTTGAAATTTATTAAAAATACCGTCTTTTTTGTCGTAATATTTTAAATTGGTTTCTATAGATAATACCTCTGGTTCTGGGAAATGTTTAAGTGTTACTTTTTTTGTTTCTGGATTTGCATCCATATCTATTTTAGATAAATCGAAACCTACATATGCTTTTGCATCAATAACTACTAAGGCTTTTTTTCTACTTGAAACAAGTTTTAAAAAACGCTCTTTTACATCTTCATAATGGTAAATTTCTGCAAAGTCACCTTCAACTGTTATAAACTTACACACCTTTTTTATTTTATCTAATAAAATAACCGATTGTGACTGTGCTAGTTTTTTGCTTTGTATGTGTTTTATATATGTGTTTACTCCTAATGCAGCTATAACTCCAAATATGATTGAAAAAATAATATCCATTATTCTATTTTGTATAATATAGGTTTACTTGGTGTAGCATCGTTTACAAAAGGTGCTATTTGAAAGTTTATAATATAACTACCATCTTTTACCTTGTTAGGCACATAAATAAGCTCTGTAATGGTAGATTTTTTTCTTATTTCACCATTTACATTCCAAAAAGCTTTATGTGCCAGTAATTGCCCATTATCCTTTTCTTTGTCTACACTTGGTAAATCTATAAGTAAATGTTTAATTCCTTTTTCTCTTAAAAATACAGCTGCTTCCTCTGTTAAGTACGGCCAATTGGTATGCGAATACTGCCTAGACTTTTTATCTTTTGTATTTGGCATACTTCTAATAATGATGGCTTCTGGCTTTTTTCTTTTTAATAAAAACTGAATTTGTTTTTTTGATATCACTTCATCTTCACCAACAACTTCTGGTGCAACACTTATTAACTCTGCAGTAAACATAAAACGCTTAAAGCATTTATTTACGTTATAAACCTCTTTAGTAATATGCCCAACACTTTCTGTGTGCGTTCCATGTGCATGAGGATTAAAACTTATATTATTAAAATTAATATCTGCTCCTTTTGCCACGCTTGCAATCCACTCATCTACTTTAACCGGTTCTATTTTTGGAGCATTAACATACCATGCGTTTACATTTTTTTCTGAAGCGCGTAATGGCATAGAAATATCTAGTGGTTTTGATAAATCTATTTTTATTTTTTTTGAATTTATTTGTATTGTCGCTATCATTGTTTTTTAAACTTTTTTTGTAGACGTTTTGGTTGTTGCTAAATTAATTAAAAAAGAAATTTTCAAGCTTATAAATTTAAAAATCCCTAGATGGTTTCTATTTTAAAATACGAAATTTAATTTAACATAAATAAATCGCTAGCAATACCATCACTTAAAAACTTTCCTTTTTTGGTTACAAGAAGTTTATTGTTTTCAATATAAAGTAATTGCTCTTTAATAAATTTTTGAGCTTGTTTTAATAAATAAATTTTAAAATGTTCACCAAAATCTGAATCTATTTTTTGTATTGAAACTCCCCAAACAGTACGTAAACCAGTCATTACATACTCGTTATATTGATCTGTTATTGTTAGCGTTTCAATTTCTATTGGTAAGGTATTATTCTCTATAGATTTTATGTATTTGGTATTATTTCTAACATTCCAGCCACGTTGTTTACCATTAAAAGAATGTGCCGATGGACCTATACCAATATACGGTTTACCTTGCCAATAAGCAGAGTTGTTTTTACTAAAAAAGCCTTCTTTTCCGAAATTAGAAAGCTCATAGTGTATAAAGTTATTTTGAGCTAATTTTTCTATTAAAATATGAAATTGCTCTTGGGCTAATGCATCGTCTACATTATCAATTATTCCTTTTTTTATAAACGATGCTAATGCTGTTTTAGGTTCTACAGTCAAAGCATAGCTGGATATATGGTTTATTCCAAAACTTAATGCAATAGCAATATTCTCTTCCCATTCTGCATTTGTTGTTCCAGGAATACCGTAAATTAAATCTAAAGAAATATTATTAAAATACTTTGTCGCTTCTACTAAACAGGATTTAGCTTCACTTGAATTATGAGCTCTATTCATGAGTTTTAAATCTTTTTCATGAAAAGATTGAATACCTATAGACAACCTATTAATTGGTGAATGTGATAGCTTAATTATTTGCTGGTTGTTTAAATCGTCTGGATTAGCTTCTAAGGTTATTTCAGGATTATGTATAACTTTATAATTACTATAAACCGCATCAATAATGTTGTTAATTTCTAAAGTAGATAAAAGCGATGGTGTTCCACCTCCAAAATAAATGGTTTCTACAGTTATATTATTAAACTCGGTTTTTCTTATTTCTAATTCTTTAATTAAAGCATTAATTAGCTCATCTTTCTTCTTCATTGAGGTAGAAAAATGAAAATCGCAGTAGTGGCAAGCTTGCTTGCAAAATGGTATGTGAATGTAAATTCCAGACATTTATTTTTACTTTTTCACGCGCTTTTCATTTTGCTTAACAAAAGCACTCCAACCAGAATAACTTTTGCCAATTTCAACACGTCCTTGGTTGTAAAAATGACAAACAGCAGCTCCTAAACCATCCATAGCATCCAAGTTTTTAGGAAGTTTTTTTATACCAAGCATACCTTGTAGCATTTTTGCTACCTGTTCTTTACTTGCATTTCCATTTCCTGTTATTGCCATTTTAATTTTTTTTGGAGCGTATTCTGTTACTGGTATTTCCCGAGACAAACCGGCAGCCATTGCGACGCCTTGTGCACGACCAAGCTTAAGCATACTTTGTACATTTTTCCCGAAAAAAGGTGCTTCTATAGCAATTTCGTCTGGATGATGTGTATCTATTAATTCTATAGTACGTTCAAAAATTAGTTTTAGCTTTAAATAATGATCGTCGTATTTTTTTAAGTCTAGCTCATTAAGTTGTAAAAAATGCATTTTTTTATTTACTACTTTTATAAGTCCAAAACCCATAATTGTGGTTCCAGGATCGATACCTAATATAATTTTTTCTTCTGCCATTTAATTACAGGTTACACAACCGCTTAAAGATATTGCTACACCAAAAGTAAGCGTTGCAACATTACCGTTAAAAGAACCTAAACCAGATTCTACATTTTCAAAATCACTGCTAAAACCATAGATATAAGAAACATCGGCAAAAACATTTACAGTTCTAGATACGTAATGATGTATTTCTATTCCTGCCATTGCATTTAAATAAGACACTTCATTGTCTTTAAAATCACCTAAAGGTTTTACCATAGAATATCCTGGACCTATATGCCCAACTAAAGTTAAGTTTTGTGGTAAAAAATAAAAAACCTGAGACGTATCGTAAACCAACTGCGCATTAACACGCGTGTAATTAATTTTATTTTCAAACAACTCATTTTCAACACCAAAACGATTGTAGCCTAAATCTAGCTTAACACCATATTTTGGAGTAAACATTCGCTGTACTCCCAAATTTATAGTCGGGAAGTTTACTGTATTACCTTCAAAACCTTCAACAAAACCACCTTGTGACGGACTGTTTAATCCTAAAGCAATTAAGGCTTTCCATTTAGCTGTTTCTTTTTGAGAAAAGCCATAGTTAATGAAACAAAATAACATTATAAATGTACAATAGTATTTAAATGAAGTCTTCATTGGGTAATAATTGATTTAATTTGTAGTCTAAAAAAATAAGATTCATTCTATAGAATCCTGAATCAACTTCAGAAAAAAAATGAATTACTCTTTACCCTACAAAACTAAGCAATTCTTTTTTGCACTCATTAAATTGAGTATAGTAGTTGGTGCTTTCTATTTTATTTATAACAAATTGACTAATAATGGGAATTTAAAATTTAATGCTTTCTTCACTTTTTTAAACGAAAACGCTTTTTTTTCGGCTAAAAACCTATTTTTTCTGTTGGTTTTAAGTTTATTTAATTGGTTTTTAGAAATTTTAAAATGGAAACAATTAGTTTCAACTATTAAAAAAATATCGTTTTTTGAAGCAACAAAACAAACCTTAGGTTCTTTAACTGCTTCTTTATTTACACCAAATCGTATAGGAGAATATGGTGCAAAGGCTATATATTTTGTTAATAGTTATAGAAAAAAAATCATGCTTTTAAACCTTGTTGGCAATACTTTACAAATGGTTGTTACAGTAGTTTTTGGGTCTATTGGCTTATTACTATTTACAAGTATTTACTCAATAAATATAGATGTTTATCGTATTTTACGAATATTAACTTTAGGTGTTGTTTTTATATTTTTTTTTATTTTAGGTGTTAAGCAAACTAAATATACTATTAAAGGTTTCTCCCTTAATAAGATCTTTATTTTTTTAAAAAATCTTCCTGTAAAAGTTAGTTTTTTAGTCACTGTATTTTCAATATTTCGTTATGTATTATTTTCATTTCAATTTTATTATTTACTCTTACTTTTTGGTGTAAATATGCATTACCTTGATGCTATGATTATAATAACTACTATGTATTTATTAACATCTATTATACCAACACTCTTTATTTTTGATGTTGTTGTTAAAGGTAGCGTTGCTGTTTTCCTTTTTTCTTTTACTAGCATAAGTACGCTTACAATATTATCTGTAATTACAACGATGTGGATTTTAAACTTTGTGATACCAAGTGTGGCAGGTTGTTATTTTGTACTCACTTTTAACTATAAAAAGCAGCTAAAACCATGATAATTCTGGCTATTATTATTACAAGTATTTACTTGTGCTTTATTGGTGCGTTACTTTATGGCTTTCACAGAATTAATATTTTTAATACTGAAAGAACTAAAAATAAAACCACTTTTTCTATAATTGTCCCGTTTAGAAATGAAGCCAAAAACCTTAAGATTTTATTAGATTCTATCGTAAAATTACAATATTTAAAAACACACTTTGAGATTCTTTTTGTTGATGATGATTCTACAGACAATTCTGTTACTATTATAACTAAGCATTTTAAAAACCAAGAGATAAATTTTAAAATAATTAAAAACAACAGGAATTCTAATTCTCCCAAAAAAGACGCTATAACTTCTGCCATAAATAATGCAAAAAACGATTGGATTATTACTACAGATGCCGATTGCAAACTACCTGTTTTATGGCTAGACACTTTTAACGCTTTTATTTTAAAAACAAAAAGCAAAATGGTTATTGCTCCAGTTGCCTACCATAATACAAACACATTTATACAACAATTTCAATTAATAGATTTTTTAAGTTTAATGGGAGCAACCATTGGAGGCTTTGGTATAAACAAACCATTTTTATGTAATGGTGCTAATTTTGCTTATTTAAAATCATGGTTTCTAGATTTAAAGGGTTTTAGTGGAAATGAAAATATTGCAAGTGGTGATGATATTTTTTTGCTTCAAAAGGCAATTGAAAAAGACAAAACGGCTGTTAATTATTTAAAATCTAAAAATGCAATTGTAAAAACCAAAGCGCAACCAACAGTATCAACATTAGTTTCTCAACGCAAACGTTGGGCTGCAAAAACCTCGAGTTATAATTCTATATTTGGTAAAGTAGTTGGACTAATTGTTTTACTAATGAATGCTACTATAGTTATTAGCCTCGTGTTAAGCATGCTTCAGTTGTTATTTGTAAGAGCATTAATTTTTATTTTCGTCCTTAAGAGTATTATAGATTTTCTCTTAATTTATAAATCTGCAGATTTTTTCAGCCAAAAAAAGCATTTATCTGGCTATATATTATCAGCATTTATCTATCCTTTTTTTACTGTTTACATTGCTTTAATTTCTATGTTTTCTAAATACAAATGGAAAGGCAGAACTTTTAAAAAGTAAGTACAAGTTCACTTAAAATTTATACATTTACATAGAATAACCTACTACATTATGAAAAAAACAATCTCATTTCTAAGTCTTTTTTTAATTAGCATTATAACGTTTGCTCAACAAACCTATATGTTTGAAAGTGAAAACCTAACGCTTAAAACTGAAGCTAATGGTACTTTAGATTTGCTTTGGAATACTTTTAACGGTAAATACAGATATTTTGTAAAAACCGAAGACAATACGCTTATAGAACTAAAAAATACTAAAGGCGATAATAAAAAATACAAAGAGGAATATAAGCAGGTATTAAGCGATTTAACACTTATGGATGCTTCAAAAACCAAATTAACTACATATAGTCTTAAAAACTTTATAAACCAATATAACGCTGCTAAAGATGAAAATTACATTGTAAATAATGATGCAGCTAAGCTAAAATTACGTTTAGGTGTTTTTGGTGGTTTAACTAATAATCCTTTTGTAAAAAACCCAAACTTTATTAGTAATAAAGATAATGAAACTGTTCCCTTTTTTGGTGCAGAATTAGAAGTTGCAGCTAACAAACCTTCAAGACATTCTGGTTTTTTAAATATGCGTTATAGTACTAGTAGTGATGATTTTGATTATGCTGCTTTTCAATTGGCTTTAGGTTATAGATTTAAAATTATAAACACCTCTAAGTTTAGTATTTATGCACAAACAAAATTTGCAACTTTAACAAGCTCGAAAACAAATAGTACAATTCAAGATCCTAATGATGCTTCTAATGTTATAATAATTGAAAATTCTGGAACCTCTTTTGATGTTCCTTTTATATTTGGTATTGGTACAGATGTTAAGCTAGGAAACGGTTACTTAACCTTTGTTTACGACTCGTTATTTGCTTTACTTATTGATAATGAAGACCAATTTCCTTTAGACTTTGCCTTAGGTTACAAATTTAATTTATAGTGCGTTTATTAAACAATACATCTAATCCTATATTTTCAAATTATTTTTGGAACGACCGCAAAACGGCCAATGCAAAAATGACTGTTTCTGGCATTTTAATTAAAACTTTTTTAATGCTAACTATCACTACAACTATTGTAGTAGGTGTTTGGAAACTACATACTAGTGGCACCAATATAAAATGGTTTGGCACTGGTGGCATGATAGCTGCAATTGTTATTAGTATTGTTTTATCTGTACGCCAACATTGGGCACATTTTTTAGTGCCATTATACGCTGTTGCTAAAGGTTTTTTTCTTGGTGGCTTTACCGCTTTTGTAAAAGTACATTATCCCGAAATGCCATATCAAGCTATTGGTGTTACTATAATTACTTTTTTTACTATTTTATTTTTATACCAAACCCGAATAATTGTAGTAACAAAAAAGGTTAGAAGCGTAATTATTACAGTATGTTCGGCAATATTTTTAGTGTATTTAATCTCATGGATTTTAAGTTTTTTTGGTATTCGTTCTTTTATTTGGGGAACCAGCTGGATTGCTATTGGCTTTAATATTGTTGCAGTAACCTTTGCTGCTTTATCATTTTTATTAGATTTCGATTTTATAGAACGTTATAAAAACAAAGCACCAAAGTATAAAGAATGGCTTGCATGCTATGGTTTATTAGTAACTATAATTTGGCTTTATGTAGAAATTTTACGTTTAATGAAAAAGCTCGCCATACGTTTTTAATTAGCTTCTATAATTATTGGTAACTTAAACTCTGTTTTTACTGGTTGATTGCGTTTAATTGCTGGATAAATTTTTGGTAAAGTATTTAAACTTTTAAAAAGCATGTTTTCCAGTTCTGGTATTTGCACTAAAATAGAATCGTTTATACTTATATCTTTTATATTTAATTGGCCAGTTTCTGAGATTTGAAACGCCAAAACAACCGTTTCATTTATATCTTTTGAAACTATAATTGTTTCTTCTTGCAAACTCGAAGTAATATGCTGCGAGAGTGTATTTATAAAACAGTTTTTTTTTGTGTCTTTAGTATTTAAAGTATCGCATGAAACAAAAGTTGGATAGGTATCAACATCGTTCCAATTAAAGGTTTTTAGTTCTTCTTTTAAAATATCTTCTGAAGCAATTTTTTTTGCATTGAAATATTCACACGACGTGGCGCAAATAATTAATAATAAAACAAGTACTCTTTGCATATCTATAAACAAAGTTGAAAAGTACAATTAATTATTTTAAAAATAAAAACCGAAGACTATGCTTCGGTTTTAAATTATAAAAATCATCTTTTTTATTCTTTAACTACAAATTGTATAGGCAGAAAGAATGCGACGTTAACCACTTTACCATTTTGTTTTCCAGGAATAACATCTGGTATTAAACCTATTAAACGCTTTGCTTCTTCTTTTAATTCTGGGTGCGGTGCTTTTACATTTACTTTTTCTATTTTGCCTAATTTGTTTATTGTAAATGAAACATCTATTTTTTGTAAACCAACTAGACCTAGTGTTTTACCAAGAGAAGAGTTAAAATTTTTAGCAATAATTTTATTTAAATTATTTGAAAAACATTTTCTCAATTCGTCATTAGTAGTCAAAGTTTCACATCCTGGATATTTTGGCACTTCGTCTATTTCATAAAATGAGGCAACCTCTTCTATTTCTAAAATTTCTTCTTCAACTATTTCGTCTACAGCATTTTTAGAGTTTGAATCTAATAATTCATCATTTGTAGTTTTTTCTTCATTAGCACAAGAAGTATATAATAACATTCCAAAAATTACTGGAACTAATAAAAGATACTTTAATACGTTTTTTTGTTTTGATTTTTGTTTACTTAACATAATGATTCGTTTTTTGATTAATGATTGTTTAAAAAATGGATTGATAAATGATACTTTTTTAGTATCGAAAACCTGAGATAGCAAATTTTGATAATAAAAAGTTTTATTACTTGACTTAACAGCTTTAAAATCTGCTATAAATTCATGTAAATTGGCTATTCTATTTTGATACAAATAAATTAGAGGATTAAACCAAAAAATGATTTTTAAAATTTCGAAAAACAACAAATCTATACTATGTTTTTCTTTTACATGTTCTAGCTCGTGCGCTATGATTGTTTGTTTTTCTTCTGGATAAATTTTATCTCCAATAAATATATAATTGAAAAAAGAATAGGCTGTTTTACTATTTATAATCTGAATTAAAAAAGCTTGTTTAAATTTAGTTTTAGGGCTTTTAAAAACTAGAATTATAAGTTTAGATAGCTTAAAAACAAATAGTATTAATGTTATTACACTACCTAAATATATTACATGTTCCCAATGGAATGTAAAACCAGAAGACACTTTTGTTAAGTCTGTTTTTGTAATAGTTTCTGCAACAATTTCTTTTTGACCTATTATTACTTCGGGAAGCTTAAAAATATAGTCTTGCGGTATTATTTTATTGAAGCTATTTATTTGTAAAAAAGGTAAAATTAACGATAGAACTGCAGTAAACAATAAGTAAATTCTATTACAATTAAAAAATGTTTCATTTCTTAAAAAAACATCATACAGCATTAAAAATAATAACTGAAAAACAACGGTTTGTAAAATATAATGCAACATCTTTTATTGTTTATTTTGTTTTTCAATTTCTTCTAAAACAGACTCCAATTCATTTAGATTTATGTCATTTTTTTTAACAAAAAATGAGACCATACTTTTAAACGATCCTTGAAAATAGTTGTCTACCAATTTATTTAGTGACTGGTTACTATACTCTTGTTTTTTTAATAAAGGAAAATAAATATGTCCTTTTCCTTTTTTTTCATAATCTACAAAGCCTTTGCTTTCTAATATTCTAACTATTGTAGATACTGTGTTATATGCTGGTTTTGGCTGTGGTAACTGCTCAATTATTTGCTTTACATTGGCTTTCTCTAATTGCCATAAAACTTGCATTATATCTTCTTCTGCCTTTGTAAGTTGTTTCATATCAATATCTTTTAAAACTAAATGTTTAGTTCAAATATAACTATTTTTTTAGTTTAAACTATTTTTTTAGTTTAAAACTTGTAACATTATTTATAAAATAGAGTCTAATAGATAAAAAAATAATGGATATCTTTCTTACGTTTCTAGGCTTATTATTTATATGTTTAGGCTTAATTGGTAGTGTTTTACCTGTACTTCCTGGTCCACCATTGAGTTGGTTGGGACTTCTATTTTTGTACTTAACCAGTGCTGTACCAACAAACACTCAGTTTTTAATAATTACCTTAGTAATTGCGCTTTTTGTCTTTGCTTTAGACTATATAATACCTGCTATTGGTACTAAAAAATTTGGTGGCTCTAAAGCCGGAATGGTTGGCACCACTATTGGATTAATTGTGGGTTTATTTTCTCCTATTCCATTTGGTATAATTATAGGTCCATTTTTTGGAGCATTAATTGGAGAATTAATTAATAAAGCAGATTCTAAAACAGCTATTAAAGCTGCTTTTGGTTCGTTTTTAGGTTTTATTACAGGAACTTTTATAAAGTTTGTTGTTGCTATAATTTATTTTGGCTTTTATATTAAAGTATTTTGGGAGTATAAAGCTTCAATTTTTTAAAAAGAAGAAACCCTATAGCCATATGACAACTATAGGGTTTGTGTAAATGTGCTATTACCAACTAAATTCCTTCATAAAATGAAATGAATCAAGTCAATGATTGTTGATATAACAAATATAGCAAAGTGCTTTTTGTGTGTTACGGGAAAAACCGTAATTGAATTACGGGAAAAACCGTAATTTTCAATCATAACAAGGGTTTATCTTTTCAAAAAAAAATAAAAAACTCTTAATATTTAACATTTTAGAGCTTTTTTTAGTTTCTTTTAATTAATAAATCCCTTTTCTCTTGCTGCATTTATTAATGCATCATCATTTAAATCTTCAACTAAAAACAAACGTTTTAAGGTTTTTTTTCTCTTTTCTACACTACTTAAAGACAAATCAAAATGTTTTACTAAGTCTTTGGTTTTCGTGCCCTTAGAAAGTAAATATAAAATTTCGTGGTTTATTCCATCTATATCTAACCGGCTTGGTAAAGTTTTGCTAAGTATACTGTTTACTGTACCACTATAAAATACTTCGTGATTTAAAATACGCTGAAAAGCACTTGAGAGCTCACTGGATGTTAAATCACTTTTTATTAAAAAGCCTTCTGGGTTTATTTCGTTTATAATTTTGTGTATCCTAAAAGATTCATCAAACATTGTTAAAATAATAATTTTGGAGCTTGGCGAATGTTGGTAGACATAATTTGCTAAATCTAAACCAGATTTATATTTTCCGTTTTTAGATGCTGGTATGCTTATATCAAAAAAATAAACATCGTAAGGTACTCCTGTGTCAATAGATTTTTTTATAGCTGTAATAGATTCTTCACAATCATTTGCAGTATCTATAATTAGAGTTTGATTCTCTTTTTTTGTGGCTTTTAAAGTTATTTGATACCCTTCTAAAATCATTGGGTGATCATCTGTCATTAAAATTCTTATTGTTCTTGGTAACATTTAAAACGTTTTTATTTATTTAAACTGGGACTTTTATTTTAATGTTAGTTCCTTTATTTTTTTCTGTATTAACAGTAAACACACCGTTAATTTCATTAACACGAGATTTCATGTTTTTTAAACCTATACCATCTTTATTTCTGGCTAGATCAAAACCTACACCATTATCATTTATTGTTAAAGATATAAATTTCTTTTTTTGTTTAATAGCGATTTTAACTTGTTTTGCTTTAGCGTGTTTGTATATATTTTGAAGTGATTCTTGTATTATTCTATATAAATGTATTTTAGTTTTATTGCTTACAGCATCCCAATTTAATTCATGGTCGAACGTTAAATTATATTTTAAACTATATGCTAAACATTGCGTTTCTACTAAGGTTGTTATTAAACTTTCAAAACTTGCGTTTGCAATAAAATCTGTATTTAAGTCGTGAGATACCTTTCTAATATCTTGCTCTATATCTTTTAACTCCTTTATATAACTTTCTCTATTTATTGCTGCTTCGTCTGTTTTTAGCATATTTAAACTATCTAAACTTAATCTAGCACCAAATAACCTTCCTAATATACCATCGTGTATTTCTTGAGATATTCTTTTTTTCTCTAACGCTCTAGCTTCGTCCATTTTGTCTTGTTGTAAAAGCATGAGGTTATATATTTCTTCATTAGCTTGTTGTCTTTGTCTTGCTAACTGCAGCTCTTTGTTTTTTTCGCGTTGTGTTTTTATTATATAAATAAGTAAAACCAATAAAGATAGTCCTGCAGATGTTATTAAAAGCCACATGTTTTGCCTTGAGACGACTTCATTTTCTTTTTTTATTACATCGGTTTCATGATAAATTCTGGCAAATTTATTACTAATTGATCGCTCTGCTAGTACTAAACTATCACTTAACTTTATATATTTAAATAAATTAGATTTTGACTTTTCACCTATTTCAATTTTAGATTTTAAAAACAATGCGTCTAATATTGTTTGATTAGCGTTTATTGTTTTTGCTGTTTTTAAGGATAAATTAGCAAAATATAATGCTGAGTCCTTTTTGTTTTCTTTTAAATATACTTCGGAAAGAAATTTACTTATTCCAGAAATTTCAATTTCATCATCTTCTCTTTTTGCTATATTTAATGCTTCTTTTAAGTTAGATTTTATAGTTTTAAAATCCTCTTCTCCTTTTAAAAACTTCACATAAGCAATATTTGAAATTACCGTAACGTAAGATAGCGGATCTACTGTTTTTAACTTACCATCTGCCAATAGGGACTCAAAAAGATCTATAGATTTATCATAATCTTGTTTACGCCTTTGAAGAATTGCTATATTAATTCTTGAAAACAATGCATTATATGGATTTGCATTTCGGTTTTTAGTATACGACAAGGCTTTATTGTGATATATAATTGCTTCATCGTACAATTGTATACGACTTGAAATTATAGCTAGTAGATTATTTATATTCCACTGCCACTCGTTAACAATATCTTCGTCTTTATCTAAATCATTTAAAATTCTTATGGCTTCAATAGCATTAATTTCCGAACCAATAAAATCACGTTCTGTTTCCTGTATACTCGCCATTGCATACAAAACTTCTATTTGATTTAATTTTTTATCAGATTTTTTATAGTATTTTTCAGCTTGAAAATAGTAGTAATATGCGCTATCTAGTTTATTAGAAAGCTCAAAACTATATGCAATATTATTTGCTGCATAAGCCATTTTTAAAGTATCATCAAGTTTTTTAGATAGCTTTAAATTTTCTTTATTTATTTTATAAATCGAATCACTTTCTCCTTCTACTAAATAGATATAAGACAACACTCTATTACTAGCTAAAAGCGTAGTATCTTGACGTGTCTTTTTAGAAAGTTTTATTGCCTGGCTAGCATAATTGTAGCGTTCTTGAAATGTAAGAGATTGATCTTTAGCAAGCGTTCTATACTTGTAAATATTATTATATAAACTATCATTTTGCGCTTGTAAAAAACAGCAAAAAAATAAAATTAAAAGTGGTGTTAGTTTTTCTAAAAATTTCAATATAAAATCATTATCTCATAAATGTATAATTTAAAATAAAAAAAACACACTTACAACACATAAAAAAGACATTATAATATGGATTTGAGTCTTTTTTTAAAATTTATCCGTTTTGCGGGATTACTTTTTTCTTTTTATCACCAAAAACTGTGGCATTTATTATTGGCTTGTTGACTTCGTGATTTGGTGTTTCTATTACAAGATTTGGTTTTGCTTCTGTAGAAGGTAATACTGCTGTTAATAATCCTATTGAAAAGATTGCTACTAAAGTAATTTTAAGAGATTTCATGAGATGTTGTTTTGCTATTAATAATTATAATGTGAAGTATTTTATAAGTAAAGGTTTATCCGTTTTGTGGGATTACTTTTTTCTTTTTATCACCAAAAACTGTGGCATTTATTATTGGCTTGTTGACTTCGTGATTTGGTGTTTCTATTACAAGATTTGGTTTTGCTTCTGTAGAGGGTAATACTGCTGTTAATAATCCTATTGAAAAGATTGCTACTAAGGTAATTTTAAGGGTTTTCATAATTTATGTTTATAAGGGTTGCTTTAATTTAAATGCAAAATCACGAATACAGGTAATGCTACCATCTTTCGTAGTACTAAAAACATAAAATAATTCATAGACTGAATGTCTATTCAATGGAGTTTTCTCACTAAGAGCATAAACATGCTAAGGGACTCAGTAAGAGCGGCTAATATATTGGAAACAATAACAATTTACGGAAAAAAATCGACGAAATGCGGTTTTAGGGAGTTAAACGACTTAACTAATGTTAATTTTTACCAAAAAAGAAGTTAAAATTTAAAAAATACAGATTAAAATAAAAAAGCATCCCAATTTTCTATCTTGAAAATTCAAGTGAAAAAAGGAAAGCTTTCCATTGGTTTTAGCTATACAACTAGCTTTCTACCAGTTTGATGGACTACTACACCCATCAAAACAACACAACTAAATTTTTTGCCAAAAAAAGCTTCAACAAAGTTGAAGCTTTTAGCAATTTTGCGGTCTGGACGGGACTCGAACCCGCGACCTTCGCCGTGACAGGGCGACATTCTAACCAACTGAACTACCAGACCGTTGCATATTGCGAGGGCAAATATACACCGCTATTTTAATACTGCAAACCTTTTTGCTATTTTTTTTCAAAAAAACTTTAAATAAATTTTTGACGCTCTAACATATAGCTAGTTAGGATCGTGTCAAAATTATTATTTATATCTGCTTCAACGTACTTTATTCGGTTTTGACCACATTTTACACGCAAATCTTTAAAATAATCACTAACTAAAGCCTCATAATTATCTTTTACCTGTTCACTATATAAATTAATATGTTCTCCAGTTTCTACATCTACAAATCGTTTTGGCTTATTATTAAAATCAAAAGCTAATTCTTTACTCTTATCAAATACATGAAACAACACCACTTCATGTTTATTATGTTTTAAATGGCGAAGCGCTTCAAAAAGCTTAACCTCATCTGTAGACGTTTGAAACATGTCTGTAAATACAAAAATTAGCGAACGTCTATGAATTTTCTCGGCAATTTGATGCAGATACTGGTAAGTTTCCGTTTGTTTGTTTTTAGGCTTACTTAAAACCGTATTACTCAATTGCGCTAAAAGCATTTGGTGATGACGTTCACTTCCTTTTTCACTTGCATAAAAATCATAAGCATCACTATAGATACTTAATCCCACAGCATCTCGTTGTTTTTTTAAAATGTGTATTAAAGAAGCAGATGCCAAAGCAGAAAATGCAATTTTATTTAAATTATCTATCCCAAAATTAGACATATCGGGATAATGCATAGAGCTACTATTATCTAATATAATGTGGCAACGCAAATTCGTTTCGTCATCATAACGCTTAGTATAAAGCTTATCGGTTTTTGCAAAAAGTTTCCAATCTATATGTCGTGTACTCTCACCAGGATTATAAATTTTATGTTCGGCAAACTCTGCCGAAAATCCATGAAACGGACTTTTATGCATACCAGAAATAAAACCTTCAACCACTTGTTTTGCTAAGTGTTCTAAATTTTTAAATCCGCCAGCTTTATTTAATTCGTCTTGTAAATTCATTTTGCACCTGTAAAGGCAAGAATTTCTTTTAAATATTTTACATAAAAAAAGAGAATAGAGCTAAAACTCTAATCTCTTTTCTCTACTATTATTTTTAATCTAAAATACCATCCACAATCCCATAATCTTTAGACTCTTCTGCTCCCATCCAATGGTCACGATTAAAATCTTTCATTACTTTCTCGAAATCCTGACCACAGTTTTCTGCCAAAATCTTAGCACTAAGCTCTTTTGTTTTTAAAATTTCCTGAGCTGTAATTTCTATATCACTAGCTTGACCACGTGCACCACCGCTAGGCTGATGTATCATAACACGTGCATGAGGTTGTATAAAACGTTTTCCTTTAGTTCCTACAGATAATAAAATAGAACCCATAGAAGCAGCTAAACCGGTACAGACTGTAGAAACATCACTTTTTAATGATTTTATAGTATCGTACATTGCAAAACCAGATGTTACGTAACCTCCAGGACTGTTAATATACAATGTAATATCTTTAGTCTCTAAGCTATCTAAATAAAGAAGCCTATCTATAACATGCTTAGCACTTTTATCGTCTACCATTCCCCAAAGAAACACCTTTCTTTCATCTAATAATTTACTATCTATTGCGTCTTGCGCTTTTGTTGTCTTACTCATTGTAATTTACTTTTTTACTAAAATAAAAAAAAGGTTTGCCATTACAGCAAACCTTTATCAATTCTTTATGAAAATATATTTCTATAATAAAGCATCAATAGCTTCAGAGTATGCATTTTTAGGTGCAACTCCTACTTGTCTACCAACAACCTCACCGTTTTGAAACACTAACACTGTAGGTATATTTCTTACACCATATTTAGCTGCAAATTCTTGATTAGCATCAACATCTACTTTCCCAACTACGGCTTTACCTTCGTACTCTTCGCTAATTTGGTCTATAATCGGCCCAACCATTCTACAAGGTCCACACCAAGCAGCCCAAAAATCTACCATTACTGGCTTATCGCTGTTTAATACTTTTTCTTCAAAATTTGCATCTGTGATTTCTAATGCCATGATATTTATTTTTTTTTAAATGAATTTTACTTCTTGTTAATATACAAACTTAGTCAAAATTTTCTCCAAAGCTTACAAACTTATAATTTGTTTAACTTATGGCAGCATCGATTTGGCTTATTTTATTGGGCACATCCCGATAAAAATCGGGACCAGGCTTTCCGCTATATCTTTTTTGCTCTTAATGGCAAAAAAGGATGCCGCATCAATCCTTTGTGAGAGCAACGCGATGGCCACATAAGATTCCTACGCTTTTTTTCTATTGAAAAAGCTCTGAATGACGGTTCTATTTTTAATTTTAGTATGCATTATAATTATAGCTCGTCATTCTGAGGTATTATTTCAACTTCACGAAAAAAGGAAATTGTGAAAACTTATTATTCATATTATCTAACCTTAATCCATATTTCAATTTTAAAAAAAACTGTCTAACAAATAATCGGATATGAAGATTCTACAATCATCTTTACACCTTTTCTTAATTCTTTTGAATTTATAAAATCATAAAAAATCTTATGCCTACCATTTTTAAACTTCATATTAATTCAACTTATAATAAATTTGGTCTTCTTCTAAGGCATTTAACAACTCTTGAGTAACTTTTACTTTTTGTCTTCGACTAGGCATTTCTAGTTTTATTTGCTCCCTATTATCGTAAATAACAAAATCAAGCATATGGCTTCCTGGATGCATGGAAATTAAAGATTTTAAATTCTGAATTTTTTCTGATTCTAATTCTTTAATATTTAATTGTATAGATAATTTACGTACGTATTTATCCATAACATCATGCAACAATTGGAAACTATTAAATTGTAATCGTGGGTCACTTTTTTTACCAGTATCTCTATTCACCCAACCTTCACGTACAAAAGTTTTTACGTGTACAAAAGTGTTTTTTAGTAAAAATGGACGATGTTTTAAATAGTCTTCTCCAAAAATTCTAAATTCAAAAGAATCTGTATAATCTTCAATAGTAAATAATGCCCAACCTTTACCTTGTTTACTTACACGATGTTGCACATCTGTAACAACACCTCCAAAGGTTATATCTTTATTAACATGTTCATGCAAATCATTAAAATAAGCAATGGTTCCCGTACAGAAGTTTTTCATTTCGGTTCTAAAATCATCTAATGGGTGACCAGAAATATAAACACCAACAACCTCTCGTTCTTGCGCTAACTTCTCCATAGTTCCCCAAGTTTCACATGGCGGTACTTCTGGTTCGGCTATTTGCACATCACTTCCTCCACCAAATAAACTTACTTGTGCAGAATTTTCATTTTCTTGATGTTTCGCGCCATATTTAATTGCTTTTTCCAGAAAAGTTAAATCGCTACCTTCTTTATGAAAATACTGTGCACGATGCGTATCTGTAAAACAATCAAAACCACCAGCTAAGGCTAAATTCTCGAAAGCTTTTTTATTGGCTGCACGCAAATCTATTCGTTTTGCAATATCAAAAATAGATTTATATGGTCCATCTTTTTTACGGTTATCTACAATAGTCATTACCGCACCATGACCAACACCTTTTATTGCTCCCATTCCAAAACGCACTGCATTGTCTTTATTTACAGAGAATTTATAATAACTCTCGTTAACATCTGGACCAAGTACAGGCAATTTCATACGTTTACACTCTTCCATGAAAAATGTAACCTGCTTAATATCGTTCATGTTATTAGACAGTACTGCTGCCATATATTCTGCAGGATAATGTGCTTTTAAATAAGCGGTTTGGTAAGCAATCCAAGCATAGCATGTAGAGTGCGATTTATTAAAAGCATAACTTGCAAAAGCTTCCCAATCCTTCCAAATTTTCTCAAGTTTTTTAGCATCGTGACCTTTAGCACTTGCTTGCTCGATAAATTTTGGTTTCATTTTATCTAGTACCGCAATCTGCTTTTTACCCATTGCTTTACGTAAAACATCGGCTTCACCTTTAGTAAAATCTGCTAGTTTTTGTGAAAGCAACATTACTTGCTCTTGGTAAACTGTAATACCGTATGTTTCTTTTAAGTACTCTTCCATTGCTGGTAAATCGTACTCTATATCTTCATCACCATGTTTTCTACGAACAAAACTTGGAATGTATTCCATTGGTCCTGGTCGATATAGTGCATTCATGGCAATTAAATCGTCAAAAACCGTTGGTTTTAAGTCTTTAAGGTGTTTTTGCATTCCAGGAGATTCATACTGGAATACACCAACAGTTTCTCCTCGTTGGAATAAAGCATAAGTTTCTTCATCATCTAAAGGAAAGTTTTCTGGATCAAGCGTGATGCCATGTTTTGCTTTTACAATCTTAACCGTATCTTTAATTAAGGTTAAGGTTTTTAATCCTAAGAAATCCATTTTTAATAAACCTGCATCTTCTACTACAGAGTTATCAAATTGGGTAACATATAAATCTGAATCTTTAGCAACAGAAACAGGAACGAATTTTGTAATATCGTCTGGCGTAATAATTACACCACAAGCGTGAATACCTGTATTTCTTACAGAGCCTTCAAGTGATCTTGCAATGTTTACGGTTTCGGCTTGCAAATCTTCTCCTTCAGAGATATTTAAAAGCTCGTTTATTTTCTCTAAATCTTCAGCTCTAAATTTGCTTCCTAATTCTTTTTCCGATAGTCCAAATATCTTACCTAATTTAGACATTGTTGGAATAAGCTTCGCTATCCTATCGGCATCAAATAACGGTAAATCTAAAACTCTGGCAGTATCTCTAATTGAAGATTTTGCTGCCATTGTACCATAAGTAATAATTTGCGCTACTTGATTACTACCGTATTTTTCTATTACATAATCCATGACACGACTTCGACCTTCATCGTCAAAATCAATATCAATATCTGGCATACTTACACGATCTGGATTTAAAAAACGCTCAAAAAGTAAATTATACTTCATTGGGTCTATATTGGTAATCCAAAGGCAATAAGCCACTACAGAACCTGCTGCAGATCCACGACCTGGACCAACAGAAACATCCATATTTCGGGCTTCACGAATAAAATCTTCTACAATTAAGAAATAACCAGGATATCCTGTTTTTTCAATAACGCTTAACTCAAAATCTAAACGCTCTACTACTTCTTCTGATAGTTCTTCGCCATATCTTTTTTTAGCTCCTTCGTAAGTTAAATGCCTTAAAAATGCATTTTCTCCACGTTTGCCGCCATCTTCTAAATCTTCTTTATGCTGAAATTCCTCAGGAATATCGAAGGCTGGTAATAATACATCACGAGCTAATTGAAATCCTTCAATTTTATCTACTACTTCTTGAATATTAATAATTGCGTCTGGCACATCTTTAAAGATGTTTTTCATGGCTTCTGCCGACTTGAAATAATATTCTTGGTTAGGTAAACCGTAACGATAGCCACGACCACGACCTATTGGTGTTGCTTGTTTTTCACCATCTTTTACACACAATAAAATATCGTGCGCATTAGCATCTTCTTGCTTTGCGTAATAGGTATTATTTGTTGCAACAAGCTTTACATCATGCTTTTTTGCTAAACTTATTAAGGTTGGATTTACACGATTTTCATCTTCTTGATTGTGGCGCATAAGCTCTACATACAAGTCGTCCTGAAAAGTTTCTTTCCACCAAATTAAAGCTTCTTCGGCTTGATTTTCTCCTACATTTAAAACTTTACTTGGCACTTCGCCGTAAAGGTTCCCTGTTAAACAAATTAAGTCTTCTTTATACTGCTCAATTAGTTTTTTATCTATTCTAGGCACATAATAAAATCCATCTGTAAATGCATGCGACGAAAGTTTAGCAAGGTTATGGTAACCGTTTTTATTTTTTGCAATTAATACAATTTGGTAACCATTATCTTTTCTAGATTTATCTAAATGGTTTTCACACACAAAAAACTCACATCCTACAATTGGTTTTATTTTTTTTGCATCTGTTGTTTTACCTTCAACTGCTTTGTTATGTTTGTTTACTGCATTAACAAAGTGAAATGCTCCCATCATGTTTGCATGATCTGTTAGTGCTACTGCAGGCATATTATGCTCTGCTGCAACAGCTACAATATCTGCAACACTCATTGTTGACTGCAATACCGAAAACTGAGAGTGGTTGTGTAAATGCACAAAATCTACAGCTTGTAAATCGGCAATATTTTCCTTTATTTCTTCAGAAGAAATACCGCTTGATTGTTCCTTTTGTAGTCTGGCATTAATTTTAGCACTTTCCTTTTTTAAATTAATGTGCTTTAAGCCAATTAACTGAATAGGTTGCGGATTGGCTTCAGAGAAATTCTCGAAATAATCTGGCTGTACATCAAGTTGTTCTTTGGTGTATTGTTGCCTTCTTATTAATTCTAAAAAACAACGTGTTGTTGCTTCAACATCGGCAGTTGCGTTGTGCGCTTCAGCAAATGGTTGATTAAACAAATATTGATGTAACTCTGTTAAAGTTGGTAGCTTAAATCTACCGCCACGACCACCAGGAATTTGGCACAAACTTGCTGTGTGCTCTGTACAAGTGTCTAAAACCGGTAGTTCTTGTAATTGATTTGCAATGTCTTCGCGTACAAACTCTGCTCCCATTATATTGAGATCGAACTTTACATTTTGACCTACAACAAATTTTGTTTTATTTAAAGCTATATTAAACTTCTCTAAAACCTCTATTAGCTCAACTCCTTGTTCTTGGGCTAACTCTGTAGAAATACCATGAATTTTTTCGGCATCATAAGGTATATTAAAACCTTCTGGTTTTACTAAATAATCTTCACTCTCAATACAGTTTCCCATAGCATCATGTAACTGCCATGCAATCTGGATACATCTTGGCCAATTATCTGTATCTGTAATTGGTGCATCCCAACGTTTTGGTAAACCGGTTGTTTCTGTATCAAATATTAAATACATAAATAGCTGTTATTAAGGTGTTTTGCTAAAAAAGCTGTGAGAAATTATTGGCCTATAAAAATACATAAAAATGAGAGTTTAAAAAGTTAAAGTTATCAAGAGTTATAAAGACCCTATTTTTACGAGAATAAAAGCTTTTAAACAGCAAAAAGTCAACTCTTTCGAGTTGACTTTTTCAGCAAATTTCTTTTTCATAAAAAATTTTAGCTTACCAATTCTAATTTGGCTTTTTCTGTATTAATTGCAGACTGTATTGCGTCTCTATGTTTTGCAATCAAGTTATCAATTGTTGGCGGCAAGTTTTTTTCTGTAATCATAGTATTGTATTCTTCAAGACTTGATTCCTCACCTCTAATTGCTTCTTCTAAAATTGCTTCTTCATTGTTAGATGAAAACGTATTTTTTAAATTCATCCAATTTCTATGCATTGTGCCTTTAAACGTTCCAGAATCTTCAGGAATTTGTCCGTATTGTAAGATTTCGGTTCTTAATTCTTTTGCAAATTCACTTCTTTCTGATGCTCTTCGTTTAAAGAACATTTTTAAATCGTTACTTTCTACATTTTGGTAGGCATCTATGTATCCTTTTTCGGCATCATAGTTTTTTACAAGTAGTTCGTTTAATTTGTTTGAAATTTCTTCAGTATACTTCATAATATCTTTTATCATTTTAAATTCCAATACTTTTTTTTATGATGCGTATTGTTTCACATCAACAATTTAAAGATAGTAGATATTAGATGCGATGTCAAGTTGTTTAACACACTTTATGAGTGATTTCAACCTTTTTAAGAGTCTTTAACAAAAACCAAAAAAAAGCGCAACCTTACGACTGCGCTCTAATTATTGCGTATTAAATCTTATTTTAATAGTTAATATCTATAACTCCCATAGATAATCCTACATCTTGTCCTCCATTATAATCGTTAACAGCGCCTGAAAATGTACCTTGAATAGCCGTGTTTGAATTTGTTGTAATTGTGGTAGTAAATTCACCTAAAGTCATATTTCCCGGTATAGGCTCATGGTTGACACCGTTTATATTTATTACAAAATTACTTACAATGTCTGTTCCTGTTTGTCCTTCTTCTATATCAAACTGAACGTAGTCTGTATTTGCTGCATCTTCAACTATAACCGTTTTTGTTGTACCAATTAATGTTACACTCTCATTAGCATTAAAAACTCTGTCTGTGCCATCTACCTCTACTTCTATACTTGTAGTTAAAGTAGTTGTTGCTGTACAATCTAAAGCATCAACCATATCTTGAATAGTACCTCCTGGATCGCCACAAGATGAGATTTTATTTAATAAAGCTGTTCTATAAGCATTACAAATGTCTTCATATTGAGGATCATTTGTTGGAGTTGCATTATAAGTAATAGATGTAGCGTTAACAGAGTTTTCTGCACTGTCGCAAGATATGTTTGTACTTCCTCCAACTGCAACTGCTCCAATTAATGGTACGTTATGAAAAAAACCTTCATTAAAATTAACAGCAGATAAACCTGAATTAGAAAAAGCATTGAAATAAAACTCTCCAGATACAACACCTTCTTCTAAGTTAATATCTCTAAGATTTATTACTCCTGCTGGAGGGTAAACTTGCACTGTTTCGTCTGGCTCATTACTTGTAGAGTAGAATACCTCATCAACATCTAATAAAGTAGCAAAAGATGCATTTTCTACAACTTCATAACAACTACCTACATTATCTTGAAAAACTCCCGTACACAAACTAGCATCTGAAGGAAAAGCTACTAAAGTTATCGTTTCAAAATTATTAAACGCAACAATAGTTAAAACACCACTGTTGTCTAAATTTGCAGTATATGAAACTGCTTCCCATATATTACCATCTTTTTTCGCACTAAAAGAAGGAGTATTAAATTCAACTTCTTCGCCACATCTAAAAAAAGCAAAAGTTATAAGGAATAAAACGATAATTTTTTTCATAGTATTTAGTATTTCAAGAAACCAAAAATAAAATAAAAAATCACAATGTAATAGTTTTAATATAAAAACTTGATATATAAATAAATATTGTATCTTTGCACACTTATTAATAATCGAGGTCGCGTACCTCACAAATTAATTTTTATGCCTGTAAAAATCAGATTACAAAGACACGGTAAAAAAGGAAAACCTTATTACTGGATCGTAGCAGCAGATGCTCGCGCGAAAAGAGATGGTAAATACCTAGAAAAAATAGGTGCTTACAATCCAAACACTAATCCAGCAACTATTGAATTAGACGTTGATGGAGCAGTAAAATGGCTACAGAATGGTGCACAACCAACTGATACTGCCAAAGCATTATTATCTTACAAAGGTGCTTTATTGAAAAATCACCTTGCTGGTGGAGTTCGTAAAGGTGCTTTAACTGAAGAGCAAGCTGAGAAGAAATTCGCTGCTTGGTTAGAAGAAAAAACTGGAAAGGTAGATGCTAAAAAAGAAGGTTTATCTAAAGCGGAAGCTGAAGCTAAAGCCAAAGCATTTGAAGCTGAAAAAGCAGCTAACGAAGCAAGAATTGCAGCTAACGCTCCAGTTGTTGAAGAAGAAGCTCCAGCTGAAGAAGCAGAAGCAACAAACGAAGAAGAATAGAAAATTAATTTTTTATACTTTTAAACTCCGATAATTTTTTTTTATCGGAGTTTTTTATTACAAAAAAACTAAAATTTATTATTAGGTTAAACACAAACAATACCTAAGTAATTATTAATATATTTCCGCAATAGTGGAAACGAAACAAAAATTTTTCGATGACTAAAGACGAATGTTTTTTTCTTGGTAAAATTGTAAAAAAATACAGTTTTAAAGGTGAGTTATTAATAAAACTGGATACAGATGAACCTGATTTATACGAAAACTTAGATGCCGTATTTGTAGATGTTAGAGGTAATTTAATACCTTTTTTTACTGAAAGTTCTCAATTGCATAAAAGCGAATTACTTCGTGTAAAATTTGAAGACGTAGATACAGAAGCAGATGCTGATGCTTTAATAAAAAGTGAATGCTATTTGCCGCTTTCTACATTACCAGAACTAGACGACGACAAGTTTTACTTTCATGAAATTATTGGCTTTACCGTAGAAGACAAAAACTTTGGAACTGTAGGCACCATTAAAGGTGTTAATGATAGTACTGCTCAATCTTTATTTGAAATAGACAGAAATGGTATTGAAATACTAATACCTATGAATGATGAATTTATTTCTAAAGTAGATAAACAAAACAAAACCATTTTTGTTAATACTCCCGAAGGATTAATTGATTTGTACCTTGAAGAATAATGAGTAAACCTTTTGATTTTAAACAGTTTACAGTAAAACAAGACCAATGCGCCATGAAAATTGGCACCGATGGTGTTTTACTTGGTGCTTGGGCAACCCTTACCAAACAACCTCTTGCAACACTAGATATTGGTGCCGGAACAGGAGTTTTATCTTTAATGTTAGCACAACGTAGTCATGCAGAAGTTATAGATGCATTAGAAATAGATGAAAGTGCCTACGAACAATGTGTTGAAAATTTTGAAGCCTCACCTTGGAGCGATAGATTATTTTGCTATCATGCAGATTTAGCTGAATTTACCGAGGAGATTGAAGATAAATACGATTTAATTATCTGTAATCCTCCATTTTATAGTGAAGATTATAAAACAGAAAACACACAACGCGATTTAGCACGTTTTCAAGATGCTATGCCTTTTGAGCATTTGGTAGATAGTGTTTCTAAATTATTAATGGAAGACGGTACTTTTTGTACTGTTATTCCTTTTAAGGAAGAAGATAAATTTATTGACTTAGCTTCAGCCGTAAACTTAATGCCTAACAAAATTACTCGTGTTCGAGGTACACTAAATTCTGAAATTAAACGTTCTTTAATTGAGATGTCTTTCCGCGAAAGCGCTATTGAAATTAATGAACTTATTATAGAAAATGCTCGACACGATTATACAGAAGATTATAAAAACTTAACCAAAAGTTTTTATTTAAAAATGTAACCCATTTTAATTTTTTTACTTGCCAAAAGCATTTTTTTGTTCGTACCATTTACATTTTAAGCTTATATCTTAAAATAGCTTTAGTATGTCATTTTTTGTTTACTTTTATAAGGATTAATTTTTAAAAACAAATCTCTTGTCATCAGAAAAAATTGACATTTCAGCACTTAATTTAACAAAAATCCTTTTACTTACAGGAAGTGTTTTTACCTTATTATATTTTGGTAAAAATCTCATCATGCCTTTGCTTGTTGCTGCCATAATAGCCATATTGCTCGATATTCCGGTACAAAAACTTAAAAATTTAGGGTTACCTTCTTGGCTTTCCATAACACTATCGGTTTTACTAATGGTTTTGATATTCTCGCTGCTTTTTTGGCTTTTGAGTTCTCAAATTAATAATATGGCTCAAGATTGGTCTGTTATTAAAGAAAAAGCGACAGAAAAATTAAATGCTTTTTCACAATGGGCAAATAACAGTTTAAATTGGGACTACAAAGATTACATAGAAAATAATAAGAAATTAGTCCAAAAAGCGGAAAGTTTAGCCAGTTCATTTTTATCTTCATTAATGAGTTTGCTTTCTCAATCACTTATTATTTTCGTTTACATTATTCTCTTTTTAATGCAAAAACTCCAATTTATTAATTTTTTCAAAAAACTATTTACAAATCAAACCGCCATACATTCACTTTTAAAAAATTCGGCAAAGATTACTAGAAACTATTTCGTGGGTAAAGGTAAGATTATGCTGTTTTTGTTTGTTATATATTATATTGGGTTTCTTATTGGCTCTGTACCTTATGCTTTATTTTTAGCCTTATTTGCCGCATTGTTTTCCATAATTCCTTATGTTGGAAATGTAATTGGAGGTGGTGTAGCGGTAATTTTATCCTACTTATATGCAGGTTCTACACCAGCATTAATTGTAATTAGTGTTGTGTCTGCTACCCAGCTTGTAGAAAACTATGTGCTTACACCTTGGATAATAGGAGACGAAATTAACTTAAATCCTTTTATAACAATTTTTGGTATTATATTATTTTCAGCACTTTGGGGAGTTGTAGGTGCAATTATATCCTTACCAATAATTGGAGTTTTAAAAGTTATTTTTGACCACACCAAAAACATGGAGCCTTATGCTTATTTATTTAAAAAATCCGAGTAAAGATTTCTAAATTAATTTTAAAAACCTTTCTTTATTAGTTTTAAATTGTGACATGAAAACGTTTTCGTTATTTTTGTAAACCAAATTTAAAATTTCATTTTATGAAACCAGATTTATTTGAAGCTCCAGATTATTACAATCTTGATGAACTTTTAACAGATGAACATAAACTAGTTCGCGATGCTGCCAGAGAATGGGTTAAACGCGATGTCTCTCCTATTATTGAAGAAGCTGCACAAAAAGCAGAATTCCCAAAATCTATAATTAATGGATTGGCAGAAATTGGTGCTTTTGGACCTTACATTCCAGAAGAATATGGTGGTGCTGGTTTAGACCAGATTTCTTATGGTTTAATTATGCAGGAAATTGAGCGTGGAGACTCTGGTGTACGAAGTACAGCCTCTGTACAAAGCTCACTAGTAATGTATCCTATTTGGAAATATGGTAACGAGGAGCAACGCAATAAGTACTTACCAAAATTAGCTAGTGGCGAATGGATTGGTAGTTTTGGTTTAACAGAACCAGATCATGGAAGTAATCCTGGAGGAATGGTTACTAATTTTAAAGATATGGGAGATCATTATCTTTTAAATGGTGCAAAAATGTGGATTAGTAATGCACCGTTTTGTAATGTAGCCGTTGTTTGGGCTAAAAATGAAGAAGGTAGAATTCACGGTCTTATTGTAGAACGTGGTATGGAAGGTTTTACAACGCCAGAAACACATAACAAATGGTCACTAAGAGCAAGTGCTACTGGTGAACTTATTTTTGATAATGTAAAAGTCCCTAAAGAAAACTTATTGCCAAACAAATCTGGTTTAGGCGCGCCATTAGGCTGCTTAGATTCTGCTCGTTTTGGTATTGCTTGGGGAGCAATAGGTGCTGCAATGGATTGTTATGATACTGCTTTACGCTATAGCAAAGAACGCATGCAGTTTGGTAAACCTATTGGCCAGTTTCAATTACAACAAAAAAAATTAGCCGAGATGATTACCGAAATCACCAAAGCACAATTATTAGCATGGCGTCTTGGCGTTATGCGTGAAAATGGTACTGCAACATCTGCTCAAATTTCTATGGCCAAACGTAATAATGTAGAGATGGCTATAAATATTGCTAGAGAAGCTAGGCAAATGCTTGGTGGTATGGGAATTAGCGGCGAGTACTCAATCATGCGTCATTCTATGAATCTTGAAAGTGTTATTACTTACGAAGGCACACACGATATTCATTTACTAATCACAGGCTTAGATGTTACAGGCCTTAATGCCTTCAAATAAAATAAGGTTATTTAATTATTTTACTTTTACGAAATAGATATTTGTAATAGTTAAAAAACCAAAAAGTATTAAAGTGCGTTTCTATATAGAAGCGCATTTTTTATTTTTGTAAAAAAGAAATTAATGAACATAGATCAAGTAAATAAAGAACTCTCTACACTAAGACAACAGCTAATTAACCATAGTTTGTATAAAAAAATTGAAACGACTGAAGATTTATCGTTTTTTTTAAAATCTCATGTTTTTGCAGTTTGGGATTTTATGTCATTATTAAAAGCTTTACAGCAAAAATTAACATGTACTACGACGCCGTGGATGCCAACTGGTAATCCAGAAACTCGTTATTTAATAAATGAAATTGTTTTAGCCGAAGAAACCGATATTACTTTAAAAGGCGAACGTAAAAGTCATTTTGAAATGTACTTAGATGCCATGCAAGAAAGCAACACGGCTACAACAGAAATAGACACCTTTTTATTAGATGTAATTGAATCTAAAAACGTAAATATCGCAATTAAAAACAGTAATTTAAATCCTGCATTAAAAGCCTTTTTAAGTTTTACTTTTAAAACTATTAACCAAAAAGAAGCTCATGAAATCGCAGCAGCTTTCACCTTTGGGAGAGAAGAATTAATACCAAATATGTTTACCGAAATTTTAGGCAAATTGCAACTTAATTTTCCTGAAACAAATTTAGAAGAACTTATCTATTATTTTAAAAGACACATTGAATTAGATGAAGATGAACACGGACCAATGGCTATGAAAATGATAGAAGAACTGTGTGGTGAAGACTCTAAAAAATGGGAAGAAGTTATTGCTATTTCTAAAGAAGCTTTAACTGTACGAATTAATTTATGGAATAGTATTGAAGCTGAAATAGCTTCAACAAACATTGAGGCTTAAATAGTGTAAGTAAAGAATTTTATTTAATTTCGTTTAAATGTCTATTTTATGTTCTCAGCTAAAAAGAGATTAGATCGTGCTTATAAAAAAGCTAAAATTGTTGATTTTGACAACGATAGTAAAATAGTACTATTTAGCGATTGCCACCGTGGTGATAATAGTTTTGCAGACGATTTTGCAAACAACAGAAACATTTACTTTCATGCCTTAAAGCATTATTACGCTGAAGGTTTTACCTATTGTGAGCTAGGCGATGGCGATGAACTTTGGGAAAACCTATCTTTCGATTCTATATTACATGCGCATAAAAACGTTTTTCTTTTACTAAAAGAATTTCATAAACGTAATCGTTTACATATGATTTGGGGAAACCACGATATGGTTTATAGAAATCCTGATTATGTAAAGAAAAATTTAGCTACATATTTTGATAAGGTAATAGGACAAGATGTTGAGTTATTTGGCGACATTAAATATGAAGAAGCTATTGTTTTAAAGCATTGCCAAACAGGACAAGAACTCTTTTTAACGCATGGTCATCAAGCCGATTGGTGGAATTTTCTGTTTTGGAAATGGAGCCGTTTTATGGTTAGAGTGCTTTGGAAACCTTTAAACGTTATGGGTATTGCAGATCCAACAAGTCCTGCTAAAAACTACAAGGAACTTATTAAAGTAGAACGCCGTACTAAAAAATGGATTATAGAAAACAATAATTTAATTACTGTTGTTGGCCATACGCACAGGCCACGTTTTCCAGAACCTGGTGATATTGCTTTTTTTAATGATGGTAGTTGTGTACATCCAAGAAGTATTACTGGTTTAGAAATTGAAAATGGAGCTATTTCTTTAATTAAATGGCAAATTTCTACTACAGATAATGGAACGTTACAAATTGTGAGAGTATTGCTAGAAGGACCTATTGCTCTAGAGAAATATAAAACTAACTAAGAACTAATGCTTCGCTTTTTAATTTTGCTTTAGGTGCTAAAGTTTTCATTTCTATAATTTTTTTAGAAACACTAGCTTCATCTATGTAAGTAGAACTTCTACCTAAAAAAGCTTTATTAAATGGTTTTAAAACCTCAAAACACCAACTACCACATTTTAGTTTTTTCTTCTTGTAAGCAGCAACATCATCACTATAATTTCTAAGTTGTCTTATTGCCTCCAAACTTTCTACTTTAGAAGCATATGCCTGACTTACAAATGTAATTTCACTATTAATTTTTAGTAATACTCTAAACTCTCCACGTTTAGGTATATAGATTTCATAAACCGCCATAAATAACTAAATCTCTTACAATAGGTATTTACGTACAAAAAAGTGTTTTGGTTTTTTATTTTTAACTTTCTGGAGCTAATTCTACTTCTAATCCTTCTAATTCTGGAGTAATATGAATTTGACAGCCTAGTCTAGAATTATCTTTAACATAAAATGCCTCAGATAACATTGCTTCTTCGTCATCTTGCATTTCAGGCAATTGGGTATCACTTAACACATAGCATTGGCATGATGCACACATAGCCATACCTCCACAAACACCAATTGTACCTTCTTCGGCAAGCTCGAAAGAACGTACTACTTCCATTAAATTCATAGCCATATCTGTTGGTGCTTGAACCTTATGAGTTTTTCCTTCTCGGTCTGTAATTTTTATGTTTATATCCTGTTCCAATGCTTTATATATTATCTACTAATTAATATAGTATTATTCTATTTTTTTTACAACAGCCTTTGGTGCTTCTTTTCGTGTACCATCAAAACCATCTACTCCTGCTACTGTTGTATACTTCATAACATAGCGTTTTCCTGGGTTTATAATTTTGTATGCAGACTGGCACATTAGTGTTGCTTCATGAAAACCACAAAGTATTAACTTTAGTTTACCTGGATATGTATTTACATCTCCTATAGCAAACACACCAGGAATATTGGTTTGATAATCTAAACTGTTATCTACCTTAATTGCGTTTTTCTCTATTTCTAATCCCCAATTAGCTATTGGACCTAATTTGGGAGATAAACCAAATAGTGGTATAAAATGATCGCATTCTATTTCGAATTCTTTTTCTATATGTTCGGCTTGTTTTACAACAACTCCTGAAACTTCTTTAGCTCCAAGTATACCTACAACCTCGGCTGGAGTTACTAGGTTTATTTTACCTGCGTTTTTAAGTTCCTGAACTTTTTCTACAGAATCTAAATGACCACGAAATTCGTTACGTCTGTGAATTAAAGTTACTTCTTTTGCGACATCGCTTAAAAATATACTCCAGTCTAAAGCAGAGTCTCCTCCACCAGCAATTACTACCTTTTTATCTCTATAGACTTCTGGGTCTTTAATAATATATTCTACGCCTTTATCTTCAAAACTTGCAATGTTATGAATTAATGGTTTTCTAGGCTCAAAACTTCCTAAACCTCCTGCAATTGCAACAACTGGTGCTTGGTGTTTTGTGCCTTTATTTGTTGTTACTATAAAACTTCCATCTTCTTGTTTTTCTATGGTGTCTGCACGTTCTCCTAAGGTAAAACCTGGCTCGAATTGCTTACATTGCTCCATTAATTTGTGCGTTAAATCGCCCGCAAGAATTTCGGGATAGGCTGGTATATCGTAAATAGGTTTTTTTGGGTATATTTCTGAACATTGCCCACCAGGTTGTGGTAATGCATCTATTAAATGGCATTTTAGTTTTAATAAACCTGCTTCGAAAACGGCAAATAGTCCTGTTGGACCTGCTCCAATTATTAGGATATCTGTTTTAATCATTTTATTCTTGCGATAGTAGGAATTTTACATTTCTACTATTCTTTTTTTATTATAAAACTGGCAAGGTTATAAAAGCCTTACTGTTATATGATTTATGTAAATACTCTTGGGTATGTGCGTGAAGGATTAAGGCTTTGTTGGAGCTCATTTTTAATAGCGACTGCCGCAAGCCTGACCTTTAGGTCACGCCCAAAATTAACTCTCTATATTTATTACTTTTTCTATTTGTGGAGCATACTTTTTTATTGTCATTTCGACTCCAGATTTTAGCGTCATCTGGTTTACACTACAGCCAACACAAGCGCCTTGTAACTGGACTTTAACCAGCTTATCATCTTCTATTGATAGTAACGTTATATCACCACCATCACTTTGTAAAAAAGGACGAATTTCTTCTAGTGCTTTTTCTACATTTAGTCTTAGTTCTTCTGTTGTCATTTGCTATTATTTAACGGCCGAACATCCAGCCATTGTTGTAATTTTTATTGCTTCGGTTTCTGGCAAATTCTCGTTTCTATTAACGACTTCTTGTACTACGTTTTGCGTTAATTTCTCGAATGCTTTTTCTAGTGGTGTTGCTGTTTGCAATGCTGCTGGCCTACCAACATCTCCTGCTTCACGAATACTTTGTACTAAAGGAATTTCGCCTAAAAGTGGTACACTTAAATCTTGAGCTAAATTTTTTGCGCCTTCTTTTCCAAAGATATAGTATTTATTATCTGGCAACTCTTCTGGTGTAAAGTATGCCATGTTTTCTATAATACCTAAAACGGGTACATTTATACTGTCTTGCTGGAACATTGCTACTCCTTTTTTAGCGTCTGCTAATGCTACGTTTTGCGGTGTACTTACTACTACTGCGCCTGTTATTGGTAAGGATTGCATGATACTTAAATGTATGTCTCCTGTTCCTGGCGGCAGGTCTAATAATAAGAAATCAAGTTCTCCCCAAGCAGCGTCAAAAATCATTTGATTTAAGGCTTTTGCTGCCATTGGTCCACGCCATACTACTGCTTGATCTGGCTTTGTAAAAAAGCCTATTGATAGTATTTTTACGCCGTAATTTTCTACGGGCTTCATTTTAGATTTTCCATCTACGGTTACAGATAGTGGTCTTTCCATTTCTACATCTAGCATTATTGGCATTGATGGCCCATAAATATCGGCATCTAAAACACCTACTTTAAAGCCCATTTTTGCTAATGTTACTGCTAAATTTGCTGTAACTGTAGATTTACCAACACCACCTTTTCCTGATGCTACTGCAACTATATTTTTTATTCCAGGTATACTTTTGCCTTTAATCTCGTTTGCTGCAGGCTTTACTGGCGCTTCTACTTTTAAGTTTACTTTTACTTGTGCTTTTTCATATACTTTTTCATGAATAGCTTTTAGTATTTCTACTTCGGTTTTTTTACGTGCTTGTAAAGCTGGATTTGTAATTGTAATATCTACAATAACTTCATCTGCAAAAGTAACTACATTTTTTACAGCTCCACTTTCTACCATGTTTTGTCCTTCGCCAGGTACTGTAATGGTTTCCAGTACTTTTAATATATCTTGTTTTGTGATTTTCATATTTTATTTTTAATAATAAAAAAGAATAAAGAATGAAATACAGTTTCTTAAATCTTAATTAAAATTCTTAATCTTATCTAGATTGCTTCTAAACGCAAAGATACTATATAAAGATTGAAGTATAAAGTGGTTAGTTTGAAGATTTTCTATTGGACAATTAATAAACCTTATAGTTCTTTTGATGGATCCCAATAAACACTTTCTAGGTTTTGAATTTGATTGTTTTTAACTTCTACACCTTCACTTTCTAAAAGTTGTTGCATGAGGTTTGTACCATTAAAATGATGTTTTCCTGTTAACAGGCCTTTTTTATTAACTACACGATGTGCTGGCACCTCTTTTTCTACAGACCCATTCATGGCGTAGCCAACCATTCTTGCGCTTCTTGGTGCGCCAAGATAATTACCTATTGCACCATAACTGGTTACTCTACCGTAAGGGATTTGTTTTGCAACCTTGTAAACTTTTTCGAAAAAATTTAGTGTTTCTTGTTTCATTTTCAAAGTTTTAAAACACTACCATTCTCTAATTATATTAATAAAAGTAACAATAGAAATTATTCCTGTTATTATACCAATTGTGTAGTTTATTGTTTTTTGCGATTTAACTTTTTTGCTTTTTATTCTTTTAAAAAAGAATATATAAACGTAGAGCATTACAAATGTTCCTGTTGCTGCACCAGAGACATAAGATGCTATACTTGTTTTATTTAAGGTCATTAATCCTGCTGTTGCCAGCGTAGTACCCATATAGGCTTGATATGGTATTGGAAAAACATTTAAAGCTGAAAGTAGCATACCCTCAAAAAAGCGCCCTTTTTTACTTTTAATTATAGGTTTAATTTTAGGCTTTTCTTCTTTATTTGCTAATACCAAAAAATAAATAGTTAGTAATACAAATATTACAAAAGCTACACGTTGTAATATATTAGTAATATTTGGATGACTGCTTAAATAACTTGCAAAAAGCAAAGCTATAAGTGTTTGTATTACAACCACTATACAAACACCAATAGAGAACATTAAGCCTCTTGTGTAGCCATCTTTTATGCTAATTTTTGCAGCTGTCATATTCAACAAACCTGGAGGAATGACACCTACCAAAGCAATAATTAAACCTAATGCAAATGTGATTGTAATTTCCAATACTACTTAATTTTGAACCTAATATAAGTAATTGCTTTGTCTTGTTCTAAATATATACTTTCGTAATGCGTTTGTATACTTGTTACTTCTTCTGGACTTCCTTCTTGTTTATATACATTATGGTTTGCATATAAAACTTCATGACCTTCACCGTGTAACAAACCTAATGTATAGCCATGCATAAATTCACTATCGGTTTTTAAATTCATTACACCATCTGGTTTTAATACTTTTTTATAGCGCTTTAAAAATTCAGAATTTGTCATTCTGTGTTTTGTACGTTTGTATTTAATTTGTGGGTCTGGGAAAGTAATCCAAATCTCATCTACTTCATGCTCTGCAAAAGCTTTATCTATTAATTCTATTTGCGTTCTTAAAAAAGCAACATTTGGCAAATGCTCTTCTATAGCGGTTTTAGCTCCACGCCAAAAACGGGCACCCTTAATATCGATACCTATAAAATTTTTGTTTGGATATTTTTTAGCAAGGTTAACAGAGTATTCGCCTTTACCACAACCCAATTCTAAAATTAAAGGATTAGAGTTTTTAAAATAATCTTTATTCCAGTTACCTTTCATTTTATAAACTGCATCAACCAAGTCTTCTCGCTTAGGCTGAAATACATTAGCAAAGGTTTCGTTTTCGTTAAATCGCTTAAGTTTATTTTTACTTCCCACTTTGTAAATTTAAATTTTTGGTAAAATTACGGAAATATACGAGAGCAGTAATATGTTTACCTTTGATATTTATATGAAGAAAAAAATTTTAGTTGCTCCTTTAAATTGGGGAATTGGCCATGCTACTAGATGCATACCAATAATTAATTGGTTAATTGATTATAATTTTGAACCTATTATTGCCAGTGATGGTGATGCTTTAAACTTATTAAAAAAAGAATTTCCCAAACTTAAATACGAAACATTACCTAGTTACGATATAGAGTATACTAAAAAAGGAAACAACCTTAAATGGAAATTAATTGCACAAACACCCAAAGTTTTAAAAGCAAAAAAAGCCGAAAAAAAGATTACTGCTACTTTAGTAGAAAAATATAATCTTTCGGGTATAATTTCTGACAATAGATTTGGTGTTAGGCACAAAAAAGTACCTTCGGTATTTATTACGCACCAATTAAATGTACTTAGTGGCAATACTTCGCAACTTAGCTCTAAACTGCATCAAGGTTTAATGACAAAGTTTGATGCTATTTGGGTTCCAGATTTTAAAAACGAACCCAGTTTAAGTGGTAAACTTGGACATACTAATGAAACTAATAATTCTAAACTATTTTATTTAGGTCCTTTAAGTAGATTAAACAAAACTACAACTAAGGAAATTTATGATATTATGGTTTTAATTTCTGGACCAGAACCTCAACGCTCGCTTTTAATTAAAAAATTATTTACAGAATTAAAAAACTATAACGGAAAAATTATTTTTATAAAAGGTGTAATAGAACCAAAACAAACTTGTGAAGTTAATGGCAACTTTACTGTTTATAATTTTATGACATCTAAAGCTTTAGAACACGCTATAAATAGTAGTAAAGTAATAATTTGCAGATCTGGTTATACTACTGTTATGGATTTAACAAAATTAGGTAAAAAGGCCTTTTTTATTCCTACTCCTGGACAATTTGAGCAAGAGTATTTGGCAGATTATTTTAATACTTTAAAACTTGCTCCCACATGTTCTCAAGATCAATTTACATTAAACAAACTTGAAACTATTACTACTTATAGCGGATTAAACATGGAATATACTAATCCAGATTTAGAGGCTTTGTTTGGCCTTTTCTAAAGTAAAAGAAAATTCACTACCTACATCAAGTTCACTTTCTATATAGATTTTTTCGTCATGACCTTCTATTATGTGTTTTACAATAGATAGTCCTAAACCAGAACCTCCTTCTTTTCTAGAACCACTTTTATCTACTCTATAAAAACGCTCAAATAATCTTGGTATATGGTCTTCACTAATACCTTCTCCATTATCTGTTACACGAACTATAACTTTGTTTTTTATTAAGTTTTCTATACTTACTTCTGTTGTTCCTTTTTTTCTTCCATATTTAATAGAATTTACTACTAAGTTTGTAAGTACTTGTTGGATTTTTTCTCTATCTGCATGTACATATATTTCACTATCATACGTTCTATCGAACATTAAAGTAATATTTTTTTTTGCCGCTTTCATTTCAAACAACTCAAATACACTTTCTATTAGAGCTACTATATCAAAAGTTTCATAATCTAGCCTAATATCACCAACTTCTAATTTAGTAATCATATCTAAATCTCTAACAATGTAAATTAAACGTTCTACTCCTTTGTTAGCACGATCTAAATATTTATCTCTAATTTTTTTATCTTTTGCTGCACCATCAATTAAGGTTTCTAGATAACCTTGCACAGTAAATAGTGGTGTTTTTAACTCGTGAGATACATTACCTAAAAACTCTTTTCTATATTCTTCTCTAATATTAAGTGTTTCTATTTCTACTTTTTTGTCTTTTGCATACCTATCAATCTCTTCTTTTAAAGTAGACATATCTGTGGTTATTCCTTTTTTTCTAAAGGTTGCAGACTCTAGTAAGGTTAAGTCGTCATAGATTTGCTTAACGCGTTTGTAAATAAAATTTTGAGCTCTGTATTGTATTACAGCAAAAGCTGTTGAGAAACATAAAATTATAAATACTAATAGTGCTAAGGGCTTTATAGAATAAAATATAAATAAAAAAACACTCACTACGAGTGTTAAAACTATTGTTAGTAACAATGATGTTTTAAAGGCAAATTTATATGTTTTTCGTAATTGCATTATTCTATAAACTTATAACCAACACCTTTTATTGTTTTTATAGATTTATCTCCAATTTTGTCTCTAATTTTTCTAATGTGAACATCTATTGTTCTACCACCAACAACAACTTCGTTACCCCAAATGCGTTCTAAAATATTTTCTCTTTTAAAAACTTTTCCTGGTTTTGATGCTAATAAAGATAATAATTCAAATTCTTTTTTAGGTAAAAGTATTTCTTTACCATCTAAAATAATTTTATACTCTTCTTTATTAATGGTTAGATTTCCAACTTTAACTATAGTAGCATTTCCTTCTTCGGCTTTTAAGCGGCGCAATAAAGCTTTTACCTTGCTTAATAGTAATTTTGGTTTAATAGGTTTTGTAATATAATCATCTGCTCCTGCATCAAATCCTGCAACTTGAGAATAATCTTCTCCTCTAGCAGTTAAAAAGGTAATGATTGTATTTTTTAATTCTGGGACTTTTCTAATTTGTTCGCAAGCTTCAATACCGTCCATTTCTGGCATCATTACATCTAAAATAATTAAATGAGGTTTTTCTTTTTTGGCTTTTTTAACACCTTCAACGCCATTTGATGCTGTACTAACTTGGTATCCTTCTTTTGATAAATTATAGCCTACAATTTCTAAAATATCTGGTTCGTCATCTACCAGTAAAATTTTAATGTCTTGGTTGTTCATTATAATATAATTCCTTAATAGTTAGCGTAAAGATAAAATTATTACCTCAATTTTCTATATTTAAATAATTAATAACATTATAGTAACACAATTTCGTCTTTAAGCACTACAACTTATTAACAATCAAAATATTATATAAAACCTCTATTACTTAAGGGTTTCAATGTTATTATATCGTTAAAAAACAATATACAACAGTTATACCGCACAAAATAATTTTTAAATCTTTGTATATTTGGTTTCTAATTTTATATAAAATATTATGAAGAAAATTTACTTTTTATTTTTAACGATTTTATTAACTACCGCTTCTTACGGTCAAGTTATACTTGCTGAAGATTTTTCGTATCCTGATGGAAGTTTGGTTAGCAACTCTGCCTGGACTAACAATGGTGGTACAGCTGGAGACTTTGTTGTTGCATCTGGACAAGCTATTGTAGAACACGGTATGCCAAGTGAAGATGTTAAAATAAGTTTTAACGCAGTAACAGGAGATTTATTTTTTGCATTAGATTTTTCTGTAGATGATTTAGGCGCTCCTTTTTCTGGAACGGACTCTGAATATTTTGCACACTTAGGTTTTGATGCTCGTGTTGATATTGTAGAACCTTCTGCAGGTGGTGACTTTACAGTTGGTATTGCAACTTCTGCTGGTACGGCTGATGCAACTTGGGCTACAGATTTAACTTATGGTCAAACCTATAGAGTTGTTGTTGGTTACAACCTAGATACAGCTACACCAACACTTTGGATAAACCCAACAACTGCAGCAGATACTTCAATTTCAGGTAATGCCGATGGCGGACCTGTAACTATTACTTCTTTTGATTTACGCCAGTCGGACTCATCAGAAAATGAAACAGTAAGAGTAGATAATTTAATGATTGGTCAATCTTTTGACGATGTTGTTGTTTTTGCTGCGCCTACAAACCCATCTGTATCTATTATATCACCTTCAAATGCTTCTGTTTTTGATCCTGGAACAACTAATGTTGATGTTGTTTTTACAACTGCAAATACTACTGATGAAATTGTAAACATTACTGTTAATGGTACTACTACTCAAAATGTAACTAGTCCATTTTCTATTGCTACTGTAGATGGTGGCATGTACGATGTAACTGTAGATTTAGTTAATCAAGGCGGAACTATAGATACTCAAATGACTTCTTTTAGTGTAAATGCATTAACAGTTGTTGCAGATATTGCAGCTCTTCGTGCAGATGTTGACGCTAACGGAACAGATGGTGTATACCAATTACAAAGTGTACCAACGGTAACTTATACAAGAACTTCAAGAAACCAAAAATACATTCAAGATGCATCTGCCGGAATATTAATTGATGATGTTCCTGGAAATATAGCAACTACTTTTGCTATTGGTGATGGTATGAGTGGATTAACTGGTGGTGTTTCGTTTTTTAATGGTGTTTTACAATTTAACCCAAATGCAGATGCTGCTGTTGCACCAAGTACTCCAGTAACACCAGAGGTTGTAACCATTGCTACTTTATTAACAAACTTTGCAGATTACCAGTCTGAATTAGTACAAATAAACGATGTAACGTTTACTGAAACAGGTACTTTTGCAGCCTCAACAAATTACACTATAAATGATGCGTCTAACGTAATGCCATCGTCTATGGTTTTTAGAACTAGTTTTGCTGAAGCTAATTATATTGGGCAACCAATTCCTACAACGGAAGGCGACATAGTTGTTTTAGTCGCAGAATTTGGTGGTGCTCCACAAGTTACTGCTCGTGATTTAGATGATGTTACTTTAAGTACAGAAACTTTTGAGCAAGAAGCAAATTTCTCAATATATCCAAACCCAACAAACACAGGTAATGTAACTATTAAAACCACTACAAATGGTGAAGCCAATGTTGCTGTTTTCGATATTTTAGGAAAACAAGTTATTACACAAACATTAACAAACAACACGTTAAATGTTTCTAGCTTAAACACAGGTGTTTACTTAGTAAAAATCTCTCAAAACGGAGCAACTACTACTAAAAAGTTAGTTATAGAATAAAACCAATATTAAGTTATTGTTAAATAGGCTGGTATTTTTTACTAGCCTATTTTTTTTTATTTACTTTTATCCCTCAAATTTAAAACAACACAATATGAAAAAATTTTACTTTTTAGCTTTAACATTAATCCCTTTCTTTGGCATTAGCCAAAGTATTGCTGTAAACGGAGGATTTGAATCTTTTACAGGAAACACTCCTGATGGTTGGACTCTAATTGATTCTGGAATTTCAACAGAAGAAGAAACAACTATAATAAATGAAGGTACAAAGTCTTTAAAAATAACAGTAAACACTGCAACTCAAGGAAGTACTGATTTTAGACAAGATATAGATGTAGTCGCAGGTGTAGAATACACTTATTCAGTAGATATTTACCACCCAGCTGGTGATAACGATGCTAGAGCAAGATTATACATTGACGGTTACGAAAATTACTCTGACCCAACAACAACAGATTCTTGGCAAACTTTAACTACAACATTTACACCTACTACAAGCGGTACTATAGAAGTTGGTCTTCGTTTTTACGATGTTTCAGGCTTTGATGGTTCTTCAGTAATATACGTAGACAACTTACTAGTTACAGATCCAACACTTTCAACTGAAAACTTTGAGACTACAGAATTTTCTGTGTATCCAAATCCAGCATCTAACGGTTTTGTAAACATTACAACAGCATCTAACGAAGCTATTAACGTAAGTGTTTTTGATGTTTTAGGTAAAAAAGTGTTATCTCAAACAATAAACAACCGTTTAAATGTATCTACACTTAAAAGTGGTGTTTATATTTTAAACTTAAACCAAAATGGAGCGACTACTACTAAAAAATTAGTAATTAAGTAATCTCTATACTTATACATTTTTAAAAGAGCGTTGCCAATGGTAACGCTCTTTTTGTTTATTTTTGCTGTTTATTTTTGCCTTTGTAAAATGATAGACCAAAACCAATTTTTTAATATTAAAACCAAAGACCAATTTAATGCATTGGCTTTGTCTGTTTTTAAATTTCAGTTTGAAAATAATTTGGTTTATCGTTCGTTTTGCGATTTACTTTACAAACACCCAAGTGATGTAAAAAAAGTAGAAGACATTCCTTTTTTACCCATTCAGTTTTTTAAATCGCACCAAGTATTAAGCAATACAAATCCTGTTGTAAAAACATTTACAAGCAGCGGCACAACTGGTAGCTTAACTAGTAAGCATTTGGTTACAGATTTAACGGTATACGAAAACAGTTTTAAAACAGCTTTTAAGCACTTTTATGGTAATATAGAAGATTATGTGGTGTTAGCTTTACTCCCTAGTTATTTAGAGCGTGAAGGCTCATCGCTAATTTATATGGCAGATAGTTTAATAAAAGATTCTAAATTTAACGAAAGCGGTTTTTATTTAGATAATCTTTCAGCATTAAGTACTATTTTAAAAAAACTAGATTCCAATGGTAAAAAGGTATTATTATTAGGTGTATCCTTCGCGCTACTAGATCTTGTAGAGTTTGAAACTTTCAATTTAAAAAACACCATTATAATGGAAACCGGTGGTATGAAAGGCAGACGTAAAGAGCTTATTCGTCAAGATTTACATAATATTTTAAAAGCTGGTTTTGGAGTTAAGCAAATACATAGCGAATATGGTATGACAGAGCTTTTAAGCCAAGCATACTCTAAAGGTCATGGCGTATTTAACTGTCCGCCATGGATGCAAATTTACACACGCGATACAGAAGATGCACTTACCATATTAAAAACAGGTAAAACTGGTGGCATTAATATAATAGACTTAGCAAATATTAACTCCTGCTCTTTTATTGCAACTCAAGATTTAGGTAAAGTAAAACACGATGGTTCTTTTGAAATTATTGGCCGTTTTGATACCAGCGATATTAGAGGTTGCAACCTTATGGTATTATAAATTAGAGTTTTAAAACCTTTACTGTAAATTTTACGTATCTATTGCGACAAAGAAGATATGAAAGTTATAGTATATATTTTTTTATTTGGCATTATTGCAGCACAAGCGCAAACAGATTATAATACCAAAAAAGGTTTTATAGCTGAAGGCTATGATGTGGTTTCTTATTTTAATAATAAGGCTGAAAAAGGAAATAAAAATTACACTGCAACTTTTGATGGTGCTAAGTATAAATTTAGCACTAAAGCACATTTAGAAAAATTTAACACTAACCCTAAACAATATATTCCACAATATGGCGGTTATTGTGCTTATGCTATAGCAGAAAAAGGAAAGAAAGTATCTATAAATCCTGAAACGTTTGAAATACGTAATGGAAAACTCTATTTATTCTACAATTCTTGGGGAAATAACACATTAGATTCTTGGTTAGAAAACGATGTGAAAGGTTTGATAAAAAAAGCCGACCAAAGTTGGAGATTAATTAGTCAAAAAGATTAATTAAGTGTTATGTGAAAGAAAAATTAGTTTTAGTTGGTTAACTAATTTTTAGAAGTCCGATTGCAGTTTTGCTTTCGGGCTTCTTCTTTTTAAGCATTTTAAAGTATAAAAAAACCGCATTACTAAAAATAAGTAATGCGGTTTTTTATTTTATAAAACGTAGCTTTTAATAATTATACTACTTTAATTATATACGTGTTTTTCTTTCCTTTATTTAATACTACATACTTACCATTAATTAAATCTTTATTGGTAATTAAATAGTCTTCTTTTACTTTTTCTTTATTTACAGAAACCGCGTTTTCTTTTAGTGCACGTCTAGCTTCACCATTACTGTTTAAAAAATTGGTTTTAGCAGCAAGAGCAGCAATCATATCTATACCGTTATCTAAATCTGCTTTAGGCAGTTCGGCTTGTGGTACACCTTCAAAAACATCTAAAAATAATTTTTCGTCTAATGTTCTTATATCTTCATTAAAAGTCTTGCTAAATAATATACCCGATGCTTTTTCTGCGTTTAAAAAATCTGCTTCGCTATGTACAAATGTTGTTACTTCTTTAGCTAATTGTTTTTGTAGTAAACGTAAGTGTGGTGTTTCTTTATGTTCTGCTACAAGATTTTCAATAGTTTCTTTATCTAAAAAAGTAAATATTTTAATATACTTTTCGGCATCTTCATCTGTAGTATTTAACCAAAACTGGTAAAATTTATAAACCGAAGTTTTATCTGTATCTAACCAAACATTACCACCTTCGCTTTTTCCAAATTTAGAACCATCTGCTTTTGTTATTAATGGACACGTCATGGCGTAGGCCTTAGCAGTCTCATCACCAACATTCATACGTCTTACTAGCTCTGTTCCTGTAGTAATGTTTCCCCATTGGTCGCTTCCTCCCATTTGGAGTTTGCAGTCCATTTCTTTATGCAAGTAGTAAAAATCGTAACCTTGAATTAACTGGTAAGTAAACTCTGTAAAACTCATACCAACGCTTCCTTCTTCGCCAGACAAACGTTTTTTAACAGAGTCTTTAGCCATCATGTAATTTACGGTTAAACGTTTTCCAACATCACGAGCAAAGTCTATAAAGCTAAAGTTTTTCATCCAGTCGTAGTTATTTACTAATACTGGAGCATTTTTTTTGGTAGAGTTAAAGTCTAAAAAACGAGACAAAACATTTTTTATACCTTGAACATTGTGTGCTAATGCTTTTTCATCAAGTAAATTACGCTCGTCGCTTTTTCCAGATGGATCACCAATCATTCCTGTTGCTCCACCAACTAAAGCTACTGGTTTGTGTCCTGCTTTTTCTAAATGCACTAATAAAATTATAGGTACTAAACTTCCTATGTGTAAAGAGTCACTAGTAGGGTCGAAACCAATATAAGCTGTGGTCATTTCTTTACTTAATTGCTCTTCGGTTCCAGGCATGATATCATGTACCATTCCTCTCCAACGTAATTCTTCTACAAATTTATTTGCCATTTTTATTGCTTTGTTAATTTACAGTAGCAAAGATATAAATCAATGCAGAAATACTATACAATAATGAATATTTATTACCTTCGAATTTATGATTTTAGTTACAGGAGGAACAGGCTTAGTTGGCGCTCATTTACTTTATAAATTAGTAAATGAAAACAAAAAGGTGCGCGCTATTTACCGAAACAAGAAAAAATTTGACACTGTTAAACGTATTTTTTCTTATTACACAACTAACACCGAAGCCTTATTTAATAGTATTGAATGGCATGAAGCGAATTTAAATAACATTCCTGCCCTTAATGATGCTTTTAAGGGTATAACCGAGGTTTACCATTGTGCTGCTTTTGTTTCTTTTGAGCCAGACAAATTTAAGTTATTAAAAAAAACAAATATCGAAGGTACCGCAAACATTGTTAATTTATGTTTATCACATACTATTAAAAAGCTTTGTTATGTAAGCTCTATTGCTGCTATTGGCTCTACTATTAACAATAAGCCAATTACAGAAGAGACAGAGTGGCAAACTGAAAAAGACAATAGTGTTTACGCCATTACTAAATATGGTGCAGAAATGGAAGTTTGGCGTGGCACTCAAGAAGGTTTAGATGCTGTAATTGTAAATCCTGGAATTATTATTGGTCCTGGAATATGGAAGTATGGTAGTGGTAGCTTAATTACAAAAGTATATCGTGGACTTCCTTTTTACTCAAAGGGAATTACTGGCTATGTTGGTGTAAACGATGTTGTTAGTGCTATGGTTTCACTTATGCAGTCTAACATAAAAAATGAACGTTTTATTTTAGTTGCAGAAAATTTATCTTTTGAAGCATTTACTAAAACTGTGGCTAAATACTTAAATGTAAAACCTCCTAAAAAAGAAGTTAAGAAATGGCAGTTGCAATTATTCTGGAGGTTAGACTGGCTTAAGCATAAACTTACGGGAAAAAGAAGACTTATAAGTAAACATAATGCAGACTCTGCATTATCTCAAGATTTTTATAGTCATGCTAAAATTAAAAATGCTCTCAATTTTGAATTTGAGAGCATTGAAAAAACAATTAAAAATATTTCTAAATATTTTTTAAAAAATAAATAGTTTATTTTGAAAGTGACTTTACACTTTTCTTCAATTTAACTACAGTATCTATTTTTACCTTTTGAGTTTTTCTTAGAGAATCTTTCTTAGCTTTTTCTTTTTTTTCTTCTACTTCTATTTTTTTGTATATCTCTCTTAGCTCTTTTAAACTATCTTTTACTTTATCATATATTTCATTATATGTTTTAATATTAAAAGCATAGTAGTTATTACTTTGGCTAAAAATGGTACTGTCTATTTTATGTTTTTTAAAAATAAATGCATTTGGAGTGATACCATTTTCTTCAATTTTCTTTTTATTGATACCTTTAGCCGAAGACATGATTGCCATATCTGTTAATACAGCTACCATTTCACTTTCTGTTAGTAAATTTTCTGGTTTCTCTGGCTTATCTACATTATAACAAGAAGTGAAAATTAAAAACCCTAGTGCTATTGCGACTAATTTACATTTCATAATTATCTATCGAAAGTTAATTGTTTCCCATATTTAGTTTCATAAAACTTAAAGTTTTTATACGCTAAACCTCCATTTATAAAAGTGTGAGAAATACGTGATTTAAAGGTTGTCCCTTCAAAAGGAGACCAACCACATTTATATAAAATATTATCTTTTTTTACTGTCCAAGGATTATTTAAATCTACAATTACTAGATCTGCATAATAGCCTTCTTTAATGTATCCTCTTTTTTCTACCTGAAATAGAATTGCTGGATTATGGCACATTTTTTCTACTATTTTTTCAATAGAAATTTGTCCACGATGATGCATCTCTAATAACGCTGGCAATGCATGTTGCACCAATGGTCCACCACTTGGTGCTTTTGTATAAACGTTATTTTTTTCTTCTATAGTATGTGGTGCATGATCTGTTGCAATTACATCTATTTTATCATCTAATAATGCTTTTAGCAGTTGCTCTTTATCATTTTCGGTTTTTACTGCTGGATTCCATTTAATTAATGTTCCTTTTTCATCATAATCTTTATCGCTAAACCAAAGGTGATGTATACAAACTTCTGCTGTAATTTTTTTATCTTTTAATGGTGTCTTATTATCAAAAAGCGCTGTTTCTTTAGCTGTAGATAGGTGAAAAACGTGTAATCGTGCTCCTGTTTTTTTAGCTAATTCTATTGCTTTAGATGATGATAGATAACAAGCTTCTTCACTTCTAATAATAGGATGTAGGTTTACAGGAATATCATCGCCATATCGTTCTTTGTATATTTCTGTGTTTTTTCTAATTGTAGCTTCGTCTTCACAATGTACAGAGATTAACAAATCTGTGCTTGAAAATATTTTTTCTATTACTTCTGGGTTATCTACTAGCATATTTCCTGTAGATGAACCTAAAAATAATTTTAAACCAGCAACTTGTTTTGGGTCTACTTTTAAAATTTCTTCTAAATTATCATTAGTACCACCAAACATAAACGAGTAATTAGCATAAGAGCTTTCTTTTGCTATATTAAATTTATCGTTTAATTTTTCTATTGTGGTGGTTTGTGGGTTTGTATTTGGCATTTCTATAAAAGAGGTAATACCACCAGCTACAGCTGCACGAGATTCGGTTTCTATATTTGCTTTGTGCGTTAAACCAGGTTCGCGAAAATGCACTTGATCGTCTATTGCTCCAGGAATAACATATTTTCCTTCGGCATCAAAGATATTTACATCGGCAGATTTTGGACTAATTGAGCTAGCTATTTTAGTAATAAACGCGCCTTCTATTAAAATATCACCTTCAAAAATTTTGCCTTCATTTACAATTTTGGCATTTTTAATTAATGTAATTCTCTCGTTCATATTATTTTGTATTAAATAGACTTTTAAATTTCATAGCTATTACTCCAAATATAGCTTCGGAAATTATACTTGTACTTAATTTAGATTTTCCTTTTGTTCTGTCTGTAAAAATCACAGGTATTTCAACAATTTTAAATTGCTTTAAATAGGCCTTAAACTTCATTTCAATTTGAAAAGCGTAACCAATAAATTTAATATCGTTTAAATTAATAGTTTCTAAAACTTTTCTTTTATAACAAATAAAACCTGCGGTTGCATCTTGAATACGCATTCCTGTTATAAGTTTAACATATAATGATGCTCCATAAGATAAAATAATTCTGCCTAGTGGCCAATTTACCACATTAACTCCTTTTTTATAACGTGAACCAATGGCTAAATCTGCACCTTTATTAGCACAGGCATGGTATAAACGTTCAAGATCTTTAGGGTTATGAGAGAAATCGGCATCCATTTCAAAAATATAATCGTAGTGTTTATTTAAACACCATTTAAAACCATGAATGTAAGCTGTACCTAAACCAGATTTTTCTTTTCTTACACTTAAAAATAAGCGGTCTGGAAATTCTTGCTGAAGTTCCTTTACACAATCGGCAGTTAAATCTGGTGAATTATCATCTACTACTAAAATATCGAACGCTTTTTGTTGAGCAAAAACAGCTCTAATTATCGTTTCAATATTTTCTATCTCATTATATGTTGGGATAATGACAATAGCGTCCCTCATTACGTCTCTTAATTTTGAGACAAATGTACATATTTTGAAACTTACTCTTTTGTAAATATTTATTAATAAATTGCTCTATAGCTATAAATTTTTATAATAATTTTACAACTATGTTAAGAACTACAAATTTTTTAGAAATTTACACCATTTTATTAGTAGCTTGCTTGGTAATACTTGCCGTTGCTAAACTTATTTTCCCTAAAAGGTTTCATGATTTTACGGCTATAGTATTTAATTTTAGATATTTAAAAGTTTATGGTAGAGACCAAAAATTTTTAGATGTTTTTGAAGGTTTACTTTTTGCAAATCTTATTATTGGTTTATCAATATTTAGCTTATTAAGCTATAAGACCTTTTTTATTTTAAACACGCAAAATGTTTCGCTATTACTATTAAAAATAGCACTTGGCATTAGTATATTTATGTTAATCAAAGTTTTAATTGAACGTTTAATTAGCAGTATTTTTAACTTAGATTTTATTTTAAAAAATTATCTGTTCGAGAAAATAAGTTATAAAAACTTTTTAGGCTTACTACTTATACCAATAAATGCAGTGCTGTTATATAGCATTTCTCCTACCAAAACAATACTAATTATACTAGGTTTAGCATTGGTTTTAATACAGTTTATAGGCATTATTTTCTTTTTTAAAAAGAATCTTAGTTTAATAAAGAAACATATGTTTTATTTTATTTTGTATCTTTGCACACTTGAAATTTCACCTTATGTGATTTTGTACAAGTCATTTACAACATTGTAAGGTAATTAACAAAGCTATTAAATATGAAAGTGAAAACAATTTTAGTCTCGCAACCAGAACCTAAAATAGAAAATTCGCCGTATTTCGATCTATCTGAAAAACAGAAAGTTAAAATCGACTTCAGACCATTTATTCACGTTGAAGGCGTTCCTTCAAAAGAAATAAGACAACAAAAAATTGATTTAAGTAAGTTCTCTGCTATTATTTTAACAAGTAGAAATGCTGTTGATCATTTTTTTCGAGTTGCTGAAGAAATGCGATTTAAAGTGCCAGACGCTATGAAATATTTTTGCCAGTCTGAAGCTGTTGCCTATTATCTGCAAAAATATGTAGTCTATAGAAAGCGTAAAATTTATGTTGGTAAAAGAACCTTTACAGAACTTTCTCCTTTAATTAAAAAATATAAAGATGAAAACTTCTTGCTTCCGGCTGCCGATAAACTGAAGCCTGAAGTACCAGAAGTATTAAATGGTTTAGGCGTAAAATGGAAAGAAGCTGTGTTTTACAAAACAGTAATTAGTGATTTATCTGATTTAGAAAATGTAACTTATGATATTTTAGTATTCTTTAGCCCAAGTGGTATAGAATCTTTATTTCATAATTTTCCAGATTTTAAACAAAACGACACACGTATAGCTGTATTTGGAAACACGACAATAAAAGCTGTAGAAGCTAAAGGTTTAAGAGTAGATATTGCTGCTCCAACACCAGAAACACCTTCTATGACTATGGCTTTAAAAAAGTATATTGCTGCGGCTAACAAAAAGTAATAATCTAGAAAACATATAGATTAAAAAAAGGCTTCTCAATTAATTTGAGAAGCCTTTTTTAGTTTAGCAGATAATTATATTTTAGTAACCGTAGCGTTGCGGTCCACCACGTCTAACTTCTTCGCTAGCGTGTTCTTCAAATTGTTCAAAGTTTTTTCTAAAAGCATTGGCTAATTTAAATGCCGTATCGTAATATGCTTTATCATCATTCCAAGTTGCTCTTGGGCTCAATACTTCGGTTGGAACACCAGGACAAGACCTTGGTTGTGCCACACCAAATACAGAGTGAATATGGTAATCGTCGTAATTATACAATCCTAAATCACCGTTTAAAACTGCATTAATCATAGCACGAGTGTACTTTAATTTCATTCTAGTTCCAACACCATAAGATCCACCAGACCAACCCGTGTTTATTAACCAAACATTTACATTAGCATCAAGCATTTTTTTGCTTAACATCTCTGCATATTCTGTTGGGTGTAATGGCATAAATGGTGCTCCAAAACAAGCAGAAAAAGAAGGTTGTGGTTCTTTTACTCCTGCTTCTGTTCCTGCTACTTTTGCAGTATATCCAGAAATAAAATGGTAAGCTGCTTGTGCAGGTGTTAATTTAGAGATTGGAGGTAATACACCAAAAGCATCTGCGGTTAAAAAGAATATGTTTTTTGGGTTTTTACCAATAGATGGTGTTTTTATATTTTCAATATGATGAATTGGGTAACTTACTCTTGTGTTTTGAGTAATAGAAGTATCTTCAAAATTTACTTCTCCTTTATCATTTAATTTTACATTTTCAAGAATGGCGCCTTTTTTAATGGCATTGTAAATTTCTGGTTCCTGCTCTTGAGATAAGTTAATTACTTTAGCGTAACAACCACCTTCAAAATTAAAAACAGTGTTTTCTGCAGTCCAACCGTGCTCATCGTCACCAATTAAACTTCTGTCTGGGTCTGTAGACAATGTTGTTTTTCCTGTACCAGATAATCCAAAGAAAATAGCTGTATCACCTTCTTTACCAACATTAGCACTACAGTGCATTGGTAATGTGTTTTTAAATACTGGAAGTATAAAGTTTAAGGCAGAAAAAATACCTTTTTTAATTTCACCTGTATAACCAGTTCCTCCAATAAGTGCAATTTTCTTTTCAAAATTTAAGATTGCAAAATTATGTTGGCGTGTTCCATCTTCTTCTGCATTAGCCATAAAGCCAGGTGCATTAACAATGGTCCACTCTGGAGAAAAGTCTTTTAACTCTTCTTCTGTTGGACGCAAAAACATATTAGAAGCAAACATGTTACTCCAAGGATATTCGTTTATTACACGAATATTAAGTTTATAATCTTCATCTGCACAAGCATAGCTATCTCTAACAAACACTTCTTTTTCAGATAAATAATCAACTACTTTATCGTATAATTTGTCAAACTTATCGGCCTCAAACGGGATGTTTATATTTCCCCACCAAACGCGATCCTTTGTAATATCGTCTTTAACAATAAAACGATCCATTGGAGAACGGCCTGTAAACTCACCTGTATTAACAGCGAGTGCTCCAGATGATGTTTCTACACCTTGATTTTTCTCAATTGTAATATCGTGTAAAGCTTCAGGAGCTAGTTGGTATCTAACATTAGCGTTTTTAATACCGTATTTTTCTAACGAAATCGTTTTCGTAGATTGTGTATGGTTTACCATAATTTAGTATGTTGTTTAAGCTACAAAACTACACATTATTATAACATCTATAAATATTTATGCGTTAATTCTTACCAATTTTTAAAAAGTTTATTAACATTACAACCCAAGATATAATTAGTAATAAACCTCCTATAGGTGTAATAAAACCAATAACTTTAAAGTTAAAAGCGGTTAATGTGTTAGTTGCTAAAAGAAATATTGAACCTGAGAAAAAAATTACTCCTATTAATACTAAGTAGAATATTATTTTTTTTGACTTTGCCGAAATAATCTCTAAATTCCCAACAAATAACAGCAACAGTGCATGATACATTTGATAACGCACTCCTGTTTCGAAAGATTGTATCGCTTCGGCAGAAATTTTTGGTTTTAAACCATGAGCGGCAAAGGCACCAATTATTACAGCTAAAAGCCCATAAACGGCTCCTAAAATTAACATTTTTTTATTCATATAAATAGAGCTTATAATTTTTATAACGTTTGCATTTTAGTACATTCGTTGAAACAAAATTAGGTAATATCTATTTAAATATGAGAAACATTTTAGTTATTGGTTCTGGAAAATCTACATCGTACTTAATAAAATACTTGTTAGAAAAATCTACAACCGAAAACCTTCACATAACCGTTGGAGATTTACAAATTGAAAACGCTTCTAAACTTACTAACAACCATAATAATGCAACAGCAATACAGTTAGATGTTTTTAATGAAAAATCCAGAGTTGAAGCTGTAAAGGCAGCAGATATTGTAATTTCTATGTTGCCTGCCAGATTTCATATTGAAGTGGCTAAAGATTGTATTACTTATAATAAAAATATGGTTACGGCATCTTATGTTAGTGATGAAATGCAAGCTTTAGATAATGAAGCTAAAGAAAAAGGCCTCATTTTTATGAATGAAATTGGTGTAGATCCTGGTATTGACCACATGAGTGCTATGCAAGTTATAGACCGTATTGAAGATAAAGGTGGTAAAATGCTTTTATTTGAGTCTTTTACAGGTGGATTAGTCGCTCCAGAAAGTGATACTAATTTATGGAACTATAAATTTACTTGGAACCCAAGAAACGTAGTTGTTGCTGGTCAAGGTAGTGCTGCTAAGTTTTTACAAGAAGGCACTTATAAATACATACCTTATAACAGACTGTTTAGAAGAACTGAGTTTTTAGATGTTGATGGTTTTGGTCGTTTTGAAGCTTATGCTAATAGAGACTCTTTAAAATATCAAAACATTTATGGCTTAGAAGAAGTTAAAACTTTATATCGAGGCACTATACGTCGGGTTGGTTTTAGTCGTGCCTGGAATGTGTTTGTTGCTCTTGGCATGACTGATGATAGTTATACTATTGATGATAGTAAAAACATGAGTTATCGTGATTTTGTAAACTCATTTTTACCGTATAGCCCAACAGACTCTGTAGAATTAAAGTTTAGACATGCTTTAAAAATTGATCAAGATGATATTATCTGGGATAAATTTGTTGAATTAGATATTTTTAGCGCAACAAAAATGGTTGAGCTAGATAGAGCAACTCCTGCTCAAATTTTACAAAAAATACTATTGGATAGCTGGACTCTTGATCCTCAAGATAAAGATATGATTGTTATGTATCATAAATTTGGCTACGAACTAAACGGAAAGAAACACCAAATAGACTCTACAATGGTAGCTCTTGGAGAGGACCAAACCTATACAGCTATGTCTAAAACAGTTGGTCTTCCTGTTGCAATAGCTGCATTGGCTATACTAAATAAAAAAATTACTACTCCAGGAATTTTAAGACCAATTAGCAAAGAGGTTTATGACCCTATTTTAAAAGAATTAGAAGCGTTTGGAGTTGTATTTAAAGAAAAGGATGTAGATTATTTAGGTTACAACCCATTAAATATTTAGAAAACGAACCTAAAAGCTTTCAATTTAATATCATTTTGTATTTTTATGTTTTAATCTCAAACATTTATTTCTGCTACACGTTTAAACATGAAAATTAAAAATCAAAATATACATATTGATGGTATCGATAAAAAGATACTTCGTGCTTTAATGGCAGATGCCAGAACATCGGTTTTAGAAATTGCTAGACAAGTTGGTATTTCTGGTGCTGCAATTCATCAACGTTTAAGAAAATTAGAAAAATCTGGTTTAATTGCTGGTTCAAAATTTATAATTAATCCTAAAGTTTTAGGTTATACTACAATGGCTTTTGTAGGTGTGTATTTAGATAAAGCCGTTAGCAATCCAGACGCTGTTAAACAATTAAAAAAAATACCCGAAGTTTTAGAGTGCCATTACACTACAGGTAACTGGAGTATATTTATTAAAATACTCTGTAAAGATAATGAGCATTTAATGCATTTATTAAATAGTGATATTCAATCTATACCTGGTGTTTCTAGAACAGAGACTTTTATCTCTTTAGACCAACAGATTGAAAGACAAATTAAAATATAAATAAGAGCTTCAAAAAAATTTTGAAGCTCTTTTAAAATTATTTTTATCTTAATTTTATTCAATAATTAGCTTCTTAATTGTCGAGGCATTTTCCGTAGAAATGTCAATAAAATATAAGCCAGCAGATAATTTTGAACTTAAATCTAAGTTTAGATTAGTGGTTATTCCATTTAAATTTTGAGACGTAATTATACGACCGTTAAGATCTATAACTGTTACTTTTTCTAAAGATATTCCAGAGTTTTTAATTGTAATATTTCCGTTAGATGGATTTGGAAAAACAGCAATTTCATCTTCTAACATTGTAGATGTATCCACACTCAATGTTTCTTCAACGGTTACATTAATATTATGAAAACCAAAATCGGTATTATCACCAATATCAGGTTGTAAAATTTTAAACTCAGAAATATTTGTAGCATTTGTTGTGTTGGTAATATTAATTGCTCCTCCACCAAATAAATATTCTTGATTTGCTGAAATTTCTGCATCATCTTGATTAACAACAGATATAAATCCATCTTCTAATGTATCGTAATCTATGCCGTTTAATGTAAAAACTACTGGGTTACTATTTTTAGTTAGCGTTATAATAAACGTATTACTAGAACCTCCACTTCCAAAATAAAAAATTAAATCGCCTCCACCTAAATCATCCAAAGTTTCAGCACCAGAACCAGCTATATCAGCTGTTAATATATACGTATCAGAACCATCAACTAATGTTTCGGTAATAGACGTACCATTATCTATAGCAGTATCAATTGTAAAATTTAAAATTTGAGCATTGCTATTTATATAGGAGATTATTAAAAAAAAGCTAAATGTTGATTTGAGCAACATTTTTGTTTTAAAAAAGTAATTTTTCATCATATATATTTATTAAAAGTTAAACACTTATAAACTATTAAAGGCAAGAAAAACAACATCTCATGCCTATAATTATTATTTAAGATCTTGAAGGAAACATACCTTGTAAAGCAATTATGTAATTTACGCATTGATAAGGTTGCATATTATTTACTGCTTGATTTCCTCCAGTTTTTCCAATAGATACACTATCTACAGCCATTGAAGCATTTTTACCCATAGCAAAAGTACCGCCTTCGGCAATATAGGTGTTTATAGGACTTTTTACTGTTGTACCTCCTCTTGGAATTGGACTAACAGCTTGTATTGCTCCCGTATGATCATGCTCTGGAAGTTGATTTACAGACAATTTATTTGTCGTAGCACCTCCTTTTTGTCCTAAAGAAAAAGTAGGTAAACCTGGACCTACTCCAGCATGGACAGGAATTCTACCTCTAAGATCTGGTAATCCAAATGTTGTTCTACCATCTCCTCCATAATTGGTTCCTAGAATAGAAAATAGTGCTTGATATTGAGAAATTGGTAATATTTGCCCATCGCAAAGCGCCCAATCTCTAGGTGCAAAATTTCCAGCAAACATTATGATTTGTCCAATGTACTGTTCCATAATTTTTAAGTTTTATTGATTTATAACAAACTCAAATGTATTGATAATCAAAACTTTAAAACAGAGGAGAATTACTCAAAATAAAAAGCACGTAGAAACACCCTATTTTTATATCCAGCACTTTTATAAGGTATAATTCAGTAACTTTAAATTCTATTAATCAACAAAAAACTTAATATTATGAATTCAAGATCAATTGATATTAATAAAGCAAAAACGTATGCTAGGAAATGGCAACACGAAAATAGCACACATGCCAAAGCATTTTTAATTCCTGCAAACGATCTTATTGCTTGTTTAGAAGAAATGGAAGTATTGATTAATGATGGTGACGGAAACTATTCTCTTAAGAATGTAGCAAATTCTGGAGTACGTGCTTATATGGCAATTAAAAGACCTGAGGAAACGCCTGCAAGTCCAGAAACAGAAAAACTATTAATTGTTGGTACGAAAGTAGATCGTGAAGGTAAGCATAGAGATATTATTGAAGGAGAAGCACCTTCAAGATTTAATGATGAAAATATAGAAACTGCATTTTCTAAGTTAAAAGGAAGTGGTGTTTACGATTTTACAGCACCATGTCCAAGTGAGTGTGATGAAAACAGCCCTTTATACAACCCATAAACTTTGAAGAAAATATTTGATGAAGTATTTGAAAATTTGGGCCTAATTCTATTATTTATAAATGTTATATTATATTCTTATAGCAGTTTTAAAAAGAATAAGGAGAAAGCACTTGTACCTTTTTCAATTTACCTAGTCCTTACATTTCTAGTTTTGAGCTTAAGTATAGTTATTATTAAATACTTTAATAAAACTAATAATTTATTTTTATCCCACTTTTACTTTATTTTTCAATTTGTCTTTTTATCTCTTTTTTATAAAGTACATTTTACCAAAACACAAAAAAAGTGGGTTAATTTTCTTTTTGGTATTGTAGCCGTAATATTAGCTATTCAATATTATCAAGACACATCGTTATTTACTAAGTTTAATTTATTAGAAATTCTTATTACCTCACTACCTTTAGTTATTTATTCAATTACCCATTTGTATAATTCTTTAGGAAAACCTGGAAAATACATGTATATAAATTCAGCAATATTAATTTATTTATCTGTTAGTACACTTATTTTTATACTAGGAAACGTAATTAATTCTATAGATAAATCTTTAGCAAATAATGTCTGGTTTTTAAATAAAGTATTTTATGTAGGTTATCTTTTATTAATATTATTTGAGTGGAAAATGAGCTTATGGAAAACGAAAGATTAATTATACAAGCCTTAGTTTATAGTATTATATTTTTAGTATTAATTACTACTGGAATAATTTTGTTTTTTCACTATTCAAGACAAAAACTTATACAAAAAGAACTTGAAAAAGCCGCCCTTAAACTTGAAAACCAACAAAAAATATTACAAACTTCTATCTCAATTCAAGAAGCTGAACGCAAAAGAATTGCACAAGATTTACATGATGCCATTAGCTCGAAACTTAATATTGTAAGCCTATCTACAAATGTTTTATTAACAGATATAAGTCTTTCAACAAATCAAAAAGCATCGCTACAACAAATACTAGAAATAACTTCTACAACATTAGAAAGTTCACGTAAAATTGCTCATGATTTATTACCTCCTATTCTAAATGAATTTGGGCTAAAAGCTGCTTTAGAAGAGTTGTTTGAAGAATGCTCTACAAGTACAAATTTAGATATAGAGAGCAACATAGAAGAATTACCTAAACTATCTAAAACCAACCAATTACATGTCTTTAGAATTGTACAAGAACTTATAAACAACTCTATTAGGCATGGCAAAGCCAATGAATTAGCGGTCTATATGGAAAAGAGTAATATAGGTTTTGTTTTAAGATATCAAGATAATGGCAAAGGCTTTACAGTGAATGATATTAAAGGAAAATCAGGAATTGGATTACAAAATATTAAAAGTAGAGTTAAAATTTTAAACGGGACATTATTAATCGATAGCACAATTAATAGTGGAAGTCAATTTATTATACGTTGTAATTATGAAAAATAATATAAAAATTGTGTTAGCAGATGACGAGCAATTGTTTAGACAAGGATTGAAAGCCATTTTAGAAAACAATAAAAATATAGAAGTTGTTTTTGATGCCGAAAATGGAGAAGAGCTAATTATGCTTTTACGGCAAGCTAATGAATTACCTGAAATTGTAATTACAGATCTAAAAATGCCAAAACTAAATGGTGTTGAAGTCACAAAATTAATTAGAAAAGAATTTCCAGATATAAAAGTCATTGCCTTAACAAGTTATTTTAGCAAACCTTTTATACTAAACATGATATCTATTGGAGCTGTTGCTTATTTGGCAAAAAATAGCACTCCAAATTTAATGATTAAAACTATAGAAGAAGTTGCCAATAAAGGCTTTTATTATGGTCAAGAAGTAATACAATTTATACACGAAAATCTTACAAATCCTAATGATAAAAAAGTAAAGTCAAATTTTGATACCTCTTATTTTACCAAGCGAGAAATTGAAGTTTTAGAACTTATTTGTCAACAATCTACAACTAATGACATAGCAGAAAAACTTTTTATAAGTCCAAGAACCGTAGAAGGTCACCGTAATAATCTTTTATTAAAAACAGAATCTAAAAATGTTGCTGGTTTGGTTATTTATGGATTAAAAAACAAACTAGTTTCTTTAGAAAAGGATTCGTTTGATTAAAAAAACAAAAGCTCCTAAAATTATTTAGAAACTTTTGTTTTAGTAATTAAATTAATAAGAATTTTACCACTTACCTGAACCACCACCAACACCAGCAACCGTACTAACAGCTCCACATTGAAAAGTGCCTAAAGCATTACTTGATTTATCAAAAAATATAATACTTGTATAAACTGGTGTCGCAGTAAATTGAAAACTTACAGTGTCACTATATAAGCGATTTATATCACTAGTATACACATCTCCAATTAAAGCGCCTCCTCCAGGAGTAGAAGCTCCTCCAGCATTACCGTTAAAAGATTTTCCACCAGTAATATTAACTTGAAATTTCAAGTAAAAAATAAAACTTGCAACACTTCCTTTAGCTGGGTAAGACTGTGTTTTAGCTGTAATTGTTTTTACTGCATTATCAATTTTATTTTGATCTAAAACACCAGTGTTTTTAGTAATAAAATCGTGAGCAATAATCGTGTTTCTTTGTTCTTGTGTGGTTTTCATAATTTTAATGTTTTAATGAATTAATACGTAAACAAAGTTTCACATATAAACTGTCCTTTTTGAGCGTGAATTTACTAGAATTATAAAACAGGTATTTATTCGTAATCCTTAAAAAGGAACATACTTTTATAGAAAAAAAAGCTCCTAAATTACTTTAGGAGCTTTTTTTCTATAAATTATAAAAGAGTTTAATCTCTACCACCAAAAACCTGAAGCGCCCAATATAATAATGATGCAATAGCACCAATTGCGGCAACTAAATAGGTTCTTGCTGCCCATTTTAAAGCATCTTCAGAACCTTTATATTCGTCTGGAGTAACCATATTTTTATTTTTTAACCAAGCCAAAGCACGGTTACTAGCATCGTACTCTACAGGTAATGTAATAACACTAAATAATGTTGCAAACGCCATCATTACTAATCCTGCTATAGCAATATATTGTCCAGCAACACCAATTGCATTTGATGCCATTAATGCAATACCACCAAAAACAACCCATTGAGACAAGCTTGATGTTACTTGTACAACAGGTACTAATTTAGAACGCATAGTTAACCACTGGTATGCAGTTGCATGCTGCACTGCATGACCAACCTCATGCGCGGCAACTGCTGCTGCTGCTGCGTTACGTTGGTTATACACAGCTTCACTTAAGTTTACTGTTTTATTTGCTGGGTTATAATGGTCTGTTAAACGACCTGGAGTTGATATTACCTCAACATCTCTAATACCATTATCTGCTAACATTTTTTGAGCTATTTCTGCTCCACTCATGCCATTTCTTAAGTGTACTTTTGAGTATTTCTCAAATTTTCTCTTTAATTGATTACTTACTAACCAGCTTACTATTGAGATGGCCCCAATTAGTATGTAGTAACCCATATATCCTGTTCCTATCATATTGATTTTTAAATTTTAAGTTTCTTGATTATAAATATAACAAAAAGTGAGCCAATGTTGTTAAAAGAAAATGTGTCAGTTATTCTTGACCTCTAACTACAAGCGTTACTTTTTCATTTTCAAAATAAATAATAAGCGTCTCTCTTTTTACGGTTTCAAAATTTGGTGATTTGCCAAGTTTATACTGTAAAATTTCTTTTCCGTTTTTGGTTGTAAAAACAGCATAACCTAATAAGTTAATAATTTCTTGTTTGGTTTTTCCTAAGAGTACTTGGCGCTCAATAATATCATCGGCCATTTTATATCGGGTAGATCTATTTCGCTCCCAATTTTCTTTGGTAAAACGTTCTTCAAATTGATATATTAATGTTGTTGTTAGTACCACAGCGGTAAACAACATAAGCCCAATTCTATCTGTTTTACCAAACTTAAACCTCATTCATTATCCAACTATATTTACAATTTTTCCAGGAACTACAATTACTTTTTTAGGTGTACGACCATCTAATTGTGCAATTGTTTTTTCGTGAGCCATTACTGTTTTTTCAATATCATCTTTACTCATATCCATTGGCAACTCTAAAGTAAAACGCATTTTACCGTTAAAAGAAATTGGATAATTTTTACTACTTTCTACTAAATGGCTAGCTTCAAATTTAGGAAACGTAACAGTAGAAATAGAGCCGCTATTACCAAGCATTTTATACAATTCTTCAGCTATGTGTGGTGCGTAAGGTGATACTAAAACTAATAATGGTTCTAATATTTCTTTACTTGTACATTTTTGAGCTCCAAGCTCGTTTACAGCTATCATAAACGTAGAAACCGATGTATTGAAAGAAAAATTCTCTATATCTTCTTCTACTTTTTTAATGGTTTTATGTAAGGTTTTTAAGTTGTCTTTTGTTGGTTCTGCATTGTTTACTTTTAAACCATTTTCATCGACATAAAGTTTCCATAGTTTTTTTAAGAACCCATGAACTCCTGTAATTCCTGCTGTGTTCCAAGGCTTGTATTGCTCTAAAGGTCCAAGAAACATTTCGTATAGACGTAAACTGTCTGCTCCATAATCTCTTACAATATCGTCTGGATTTACAACATTGTATTTAGATTTGGACATTTTTTCTACTTCACGACCAACTTTAAATGTGCTATCTTCTTCTTTTATGATTTTTGCGTCTAGAAGATCGTTGTTCATATTATCATTTAAAAAATCATCAATCATCAAATTATCAGACGAATCTACATAACCAACAAAAGATCTAGTAAAAGAAAAATGATAAGTTATTATAAGCTCTTCACTCTCAATTTTATCAATTTGCTCTGTAGTAAATTTAAATTCTTTACAGATAAAATCAAATAATTTATTTTTTATTGAAATATCATGAAAACCATCTCCTTTAACATTAGAGCTAGGTGCTTTTTGATTATACCCTAAACTTTCAAAAAATAAATTCTTAGAAATTAATAAATTTGTTTTTTGATAAAACTCTGGAGAACCAGAAATTTTATAACTTTTTTCAGTTTTCCCTTTGAGATTCCTTAAAGAGACTGCTCCAATTTTATAAACAAAAGCACTAGTACCAAGAATCATACCTTGGTTTATTAGCTTTTTAAAAGGTTCTTCAACATTTACAAAGCCACGATCTTTAAGTAATTTTACCCAAAAACGAGAGTATAATAAATGGCCTGTTGCGTGTTCTGCTCCGCCAATGTATAAATCTACATTTTCCCAATATTTTAGTGCGTTTTCACTTGCAAAAACATCGCCTCTATTTGCGGCTTCTTCCATATAACGGAAAAAGTACCACGAGCTTCCTGCCCAACCTGGCATCGTATTGAGTTCTAGTGGGAAAACGGTTTTATTATCTATTTTATCGTTAGAAACTACTTGGTTTGCACTTGTATCCCAAGCCCAAACATCTGCACGACCTAATGGTGGCTCGCCTTCTTCGGTTGGTAAATATTTTTCTACCTCTGGAAGTGTTACTGGCAAATGTGCTTTATCAATCATTTGTGGCATACCATTTACATAATATACTGGAAATGGTTCTCCCCAATAACGTTGTCTTGAGAATACAGCATCACGTAATCTATAGTTAGTTTTGCCTTCGCCTTGTCCTAATTGTTCTAACTCATAAATAGCACGCTTGCTTGCTTTTTTATAATTCATGCCATTTAAAAAATCGCTGTTTGCAATTTTAACACCATCTTTTCCTGCAAAAGCTTCTTGGCTAATATCTACTCCATCAAAAATATTAGGAATATTTATATTAAAATGTTTAGCAAAATCGTAATCTCTTTGGTCTCCACATGGTACTGCCATTACTGCTCCTGTACCGTAACTTGCTAATACGTAATCGCCAATCCAGATTGGAATTGGTTCTTTTGTAAATGGATGCTGAGCATAAGCTCCTGTAAACACTCCAGAAATTGTTTTTACATCTGCCATACGATCACGTTCACTGCGTTTGGCTGTTTTTTCTATGTAGGCTTCTACTTCTGCTTTTTGTTCTGGCGTTGTAATTTGTGATACCAGTTCGTGCTCTGGCGCTAATGTCATGAAACTAACTCCAAAAATAGTATCTGGTCTTGTGGTGAAAACCTCAATTGTTTCTTGGTGCTCTTTTACATTAAATGTTACACTTGCTCCAACAGATTTTCCTATCCAGTTACGTTGTGTTTCTTTTAATGAATCTGTCCAATCTATATCTTCTAAGCCTTGTAAAAGTCTTTCGGCATAGGCAGAAATACGCATACTCCATTGCGTCATTTTTTTACGAACAACTGGATGTCCGCCACGTTCTGAAACGCCGTTTACAATTTCATCGTTAGCTAAAACGGTTCCTAAAACAGGACACCAGTTTACTTCGGTTTCAGCCAAATACGTTAGTCTGTATTTTAATAGTATTTCTTGTTGTTTTTCTGCTGAAAAGCTATTCCATTCTTCGGCTGTAAATTCTTCTACATCATCATCACAAGCAACATTTACATTACTATTTCCTTCTGAAGAAAAAATAGACACCAACTCCTTTATATCCTTGGCTTTATTATCATTATTGCAATAATACGATTCGAATAATTGAATAAATATCCATTGTGTCCATTTATAATATTCTGGATTACTTGTACGCACTTCTCTACTCCAATCGAAACTAAAACCAATTTGGTCTAATTGCCTACGGTAGGTTTTTATATTTGTTTCTGTAGTTACTGCTGGATGCTGCCCAGTTTGAATAGCGTATTGCTCTGCAGGTAAACCAAAGCTATCATAACCTTGAGGATGTAATACATTAAAACCTTTATGGCGTTTGTAACGTGCATAAATATCACTAGCAATATATCCTAAAGGATGCCCAACGTGTAATCCTGCTCCAGATGGATAAGGAAACATATCTAGTACGTAATATTTTGGTTTATCGCTATTGTTTGAGGCTTTAAAAGTTTGATTTTCTGCCCAGTATTTTTGCCAGTCTTGTTCTATTCTATTAAAATCGTATTGCATTGTCTTGATTTTCTGCTTATAAAACGGCAAATTTAAACTTTCTATAATAGTGTTGAAAGTTTAAGCGTTGTTATTGTAATTATAAATTAATTTTTTTTGAAAATAAAAGACTTTTATCTTTTCAAGATAGTTTTCTTTTTCTTTATTATTTTTACCGTTAAATCTAAACTCTATTTATGAGCTCATCTTTTGATAAATTCCAAAAACGTCGTTTAATTTCATCATACTTCTCTGTTGTGTTAAGTATTGGCTTAGTTTTATTTTTACTGGGTTTATTAGGTCTTTTGGTATTAAATGCAAAAAAAGTGGCAGATCATTTTAAAGAGCAAGTTACCGTTACTATATTTTTAAAGGATACAGCAAAAGAGGTTGAAATTAAACAGCTTGAAAAAAGTTTAGCAATGGCAGATTATGTTAAGTCTACTGCTTTTGTTTCTAAAGATCAAGCGGCAGAGTTTATGAAAGAAGAAAGCGGTGAAGATTTTATGGATTTTTTAGGTAGTAACCCGTTAAAAAACTCTATAGATGTAAATTTGAAAGCAGATTTTGTAACCTCGGCAAAATTACAAACAATTGCAGACGAAGCTTTAACAAAAAACTTTGTAGACGAAGTTAGTTATGATAATGACTTAGTTAATTTAATGAACGACAACGTTAAAAAAATTAGTTTTTGGGTATTACTTTTAAGCGCTTTATTTACACTAATTGCTGTTTTATTAATTAATAGCTCTATAAGGTTAGCAGTATACTCTAAACGTTTTACAATTAAAACCATGCAAATGGTTGGTGCTACTAAGCGTTTTATTAGAAAACCTTTTATATGGAGAAGTGTAAAACTTGGTATTGTTGGTGCTGTTTTAGCTTTAATTGGTATGGCCATTGTACTTTATTATGTAGATAAAATGTTTCCTGAATTAACATTATTAAGCAAACCTGTATTTATAATAGCTTTATTTGCAGTCGTTTTTCTATTAGGTATTTTTATTACATGGATTTCTACTTTTTTCGCTACACAGCGTTTTTTAAACTTAAATACAGATAAGTTATATTAATAAGTTTAACAATGTTTAACTTACCTATTAACAATATTTAAACACATATCCGGTTATCTTTACTTAACCAAAATTTATATATCTGACTATACCAATACTTTTTATTCATCATTAAAATTTCAAATTATGAAACGAGTAACATTTGTATTTATAGGTATCGTTGCGATTACTTCAATAGTACTTTTATCACATAAAGAAACAAACGAATTTTCTACCAAATATGTTAAAATAGATAAGGTAGACACTAATAACAATCATTTAAGAGGAATTTACGATTAAAACTAAATTCTTTTTAAATATGAAAAACACTTTAATAGTAATAATTATAATTGCTATTGGTTGGCTTGTTTTTTTAAGTTACCAGTTATTTACAAGCATTAAACAACCAAGAACAAAAGCAAAATTTTGTAGCGTTGAAACTGGAAAAATTACAGACATTCAAAGAGACGTTACAAATAATATTGTTTTAGAAAACAGAAATGGAGATCTATACTATATAAGTAGAGGATTAGAACGCGGACTAAATTTAGATTCATTACGTGTAAAAGTTTTAAATAAAACCGTTACTTTGCACTTACCAAAAGTTCTTGGCGGTTTAGCAACATCTGGGCACATCGTACAAATAACTGTTGGTGACGAAATTATTTTTTCAGAACTTAAGTAATATACCGTGGGAGAACAAAAACGTAAAGATACCGAAGAGCATAAAAGCGAATTTATATTTGGAAAACGCAACTATAAATTTATGTTTATTGGTTTAGCACTTATTGTCATAGGATTTATTTTAATGTCTGGTGGAGGCAGCGACGACCCAAATGTTTTTAATGAAGACATATTTAACTGGAGACGCATTCACTTAGCGCCAACATTAATTCTGGCAGGATTTGGAGTTCAAATTTATGCTATTCTTACACGATCTAAAGACACTAACTAAACATGACGCTATTAAAAAAACAACTCGTTACACTATGTCTTCTTTGTATTAGTGTAGTAAGTTATTCTCAAGATTATAAAAGCGAAATAAAAACTCAATTCAACGATTATTTAGATGCCATTACAAGTATGGATTTTAATAAATCTATGGATTATGTAAGCGAAGACTTGTTTAAAATTATACCAAGAGACCAAATGGTTAGGGTTATGGAACAAACTTTTAATACTCCAGGAATTGAATTTAAATTAGAAGACGCTAAAATACACGAGGTTAACGATGCTGAAAAAATTGAAGGCAAGTTTTATGCTATGCTTCAATATTCTAATGTCATGTTTATGAAAATAAATGCTCAAGATGATGAAAACGAAGATGAAACTGAAGAAGAAAAAGCAGAATCTCAAGAATTACAACTAAGTTTAACTAAAATGGCTTTACAACAAACCTTTGGCGAAAACAATGTAAAGTATGATGAAAAGACACAGTTTTTTGAAATTTATGCCGAAAAACAAGCATATGCTATATCGCCAAACGGCAAAGACAACTGGAATTTTATAGTTGTAGAAAAAAATCAAAAAGCATTTTTAGAAAGACTTTTACCAAAAGTTTTAACCGATAAAATTTAATTTCCATTACTTACGCTATGGACATTATAGACTCAATTATTTTAGGAATTATACAAGGTTTAACAGAATTTTTACCTGTATCCTCTAGTGGCCATCTAGAACTTGGCAAAGCCATTCTTGGCGACAACTCCATACCAGAAGAAAGCCTCTTATTTACAGTAGTACTGCATTTTGCTACAGCATTAAGTACTATTGTAGTTTTTAGAAAAGATATTTTTGAAATTATTAAAGGTTTATTTAAACCTGCCGTTAATAGTGATCATCGTTTTGCTATAAAAATTATAATTTCTATGATACCTGCAGTTATTGTAGGTGTTTTTTTTGAAGAACAATTAGAGCAACTATTTGGTAGTAATATTATGTTAGTAGGTTGTATGTTATTAGTTACCGCGGCACTACTATTTTTAGCAGATAAAGCTAAAAACACACACAAAAAAGTAGGCTTTAAAGATGCTTTAATTATTGGTGTTTCTCAAGCAATAGCTATGCTTCCTGGTATTTCAAGAAGCGGCGCAACAATTTCTACCTCTGTACTATTAGGTAACGATAAAACCAAAGCCGCAAGATTTTCTTTTTTAATGGTTGTTCCTTTAATATTTGGTAAAATTGCTAAAGATGTTTTAAGTGGCGACCTAAATTTTAACAGTCAAAATTCTGTTGCCATTATTGCTGGTTTTATTGCAGCTTTTATATCTGGATTAGTAGCCTGTACCTGGATGATTGCTTTAGTTAAAAAAAGCAAACTTTCTTACTTTGCTTTATACTGTGTAATTGTAGGTATAATTGCCATAATTTTTTCAATTTTAAACTAATTAATTTATGACTCTTGAAGATTACCAAGCAGGACAAGTTTTGCTAATAGACAAGCCGTTAAATTGGACGTCATTTCAAGTTGTAAATAAATTACGTTGGGAGATTAAACAAGCCTTTAAAATAAAAAAAATTAAAGTTGGTCATGCTGGTACTCTAGATCCTTTAGCCACAGGATTACTAGTTATTTGCACAGGAAAAATGACCAAGCAAATAAATACATTTCAAGGTCAAATAAAAGAATACACAGGTACAATTGTTTTAGGTAGTACAACTCCATCTTTTGATTTAGAAACCGAAATAAACAAAACATTTTCTACAAGCCATATCACTAACTATTTAATACACCAAACAACCAAACAGTTTATTGGTGAAATAGACCAATTTCCACCTGTTTTTTCAGCATTAAAAAAAGATGGAAAAAGACTGTATGAATTTGCACGTGCTGGTGAAGATGTTGAAATAAAATCTAGAAAAATTACTATAAACGCTTTCGAGATCACAAATATTAAAGAAAACACTGTAGATTTTAGAGTAGTTTGCAGCAAAGGTACCTACATACGTTCTTTAGCAAACGATTTTGGAAAAGCACTAAATTCTGGTGGACACCTTTCTGTTTTACGCCGAACGAAAATTGGAGATTTTAATGTTGAAAATGCACTTTCTATTGAAAGTTTTATTACTGCATTACCTAAAAAAACGGAATAACTTTTGCAATAACATCTTCAAAAAGCGGTTTATACGTATATATAACATAAGAAACCCAATCTATTATAAATTTAATTTTGAAATTTAAAAACTCACATAAGGCATTAGCCATAACTTTTTTAATTGCAGGAACTTTAGTACTTGGTATATTGAGTTTAGATATGTTTAAATACAATGTACAGGTTTCTGAAACTCTAATAGACATAACACCTGTAGAAGTTGTTGAAACAACAGAAAAGCAAAAACAAAACGAGTTACAAAATAGCAAAAGCACAAATAAAGCTTATAATGAGACAAAAAAATATAAGCATTTTGCTCAAGCTTATAAACCTATAGCTCCACCTGAAGACTTTATAGATCCTCGATTAGAAAATAGAGAACATAATGATTTTAAAATAAATAAAGCTACTAAAACCAAAGCTAAAAACACGGTAAACAAACAAGAATTAACCTCTTTTAATGGTGTAAATTCTATTTTAAAAAAACGTGCTAATGCCTCTGCAAATAGTAGTACTGAAGCCTCTGCTAATAAAAACAGTTCTATACTATATTCTTTAAAAGGTAGAACAGATACTTTTTTACCTGTACCTGTTTATTTATGTGAATCTAGCGGAAAAATAGTAGTAAACATAACAGTTTCTAATACAGGAAAAGTTATTAAAACAGCTATTAATAACGCTTCAAACTCAACTAATTCTTGCCTGCAAGACTATGCCTTAGATTATGCTAAAAATGCGCATTTTAATCCTTCGTCTAAAAAATCTCAAATAGGAACTATTACATTTTATTTTAAAGGCAAATAAGCTTTAATTAACTGGCTTTTAAAATATTAACCAAATCCTTAATTGCTGTTTGACCTTTATCTTTATTATACCAACGTTGTAAATCTTCTTTAAATTCCGGTGTTAAACTACCATGTTTAGCCTTATAATCTGTAACTAATTTTGTTGCTGTACTTGGTCTTGGACCGTAAGAATCTAAAACCTCATTACTATCGTTATCTATAATTATTAATTTAGGTATAGATTTTCCTCCATTGGTTAAAAACCTATTCATCAAGTCGTCGTTTTCATCACGAAGTACAACTTTAAAGTCTATCCCACTATTTAATTCTGCAACCTTATTCATCACGGGCATAACATGAGCTGCATCACCACACCAACTCTCTGTAATTACTAACCAAGTTTGATTAATCTTTAAGTTTGAAACTTCTTGTTTTACAACTTCAGATACTTTTACCGTTTTATCCCAGCGTTTCATTCTTCTATCGTTAAGCATAGTGTAATTTACTAAAGCTTCGGTGATATCGTTTCCTGTATTCAATTTTGTTTCCACTAATTCTTCAACCAAATCTCTATAAGCTTGGTAAGAAATTGCTTTATTTAAACTTTGATCTATAATGCGTTTTAAATCTGTATTTTGTAGTGTTTCCATAGTGTAAAAATACTGTAATTTCTAAGTTTTCTAAATTACAGTTCTTACATTAGTAGTAATTTTTAAAATTCCTTACAAATATGAAAAAACACAAATGTGGCTGGTGTACTGGTGATGAACTTTATGAAAAGTACCACGACACAGAATGGGCTGTACCTGTTCATGATGACAATGTTTTTTTTGAATTTTTAATTTTAGAAACGTTTCAAGCTGGATTAAGTTGGATTACAATTTTGCGAAAACGTGAGAATTTTAAACAAGCTTTCGATAGTTTTAACTACTTAAAAATCGCAAATTATAAACAAGATAAAATTGAAGAGTTATTAAATAACGAAGGTATAATTAGAAATAAATTAAAAGTAAATGCAGCCGTTACAAATGCTCAGGCATTTATTAAAACTCAAGAGGAATTTGGTAGTTTTAGCAATTATATATGGAGTTTTGTAAACCATACACCAATTAAAAACAATGTTAAAAATTATAAAAATGCACCAGCAAACACCAAGCTAAGCGACACTATTAGTAAAGCTTTAAAAAAAAGAGGTTATAAATTTGTTGGCTCAACAGTTGTGTATGCTTTTTTACAAGCCACAGGTTTAGTAAATGACCACGAAGTAAATTGTTTTAGATATGAAGAAGTATAAAATTTTAATAATCCTTTTTATCTGTTTTTTTTCTTGTTGTTATGCTCAAACTAAAAATGAAAAAGAAGAAAAAATAGAACAACAACAGTTTCCTAAAACAGCAACACCATCTTTAAACATAATAAAACAGTTTGAAAAAAAAATAAAACTTTACAAAGAAACAGATAGTAATAAAGTAAGCTATGAAGCAAAATTTAAATATAAAAAACAAAAATACAGCATAGAGTTTTCTAAAGAAGGTACATTAGAAGACATAGAAATTACGGTTAAAAACAAAAAAATTGATAGGCGAATACTTAATAAAATTAATAGGTTTTTAGAGAAAAATTACTCAAAGCATAAACTAAAAAAAACACAAAAGCAGTATGTTTTTAAACACAAACAAAGCCAAGAAGAATTTATAAAAGCCACTTTAAATGGTGATTTTAAACAAAATCCAAACTTAGAAATAATTGCAGAAATAAAAACAGGCAACAACTACCTTTTAAAAGAGTTTTTATTTAATAGTGAAGGCATACATATTTCAACAAAAACAGTATCTACAACTTCTTATGGTCACGTTTTATACTAAGCTAAAAATAGTGCTGTTTATTGCTATGTTTTATAGTTCTAGTCTTATGGCTCAAAATTATTTTTCGGCATTAGGCGAGCATAATTTAAGTATTAATCATAAAGTTTCTGGTATTTACAAATACAACTTTAGTGTTTCTACACGCCATTATATTTATAATAACGAAGCAACTAATGCACATATAAGACAATTAGATTTTAAACATTTTTCAACTTATAGTTTAAGTTTAGATAATAGTATTAGCCTTGGTTTACAGTATAGAAATAGAGATTGGTTTGAACACCCTAATAATGAAATAAGAATCACGCAGCAATTTAATACAATAACAAGACTACGCGCTTTAAGGTTTGGGCATAGATTTAGAGCCGAACAAAGAATAACAAACCCAAAAACAACGCATAGATTTAGATATAGATTTGCTGTAGATTTTCCATTAAATGGTGAACAATTAAATATTGGAGAAGCTTATATTGTTGCTACCAACGAAGCTTTATATAGTGTTGCAAGAGCAACAAAACCAGAGCTGGATTATAGAATTACTACACAACTAGGTTGGCTATACTCTAAAAACTTAAAGTTACAATTTGGATTAGAATATAGATTTGAAGGTTTTAATATTGAAAAAAACCAGAAACTACATGTATTAACCTCTGGAGTTATTAAAATTTAAATAGCTTAAAAATTTAGTTCTAGATATTTCTTTTGCACCTAAACGCTCTAAATGTGCTGTATAAACTTGACAATCTATAAGACTATAATTGGTATTTTGAATAAAAGTTATAAATGCTGCTTTACTAGCATTACTTTTATTTGCAAACATACTTTCTCCACAAAACACACCATTATTTAAATCTACACCATAAAAACCGCCAACAAGCTCATTATTATCCCAAACCTCAACAGATTTTGCATAACCTAATTTGTGTAATTTACAATAAGCATTAATCATACTGTTGGTAATCCAAGTGCCACTTTGCCCAACACGTTTTACCTTAGCACAATTAGTAATCACAGCTTTAAAGTCTTTATTTATAGTAACTTCAAAATTGCAATTTCTTAAAAACTGCCTCATGCTTTTAGACACTTTTAAATCCTCTGGATATAAAACAAATCTTGGGTCTGGCGACCACCATAAAATGACTTCGTCTTCATTAAACCATGGAAAAATGCCGCTTTTGTAAGCTAAAACCAAACGCTCTACAGATAAATCACCACCAATAGCTAATAAACCTTCATGGTCTGCTTCTGTAATTTGAGGAAAATTTATATGTTGATTTAATATATGCATTTGTAAATTTTATTAAAAATATAAAAACGGTAATAACAATTAATGCTATTACCGTTTTTTATAAGTTTCGCATTATGTGCGAATAGATAGAAGCTTACCTTAAAATGGTAAATCGTCGTGATCTTCTTCTTTTAAATTAGTTGCTGGCTCAAAAGCAGCCGCTGGCGGTACTTCTGGAGCTCCTGCTGGTGCATTTGCTTGAACACCTTCTATTCTCCATCCTTGAATAGAGTTAAAATACTTTACTTCTCCTTGAGGATTAGTCCATTCTCTACCACGTAAATTAATGTTTACTTTCACATCTTGACCTACTTGATAGTTGTTTAATAAATCTACTTTATCTTGAACAAACTCTATCATTATGTGTTGTGGATACTGCTCTTCTGTTGTTACAACTAATTCTCTTTTTCTAAATCCGTTGCTTCCAAAAGATTGCGTCTCTCCAATTAATTTTACTTTTCCTTGTACTTCCATTGTCTATATAATTATTAAATATTCGTCTAATTTAAATCGTATTACTACGATAATAATACTTTCCATGCCTTTTCAACATCACCATAACTAAGCAAATTTTGTGCCTTTTTATGCTTTTCTACTTCGGTAAGTGAAGTTATGTCATGTTCTTTTACAAAAGCCTCAATACTTTCTTGAGTTGGCAATGCTTCAACATTTGCTAACAAACCTAAATCGTTACCTGTTAATATTTTACTATTTTTTATAGCTACTGGTAACATATCTACACCAATTCCTAATGTTGTTAAAGGTTTAGGTATTTCAAAAAAACCAGATTTCGCTCTACTATAATAGCTTCCGCCAGCACGAGATACTAAATCTAATTTCTCTTGGTCTATGCTTCCTTTTTCATTTAACACAGCATCATTAATGTGTAGTTTAACAACTTCACAAATAATTAAATTTCCTGCGCCACCTTCGGTTCCTAATTTTACAATCTCGTTTACTTTACACTCAAACTGTACTGGTGACTCTGCAACTCTAAAAGGTTTTACAATATCGCTTTTAACCATGGTTAATCCAGCTTTATCAAACTCGTTTATGCCTTTTCCGTACTCTGTACTACTTAAAGACATTTGCTGCACAATATTATAATTCACAACATTTATAACAACCTCTTTAGTTGCCTCTGCATTTTCTAATGTGTGTTTTGTGGTATTATCTCTTACACGTCGTGCTGGAGAAAATATCATTATTGGCGGATTTGCGCTAAACACATTAAAAAAACTAAATGGCGATAAATTTGCATTACCATTAGCATCTATTGTACTTGCAAAAGCAATTGGCCTTGGTGCTACTGCACTAAGTAAATACCCATGAAGCTTTGCTGTCGTTAAATCTTTAGGTTCAAAAGAAGTCATAGTTACTTTTGTTTGCACAAAGGTACTTAATTAGTAAACGAACTAAAAAAAGATTATCCTGCGATTGTACAATATTATTAACAATACTACATTATATACTTTTTAAGTATATTACCATAAAAAAAAGACCTCATGTTTTTTACAAAAAACAGACAAATTTTACGTTGGATTATAATTATAGCGTCGTTTGCTATTATCTCACTTATACTTTGGAACACCTATGTTTTTTTCCAAAAGTTTAAAGACGAAGAACGCGCTAAAATGGAAATTTGGTCTGCAGCACAAAGTGATTTTTCAAACAGTTTTAATGATCTAGATAGTGATGTAAATGCTGTAGTAGAAAAAATTATTACAGACACAACATCTGTAACACCTATGATAATGGTTGATGCAGACAATAAAATTAGCATTATAAAAAATATAGATACCTCTAATATTTCAAACACCAATGTTTATTTAAAGAAAATAAAACTTCAATTTGAAAAAGAAAACAAGCCTATAGATGTTAAGTATAAAGAAAACTATTATGGCAAAATTTACTACGGAAACTCAAATACTTTAAACAAATTAAAATACTATCCACTAGCTTTATTATTAATAATTATACTGTTTGCTGCTGTAGTTTACTTTTTTTATCGTAGTTCTAAAATAGCAACACAAAATAAATTATGGTCTGGTATGGCAAAAGAAACAGCTCACCAAATTGGCACTCCTTTGTCCTCATTAATAGGTTGGACAGAGATTTTAAAAACCGAAGAAGTAAACCCAGAATACATAGTTGAAATTGAAAAAGATATAGATAGATTACAAACTATTACAGAACGTTTTAGTAAAATAGGATCACTACCAACCTTAGAAAAAGCAGATATTGTAATAGAAACCCAAAAAACTTACGAATACTTAAAAACGCGATCTTCAAAGCTTATAAATTTTAAAATTATAACGCCTAACCAACCTGTTTTTGTAAATTTGAACCCTCAATTATATAGTTGGACAATTGAGAATTTGGTTAAAAATGCTATTGATGCCATGAAAGGTAAAGGCAGTTTAACTATAAAAATATCTAACCTTGAAAATAAAGTACTTATTATGGTTACAGATACTGGTAAAGGTTTAACAAAAAAACAATTTAACTCTATTTTCGAACCTGGTTATACTACAAAAAAACGTGGTTGGGGATTAGGCTTATCTCTTGCAAGAAGAATTGTTGAAGATTTTCATGGTGGTAAAATTAAAGTTGCACAATCTATTATTGAAAAAGGTACTACAATGCAAATAACCTTTAAAACTATTTAATTATGGCTCAAAAATGGATTACTGTTAAAACAGTAGCGTTTAATAATAATTGCCCAGAGTGCTTTAGTAAAGAAGGTTTAGAACTTACTTTTAAGCAAGAATATGTAGACACAAAGTTTGCTAAATCTATTACAGAAAATATTACTACAGAAATGGAGTGTAATGTATGTAATACACAAATATTTCCTGTACAATGGACAGAAGATATAGAGCGTGTATTTAATTACCAAATGAAAGCTTTTAATCCAAAAAAAGCATCTAAAAAGTTAAAACCTTTATTTTGGATTATAGTAAGTGTAGTACTTGCAATAATAATTACTGCAACTATTTTATTACTTATAAATTAGCTTGTATTGCTTTAGCCAAAGCTTCAAAAGCCTCTTTATCTAAACTTACTTTATTTATAAAACGAGCATCTTCCATAGAGTTTAAAGGTATTAAATGCACATGAACATGTGGCACCTCTAAACCAATTACAGACATACCAACGCGTTTACAAGGTATTGTTTTTTCAATAGCCTTAGCTACCAACCTAGAAAACTCCATTAAACCAGCATATTCTACTCTATCTAAATCAAAAATTTTATCAGTCTCCTTTTTAGGTATGCACAATGTATGGCCTTTTGCATTTGGGTTTACGTCTAAAAAAGCTAAAAACTCATCGGTTTCTGCCACTTTATAACTAGGTATTTCTCCATTAATTATTTTTGTAAATATTGATGCCATAAAATATATTGGTATTATAAAATTAAAGATAAAAAAAGATTCCTGCTTTACTAAATGTTTCTTTAGTAAAAACAGGAATAATATTATATAAACACAAAAACTGTGTTTTTTTATTTTTTTTACAAATATTATCTAGAAATTTCGATAATATCAAATTTCATAATACCGCTAGGTACACTAATCTCTGCAACATCACCTACGCTTTTTCCTAATAAACCTTTTCCTATTGGAGAATTAACAGAAATTTTTCCAGAAGCTAAATCTGCTTCACCATCAGCCACTAAAGTATAGTTCATTTCCATACCGTTAGTTTGGTTTTTAATTTTCACTTTAGAAAGCACTAAAATTTTAGAGGTATCCATTTGGCTTTCATCAATAATTCTAGCACCAGCCAATTGGTCTTCTAATTTAGAAATACGCATTTCAAGCATACCTTGTGCCTCTTTAGCGGCATCGTACTCGGCATTTTCACTTAAATCTCCTTTATCGCGTGCCTCTGCAATGGCATTACTAGCCTTAACACGCTCTACATCTTTTAAATGCTTAAGCTCTTCCCTAAGTTTTTTTAAGCCTTCAGCTGTATAATATGATACTTTACTCATAATTTTTACGTTTAAAATCTAAACTCGTTAATTTCTATATTCAAAATATCCCGAAACAAGTTCGGGACTTAACGAAAAAATCCCGCATACACGAGATTGTACAACAAATATACAAAATATTTAATTCGCAATTACGAAATATTGTAAATTGCACTGCTTGAAAAGAAAATTATAAAATGAAAAAAATTGCCACATTACTATTACTATTGGTCACATTTACAAATTCTTGTAAAAAAGATGACGATATAAATAATCAAAACCAAAATCCAAATATTCCTAATGCCGTTTTCGATACTCAAAACCTTATAGACACCGGTTTACCACAATATAACAACCTTTTAATACCATCGCAACATGTTATTGTAACAGGAGGAAACATAGGTATAAACGGCATTGTTGTTTACTATACAGGCTCATCATACTTAGCCTGGGAATTAAGCGACCCAAACCACCAAATAAGCAATTGCTCAACACTAACAGTAAATGGCATAGTTGCGAGCTGTAGTTGTGACGATGACAACTCTTATTTTATTGCCAATGGATTACCAGAAAGCGGTACTACAGGACAATATACACTAGTACCATATCAAGTAGAAGTTAACGGTAACGTAATTAGAGTCTATAATAATTAGAGCAAATTTTTAATGCAAAAAAAGCATTAAAAACCAGGCTATACGTTATATCTTTTTATTCCTAAAGTCATAAAAAGGATGTCACTACTATCCTTTTCGCAATAAAAAAAAGCGGCATCGAGCCGCTTTTTTTTATATAAGTAGATTTGTAATTAAAACTTTAATGTCATCCCAAGTAAAAAGTTTCTTTTTGCCTGCGGATAGTAAAAATTCTCTGTCACAGCATCATCATTAGAATTCTCTGGTCTATAAAAATAACTATAAGTATAACCATTAGAAACATACTCGCTATTAAACACATTGTTTACTAATAAATTAAATGAAATTTCTTTAATCCATTCTGGTTGTAATTTAAACGAAGCGTTAAAATTATTAACAAAGTAAGAGTCAATACTCTTAGAGTCGCTAGACGTATTATCTAAAAATTGTTTACCAACATATTTAGAAATAAAACCAAGATTTAAGTTTTTAATAGGTGAATACGTTAAAGTTCCTCCAGCAATAACATTGGGTGAAAACGAAATATCTGTATTAGTTAAATTGGTAACTATAGGCTCATAAGAAACAGTATCGAAAGTATTTGGGTCATATTGTGTATCAAACACAACATAATTAAACTCTTTAATCTCATTTTTACTAAAAGTAGCATTAGCATCAATTCTTAATTTATTAGAAAACTTATAACCTGCCTGTAACTCAATTCCTGCTCTAAAACTTTCTGCAACATTTTGTCTAATTGGATCGCCAACATCATCTAAATCCCCAGTTAAAACTAATTGATCCTTATAATTCATATAATATAAATTAGCAGTAGCATAATAATTAGGTTTTTTAAGTCTGTAACCAAACTCAAAATCGTTTAAACGCTCTGCTTTTGGTGTTATAGGGTTTTTAGTTAAATCATCACGATTTGGCTCTCTATTTGCCACTGCAAAAGACCCATAAACACTATTAAAATTATTAATCTTGTAGGTTAAACCCAATTTAGGATTAAAAAAATCGTAATCCTTATCAACATCAATATTTAATAAATCTGAACTTGTACCAAAAGACTTATAATTAACCTTTCTATACTGCACATCTACAAAAGCAAAAAGGTTACTATTAATATCATATTCGCCTTTTATGTAAGTACTAAAATCACGTTTTTCACCAACTGAAAAATAGTATTCACTTCTAATAGGCACCTCTGTAGCAAAAGAATCCCAAATTAACTCTCCAAAGTGATCTCCATTATAAGAGTTAAAACCACCACCTAAATAAAGGTTAAGTTTGTTCTTTTTATAATTTAAAGAATATACAATTGCAGTAAACTTATTATCTAACCAACGTCTTCTAACTACATCACCTTCTTCTGCCGCATTAGGATTTTCTGGAAAATAGTCACCTAACTCTTCATTATCTTTAAATTGCTCAAAAAAGCCTTTTCCTCTTGTAAAATTACCTGAAAGATTAGCCGAAAAATTTTGATTAAAACGGTGAGAAACATGTAATTGGTAATGTGTTTGTTCGTAATTATCTACTTGATTGTCGTAAGTATAAAAATTATAAGTTCTACCAGAGTTTAAAAGGTTTTCTGCTTCTGCATCAGACGGGAAATTTCTATCTATAAATGCTTGAATACCTTCTCTGTCGTTATTTACTACAGCCTCAGGAGTTCCATACCATGACTGGTAAGTAATTTCTTTTCCACCAAAAACAATGGCTTTAATAGAGGTGTTTTCATTTAAAAATCCAGCTTCGGTATAATAAGAAGATAAGTCTGATGATGCTCTATCTATATAACCATCACTTTTAATTTTAGACAATCGTCCTTCAGCATAAAAGTTGTTATTTAAACCAGACCCAAAGCTTATATTGTGTTTTCTTGTACCATAAGATCCTACAGCGTTTGTTGTAGAAGCATATCCTGTTTGCGAAGGATTTAAGGTTTTTAAATTTAAACTTGCTCCAAAAGCACCAGAACCATTTGCCGATGTTCCTACACCACGTTGTAATTGAATATCTTCTACAGACGACACAAAATCTGGCATATTTACCCAAAACGTTCCTTGACTTTCTGCATCGTTATAAGGGATTCCATTAATAGTAACATTTACTCTTGTAGCGTCACTACCACGAACTCTTATACCAGTGTAACCAACTCCTGCACCGGCATCACTTGTGGTAACAACAGATGGTAATTGATCTAAAAGTATAGGTAAATCTTGACCTAAATTTAAAGACTCTAACTCCTCTTTTTTTATATTTGTAAAAGCTAATGGTGTTTTGTCTTTTGCCCGAGTAGATGATAATAAAACCTCACTAAGTGCTTCGACTTTTGTTGTGTCTTGCTTTATCTCTTGTGCAAGTAAATGTGTTGTTGCTAGCAAGACTGCTAAACTTAAAATGGCATTTTTTAATATCGATTTCATTCGAAATTCATTTAAATTACGAATAAAAAGAGGCAATTATTCTGTTTAATAATTATTGTACAACAAAAAACTCTCACTTATGCTAAAGTTGTTTTGTTTAAATTTCCTAAACAGCATTACCTGTTCTAGGTTCAATGGGTATGATCTCAGCCGTTTATTGGCACCCCTTTTTTGAGAACGCTGCAAAGGTAATCTACATTTTTTTAAATAATATAAATTACACTTACTTTTTTATTAGTTTATAATTCTTAAAAAAGTATTATTTTAATTTAAATCTGGCTTTTTTCTATTTGTTTTTTTATTAGAGTTTAGGCGTTTATTTTTTAATCTTTTTAGTTTTACTGCTTTTGGAACTTTTGTAGATATTCTTTTTTTATTAGTACGTAAAGCAGATTTTAGTAGTTCTATTGTTTTAAAAATTGCAATATTTTTGTTTCGGTATTGACTTCTACTTTCTCCGCATTGTAAAATAAAAGCACCATCTTTTGAGATTCGGTTTGCGAGTTTTTTTAAAATTTTTTGTTTTTGCTCTTCATTGAGTACGTTAGATTCTAAAATAGCAAAAGACAACTCAACTTTTGTTGATACTTTATTTACATGCTGTCCTCCAGCTCCAGAACTTCTTATTGCTTTAAAATTAAACTCTTTTATAAGTAACTCTTCATTAAACATTATGAAATTTGATGTGTAGGTTTTAGCAAATCGTTTACTGTTTTTACGGGATTAAATGTTACTAACGGTACTTCCACAAAAATAGTATTCCAATTTGCCATACTTCCATTCCACAAGCCAGGAAGTTCTAAAGCTTTTATTTCTTTTCCTGTTTTTGTTTTCATGGTTATAAATGCGGTTTTTTCATCTACAAATTGAGACAAATCGAATGCTTCACCTTTATAATTTCTTATACCGCAAACTAAATCTACTGGGTTAAAGTGTGTTGCGCGTTTTAATATGCTTTTTTGGTGCTTATTTTTTTTATCTATTTGTACAGATTCTACAATTTGTAAGGATATGTTATTTGCTTGGTCTTTTACCCAAAATGGTCCGCCACCAGGTTCTCCTTCATTTTTTACCATACCACAAACACGAATGGGCCTGTTTAATTTATTTACTAGGTATTCTTTTTGATATTTTAGAGAGTATTTTTCAAATTCTAAAGAGATAATTACATTCATTTTACTTCTTAAAAACTTAGCTATTTCAAGTAGTTTTTCTTCTGTAAGTGTGTTTTTTTCTAATGTTTTTAAATATTTAAAAGCTTGTTTTTGAGTTTCAATTAAAATACCTGCCAATATTTTTTTATGCTTGGCAACTTCTTTTTCATATTTATACACGACTACATTATCTATATTTTTTATAAAAATAATATCAGCTTCAAAATCGTTTAAATTAGATAATAATGCACCATGACCAGATGGTCTAAAATATAAGCTTCCATCACTTTCTACAAATGGTTCGTTTTCTAAATTTACCGCTATAGTATCTGTAGCACTTTTTTGATAAGAAAATGAAATTTCGAATTTTGTATTGGTTTTTTGCTCAACAATTTTTTGAATTCGAGCAAACTCTTTGTCAAATCTATTTTTATATATTTCTGAAATAGTAAAATGAATTTTAGCAACACCTTTGGATTTAACATACAAAGCTGCTTCAAATAAATGTTCCTCGAATGCTGTAGCAATATGATCTTTATACTTATGAAAAGGTAATAAACCTTTTGGAGAAAAACCAAAGTTTAATCTATCTTCATTTAAAATTGTTTTTATAAACTCAAGCGCTTTATCGTCTACAGATAGAGATTTAAATTTTGGAACATATTTTTCGACTTCATTTAAAACATATTTATAAAATGGAAATTTTTCTAAACCTACACCAAAAAGAGATAACTCTGTCGCCTTATTTTTATTAATGTAAGAGTTTATTGTTTGTTTGTTTTTATTGTAATTAGACAAAAACTCAAATAAAAATTTAAACATTCGTGTTGCTGCACCAGAAGCTGGTACAAATTTTACAATTTCTAAATTATCTTTCTCTTCTTGATAATAGCTTAAATAAAAGTTTTCCTGAGCTTCACTTAGCTTATTTATACCATGTTCTAGTGATGCTGCAGATTCTAAATTAACGAAAGGCAATCCTGTTTTAAAAATATCTATTTGTTTAAAAACTTGCTCTAGAGTTAATCCTTTTTTTTCTATTTGCTCTATTTGTTGTTGAGTAAATTTCACGGCTTACTTTTAATTAATTGGTCTATATATTGTATTGCTGTTTCAAGACGCTTTTGTTTTGTTCCTTTTAAAATAATGTATGGTATATTATTATTTTCTAAGGCATCTTGAAATGCATCAAACATTTTTTCTCTTTCATTGGGTTTATCTCGCAAATCGTCTGCTTCCCAAGGCGTATCAATATACGTTAAAAAGTATAAATCGTAAGTGTTTTTAAATGCATATTTTTTAATTTCGTTTGGGCAAGCTCCTGAGTAATAAACTTCTGAATAGACTTGAGTCTCTAAAAGATTAGTGTCACAAAACAATAGTTTATTTGCTTCTTTTGTTAATTTATTTTCAAGTTCCATTTGCCCAATACCAATTGGTAAAATATCTTCTAACTCACATATTTTTGCTTCTTCGTTCCATTTTTTTTGTAAATAATCACGTGCAAACTCAGGTACCCAATTGGTTTTATAATGTGCTGCTAATGCTTTCGCTAAAGTGGTTTTCCCAGTAGATTCTGGACCAAATAAAGCTATTTTTAAGCAGTCACTTTTTGTTTGTTCAAGCTTTTTTTCCATGTTAAATATCCTTGTATTGCTAATATGGTAAATATTAAATACTGTAGAGAAAACATTCCCCAACCTCTATAAGCATATAATGGGACTGTTATTAAATCGGCAAAAATCCAAAGTGTCCAGTTTTCTAGTTTTTTATTTGCCATAAACCACATTGCTGTAAAAAACACTCCAGATGTAAAAATATCTATATAATTAGACGAGTCTATTGTTGTACCATAAGCTTTATAAACAAAATAAGTAACTACCATTGTGATTAAAAACATTAAAAAACCTATCGCTTTTTCCTTATTATTTGTTCTTGAAATTGGAACAACGTATTTATCTTCTTTTTTCCTGGACCAATTCCACCAACCGTAAATGCTCATTACAGAGTAATAGAAATTCAGCATCATATCACCCATTAATTCATCATGTAGAAATATGTAAACTGTAATAATTGTTGCTACTAAACCTGTTGGATAAACAAGAATGTTCTCTCTTTTTGCAAAAACTACACTGGCAATACCAAAAACAAAAGCTATGGCTTCTAAAATTATTAAATAGGTTTCTCTATTTTGGTAAGTTTCAAAAAAGAAGTTAGAAATTTGGTTCATAGTCGTGACGATCTGATTTTACAATTTTTATATAAATCAATCCATTTTCTATAAGCTGAAACGATTCTTTTATTTCTGTTGTCAACAACCTCATCACTTCATCATAATCACCATAAACCTGTGTACTTAAAGGGTTTTCTAAAACTTTCAAGTTAGAAGCTCTTAGTTTTTTTATAAATTTAATTATTACTGGCTCAAAATCATCTTGTAATGGCGTTAAAGTTAACTCTACCGAAATTTTCATACTTATATTTTTAAACTAAATTTTTACTTAAATCATTAAAAAACGATTCGTCTTCTTCAAAAGCAGTACCAATTACCACAACATCTGCTCCTGCATTATAAGCAGTTTCAAGTTGTTTTTTATTTCTTATTCCGCCACCAACTATTAATGGTAAGTTTACATCTTTTTTTACTGCTTTAATAATATTAGCTGAAACTTCTTGTTTTGCACCACTTCCTGCCTCTAAGTATATTAACTTATAGCCTAAATACTCTGAAGCTTTTGCTGTATCTACAATTTCTGAAACACTATCTAAAGGTTTTGTGTTTGTTACTTTTTGTGTTGCTGTATGCTTTTTTCCATCAATTAAAATATAACCGGTTGGGATAACTTCTAACGCTGTGCTCCTTAAAAATGGAACAGATTTTATTTGTTGCTCTATTAAATATTCTGGGTTTCTGCCAGAAACTAAAACCAAATACAAAAGAGCATCGGCAGTTTTTGCAAGCTGGCTAACATCTCCTGGAAATAAAACTACTGGTAACTGTGTGTGTTTTTTTAAAACTAAAACTAACTCTTGAGTTTCGTTTTTTTTTACTGTACTGCCTCCAACAAATATATGTGTTGCCCTAGATTTATGAGCTTTATCTATAAATTGCGATGTATTATTTATATTAAATTTATCTGGATCTATTAAAATAGCCAACAATGGTTTCTTTAATTTAGATGACAGTATTATATTATTTAAAATCTCTTTCATTTAAAGTAAAGCATAAGCACATGTGAATCCCTCAAACTCTAAAAACTCAACATTATAACGCGTTTTTTTGTTATTATAATCTATCCAAGATATTGTTTTTTTATCTTGTAACTCAAAAGGAATCACCAAAGTGTTTTGTAAAAAACTTAATCCTGGAGTTGCATATAATTTGTATAAAGATTCTTTTATACACCAAATTACAGTAAGTTTTTTAACGTATTCTGCACATTTTTTGTCTAGATAATCAAACTCATAATCTACAAACTTACCAGCTATTTTTACAATTTTTTCTCTTTGCTTTTCTATATCAATTCCTATTTTAGTATCACTAATTATAACACCCGAAAATGTAAACGAGTGCGTAATAGAAATTTCTTTACCATCTTTTAAATGTGGCTTTCCATTATTATCATAATATAAATCGTGGTCTGTATAGCCAAATGCAGCAAGTAGATGCCTAACACTTAAAAAGCCACGCTGGTGTAGTTCGCTTTTCATCTTACCAACACGAGTAAGGCTGTCATCTTTTAAAGAAATTGGATCCATTAATTCACTAAAAGACTCTTCTATCTTCCAGATTTTAACAGTAGTTTGTGAGTTTACACTAATGGTTTTATAAAGAGGCATTTAATATTCTAAATTCTATTGATTATCTTTGCAGCGTCTAAGGCTTTTTATCACTTTCTATGGCGAATTTAACCATTTTAAGTCCTAAATCCCAAAGGCTAATCATTTTATAAAAATTAAGAAAAAAATATGAGCACTAAAACAATTCCTTACGTACCTAATAAGGTAAAAGATATGTCTCTTGCCGCTTGGGGAAGAAAAGAAATAGAATTAGCCGAAGCAGAAATGCCTGGTTTAATGAGTTTACGCGAAGAGTATAAAAACGAGCAACCATTAAAAGGCGCTAGAATTGCAGGATGTTTACACATGACTATTCAAACTGCTGTTTTAATTGAAACTTTACAAGCTTTAGGCGCAGAAGTTACTTGGAGTTCTTGTAACATTTTCTCTACACAAGATCAAGCTGCTGCTGCAATTGCAGATGCAGGAACCGCTGTTTATGCATGGAAAGACATGACAGAAGAAGAGTTTGATTGGTGTATAGAACAAACTTTATTTTTTGGTGAAGACAGACAACCATTAAACATGATTCTTGATGATGGTGGAGATTTAACAAATATGGTATTAGATAAATATCCAGAATTAGCTGAAGGAATTAAAGGTTTAAGTGAAGAAACGACAACAGGTGTTCACAGACTTTACGAACGTGTAAAAAATGGAACTTTACCAATGCCAGCAATTAACGTAAACGACTCTGTAACCAAGTCTAAATTCGATAATAAATATGGTTGTAAAGAAAGTGCTGTAGATGCTATACGTCGTGCAACAGATGTTATGCTTGCTGGTAAGCGTGTAACTGTATGTGGTTATGGCGATGTTGGTAAAGGTACTGCTGCGTCTTTTAAAGGAGCAGGAAGTATTGTTACCGTTACAGAAATTGATCCAATTTGTGCTTTACAAGCTGCAATGGATGGTTTTGAAGTTAAAAAATTAGAAACTGTCGTTGGAAATAGTGACATTGTAATTACTACAACTGGGAATAAAGACATTGTTCGTGCAGAGCACTTTAAAGCAATGAAAGACAAAACCATAGTATGTAACATTGGACATTTTGACAATGAAATACAAATGGCTTGGTTAAACGAAAACTACGGAAACACTAAAAATACTATCAAGCCTCAAGTAGATAAGTATACTATTGATGGTAAAGATATTATTATTTTAGCCGAAGGTCGTTTAGTAAACTTAGGTTGTGCAACTGGTCACCCTAGTTTTGTAATGAGTAACTCTTTTACAAATCAAACTTTAGCACAAATTGAGCTTTGGAAAAACAGTGATAATTATGAAAATGACGTTTATATGTTACCAAAACATTTAGATGAGAAAGTAGCAAAATTACACTTAGAAAAAATTGGTGTTGAGTTAACAGAACTTAAAGATTACCAAGCAGATTATATTGGTGTAACCGTAGAAGGACCATATAAGCCTGAGCACTACAGATATTAAGATTAAAAATCTCATTATAAAAAAAATCCTAAACCTTAAACGTTTAGGATTTTTTGTTTTTAAACAAATTATTTTTTGCTTACAGACAAATTTAAAATTCATATTTTGTAATTTTACAAAATATGACAGAAAATAAAACATATTACATAAAGAGGTCGTCTAAAAACCATAGAGTAACAAGACCATCACAAACAGGATTTTCAAGTCCGGCGACACATTATACAGAGCCAAGAATAGATTTAAATGAAGCATTAGTAAGTAATCCTTCGGCAACTTTTTATGTTAGAGTTGCAGATAATTCATTTGTAAACTATGGTATTAAAGAAAATGACGTACTCATTATAGACAAATCCTTAACACCTAATAACAACCAACTTATATTAGCAATTAAAGATGATGCGTTTTCCATACTAAAAATAGAAAACAAGCAAAATGAAACACTACAAGTTTGGGGTGTTATTACATATATTATAAAAGCTGTAAAATAATGATAGCATTGGTAGATTGTAATAGTTTTTATGCCTCTTGCGAACAAGTATTTAGGCCAGATTTACAAAATAAACCAGTAGTGGTTTTAAGTAATAATGATGGCTGTATAATAGCAGCCAACAAAGAAGCTAAAGCACTAGCACATATACCTATGTTCCAACCGGTTTTTAAAATAAAAGATTTATTATCCCGAAATAATGTTGTGTGCTTTTCTTCTAATTATACTCTATATAGTGATTTATCAAAAAGAGTTATGGATACACTTAGAGACTTTTCTCCATTAGTTGAAGAATATAGTATTGATGAAAGCTTTGTAGACCTATCGCATTATAAAATTGAAGAACTAGAAATTATAGCTCACAAAATAAAAGATACAGTTTATAAAAACACCGGAATTCCCGTAGGTGTTGGCATCGCTAAAACAAAATCACTATCTAAAATAGCAAATAAATATGCGAAAAAAATAACTAAAAACAATAATGTATATGTTGTAGACACAGAAAGCAAAAGACAGTTTTTACTAAACGAATGCAAAATAAAAGACATTTGGGGCATCGGTAAAAAGCATGCTATTAGAATAGAGAATGCTGGTAAAAAAAATGCATTAGAGTTTGCTAATATGCCTGTAGATTGGGTTAGAAAAGAAATTACTGTTATAGGTGAACGCCTATGGAGAGAATTAAACAATATGCCATGCATGAAAATTAACACCAATATTCAAGTAAAAAAAGGAATTGGTACAGCAAAATCTTTTGGTTTTAAACTATCTAATTATGGTCTTATTGAAGAAGCCTGTAGTTACTACGTATCTGAAGTAGCAGATTTATTAAGGCAACAACAATCTGCAGCAACACACATTGAAGTTTTTTTACAAACCAATTACCACAGTAATACAGATAAACAATATTCTAATAAAATTGTTTTAACCTTAAACGAACCTACAAGTAGTACCATAGCTTTAACACAAAAAGCATTAATAGGATTAAAAAAAATTTACAAAGAAGGCTATAGATATAAAAAAGTAGGCGTAAACTTATTAGGGCTTGTTCCTGAAAACGAAATACAAATGAGCCTATTTAATTCTCACAAAAAAATAGAAAGTAAGAGTATAACTAATGTTATAGATCTTTTAAATAGCAAGTACGGCAAAAACAAAGTAAAATTAGCCACCGTAGGCAATAGAGAAAAAGAATGGGCATTAATAAAAGAACATCGCAGCCCAAGATACACAACGCAATGGAACGAGTTAATGACTATTAGTAATAAAAAAACGCCTAATCTTAAATAATAAGAAAAGGCGTTTATTTTTTTAGGATAAAAAATTCTTAAGCCTCAAAAGGCTCAATAGAAACGTAAGACTTGTTGTCTTTTTTCTTTGTGAATTTTACAAGACCATCAACTTTAGCATGTAAAGTATGATCTTTTCCTTGGTATACATTTTCACCTGGGTGATGTGTATTACCTCTTTGTCTTATGATAATGTTACCAGCAATAGCAGCTTGACCACCAAAAATTTTAACGCCTAAACGTTTTGATTCTGATTCTCTACCATTCTTCGAACTACCAACTCCTTTTTTGTGAGCCATGATCTTAAGGTTTTATATTGTTAATATTAAAGCGGTTGCTATTAAGCTTTACCACCATCTAATTCGTCTTGCCATTTCTTTAACTCATCCCACTTACCTTCAGCAGCTAATTTAGCTTGTGCTGGCCAAGTATCTGTTACGTGGTTTCCACGAACATCTGCGATAATTTCAGAAATTTTTGCAGCATCTGTTTTTGCTAATTCAGCAAAAGTTGAGATTCCTGCTTCTACTAATGTTGAAGCAATTTTAGGTCCAATACCTTCAACTTTCTTCAAATCATCTGCTTTTCCTGTTGCTTTTTTAGCAGCAGGTTTAGCTTCTGCTTTTGGAGCAGCAGCTTTAGTTTCTTTTTTTGGAGCAGCTTTTTTAGCTGGCTTAGCTCCTGAAGCTACGATGCTTTCAATTACGATTTCAGATAAAGCTTGTCTGTGTCCATTTTTAACACGGTAACCTTTTCTTCTTTTCTTTTTGAAAACAATAACTTTCTCACCTTGAAGGTGTCTTAAGACTTTTGCACCTACTAGTGCTCCGCCTATAGCTGGGGCGCCTAAAGTAACATTGTCACCATCACCAATTAAAAGAACATTATCGAAATCTACTGTCGATCCTTCTTCTGTTGCTAAACGGTTAACAAAAACTTTTTGGTCTTTTTCAACTTTAAATTGATGCCCTGCTATCTCTACAATTGCGTACATAGCGTAACGTTTTTATTAATTTGTTATATAAATAAATACACTTTCTTCTCAGAAAGCGGATGCAAATATACTCCTAATTTATTAATCTACAAACGTTTTTTACAAGTGATTACTAATATTTTAGCATAAAAAAATCTGAAAGTCAATTAATTATAAAAAACCGAATAATATTAAATTTAATTTATGACACTTTTTTTAATCGAGATTCTTCTGTTGATTCGGTTATGTTTCTACTATCTTTAAATAATTGCATACATGTTAAAGTCAAAACAACAGACGTTGCAAAACCCATGATAGCAACGACAAATGTTACTAATCCTACACTTACATTATAATCGTTTTTAAAAACTTCCAATAAGTTCGAAATAAAATTTGAATTTATTTCTGTAGCATAAAACAAAAAGAAAACGGTAAATATTAACGTTGCTAAAAATCCAGAAACAATACCAACAGTAAAACCACTACTATAACTAAACTGCTTGCCTTGTTCTAATTTATAATATCTAATCGTTTCATAAATACCAAAACCTACAATTATTCCATTACCTAAACTAAAAGCAGGATGAGTGTGTAAGCCAAATAATGAGAGTAATAAAAAAAAGGCTATTAATAAAACGCTTATTATAATACCAAAGCGTATTGGAAGTGCTAAGTTTTTCATAATCAATATATTTTCTTGGTTCATTTACCCATAAATTTCGTAAAAAAACATTCTAATTTTAATAATTCATTGTTAAATTTTAACACAATTACAGTATCAAAGCTTATCTATATAGTATTTTTGTTAGAAAGCTGTAACATTTTATAAATATTATAGACTTATACTACATTAACATAAACAATCATCACAATGAAAAAAAATTTATTCTCATTAGCTGCTTTGCTTTTAGCCGGTTTAACCGCTAACGCACAAGAGGTTAAGTTTGAAGAGTACGATTTAAGTAACGGTATGCACGTTATTTTACATCAAGACAACACTGCTCCTGTAGTAACAACTTCGGTTATGTATCACGTAGGAGCGAAAGATGAACATCCAGAGCGTACTGGAATGGCTCACTTTTTTGAACACCTTCTATTTGAAGGCACAAAAAACATAGAGCGTGGCGAATGGTTTAAAATTGTAACTTCTAACGGTGGTAGTAATAATGCAAACACTACAGATGATCGCACATATTACTACGAAATTTTCCCTTCTAATAGCTTAGAATTAGGCTTATGGATGGAGTCTGAACGTTTAATGCACCCAATTATTAACCAAATAGGTGTTGATACTCAAAACGAAGTTGTAAAGGAAGAAAAACGTTTAAGAGTAGACAATTCTCCTTACGGTCGTTTTATTGAGAATGTTAAATTACACATGTTCAAAAAACACCCTTATAAAGGAACAACTATTGGAAAAATGGCACATTTAGATGCTGCATCATTAGAAGAGTTTCAAGCATTTAACAAAAAATTCTATGTACCAAACAACGCTGTTTTAGTAGTTGCTGGTGATATAGATATTCCTGCTACTAAAAAAATGGTAGAAGATTACTTTGGCCCAATCCCAAGAGGAGAAGATATTGTACGTAACTTTCCAAAAGAAGATCCTATTACAGAAACTATAAGAGCTAAGGCTTACGATCCAAACATTCAAATCCCTGCAATCATGGCTGCTTATAGAACGCCAGCAATGACAGAAAGAGATGCTTATGTTTTAGATATGCTTTCTAGTTATTTAAGTGATGGTAAAACTTCTAAACTATATAAAAAATTAGTTGACGATGAGAAAAAAGCATTACAAGTTGGTGCCTTTAACCAAAGCCAAGAAGATTATGGAACTTACATATTGTTTGGATTACCATTAGGAGACGTTTCTCTAGACGAGTTATTAGCTGGTATTGATGAAGAATTATTAAAAGTTCAAAACGAATTAATTTCTGAAAGAGATTACCAAAAACTTCAAAATCAATTTGAAAATAACTTTGTAAACTCTAACTCTAGCGTTTCTGGTATCGCAAACTCTTTAGCAAGATATTACATGTTATATGATGATGTAAACTTAATTAACAACGAAATTGACATTTACCGTTCTATTACAAGAGAAGAAATTCAAGCCGTTGCTAAAAAATACTTAAATCCTAACCAACGTTTAGTATTAGAGTATTTACCAGAAGTTAAAGAAGAAAAATAATAAAAAACAGACCACTATCTTTTTAAAATAATTTTTCTTAAAAAATTATTTTAAAGCTTATTGAAAAGTTTTAAAAAACAAATAATACAAATGAAAACAAAAATAACAGCGATAATAGCCTTGTTTTTATTATCAATTTCTGTAACTGCACAAATTGATAGATCTAAACAGCCAAAACCAGGACCTGCTCCAAAAATTACATTGGAAGTACCTGGAGAATTTGAATTAAAAAACGGACTAAAAGTTCTTGTGGTTGAAAACCATAAGTTACCTCGTGTCTCTTATTCATTAAGAATAGACAACAAACCTGTAGTAGAAGGAAAAATAGCAGGTGTTTCTGGTATTTTAGGCGCAATGCTTGGAAACGGAACCACTACAATATCTAAAGACGAATTTAACGAAGAAATCGATTTTCTTGGTGCTAGATTAGGCTTTGGTTCATCTAGTGCGTTTGCAAGCTCTTTAACAAAATACTCAGAGCGTATTTTAGAACTTATGGCAGATGCTGCAATGAATCCTTTATTAACAGAAGAGGAGTTTCAAAAAGAAAAAGAAAAAGCAATTGAAAGCATTAAATCTAGTGCTAAAAGTGTAGATGCTATTGCTAGTCGTGTAGGTAGCGCATTAGCTTACGGTAAAAAACACCCTTATGGAGAGTTTGTTACAGAAGAAACTTTAAACAATATTACATTAGACAATGTTCGTGCTTTTTATCAAGCAAACTTTAACCCTAATAATGCTTACTTAGTTGTAGTAGGTGATGTAGATTTTAGAACTGTAGAAAAACAAGTAAAAAAATACTTTAAAAACTGGGAAAAAGGTATCGATGTAACTAAAACAATACCTGAACCATACAAAAATGTAAATGCTACAGAAATTGATTTTATAGACATGCCTAACGCAGTACAGTCTAACATTTCTATTACAAGTAATGTAGATTTAAAAATGGGTGATGAAGATTACCATGCTGTATTAATTGCTAATAAAATTTTAGGTGGTGGTTTTAACTCGTACCTAAACATGAATTTACGTGAAGAGCATGGTTATACTTATGGCGCACGCTCAAGTGTTGGTACAGATCGTTATGGAGCATCTCGTTTTACTGCTGGTGCTTCTGTAAGAAACGCTGTTACAGATAGTGCTGTTGTACAAGCATTAAAAGAGATTAAAAGAATTAAAACAGAACCAGTTTCTGCCGAAGATTTAAAAAATGCCAAAGCTAAATATGTAGGTGATTTTGTATTAGCTTTAGAACGCCCACAAACAATTGCTAACTACGCATTAAACATTAAGTTAAACAACTTGCCAAAAGATTTTTATAAAACATACCTATCAAAAATTAACGATGTAAATACAGAAGATGTTAAGCGTGTAGCAAACAAATACTTTACTAGTGAAAAAGCAAGAGTTGTTGTTGTAGGTAAAGGCAGTGAAGTTATACCAAACTTAAAGAAAACTTACATTCCAATTAAATATTACGATACTTATGCAAGCGAAACTAAAGAGCCTGTTTTAAATATTGAAATGCCAAAAGATGCAAGTGTAGAAAAAGTACTAAACGCGTATATTGATGCCATTGGAGGTAAAGCCGAATTAGCAAAAGTAAACTCGGTATTTATGACTGCTGAAGCTGAGTTACAACCAGGTGTTGTAATTAACTTAGAGATGAAGCGTACTACTAAAAATCAATTCTCTCAAGTAATTAACGTTATGGGTCAATCTCAAAAACAGGTTTTAGATGGTGATACAGGTTACTCATCTGCAGCTGGACAACGTAAAGACATGACACCAGAAGAAGTTAAAAAAGCTCAAATTGAATCTTCTCCTTTTCCAGAAGTTAACTGGTTAAATGGTGGTGCGACTTTAGAGAAAATTGAAATGGTTGATGGTGTAAAAGCCTACAAAGTAAAAGTTTCAGACGAGCAATCTAATTTTTATGCTGTAGATTCAGGATTAAAAATTAAAGAAGAAAGAACGTCTCCAGCAGGAACTCAGTCTACTTTTTATTCAGATTATAAAGAAGTTGCAGGAGTTAAATTTGCTTTCAAAATTGGACAAACAATGGGACCTCGTAAATTTGACTTTAATGTTAAAGACATAAAAGTTAACCAAGGTGTTAGTGATGCAGATTTTGACTAATTAGTAAACACACTAATTAAATAATATTAAACCAACTTGAAATTAAATTTTAAGTTGGTTTTTTTGTGTTTAAACTTTCTTTTTTCTGTTTGCTAAATACACACCAACTAAAATTATTAGGGTAGCGACACCTTGTAAAAGTGTAAATTTTTCGCCATCAAGCGTTCCCCAAATAAGTGCTACAATTGGCATAATATACGTAACTGAAGAAGCGAAAACAGGTGTAGAAATTTGAACCAAAGTGTTAAATAGTACTTTAGCTATTGCCGTACCAAAAAGAGATAATAAACTCACATAAAAAACCGAAACACCTATTGTTGGGTTGCTAAAATTTTCAGTAGTAAAAAAATTAGTGAAAATTAAAACTATTAGCGCAGGTATAATTATAGCAACATAATTTCCTACTGCAATTGTTAACGGTTTTACATCTTGCAAATACCGTTTAATAATATTTACATTAGCAGCATACATTAAAGTTGAAGCAATTATAAAGCCAGCAAATAAATAATTTTGATCTGGGTTTAACTCGGCACCTTTTAAAATTAAAAGTACAGTACCTATAAAACCAACAACCACTCCTAAAATTTGACGTTTAGTAGACGTTATTTTAAAAACCGCCATTCCCATTAAAACTGTATTTAATGGCACTAATGAATTTAATACAGAAACCACTGTACTATCTATTTCGGTTTCTGCAATTGCAAAAAAGAAAGCCGGTATAAATGAGCCTAAAAATCCAGAAACAGCAATCCATTTCCAATCTGTTTTTTGTATTGTTTTAATACGTTTGTATCCTACAATAAATAAAAAACATCCTGTAATAAGAGTACGCAATGCACCTAATTGAAACGGTGTTAAACCAATTAATGCTTTTTTAATTAAAATAAAGCTTGTACCCCAAATTATAGACAAAAGTATAAGGTATGTCCATTTTGATGCTTTCATAGACAAATAAGTTAGTTTGAAAATGCAAAAATGGAATTTTTAACGCAATAAATAGATATAATTATTAGTTTTGTAATCTATATTCTAATAATTATAATTTATCCAAATGAAAAATATAAAACACTTAGTATTAATTGCGGTTATAGCATTAACAGCATTTAATTGTAAAAATGAAGCGCAACCAGAAGTAATGACGGTTGAAACTGCTACAGAAACTACTAAAACCGAAACTAAAGCTGCTTTAGATCCTAATGCAACTTATGCTAAAGCAGAATTTAAAATTGAAGGTATGACTTGCGCAATGGGTTGTGCTAAAACAATTGAAAAGAAAATGGCTAAAATGGAAGGTGTAAAATTTGCATCAGTTGATTTTGAACGCGAATTAGCAATGGTTGAGTATGATGAAGCTAAAGTAAACCCAGAAAGTTTAGAAGAAACTGTAACTAACGTTGCAGATACTTACAAGGTGAAAGACATGAAAACTGTTGATGCTTTTTCTAAAGAATAATAGCTTTTACTAAACATAAAAAGCAAAAAAGCTTCTTCAAATATGAGGAAGCTTTTTTATTTAATTAATATTTTTTTTCTACTGTTTTAGGTTTGCTTAAATAGTTGCTTTCCTTCCACTGCAAACTCTCCATTATACGTCTTATATCTTTTTGTAGGTAATGCGCTGCAGGTAAAATAGAATCGTAATTAGGTTTAGCATAGAAATATAATGAACCTGTTAAAAAGTGATTAACACTATCTGTCACATAAAACTGCGATTGTGACGCTGCATTACCGCCAACATCGTAAAACATACCGTAAACTTTACGCTCTGGATTCTCGTAAACAAACTCTTCTATTGCATCAGCTTTTTGCGTATGTTCTTGTGTGAAATTTTGTGCATCGCGAAGAAACGTTTGTAAATGTTCTGGGCTTTGCTCTACAGCTTTATAGGTTAAATATATTGTACCTTTTAAATTAGGGTATTCTATATTTACACCATAACTAGCAGTTTTTCCTTTTAATGTTTTTGTTCTAATATTTTTACCTAATGCATTACGATCAAAAGTAAAAGGCATTTTAGTAATATCTTCGGTTTTATAAACAGCATTAGGATACTCTAGTGCTAAGAAGCCTTTTGGTTTTGGTGTTGGGTCTTCTGTACAGGCTGTTATTGTTCCTAATATTAATAGTATATAAAAGAGGTTTAATTTCATAATTATTTTTAAAAACAGAACGCTGTTTTTTCAGTGTGATTATATTTTATGGTAACGTTATTTTTACGCGTTTTATTCTTTTTTTGTCAAGTGCTTCAATTGTAAAAATATAATTCTCAAATTTTATTTTTCCGCCTTGTCTTGGAAAACTTCCTGATATTTCTAAAATAAATCCTGCTATAGTTTCGGCTTCACCTTTATTATCTTCAAAAACAGTGTCTTCGTCTAATTTTAAAATTTTATAAAAATCCTTTAAGGTTGTTTTTCCTTCAAACACATAGTTTTTTTCATCTAATTTAGAATAATGCACATCTTCATCATCAAACTCATCGCTTATATCTCCTACTATTTCTTCAATAATATCTTCTAAAGATACTAGGCCAGAAGTCCCACCATACTCATCTACTACAACTGCCAAATGCACTTTTTTTTCTTGAAACTCTGCCATTAAATCGTCTAGCTTTTTATTTTCTGGAACGAAAAAAGGATCTCGTAAAAGGCTTGTCCATTTAAAATCATCTTTTTCTATATGTGGCAACAAATCTTTTACATATAAAATACCTTTAATATTATCTACATTATCTTCGTAAACTGGTATTCTAGAAAAGCCATTGGTAATTAACTCTGGTAAAATCTCTGCATAAGTTTGCGTTATATTAAGCGCAAAAATATCTAAACGTGGTCGCATAACCTGTTTAGTATCTGTATTACCAAACGAAACAATTCCTTTTAATATTTTTTGCTCTTCTTGTGTTGTGTCGTCTTCACTTGTAAGCTCTAATGCTTGTGATAATTGGTCTACACTTATATTTGATTTTTGTTTTCCTAATTTGTTGTGAATTCCTAAAGTTATTGCTCTCATTGGTACACTTAATGGCGAAAAAACAAAGTCTAAAATACTTAATGGATATGCCATAAATGAAGCAAATTTTAAGCTATTTCTACTTGCATAAACCTTTGGTAATATTTCACCAAATAATAATATTAAAAAAGTTACTACAACAACTTCTAGAACAAATTTTAAAATTTCGTTTGTAACGCTACCAAACATAAAATCACCTAAATATGCAAAGAGAATTACTATTGCAATATTTATAAAATTATTAGCAACTAATATAGTTGCCAATAGCTTTTTAGGTTTTTCTAAAAGCTTAGTTATTATTTGTAAGGCTTTAGGCGTGTTATTTTCTTCGGTTTCTAAATGTGCTCTAGTTAAAGAAAACAGTGCAACTTCTGCTCCAGAGATTAATGCTGAGCAAAAAAGCAAAACAAATAATGCTATAAAGCTAGGTATAACCGAATAATCGAATGAGGTAAATAATATAATTATGGACGTGGGTTCCGGATCCAAATGTGTGTGTTTTAGTTAAAATTTAAATTAAAAAGGTAAATCGTCATCACTTGCCGCTTTACCTGGAGTTGTTGGTTTGGCTACTTCTGGTTTGGCTTGTGCATTTGCACTTGCTGCTTCACTTTCTTTTTTTGTTGTTAAAAAAGTAAATTCGTTAGCTTGAATTTCTGTACTGTAACGATCGTTTCCAGACTCATCTTGCCACTTTCTAGTTTTTAAACGGCCTTCTATATATACTTTATCGCCTTTGCTTAAGTATTTTTCACAAATTTCGGCCGCTTTATTTCTTAATACAATATTATGCCATTCGGTATTTGTTACACGCTCGTTAGTAGACTTATTTGTATAGGTTTCGTTTGTTGCCAACGGAAAACGGCCAACACATCCACCACCTTCAAAATAATGCATCTTTACTTCATCTCCCAAATGCCCAATTAGCATAACTTTATTTAATGTTCCTGACATATTTTTTATTTAATTGTAATAACAAAATTACATTTTTAGCAATTGATAATCTTAAATTTAATAAAAAAAGAAAACTATTTCACTTTAAAAGTCTAAAAATTAAAACTTTCAATAAAATTTCCTATTAATATAGGTACAGGAAAATCGTGAATCTCTTTTGTTGCTATTCCTTTAGGTAAGTTTTCATTTAAAGTTACAATCCAGAACTTTGTAAATAAATGTTGATGAGACAATTTATGTACTATGGGCGTTTCATTATACAAACTTACACTATAAACTTTTTCCTTAAGTTTAGTAAAGTTTTGAAGTTCTATCTCTATACCTTCTATATCTATTTCTTTTGGCGTTTCAATTAATGGAAATTGGTATAGGTTTTGCCAAATACCTTTCCCTTTACGCTGCTCTAATAATGTTCTATTGTCTTTAGAGATAATTACAACAAAATTAAAATGCTTTTTCTTGACTTTAGCGGCTTTTACCTTTACAGGTAATTGTTCAATTTTATTTTTCTTTAAAGCTAGACAACTATTATTAAAAGGACAGACCGTGCAGTCTGGACTTTTAGGTTTACACTGTCTTGCTCCAAATTCCATTATTGCTTGGTTAAAGGTAGCAGGATTTTTTTTATCTATTAATTCTTGAGCTAAGGCTTTAAACACTTTAAAACCTTTACCTGTATTAATAGGTGTGTCTATATCATAAAGCCTGGCTAATGTTCTATATACATTACCATCTACAACAGCGGTAACTTTATTAAAACAAATAGACGCAATTGCACTTGCGGTATAATCACCTACTCCTTTAAGTTTAATAATTTCTGAAAACGTATTAGGAAACTCTCCGTTTAGCTCATTCACTATGTACTTTGCAGAAGCATGTAAATTTCTAGCCCGTGAGTAATAACCAAGTCCTTGCCATAACTTTAACACTTGAGTTTCATTTGCGTTTGCTAAATCAAAAACAGTAGGAAAAGTAGAGGTAAATGCGTTGTAATAAGGAAGGCCTTGATTAACTTGTGTTTGCTGAAGAATAATTTCTGAAAGCCAAATATAATAAGGATTTGTAGTATTTCTCCAAGGCAAATCTCGTTTACTAACTAAGTACCAGTCTGTTAATTTTTTTGTAAAATTCATTTAAATAATAACATTCGCTTACAAATGTAAATGTTTATAGCATTAAATTTTAATGAATTAGGTTTGAAATATTGAATAATAAATCCCTATATTTGCGCACCCTTAAAAGAATTAATAACGCAAATAAGAAAAGAAAATGACTAAAGCTGATTTAGTAGCAAAAATTTCTGAGAAATTAGGAATCGAAAAAGGAGATGTACAGGCGACTGTTGAGACATTCATGGAAGAAGTAAAAACATCTTTAGAAGCTGGCGATAATGTTTACCTAAGAGGATTTGGTAGCTTCATAATAAAAACTAGAGCTGAGAAAACTGGTAGAAATATTTCAAAAAATACAACTATTAAAATTCCAGCACACAATATACCAGCATTTAAACCTGCAAAAGTATTTGTAGAAGGTGTAAAAACTAATGTTGACGTAAAGTAATTATAACATAAACGAATTATTAATTTAAAACCCAAAGATCTTATGCCAAGTGGTAAAAAAAGAAAAAGACACAAGGTTGCAACGCACAAGCGCAAGAAAAGAAGACGCGCTAATCGTCACAAAAAGAAAAAATAATTCCAAAAAGTAGTTATATAACTACTTTTTTGGTTTATTAAAAACAATGTTCTTTGAAAACGAACTTAATAAATAACACTTATAACCTTGAGTGTTAGTTAAGTTCTTCGGATTTTTTTTATAAAAATCCTGTGAATGCCTTAATATATTTAAGGCATTATTGCCTGGTAATATCTATCAGGCAAAAAAAGTATAATCCATCTGTTATTCTATTATAGAATAATGGATTAAAATTAACAGTATGAACAAAGAATTGATTATTAGATCTAATTCAGACGGTGTTGATTTTGCCTTATTAAAAGATGGAAAACTAATTGAATTACATAAGGATGAAGATAGTAACAACTTTGCTGTTGGCGATGTGTTTATAGCCAAAATACGTAAAGCTGTTCCTGGACTTAATGCTGCATTTGTAAATGTAGGTTATGAAAAAGATGCTTTTTTGCATTATCATGATTTAGGCCCAAAAATATCTTCTCTTTTAAAGTTCACAAAAAGTGTAAGCACAGGTAAATTAAATGACTTTTCTTTAAAAGAATTCCCATTTGAAAAAGATATTGATAAAGACGGTAAAATAAACAACGTCTTAAAATCAAATCAATCGATGCTAGTACAAATTGTAAAAGAACCAATATCTACCAAAGGTCCTAGAATAAGCTCTGAGCTTTCTATTGCCGGTAGATATATTGTTTTAGTTCCTTTTAGTGATCGGATTTCTATTTCTCAAAAAATAGAAGACAGAGCAGAAAAAGACAGACTTAAACGTTTGGTTAAAAGCATAACTCCAAAAGGTTTTGGAGTTATTGTACGCACGGTAGCCGAAGGCAAAAAAGTAGCCGAATTAGACAAAGATTTACAAAATTTGCTTGGTCGTTGGACCGCAATGTGTAAAAAATTGAATAAAGCACATCACCCTACTAAAGTATTAGGAGAATTAAATAAAGCCTCTTCTATATTAAGAGATATTTTTAATGATACTTTTACAGGAATAGTAGTGGATGACGAAGCGCTTTACATTCAAATTAAAGATTACGTGCAAGAAATTGCACCAAAAAAAGAATCAATAGTCAAACTACATCAGTCTAACGTTCCAATTTTTGAAAAATTTGGAGTAGAAAGACAAATAAAAACCGCTTTTGGCAAAACGGTTTCAATGGCAAAAGGTGCCTATTTAGTAATAGAACATACTGAAGCACTACATGTTATTGATGTAAACAGTGGAAATAGATCTAATAAATCTAACTCACAAGAAGACACAGCCTTAGAAGTAAATTTAATCTCTGCAACAGAAGTCGCTAGACAACTAAGACTCCGTGATATGGGAGGTATAATAGTAGTAGATTTTATAGACTTAAATAAAGCTGAAAATAGAAAAAAACTCTACAATCATCTTCGTGATGAAATGAAAGATGATAGAGCCAAACACAAAATATTACCGCCAAGTAAGTTTGGATTGATTCAAATTACAAGACAAAGAGTAAGGCCAGAAATGAACATCAAAACCAGAGAGGAAAACCCTAATGGTAATGGTGGCGAAGAGGTTGAAGCACCAATTGTATTGGTACAAAAAATTACTCAACAACTTGAACAACTATTTAAAAAAGACTTTAAAAAGGTGACTTTAAACACACACCCTTTTATAGCAGCCTTTCTAACAAAAGGTTTTCCATCTATTCGTTCAAAATGGTTTTTTGAACATAAAAAATGGGTCAAAATTCAACCTAGAGATGCTTACACATATTTAGAATATCATTTTTTTGATAAAAATGGTAACGAAATTAAATAATTAAAAAAGCCGCAACGTAAGTTGCGGCTTTTTTGTTTTTACTAGGTAATTATTGCAAGTTTAGTTAGTTATTGCATGTTTTTTCTAGTGGTTTATATTGTTATTTTTTAGGTCCACCACTTAAAATTTTAAACTCACTTCTACGGTTTAATTGGTGTTGCTCTTCAGTACAATTAGTACCACAGTCTACTGCTAATTCTCTTTCTCCTTTTCCTGCTCCAGAGATTCTTGTAGCGTCTATACCTTTTGATATAATGTATTGTACTGTTGTTTTAGCTCTTCGGTCTGATAATGCATCATTATATTTGTTTGATGCTCTTATATCTGTGTGAGATGTCGCGTAAATAACCATATCTGGGTATTTATTCATTACTTGTACTAAGTTATCTAATTCAAATGCTGCTTTTGCTGTGATGTTAGATTTATCGTAATCAAAGTAAATTGGGCGTAATACTACTTCTTCTACTTCTATTATTTTCTCTATTGGGTCTAAAGCTAATTCTACTGCTACTTCTTCTACATCGTCTCCAGCAATGGCTAATTTATTACTTTCGTAGTCTTGCATTGTTACTTGTAGCTCTGTATCTGTATCACATTCTACAATGTATTCTACTTTACCTTCGGCATTTGTAGTTTTTGTAGATAATACATTGCCCTTACTATCTACTAAGCTTGCGCTTGCTCCTGCTATTGGTGCTTTGGTTTTGTTGTCTACTATTGTTGCTACTATTAATACATCACATAATGGTTGTATTTTTTTAATTTGGTAGATGTCATCATCTCCTTTTCCGCCTTCTCTGTTTGAAGAGACAAAACCTTCTCCTGTTTCTTCGTTAATGTGGAAAGCAAAATCATCTCCATTTGAGTTTACTGGTATACCTACATTACGTACTGGTGCCATTTTACCGTCTATTTCTTTGGTGTAAAATACATCCATTCCTCCAAGTCCTAAGTGTCCTATTGAAGAGAAGTAAAGTGTGTTGTTATCACTAATAAACGGGAACATTTCATGTCCTTCTGTGTTTACTTTTTGTCCCATATTTACTGGAGCTCCTACTTGACCGTTTTCATCTATACTTGCTTTATAGATATCAAACTTTCCAAATCCTCCTGGCATATCGCTGGCAAAGTATATTGTACTTCCGTCTGGACTTACACTTGGGTTTTTTATTGAGTAGTTACGGCTGTTTATTGGTAAGGCTTCTATGTTAGAGAATCCATCACTTCCTTTTGTGGCTTTAAATAAGTGTAATACACTGTATTTTGTGTTTGATAGTGAGTCTTTTTCGTAAATGTTTTCAAAGAAACTTTCTCTTGAAAAATACATTGTTTTTCCGTCTGGTGAAAAAGAAACAACGCCTTCGTGATATTTAGTGTTAATTTTATCTTCTACCATAGTCTCACCTTGGTAAGTACCATCTTCGGCTAAAGTAAATTCGTAAATATCTAAAAATGGTTGCTCGTTCCAACCATACTTTTTTCTAGCTCCATTTCTTGCTGTTGTAATGTATAGTTTACCGTCTTGCATAGTACCTCCAAAATCTGATACAGCAGAGTTAATATCCATGTTTTGAACATTAAATTTCTTACCTCTGTCTAAAATCTTTGGAAGGTAATCTGGGTTAGCCATAAACATTACAGATCTATCGTCTCCGGGACGCATAGAGGCAAATGTTTTCATTTGTGCATTTGAGGCTTCGTACTTACCGTTAGCTTTTAGCATTTCAGAATACTTGAAAACCATTTCTGGTTCCTGATTGGTTTCTAATGCTTTTGCAAACCATTTCTCGGCTTCAACAGTATTAAATATGTTATAATTAGCAATGGCTAATTGTCCATAAATGTATGCATCACCTTCGCCTTTTTCTATTAGTTTTTCGTAGTCTTCTATGGCTTCTACGAATTCTAATTTTGAAAAATGCTTGTCGGCTGATTTGGTTGCCTTGGTTTGTGCTGTCACACTAAAGCAACTTAGGATGACTAGTGTTATTATTAGTTTTATGTGTTTCATCTTTGGTGTCTTTTGGCTTATGTGATTAGAAATAACGTGGTGAACGTGAGACTTTTCTTGGTAGATTAATATCGAAATTAACAAAAATCTCATGTGAGGCATTGGTTACAACATCCAACTCTGATTGTATTGCGTCGTAAGCATAACCTATTCTTAATGCTGGTGAAACTCTAAAGTTTACCATACCACTAAAAGAATCGTCTATACGGTAACCTGCTCCTACTTCTACTACATCGTACATAAATAGGTTTAGGTTTAAATCGTAACTCAATGGTGCATCAAAAGCAAATTTTAATAAAGCGTGTGGCTTTAACTTAAAGTTCTCTGAAAGATCGAATACATAACCTGCTGCTGCAAAAATATGCTCTGTTTCTGAGCCTATTTTTCTACCATCAAAATCTAAATGTGTTCCATTTAATATGTTTGGCATTGAGGCTGAAATGTAATACTTATTTGGTTGGTATAAGTATAATCCCGCTCCTACATTAAAGGTTGTTGTATTTACATCTTGTGAGAAAAATGGATCTCCTGCATCTAATGTTGTTACGCTTCCTGTACCAATGTCATGAAAGGTACCTCCGGCTTTTAAACCGAAGGCTAACTTTGTTACATTTCCTACTGGTAATGAGTAAGAGAAATCTACATAAGCGTTAGTCTCGCTTACTGGTCCTACTTCATCACTTATAAGCGATAACCCTAATCCTACACGATTACCTACTGGTGAATGTATAGATAAGGTTCCTGTGCTTGGTGCGCCTTCTAAACCGACCCATTGGCTACGGTAAAGTGCGCCTATAGATACACTCTCGGTCGACCCAGCATAAGCTGGATTGACCACGTTCATGTTATACATGTACTGTGTGTACTGTGGATCTTGTTGTGCTTGTACTCCTATTACAATAAGTAGTACGATATATACTAATTTCTTCATTGGATTTAATTGTTGGTTTTTTTATTAGTTTGCTCTATTAATATATACCCATGCGGCTTTTGTTTTATTGCCTTGGTAGTTCATTACGTAATAATAGGTTCCTACTGGTAGCTCATCGCCATCTAAAGATTGACCGTGCCATTCATCTTTATAGTTTGTCTTCTCGTAAACCATACGACCATTTCTATTAAATATTTGTAAACTTTGAACATCGAAACTGCTTAAATCAAAATTATCATTTAAACCATCGCCATCTGGTGAGATTCCTTGTGGTATAACACAAGTTTCTAACTCATCTACAAATATACTTTCGCTAGATGTACAACCACTTTGGTTAAACATAACCTCTATCGTGTAAGTACCTGATGTTAATACATTATTAATAGTTAAACTTGTTTGACCTGGTACTAATACGCCTTCGTTATACCAAGTGATTGTTACATCACTCTCAACAAAATTATTTCCTATTGCTGTTACCGAAATTGGGGATGTAGCATTTGGACATACTTCATATAATACATCTGTATCGAAACTTATACTTGGTAAATCACTTACTATAAGATCAAAAGAATTTGTTCTGTAACAATCTGATGCACTTGTATTTTCGACTCTAACATAAATAGTTTGAGGACTAGAGGTATTAGTATATGGAGAAGTTAGTGGATTTGTTCCAGCATCTGCATCTGCTTGTGTTTCATAATAAGAAACATTAAATACAGTAGGATCTTGACCATTAAGTACTGCTGCTGTATTTAGTTCTAAATCAAAATCTTCAACACCATCTCCAGAATCATCATCACATAATTCTAAATCATTAGCACCAGTTATATCTGGAAGAGCTCCTAATACCACTAAGGTAAAGTTTGTATTAGTACTTGCACAACCAGAACCTGAACCTACAGAGTCTACATCTTCAACTCTAACATATATTACAGTTCCGTCTGTTGCAGAATAAGGGAATGTAATTGCATTAACTCCAGATTGAGCATCACTTAACGTTTCATGATAAGTAACTAAGAAATCATTAGGATCCTGACCTGGTGAATCTAAAATAACATTAGATAAAGCACTTAAATCAAAACTTTCTATTCCATCTCCAGATTCGTCATCACAAGTAACAATTGTAACATCATCAGAATCAACAGTATTTACTACTGGTTCTTGATAGAAGTTAAGCTCTACTGCGTATGATGCATTACCCATACATTGGTTATCATATGCAACTACAGAGTATAATCCAGATTCTGTAACTGTAATTGTAGACCCTGTTAAAGTTGGATCGTAAATATTATTAAATGACCACTCAAAAACATCTGCAAAAGGAGAGTCTGCTTCTAAAGTAACAGAATCGTATCCACATAAGTTAGCAACCTCTGGTGTTGATGGATCACTATCTTCATCTAAGAATATTGCATCATCACTTAATAAAGTTACATCAATTTCTCCACTTAAAGTTCCTGCGTTTGGATCTGGCGCATTTGGATCTAAGTTTGTTTGATTAATTTGAATAATTCCTGGATCTCTCTCAAAATTTGTAATTAATAAAATATAAATATCTCCAGCTACAGCATTTGTAATTGTAAAGTTCTCTACAGCAGCTGCAGAATAACTACAAGCTGTTACTGGTGTAGATGGATAATCACCACCACTACAGTAATCATCTCCTGGAGCAAAAGGTCCCCAAAGTGCAAAATCGACATCTAATTCGTCACCAATTGGGTTTCCTGCTGCATCAAAAGCTGTGTTTTGAACCATTTGAATATCAATATCTCCTGAAGATCCTATTTCAACAATACTAAAAGTTGGATTTGGAGAACTTCCTAAACAGTCTATTTGACCTAAACCTGGTATAACATCTATAGTATTATATGTATATAAGTCATCTCCACCTGGACATAAATTTTCTGTAGTATCACAAGTGATATTTGTAGGTGCAATATAAGGTGTTATACATAAATCGAAAGTAGTTGTTGCAGGCGCACTTCCATTAGTAAATATTCTAATGTAATAAGTATTTCCAATTGTTAATTGAGGTGTAACACTTGATAGTAAAGTAAAACCAGAAGTACAACTAATTTCTGTTAATGCTCCACAAGACCCTTCGTATACTGCATGGTCTATATTTGTTGTTGGTGAACCTTGTATATTAGCTAAAGCTATAAGTTGGTATTCACTTGTTGCTTCAAACTGAAACCATACATCATCATCTGGATCTCCACCACAAGATGGGTTTGCAACACCTGAAGGAGAAGCTTCTTGCAAAGTTCCCGGTGTACTCATCTCACATAAAAAACTATCATTTACAACTGCTACAGTAGCATTAGAACAATCATCATTCGCTGGCGGACAAGCATTTAATTGAATTGCTTCACTTGTGATTACACAATTAACATCTTGCTCATTACTTACTGTGAAAATTACATCAATATTAAATGGGTAAGGACCAAATTGTGTTATACCTGTTGCTGAAACTGAAACAGGTGGATTACCTTGGTTGTCTTCAATCTCAACTGATGTTGCATCTCCTAAAGAAGTAATATCCACATTTACTAAAAACTGATCTCCGTTTGCACAATCATCTACAACTCCAAAGTTTGCTGTTGGATTAATACAAGTTGCACAAGCAACTGTAATATCTAAAGGATTTATAGTAGTACTTCCTTGGCAATCAACAGATCCATCTGAAGCTATTGTGAAAGAAATTGTATCTCCAGTAGACTGAAATGATAAACCTCCTAAATTACCACCATTAGTATCGTTAAATAATTCAGTACCATCGGTATCGTAAACAATTAATTCATCACAACAAGATTCTACATTTCCTGAATTTATAATAAAGTTTAAAGGAGAACCATCTGTACTTGTAAACGTAAACACATTAGTATCATTATTTTCATAACAATAATTTAAGTTTTCTGGTCCTACTGTACAATCAACTGAAAAGTTAAGTTGTACTGTTGTTGAAAAAGTTACTGGTCCAGCCCAATCACTAAATCCATCAACTCCACAGTTTGAACGAACGTATACTTCGTAATCTGTTTGAAAATTTAAGTTTGTTGCATTAACTGTTGTTGTTGTAGAGGCTGTACCTGCGCCTGTTGGCTCACCAGTATTTGCAACTTGTATTACATATTCCCATGAAGTTTCTCCTCCACCTGCCATCCAACTAATGTCGGCAGTAGTTCCTGTTATATTTGCTATTGATATTCCTCCTGGAATAACACATGCTGGCAACTCATCGAAAGTAACATCGTCTATTGCAATATCATCATAGAACCCTGTTGATGTTTCAGAGAAAGTAAAACGTGCTTGAACATCTCCAGTTATTGTTAATGTACTAATGTCTATTATTTTCAATTCCCATCCAGAAGTGTTTGTGTTGTATGTACCCATTGGGTTCCAAGCAGCACCATCCCAAACTTCTACATCTAATTGTGAATTGTCATTTCCTTCATTATCACTTAATTCATAAAACGATAATGCAGGAGTTGTTAATGTCGACACATCTATTAATGGTGTTGTTAAAACTACTGGACCATCATCTCCAGATGAGTCTACCCATGCAAAATAATCGTTAGTAGCTGTTGAACCTGTAATTGTTCCGTCATTTCCAATGTGATTAAAACCAGGATCGTTATCAAACTGCCAATCTTCTCCACCAGACATTGTCCAGCATAATGGTATAATTCCTCCGTTTTCAAATCCTTCAGTATATGGTGCTATAAATGTTGTACACTCTGTATCGAATTCTAAAGGACCAATCCAATCACTAAATTCTGTACCACAATTTGCTCTTACATAATATTCATAAGTTGTAGCAGCAGTTAAACCTGTTGCTGTGTATGGATTAGTTGTTGCAGCCATTCCTGCTCCAGTAGGAATTCCTGTTCCTGGTGCCTGTACTGCAACTTCCCATGCTGTTTCTGTTCCATTTACCATCCAAGATAAAGTAGCTGTAGTATCTGTTGCACTATCAACAGCTAAATTTCCTGGGTTTACACATGATGGTAACTCATCAAAAGTAACATCGTCTATTGCGATATCATCATAGAATCCTGTTGATGTTTCAGAGAAAATAAATCGTGCTTGAACGTCTCCAGTTATTGTTAGTGTACTTAAGTTTATTGTTTTTTCTTCCCAACCATTTGTATTGGTGTTATAAGTAGCCATTAAATTCCATGCAGCACCATCCCAAACCTCAACATCTAATTGAGAGTTGTCATTATCTTCGTTATCACTTAATTCATAAAAAGATAAAGCTGGTGTTGCTAATGTAGATACGTCAACTAATGGTGTGGTTAAAGTTGTTGGCCCATCATCTCCTGAAGAGTCTACCCATGCAAAGTAATCATTAGTTGCTGTTGTTCCTGTAATTGTACCATTGTCTCCAATGTGATTAAAACCAGGATCATTATCAAACTGCCAGTCTTCTCCACCATCCATTGTCCAACATAATGGAATATCTCCACCATTTTCAAAACCTTCTGTATATGGTGCTACAAACGTTGTGCACTCTGTAGCAAAATTTATTGGTCCAACCCAAATACTAAAATCACCACCACAATCTGCACGAACATAAGCTTCATAATTAGTTGCAGGTGTTAATCCTGTTGCAACATAAGGATTATTAGAAGTAGTTGCTGTACCAGAACCTGTTGGCATTCCAGTTCCAGGAGTTTGTATTGCAACCTCCCAAGCTGTTTCAGTTCCTCCGGCTGTCCATGAAATATCTGCTGTTGTTGATGTTGCACTTAAAAAAGTGAAACTATCTGGATTTGGACAAGTTGCATTGTAAACAATAACATTATCTACTAACCAATACCAAGCCCAAGAATCTGCATCGTCGTAAACAAAGCGAATTTGCATTGCATTATTAGAATATGCTGTAAGATCTATATGTTGTTGATCTGGATTACTAAATGCTCCTGCTGTTGCTGTTTGAGTTAAAACAGGAACCCATGCAGTACCATCCCAAACTTCAACAACGGCTGTATCTGCTCCAATATTTCTATAGTATTGATCAAAATCAAGAAATATTGCGGTTGCTCCTGTAGTATCAAAAGTAGGAGAGGTAAGGGTTTCAATAAGTAATGTTCCATTTCCGTTAGCATCACTATCTACAAAGGCAGCATTAGTGCCATCAAGATTGTTAACACCTCCAACTTGTCCAGAAATCCATGAATCTCCAGTAGCTGCTCCTGCATCATCAACTGTCCATGTTGCAGGTATGCTTGTGTCGAAATTTTCACTCAAATAAGTTTGTGCACTTATTGATATACTTATTAAAAGTAACATCAATAATAAGGTAGTCTTTTTCATTATGGTATTTTCATTAGTTTAAAGTTATCTAAACTAAAAAAAATTATTACGGCAATATCAATAAAAAATGCTTAATAGATTAAATGCAGTTTTCACCTGATGAGTTGTGTTAAAATAAAAAGCATTCAAGTATTCAGTATTCTTTTATAACAACGAATGAACACTCATTCAAGGCTTTGAATTATGGTGCTGGATTAGGGATTGTAGCGTGTATATTATTAATTTCTTCTAGTATTATAGGCGATAAATTAATTTCTATACTGTTAATATTTTCTTTAAGTTGCTCTATACTAGTTGCTCCTATAATATTACTTGTTATAAATGGCTGTTGATTTACAAATGCTAATGCCATTTGTGCTAAAGACATATTGTTTTTTTCTGCTAAAGCTAAGTATTGCTTTGTTGCTTTTGTTGATTGTTCGCTACTGTAACGTGCAAATCTTGGAAAAAGCTTTAGTCTTGAATTTTCTGTTGCTTGGTTTTTTATGTATTTACCAGAAAGCACTCCAAATGCCATTGGCGAATATGCTAGAAGTCCAATATTTTCTCTTATTGCTATCTCTGCCATATCTCCTTCAAATACCCTATTTAATAATGAATAGGCATTTTGTATAGTTATTGGTCTTGGCAGGTTGTTTTGTTTTGCTTCTTGAAGATAACGCATAGTTCCCCAAGCTTTTTCGTTTGATATACCAACGTGTCTTATTTTTCCAGATTTTACAACCTCATCTAAGCTTTGTAAAACTTCTTTAAAATTGTCATTCCATGCATCATTTGGATTGTGCTTGTAGTCTCTGCTGCCAAATGTATTTGTTTCTCTTTCTGGCCAATGTAATTGAAAAAGGTCTATATAATCTGTTTGTAATCTTTGTAACTCGTTATTTACTGCGTCTTTTATACTTTGTTTGCTAAATCCCGTGGTTCTAATATGCGCTGTGTATTCTCCTGTTCCTGCTATTTTTGACCCTATTACTACTTTATCTCTTTTTCCTGATTTTTTTAGCCATGTTCCTATAATTTCACTTGTTCTACCTTGTGTTTTTGCTTCGGCTGGTACTGGATAAAGTTCTGCTGTGTCTATAAAATTTACACCTTGGTCTATTGCGAAATCTAATTGTTTGTGACCTTCTGCTTCGGTGTTTTGGTTTCCCCAAGTCATTGAGCCTAAACAAATTTTACTAACTTTTATATTTGTAGATGGTAGTGTTGTGTATTTCATAATTTATAATTTCTTTTTACTAAAAGGCTTTACTAAAGTAATTTACCAAAAATTAAATTGCTTGTAATTTGGTTTAAATGTTTGTTAATATGCCCGCGTTAGGGATGGAGCAATTGTTGGAGCTCCTCGCAGAGAGCGACTTGCGAGAGCCCGACCAAGACATAGCTTTGCTTGGCTTGGTAACGCCCTAAAATTACATGTCTAGCTCTAATAATATTGGACAGTGATCGCTGTGCACGGCTTGTGTTAATATTACTGCTCTTTTTATTTTTTGCTTTAATGGTTGTGTTACCATGGCATAGTCTAATCGCCAGCCTTTATTGTTTGCTCTGGCATTGGCACGGTAACTCCACCAACTGTATTCTACTTTTTCTGGATTTAGATAGCGGTAAGAATCTACCAAACCACTGTCTATAAAGTTGCCTATCCATTCGCGTTCTACTGGCAGGAAACCTGAAACGTTTTTCATTTTTGGGTTATGTATATCTATGGCTTCGTGACATATGTTATAATCGCCACATATTACTAGGTTTGGTATGGTTTCTCTAAGTTTGTTTACATAGTCTTGAATTTCGTCCATGTAATTTAGCTTGAATTCTAAACGGTCCATATTTGTTCCTGATGGTAAATACATGCTCATGACTGATACTCCATCAAAATCTGCACGTATATTACGACCTTCGAAATCCATTGTTTCTATTCCGGTTCCAAATTCTACATGGTTTGGTTTTATTTTACTTAAAATTGCCACACCACTATACCCTTTTTTATTAGCACTAAACCAATAATGATATTTATAACCAAGTGCCTCGAAAGCTTCTACATCTACTTGGTCTTGCATAGCTTTAATTTCTTGCAAACATAAAACATCTGGATTGGCTCCTTCTAGCCATTCTATAAATCCTTTTTTTAATGCTGCACGTATACCGTTTACGTTGTAAGAAATGATTTTCATATTATTTTTTTAGGTTTTAGCTAAAATAATATAATGCATTACTTTTACAGCTTTATTAGTTATTGAAATATTGAAAAACTATTAACAAAATATATTTACTTGTTTTTAGTTTAACTATTGTATGAAATTTACGCTAACTTTTTTTGCTTTCCTTTTTATAGGTTTTGCCTTTGCTCAAAATGCAAACGGAAACTATAAACAAAAAACAGTTGCTGTAACTCAAGAAATTTTAATTGACTCTGTAAGTATTAATGCTAAAGATTTTAAAGTTACTTTAAAAGATAGCACCATTATTGATACTACATATTATAGTGTAGATTTTTCTAAAGCTCTTTTAAAATTTAAAAAACCTATTGCTGCAGACTCTATAAATATTAGCTATTTAAAGTATCCTGATTTTTTAATAAAAACGTACAAACAATTTGATGATGCTGTTATTGTTGAAAATAACAATAAACTAAATAAAATATACCGTATTTCTCAACCTAATACTACTAACACGTTTACGCCTTTTGATGGCTTAACTACTAGCGGAAGTATTTCTCGTGGTATTACTATTGGCAACAACCAAAACTCGGTTTTAAATAGCGAGTTAGACTTACAGATTACTGGTAAATTAAGTGAAACCGTTTCGCTACGCGCCTCTATACAAGATGCTAATATACCTTTACAAGAAAGTGGTTACTCACAAAGACTAGATGAGTTTGACCAAGTTTTTGTTGAGATTTTTAGCGATAGATGGAATGTTCGTGCAGGAGATATAGATTTAGAAAACTCAAATTCTTATTTCTCGGCTTTTTCAAAACGTGTTCAAGGTCTATCTCTTAAAGCCAATTTAGGCAAAGAATCTCAAACCAATTTATTTGCTGCTGGTGCAATTGTTCGTGGCCAATTTACTACTAGCCAATTTACTGCGCAAGAAGGTAATCAAGGTCCTTATAAATTACAAGGTCCCAATGGTGAATTATTTGTACTTATTGTTTCTGGTAGCGAAACCGTTTATGTTAATGGTATTGCCATAAAACGTGGCGAAAGCGAAGATTATATTATAGATTATAATGCTGGAGAAATTATATTTAATTCTACTTTTCCAATAACTAGCGAAATGAGAATTACTGTAGACTACCAATTTAGCGACCGTAATTACTCTAGAATTGTGGCTTATGGTGGTGGTAATTATACTAGCGAGAAATTTAGTATTGGAGCTTCGGTTTACTCTGAAAATGATTCTAAAAACAACCCATTACAACAGAACCTATCTCCAGAGCAAGTAGAAATATTAAGCGAAGCTGGTGATGAAAGGTCACAAATGGTTGCACCATCAAGCGTAGAAGAAGCTTATAACGAAAACCGAATTTTATACAGAAAAATAATTATTGGTGGCGAAGAGGTTTTTGAATATTCTAACAACCCAGACGATACCCTATTTAGTGTACGCTTTACCAATGTTGGCGAGTCTCAAGGTAATTACACTATTAGTAGTATTAATGCCATAAATACCATTTATGAATATGTTGCACCAGTTTTAGGTGTACCACAAGGTAATTTTGAACCTATAGTACAATTAGTCGCGCCTGTAAAATTACAAGTCGCCGTTGTAAACGGAACGTATACTCCTACCGAGAAAACTCAACTTAATTTTGAACTTGCCGGTAGTAAAAACGATTTAAATTTATTCTCAAATTTAGATGATAATAATAACGACGGATTTGCTGCTAAACTTAATATTAAACAAAATATTATTAAACAAGACAGCCTTTGGAATGTAAATGCTTTTGTAGATACAGATTTTATACAACAAGAATTTAGAAACATTGAAGGTTTATATAATGTAGAATTTAATAGAGATTGGAATATTGATGCCAATACAACAACTGGTTTAAATAGTAATTTTGGCGATCAATTATTATTCTCTGCTGGTACTAATGCTTTTCATGACAAAAAAGGAAATGCTAATTATTTGTACGAGCACCTTAATTTTTCACAAGACTTCACAGGAAATAGACATTCTATAAATGCTAATTTATTTTTAAATGAAAAGCTTTGGATTAATACAAATTCAAGCTTTTTAAAAGCTGAAGCTACTTTGAGTAATTCAACATTTTTTAGAACTTACAATACTTTAAGATACAGTTTTGGCAAACCATGGATTGGTGGAAGGTTTAGTGCCGAAAACAATAAACAAACCAATAATGCCACCCAACAACTTACAGATTTAAGTCAAAAATTTACTGCATACGAAGCCTTTACAGGTATTGGAGATAGCACCAATGTTTTTGTAGAAGTTGGTTATAAATATCGAGTAAACGATAGCATAAGAAATAATGAACTTAAACGTGTTAACAACTCAAACACTTATTATTTAGATTCTCGTTTAATTAAAAATGCAAAAACCAATTTATCGCTATTTGTAAACTACAGAAAATTAAATAGTAAAGATGAAAGCATAGAAAACGAACAATCTTTAAATTCCAGGTTGGTTTATAATCAACAACTGTTTAAAAACTTTGTACAATGGAATACGGTTTTCGAAACCAATTCTGGTACCTTACCGCAACAAGATTTTACATACGTAGAAGTAGAACCTGGTCAAGGTGCTTATACCTGGAACGATTATAATAATAATGGCATACAAGAAATTGAAGAATTTGAAATAGCCCAATTTCAAGATCAAGGTCAATACATAAGAGTGCTTTTACCAAATCAAGTTTTTATAAAAACACATCAAAATAGGTTAAGCCAATCTATTACCATAAACCCAGGAGAATGGCAAAATAGCGACAATAAAACAAAAAAATTCTGGTCTCATTTTTATAACCAGAGTAGTTATTTAGTAGATAGAAAATTAAAACGTGATGGTAATAATTTTAATCTTAATCCATTTGAAAACGATGAAGTTAACCAACTTGGGCTTCAGTTAAATTTTAGAAATGTTTTGTTTTTTAACCGCGGAAAACAGCATTACACAACATCTTACACGTATTTAAACAATGAGTCTAGAAACGTTTTAAGCTTTCTCTCTAACACAGGAAATCCTGAAGACGTAAGTTTTGTTGCCAATACTTTAAAAAGTCATCAATTTAATTTTAACCATAAATTTGCTGAAAGCTGGCTAATAAATTTTTTAAGTAGTTTTGATACAAATGAAACGTTTAGTAACAACTTTGTGTCTAGAAATTTTAAAATAGACGAAGAGCGCTTTAATCCAAAACTTTCTTATTTACTAAACGATAAAATACGTTTTGATGTGTTCTACCAATACAGTAACAAAGCAAATACTATTGGTGGATTAGAAACTTTGGAGCAACAAAAATATGGGTTATCTTTTTCTATAAACGCCAATGTAAAATCTGCGATTTCTGGCGAGTTTAATGTGTTTTCTAATACGTTTGAAGGTAACGCTAACTCACCTGTTGGCTACCAAATGCTAGAAGGTTTACAACCTGGTAAAAACCTTACTTGGACTTTACTTGCCCAACAAAAAATAACAAAGTATCTAGATTTAAACCTTAATTATTTTGGACGTAAAACCGAAACTAGTAATACAATACATACTGGTACTGTACAATTGAAAGCTTATTTTTAGGAAAATAAAAAACTCCCAAACAAATATATGTTTGAGAGTTGTTTTTTTGAGATTAGCTATGCTGAATCTTAGATTTCCTACCTACGCAGGAATTTATTACTTCATTTTCATTAACCACGTTTTAACATCAACTTCTTTTTTAATAATACTTTTTAAATCTTCAATTTTAACACGAGATTGTTCCATTGTGTCTCTATGTCTTATGGTTACAGTATTGTCTTCTAAAGTATCGTGATCTACAGTAATACAAAACGGTGTTCCGTTGGCATCTTGCCTTCTATAACGTCTTCCTACGGCATCTTTCTCGTCGTAAGTAACATTAAAGTCCCATTTTAAATCTTCAACTATTTTTTTAGCGACATCTGGCAATCCATCCTTTTTTACTAATGGTAAAATAGCTGCTTTAAATGGCGCTAATACTGCTGGTAATTTTAAAACGGTTCTGGTTGTATTATTTTCTAATTCTTCTTCTACTAAAGCGTTAGAGAATACTGCTAAAAACATACGGTCTAAACCTATAGATGTTTCTAAAACGTACGGTGTATAACTTGCATTATCTTCGTGATCGAAATATTGTAATTTTTTTCCAGAGTGTTCTTCGTGAGCTTTTAAATCGAAATCTGTTCGTGAGTGAATACCTTCTAACTCTTTAAAGCCAAACGGAAATTTAAACTCAATATCTGCTGCGGCATCTGCATAGTGTGCTAATTTTTCATGGTCATGAAAACGGTAGTTTTCTGCTCCCATACCAAGAGATAAATGCCATTTCATTCTGGTTTCTTTCCAGTGCTCATACCATTCGCCTTGAGTTCCTGGCTTTATAAAAAATTGCATTTCCATTTGCTCAAACTCACGCATTCTAAAAATAAATTGTCTTGCTACAATTTCGTTTCTAAAGGCTTTTCCTGTTTGTGCAATACCAAAAGGAATTTTCATGCGCCCAGTTTTTTGTACGTTTAAAAAGTTTACAAAAATACCTTGTGCTGTTTCTGGTCTTAAATACAAATCCATTGCACTTTCTGCGCTGGCTCCAAGTTTAGTACCAAACATTAAATTAAATTGCTTAACATCTGTCCAGTTTCTACTACCGCTAACTGGGCAATTAATTTCTAATTCTTCAATTAGCAACTTAACATCTGCTAAATCTTCTTTTTCTAAAGATTTTCCTAAACGGGATAATATACTATCTATTTTTTCTTGGTACCCTAAAACACGTGGATTAGTGCTTAAAAACTCTTCTTTATTAAAGGCGTCACCAAAGCGTTTGCTTGCTTTTTTTACTTCCTTTTCTATTTTGTTTTCAATTTTAAGGCAATAATCTTCTACTAAAACATCTGCTCTGTAACGTTTTTTAGAGTCTTTATTATCTATTAATGGATCGCTAAAGGCATCTACGTGACCAGAGGCTTTCCATGTGGTTGGATGCATAAATATTGCTGCATCTATACCAACAATATTATCATGCATTTGTACCATGGCTTTCCACCAATAGTCGCGAATGTTCTTTTTTAACTCTACTCCGTTTTGTGCGTAATCGTAAACAGCACTTAGGCCGTCGTAAATTTCACTGCTTTGAAATACGTAACCGTATTCTTTTGCGTGAGAGATTACTTTTTTAAATTGATCGTCTTGATTTGCCATAGCTACAAAAATAAAAAACCGCTCCATATTTGGAACGGTTTTTATAAAAATATTGAGGGTTATATTTATTTTAATTCAATGGTTGTTTTTCCTAATGTTTTACCGTTGTGAAAAACATTTACAAAGTACAGGCCTTTTTCTAATGTTTCTTCTTCTTCCTTTTCTATTAAAACACAAACATCTTGCGCTTTATTTTTAAAGTTTATGGTTTTCTTATAAGAATATATTAATGAACGTTTTCCAAACACTGTTGAGCCTTTATCTGCTACTACATTCATTTTATTATCTAAAATCTGAATGTATAAATCCTCTTCTCCTTCTGTTATAAACTCGTTTTTTGTTATTGTAAAACAAACATCTATTTTATTTGTTTTTCTAGCGTATTTAGTGTCTACTTTTCTTCTAGAATTTATTCTTTTTATTGCTTGAGCTTCTAAATTTACTATACTTAGTTGCTTTGCTTTTTCTAAATCTTCTTTTAAATTAAAGTTAGCACTAATTAACTGCTTATTTTGTTGTTTAATATCTTTAACAACTGTTTTTTCGTTTGCTAAAACGGTTTCAAAATCTTGGGTTATTTCTTTTAGCGCTTTATTTTCGGCTTGTAATGTATTTACTACAGCCAAAATTTTAGCTTTCTCTAATTTTAAAACTCTAATTTGGTTTTTATATTTAGATATTAAAGATCCACTTGGTCTTATATTTTTAACAGAGTCTAAAATGATTTGCATTTTAGTTTTTGCTTTCTCAAATTGAATTTTTAAACCTTCGTTTTCTACTTCAATTTTATCGTATTGAGAAATCATTTCAGACAATTCGTTTTCTACAAGTTTGTTTTCCTGCTCAACAAATGCCTGGTTTTCTTTTACGTCTTTATAACTTATGTAACTAAAAGAACCTAATACTGCTATTGCTATAATCAATGAACCAATAATTAATCTGTAGCTAAATGGTTGAGGGTTAACTATCATCTTACATTATTAATTTAATACGCGAAACTATTAATAAAGTTTGTTTATTCTTCTTTTAATCGTTAAACAGATAAAAAAATTGATAAAGCAATAATTTTTCGCCAAATACAGTCTTAATACTTTCATTTAATTTAAAAAAAGTAACTTTATAATAAATACAATCGCTTATGTATTTGCTTTTTAACAAGTTGAAACTTTAACTAATTGTGATAAATTCTCTTATAAACCTTTTCTTCCCTAAAGTTTGTAGCGCTTGTAAACTATTGTTAAATGATAACGAAAAATATATTTGCACCACTTGCAGGCACAATTTACCTGTTACTAATTACCATAAAACAAATGATGACTTTGTAAAAAAAGTATTTTATGGCCGAGCAAAATTAGAACAAGCAACAGCATTACTCCGCTTTGAAAAAAAAGGTATTGTACAACAGCTTTTACATGATTTAAAATATAGAGAGCAACAACAAATAGGAACGTTTTTAGGTAAATGGCTTGGTATAGAATTAAAAGAAACAAATAATTACAACGCTATAGATATGGTTATTCCAGTACCACTTCACAAAACCAAATTAGGTAGTAGAGGCTATAACCAAGTAGAAAAATTTGGAAAAGAGATTGCTCTAGCTCTAAATACAGAATATCAAGATAAAATTTTACAAAAAATTACAAATACAAGCTCACAGGTTAACAAAAAACGTTTTGCACGTTGGCAAAACAACACAGAACTTTTTGCAGTTACCAATACACAAAAACTTAATAATAAACACATTTTACTGGTAGACGACATTATAACAACTGGCGCTACTTTAGAGGCTTGCATAGCAGAACTTAATAAAGCTAACAATATAAAAATAAGTATCGCTACAATGGCAATAGCCTAGTTTACGTTAAATTCTTTATAAACCTTTAAGGTTAACACAAATCTATTTATGTTAGTTTATAAATAAGTTGTTAATTTGCCTATTAATAGATATTAAATATGCATAACAAACTTTTAAATTTATTACTTTTTATTGTTATACTAACTGTATTTGCTAATTGCGCAAATAGAGGAAATCCTACAGGAGGCGAAAAAGATGTTACGCCACCAAGTATCACTAAGTCTATTCCAGAAAATTACTCTACTAACTTTACAGGTAATGAAATTAAAATTTATTTTGATGAATATGTTAAAATGAAAGACATTAGTAAACAACTTATTGTTTCTCCACCAATGTCTACTCCTGCAGAAATTACGCCGCTTGGTACTGCAAGTAAATATATTACCATTAAAATTTTCGATACTTTAAAGCCTAATACAACTTATGCTTTTAATTTTGGAAACAGTATCGTGGACAATAATGAAGAGAACCCATTTATTTATTATCGTTATGTTTTTTCTACTGGAAGTTATATAGATTCTCTTTCTGTAAAAGGAAATATTAAAAATGCGTTAGAGCTAAAAACTGACGAATTTGTATCTGTAATGTTATATGAAAAAGATTCTACATACAACGACTCTACTATATACAAACAGTCACCAAGTTACATTACAAATACATTAGATAGCACAACAAACTTTACTATTGAAAACGTAAAGGCTGGCACCTATATGCTTCGCGCTTTAAAAGATGGTAATAGCGATAATAAGTTTCAACAAGGTCTTGATAAAATTGCTTTTTATGAAAAGCCAATAGTTGTACCAACAGACTCTGCTTTTTATGAATTAGAATTATTTACAGAAACTTTAGACTACAAAGCAACAAGACCAAAATTAGTTGCCGGAGAAAAAATAGCTTTTGGTTTTGAAGGCGATTATAAAGATGTAAAATTCGAAGTCCTTTCTCAAGTTCCAGAAGATTATAAATCACGAGTTATTAAAGATGCTAAAACCGATACTTTAAATTACTTCTACTCTCCAAAACTAGATGTAGATTCTCTAATATTTAAGGTTACAAATAACAAAACAATAGATACGTTTACGGTAAAAATTAAAGATAATTTAAAAGATTCACTTTTAGTTAAATCGCAACCTAGTAATGGTATTAAATTTAATGAAGATTTTAAACTTTCTGGCAACATTCCGTTTAAATCTATAGATAAAAGTAAAATTACTATCATGCAACAGGATTCTACTTTAGTTCCTTACACCACTGTTTATGATAGTCTTTCAAACACCTATAGTTTTAAATTTGAAAAAACCGAAGAAAACAATTACAAAATTCAAGCTTTGCCAAATGCATTAGTAGACTTTTTTGAAAACACTAACGATACTTTAAACTTTAGCCTAAGAACAAAAACAAAGTACAGTTATTATAACGCACAAGTAAATATTAAAAACGGAAAATTTCCATTAATAGTTGAACTAACAAATAAAGAAGGAGATGTTTTAGACTCTAAATATTTAACTGAAGCTAAGCCTTTAAACTTTTTATTTTTAGACCCTAAGGAGTACTATTTACGAGTTGTTTATGATACTAATAGCAATGGTGTTTACGATTCAGGAAACTACTTAAAAGGTATACAACCAGAGCGCGTAAGCTATTATAGTGATGTAATTAAAGGTACTGCTGGGTTTGATGAAATTATTACGTTTACATTATTAGATTAAAACTATCTTTATCGTTTAAAAACCCTAAATGTTTTCGGTTTTTTTCAATGTGACTTCTAGTAATTTCTACTATTTCTATGCCTTCTTTTTCAACAGGTAAACTTGTGATTTTTTCACCTAAAACATCGTACACAGCAGAATGTCCAGAATAGTCGTAATTATTAGCGTCTAAGCCTACTCTATTTACGCCTATACAATAACTCATGTTTTCTATAGCTCTTGCTTTTAAAAGTGCATCCCAAGCAGCTACACGACGTTTTGGCCAATTAGCAACATATAATATAACATCATAGTCTTGAGTGTTTCTTGCCCAAACAGGAAAACGCAAATCATAGCAAATTAAAGTGGCTAATTTCCAACCCTTATATTCTATTACTTTTTGTTTTTGTCCTGCAGTATATACTTTATGCTCACCTGCTAAAGTAAACGTATGGCGTTTATTATAATATTCTATATCTCCATTAGGTTTAGCAAAAAGTAATCTATTATAATAATTATTATTTTCTTTAATAACCACACTACCGGTTATAGCTGCGTTTGTTTTTGCTGCCAAATTTTTCATCCAGCTTACTGTTTCGCCTTGCATAGACTCGGCAACTACACTAGCATTCATAGTAAAACCAGTTGTAAACATTTCTGGTAAAACAATTACATCTACGGCATGATTTATATTTTCAATTTTATCACCAAAATTAATACGGTTTTGTACTGGGTTTTCCCATACTAAATTAGATTGTATTATTGCGACATTTAAATTTGCACTCATAAATTATAAGCGTTTTAAACGTCTTTGCGCTTTGGTTACTTTTTCTTTTAACTTAAGTAGCTTCTCATCCCACTTAGATAAATCATCAAGTTCTATTTTTCCTTTTTTTTGTAAACTAGCAAATCGTTTTTGCTCTTTTTCTAATTTACTTTCGGCTTTTTTTAAGTTAGTTCTTGCCTTTTCTATTTTTTTTGCTTTTGCCTTTTCCTTTTTAAGTTTCTTTTCGGCAATTTTTTGCTTTCGTTTAGCTTTTTCTTGTTCTCTTTCTGCTTTTTTTAAAGCTTCCTCTTGTTCTTTAAGCCTATTAAAACGTGTAATAATTTCTTCTTTTGCAGCATTGGTTAACTGCTCGGTTTGCTCTTCTCCTGCTTTATAAACTTTATTGTTTTTTACGGTATAAATTTCGTTATTATAATCTACTTCTTGAGCAGTTACAAAACTAACTCCAAGGCATAATAACAAGCCTGTGATTTTTAATATTCTCATTAATTAATTGTTATAAAATTCTATTTCTAATATACTAATTTATATTTTATTTAAAATTTCTGCTGCTTGTTTTAGTGTGTCTTCGGTTTTAGCAAAACAAAAACGCAAAACTTTATCATCTCTGTTATTATCGTTAAATACAGATAATGGAATAGATGCTATTTTATTTTCAATTGTTAATCTTTTAGCAAAGTCTACATCATACGCTGTAGTAATATTAGAAAAATCTAACACTTGAAAATACGTCCCTTTTGCAGGAACAAATTTAAATCTTGATGGTGCAATTAAATTTAAAAACAAATCGCGTTTGTCTTGATAAAACTGTGAGAGTTCTAAATAACGATTAGGTATTTTTAAATATTCTGCTAATGCTTTTTGCATTGGGTGGTTTACGCTAAACACATTAAATTGATGTACTTTTCTAAACTCATCCATAAGCACTTTAGGCCCACAACAATATCCAAGTTTCCAACCTGTATTGTGAAATGTTTTACCAAAAGATGCTGTTATAAAACTTCTAGATTTTAAATTAGGAAACCTACAAATACTTTGGTGTTGTACACCATCAAAAATAATATGCTCATATACTTCGTCACTTAAAATTATACAGTTAGAATTTTTTGTTATGTGCTCTAATGCCGCCATATCTTTTTCAGAAAAAATAGAACCGCTTGGATTTTGAGGTGTATTTATTATTATAAGTTTTGTTTTGTTTGTAAATAGAGATTCTACCGTATCCCAATTAACACTATAATGTGGTGCTTCAAGTTGTATTGATATTGTTTTACCTCCATTAATTTCAATTGCTGGCTCATAACAATCATAAGCAGGACGAAATATTATAACTTCATCTTCTGGTTTTACAAAGGCAGAAATTATAGTATAAATCGCCTGTGTTGCTCCTGCGGTGACTGTAATTTCGGTATCTGGTTTGTAACTTGTACCATACAATAAATCAAATTTATTTGCTATCGCTTCACGTAAGTCTAAATTACCAGGCATTGGTGCGTATTGGTTATAACCAGAATGCATTGCTTTTGTTACTAATTCTTTTAATTTATTATCGCTATTAAAATTAGGAAAGCCTTGCGATAAATTTATTGCATCATGTTTATTAGCCAAAGCACTCATTACAGAGAAAATAGTGGTGCTTACATTTGGGAGTTTAGATTGGTGTTTCATATAAATTAAATATAGTTAAATATTGTAATTTCATTATTCATTTAACTAATTTTTATATTTTAGTCCATCATAAAAAATTTGCTATATGAAATTCTTAAAACTCTTAATTGTATTACTAACAATCAACGTTTCTGCCCAACAAGGAGGTATGTGGATACCTTCACTTTTAGAAGGTATGAATGAAGATGAAATGACCAATCTTGGAAGTAAATTAACTGCAAAAGACATTTACGATGTTAATAATTCCAGCCTAAAAGATGCTATTGGCCATTTTAATGGCGGTTGTACCAGTGAAGTAATTAGTGATCAAGGTTTAATATTAACAAATCACCACTGTGGATTTAGCCAAATACAATCACATTCTTCTTTAGAAAACGACTATTTAAAAGATGGTTTTTGGGCAATGAATTTAGAAGACGAATTACCAAATAAAGGACTATACATTGAGTTTATTGTAAGTATTGAAGATGTTACATCTAAAGTTTTAGCTGGTGTAACAGAGACTATGTCTGAAAAAGAAAAGCAATCTACAATAGATAAAAATAGTAATGCAGTACAAAGTGCTACTGTAAAAGAAGATTGGCAAGACACAAAAGTAAAATCGTTTTATAAAGGCAATCAATACTTTTTATTTATTACCGAACGTTTTGAAGATATTCGTCTAGTTGGTGCTCCGCCAACAAGTATTGGTAAATTTGGTAGCGATACAGACAACTGGGTTTTCCCAAGACATACTGGTGATTTTTCTATGTTTCGTATTTATGCCGATGAAAATAACAGACCTGCAAAATATAGTAAAAATAATAAGCCATATAAACCAAAACATTTTTTACCAATCTCTTTAGATGGTATCGAAGAAGGTGATTTTACATTAGTTTTTGGTTTTCCTGGTCGTACCAATGAATATTTACCTGCTGTAGCTATAGAGCATATTACAAAAGAATTTAACCCAAGTAATATTGCTATTCGTGAAGCCGCTTTAAAAGTGATTGATGCAGGAATGAAAGCCAGTGATGATGTACGCATAAAATATGCTTCTAAACAAGCTAGAATTGCAAATGCATGGAAAAAATGGATTGGCGAAAATTTAGGAATCGAAAAAAGTAACGCCGTAGCCGAAAGACGAAAGTTTGAAGCTCAATTTACAGAAGCTTTAAAACAAAAAGCTTTAACTGGAAAATACGGAAACATTTTACCAGAGTTTGATGCACTTTATAAAGATTTTTCTGCAGTAAACATTAAGCGTAGAAACTTTATAGAAGTTTTTATTGTTACTAACGAACTAATGCAAATGACTTTTAGAGCATACCAACTTGAAGCTGCTACAGAAGCAGACGAAGCTAACTTTGAACGTGCAAAAAAAGCTTTAGTAACAAGATTAAAAGGTATACACAAAAATTACGATGTAAATATAGACAAAGGTGTTTTTGAAGCTGTAATGCCATACTATACCAAAAATGTAAACGCTTTAATTTATGGAGAAACAGCATTTACGAACTTAGACACTGCCTTAAAGTTATTAGAAGGTAAACCAAAAGATGTTTTAAAGAAACTAAATAAAGATGCTGCTTACAAATACGCTAAGCCAATGATAGAAGATTACTACACTAATATAGATAGTGAGTTTAAACAAAAAAACGAAGTAATTACTGCATTACAAACTAAGTACATGACAGCTTTAATGGAAGTGTTACCAGATGAGCGTTATTTTCCAGACGCCAACAGTACACTACGTGTAACCTATGGCCAAGTAAAAGGTTACTCGCCTAGAGATGCTGTTTACTATAAACCTGTAAGTTATCTAGATGGTGTTATAGAAAAATATGTGCCTGGAGATTACGAATTTGATGTACCCAAAAAACTACTTGATTTATACGAAGCAAAAGATTATGGACAATATGCAGATGCTAATGGAAAAGTGCCGGTTTGCTTTTTAGGAACCAACCATACAACAGGAGGAAACTCTGGAAGTCCTGCTATTGATGCTCATGGAAATTTAATTGGACTAAATTTTGATCGTGTTTGGGAAGGCACAATGAGTGATATGAACTACGATCCAGAAATTTGTAGAAACATTATGGTTGATGCTCGTTATGTACTATTTATTGTAGATAAGTTTGCTGGCGCTACAAGATTAATTGATGAAATGAAATTAGTACACCCAAAAAAGAAATAAAATTAAAGTGTGCTTATTATTACACGATACAATACTTATTTGAAAAAGAAAAACTAAAATAAGTTTTGTATCGTGTTTTTATTTCTACCCAATCTTTAATCTTTTCAACAGGTTTTGCTTATATGTTCTACCAATAGGTAATCTATTTGCCAAAACATAAATTTCGTTTCCTGTAATTTTATCTACAAATTCTTTATTGATTATAAACGACTTGTGAATTTGTATAAAATTATTTTCTGGTAATTTTTCTTTCCAGTTTTTAAGTGAGTCTATAAACGAAAGTTTTTGTGTATTTGTTACTATAGTCACATAGTTTCGGTCACTTTCTACATAAACTATTTTGTTTACTATAATTTTATGATGTGTTTTATCTACATTTAAAAACAAGGTTTCACTACTATTTTCTTCTGTTGTTCCTTCTATTTTTTTAATAAATTTTTCAGCTTTATTTACAGCTTTTAAAAAGCGGCTAAATGCAAAAGGTTTTACTAGATAATCTGCAATAGTTTCTAACTCAAAACTACTTACTGCATAATCTGGATAGGCTGTTGTTATAATAATTACCGGAGGATTTTTTATAGTTTTTATAAAGTCCATACCAGAAATATCTGGCAAATTAATATCTAAAAAAACAACATCTACTTTTTCATTTTTTAAAAACAAATTAGCCTCTATTGCTGCTTGAAAGGTCCCTTTTAATTGAAGGTTTGGTAACTTACCTAAAAAGTTTTTTAAAATGTTTTGAGCCGGAATCTCGTCTTCTATTATTATGCAAGTCATGTTAAATTAAGTTTTAAGTTGACTGTGAATTTTTGAGATTTACTAATAGAGAATGTATAATTATCTTTATATATTAAGTTTAAACGCTTCTCTAAATTTTGTAAACCTATTTTAAAGCTTATAGTTGATACTTCTTCTTTATTATAATCGTTACTACATATACATTCTAAAACCCCATTTTTTTCGACTATTGTTATGTTAATATCACTATTTAAACTACTATGTTTAAATGCGTTTTCTATTATGGTTATAAACAACAGTGGTGCTATCTCTTTACTTTGGGATTCTATTGTAGTGCTATAAAATATTTGCTTTACTCCTTCGGTTCTTATACGTTGAAATTTAATATAATTATCTAAAAACTGTAATTCTTTGGCTAACGAAATGGTTTTAGCATTACTTTCATACAGAACATGTTTTAGATTTTCAGACAACATTAAAATGAGCTCTGGTGTTTCCTGAGGTTTTTCAATAGCATACGAATAAATGGTATTTAGGTTATTAAAAAGCACATGCGGATTGATTTGAGATTTTAAAAATTTGAGCTCCATTTCAGCATGTTCTTTTTGTATTTTTTCTATTTCTGTTTGTTTATCTATGTAACGATATAATACCCATACAAAAGAGAAAAATATTAATGGAACTAATGTTTGCCATAAGTAATCACTAAGGCATTTCATTATAGAACACCCACATTTTGTAAATACATTGCAATATAATTGTGTTGCTAAAAATGATATAATTACAAAAACAAATACATACGGTATGTACCATTTTTTCTTAACAAAATATGGTAATAGTAAAAAGTTATTAGTGTATACAATTACAACTAAAATAGATAAATACTGCAAAAAAGGATTTTCTCTCCAATAATATTGAGAAAAAACAAACAAGGAAACCAATACAAAAAGTAGCCAAAAAAGTATATGAACTAATAGTTGAGAACCGTGTTTTTTTATTAAAGATTGTTTCACTTTAGAAAATTAGGAAGAAATACCCTATTTATCAAAAAAGGAGTACAAAAACCGTGTTTAAGTGTACAAACCACTTTTATATTAAAATGCTTTTAAACAATTTCCATTTTCTTTAGTAAAAAACTAGCATTCATATTTTGACAAACACCTTTTTTAAAGGTATAATCGAAATATAATTCATCATCGATTATTTGTGCATCAAAATAATAGTTTTTTACTTCTTCAAGTTCTTTTTCAATTTCACAAAGACTTAAATCGTGCGTTGCTATAATTCCTGTAGCATTACTAGCTACCAACTTTTCTACAAATTTTCTAGAACCAATAGCTTTATCTGTACTATTTGTTCCTTTTAATATTTCGTCTAGAATTATAAAGTAACGGTCTGTTTTAATAGCATCCACAATATATTTTAGTCTTGTTAGCTCTGAGAAAAAATACGAACTATCATCTGCCAGAGAATCACTTGTTCGCATACTAGTAATAAGTTTTACTGGCACATAATCGCTAGATTTTGCACATACCGGCAAACCACAATTTGCCATTACAATATGTAAAGAAACTGTGCGTAAAAAAGTACTTTTACCAGCCATATTAGCACCAGTGATAATAAAAAATTGTTCGGTTTCTATATTAAAATTGTTATCTACACGTTTTTCCGTTTTTAATAACGGATGCCCTAAATCTATTACCGTTGTTGTATTTTTAGATTCCAAAATTTTTGGAAACACATAACCTTGATGATTAAAAGCATAATTGCCTAAGCTATTATACGCATCAAAAAAAGTTACAACATCAAACCATTGCCCTACTTTAGCTTTGTAGGTTTCAATCCATTGCTCTATTGTATAACTATTTTTTATATCTGTAAGAAAAAAGCCATTGCCAAAAATAGCAGATATAAGATTGTTTCTATTATCTAAACTATCCATTGCTTTTGAAAATTCAATTAAAATAACTGATGCTTTTTTGCCTTCTAATTGAATTGCGTGTTGTTTATTTTTAAGCAAAGAAGCGTTAAAAGTTTCTGTTTCAATTGCATTAAGTAATTGTGAATATTGCCTAAAAGTATCACGAATTTTACTTGTTTGTGCTGCTAAATTATTAATACTTTTTAAATACTTACCTGTTATTGCCAAACCTAATAACAACCAATATCCTACAAATGCTACAGGAATTATTTTTGCTATACTTAATCCTACAATTATTATTGTTAGTATAGAAAATAGTAGCGGTAACTGTTTTATTTTTTTTGGAAGAAATGACTTATGGTTTTGTAACCAATTTATTATTTGCTCTGGTTTAGTTTCTACTTCAATTAAACCTGCAGTAGCCTCAAAATTCTGGCGCCATTCTGGCTTAGAAGATAATTCTTTAATAGCATACTGCCTATCTTCAATATTATTAATATCATTAGCTTTCAAGCTATTTGAAAGCCTTAAAGCTCCTACTTTTGTTGCTGTTCTATTTATAAACTGAAAAAAAGAACCACGACCAAATAAGTCTATATCTAAAGCATAATTATGGTTTGGATCTTGAAATTCTAAACCGTCATTTCGATGATAAAATTCTCCTGAAGCTATTTTTAATTCTTCTTCATTTATATCTACTATGGCTTTTTTTAAGCTATAAGCTGCCTTTAAGCTTGTATGTTTAGATAATAAATAAACAAATAAAATCACACCAAATAAACCGCAAATTACTGCTATTTGCCAATTATTAAAAGTAAAATACACAAGTAAAGCTGTAGCTAAAAACACTACTATACGCGCTGTACTTAAGGCTGTTAATTGTTTATAAATTTTAGAAACCTCGGCTTTATACTTAACTAATTGTGCTTTATAATATGTTATAGAATCTTGCATTAAAAATATATTGTAATTAAAATTAATAAAAAAAACCCAAGCAAATTAGCTTGGGTTTTTTTTATAAAAATTATCCTTTTAAATAAGGTGTTTATTATCCTTTTAAGCTAGCAGCTAAATACTCACGATTCATACGTGCAATATTCTCTAAAGAAATCCCTTTTGGACATTCAACCTCACAAGCTCCTGTATTTGTACAGTTACCAAAACCTTCTTCATCCATTTGCTTAACCATGTTTAATACACGGTCTGTTGCTTCTACCTGACCTTGTGGTAATAGTGCAAATTGTGATACTTTAGCTCCAACAAATAACATGGCAGAAGAATTTTTACAACTTGCTACACAAGCTCCACAACCTATACATGTTGCTGCACTAAAAGCATCATCTGCATTTTCTTTATTAACTGGTATTGCATTAGCATCAATTGTATTTCCTGATGTGTTTACAGAAATAAAACCACCTGCATGTTGTATACGATCGAAAGAACTTCTATCTACAACTAAATCTTTTATTACTGGAAAAGCTTTTGCTCTAAATGGTTCTATAAAAATAGTGTCACCATCGTTAAACATACGCATGTGTAACTGGCATGTTGTAACACCACGATCTGGACCGTGCGCTTCACCATTAATGTATAATGAGCACATACCACAAATACCTTCGCGACAATCATGATCGAAAGCTACTGGTTCGTCTCCACTATTAATTAGTTGTTCGTTTAAAACATCTAACATTTCAAGGAATGACATATCTGGAGAAATATCGCTAATTTTATAATCAACCATTTTCCCTTTATCGTTAGCGTTTTTTTGACGCCATATTTTTAACGTTAAATTCATAGCTTCCTTATTATTTATAACTTCTTTGTTTTAATTCTATATCATTGAACTCTAACTGCTCTTTATGCAAAATAGCATCACTAGGCTCTCCTTTATATTCCCAAGCTGCAACGTAAGCAAAGTTTTCATCGTCTCTTTTTGCTTCGCCTTTTTGCTCACCATCTAACTCTACGGCGTCTTCTCTAAAGTGTCCACCAGCAGATTCTTCTCTATGTAAAGCATCTTTTGCGAACAACTCTCCTAATTCTAAGAAATCTGCTACACGTCCTGCTTTCGCTAATTCTTCGTTTAACTCATCACTAGAACCTGGTACACTAACTTCTTTCCAGAATTGCGCTCTTAAAGCTTTAATTTCTGAAATAGCTTCAGTTAAACCTTGTACATTTCTAGACATACCTACTTTGTTCCACATGATTTTTCCTAATCTCTTATGGAAATAATCTACAGAATGTTGTCCTTTATTAGTTACAAAAAACTCAATTTTCTCACGCACTTCTTTTTCTGCTTCTTCAAATTCTTTTGAGTCTGTTGAAATTGGGCCAGTACGGATATCGTTTGATAAGTAATCACCAATAGTATATGGTAACACAAAATAACCATCTGCTAAACCTTGCATTAACGCAGAAGCTCCAAGTCTGTTTGCACCGTGATCTGAGAAATTAGCTTCTCCAATACAGTATAAACCAGGAACGGTTGTCATTAAATTATAATCTACCCAAACACCACCCATGGTGTAGTGTACTGCTGGATAAATCATCATTGGCGTATTGTATGGATCTTGATCTACAATTTTCTCATACATTTGGAATAAGTTTCCATATTTATTTTTAACGACCTCTTGCCCTAATTTTTTAACTAAAGCAGCATCATTTACATCTAAATGTCTAACTGTTGCCTGCTCTTTTCCATAACGCTCTATTGCCGAAGCAAAATCTAAAAATACAGCTTCACCTGTTGCATTAACACCATAACCAGCATCACAACGTTCTTTTGCTGCACGAGAGGCAACATCACGTGGTACTAAGTTACCAAAAGCTGGATAACGACGCTCTAAATAGTAATCTCTATCTTCTTCTGCTAAATCTTTTGGTTTTAATGTTCCTGCTTTAATAGCTTCAACATCTTTCATGTGTTTTGGCACCCAGATACGTCCATCATTACGTAATGACTCTGACATTAACGTAAGTTTAGATTGGTGATCTCCAGAAACCGGAATACATGTTGGGTGAATTTGTGTATAACATGGGTTTGCAAAGTAAGCGCCACGTTTGTGTGCTTTCCAAGCTGCTGTAACATTACTTCCCATTGCGTTTGTTGATAAGAAGAATACGTTTCCATAACCACCAGTTCCTAAAACAACAGCGTGTGCTGAGTGTCTTTCAATTTCTCCAGTAATTAAGTTACGCGTTATAATGCCTCGAGCCTTTCCATCAACTTTTACAACGTCAAGCATTTCATGACGATTGTACATTTTAATTTTACCACGACCAATTTGACGGTTCATAGCAGAATACGCTCCTAACAATAATTGTTGTCCTGTTTGTCCAGCTGCATAAAAAGTACGAGATACTAATACACCACCAAACGAACGGTTATCTAATAATCCACCATACTCACGTGCAAAAGGAACACCTTGAGCCACACATTGGTCGATAATATTTGCTGAAACCTCTGCTAAACGGTATACGTTAGCTTCACGAGAACGGTAATCTCCACCTTTTACAGTATCATAAAACAATCTGTAAGTTGAATCTCCATCTCCTTGATAGTTTTTTGCTGCATTAATTCCTCCTTGTGCCGCAATAGAGTGTGCACGTCTTGGAGAATCTTGGAAGCAAAACGCTTTTACGTTATAACCTAGCTCTGCTAAAGTAGCAGCAGCAGATCCACCTGCTAATCCTGTACCAACAACAATAACATCAATGTTACGTTTGTTAGCAGGGTTAACTAAGTCTATATGATTTTTATAATTAGTCCATTTGTCTGCAATTGGACCTTGAGGTATTTTAGAATCTAAAGCCATATTTAGATGTGTTTTTTAGTGAGTAAAGTGATGAAATAATGCTATGAAAACAAATCCTAATGGAATAATGATAGCATATGCTTTTCCAAAACCTTGTAAACTTTTAGTGTATTTATTATTCATTCCTGTAGATTGGAATGCAGAGCTAAACCCATGTAAAAGGTGAAGCGCTAAGAAAATAAATGCGATACAGTATAAAACAACTCTCCATATATCTACAAATTTATGGTGTAACTCTTCCCAGTATCTAAAACCGCTATTTACGTTATCTGGATCTATAAGTCCACTCATATCTCCTTTAAAGTATTTTACGTTAATTTCTGGAGCCCAAAAATCGTAAAAATGAAGACCTATAAACGCTAATATTGCTAACCCACTCCAAATCATGTTTCTACTCATCCATGATGAATTTGCAGAACCATTGTTTTTAGCGTAGCTAATTTGTCTAGCATTTCTGTTTCTTATTTCTAGCACAAAACCCATTACAAAGTGAAAAATCACTCCTAAAATTAAAACAGGTTGCAACACGTATTGAATTAACCAAAACGTTCCCATAAAATGAGAAACATTATTAAATGTATCTTCACTAAAAACAGAAAGCAAATTGATGGTAAAGTGTTGTAATAAGAAAATCATAAGAAAGAGTGCCGAAAGTGCCATAGCAAACTTTCTTCCTATTGAAGAATTTAAAATTCCGCTCATTATATTTGTAGTTAAAGTATAGTTACTACAAAGATACAACGCAAACGCTTTCGCAACAAATTTTAAAACTTTTTTGTACTATTTAGAATGGGTTTAAGTAACAAGTGTTTTATTACTAAAATTATATAACAAATCGTTTATAATACACGTTTTTTACTCTATTGAAAGGCTTGGTATAATTCCTCGAAGTCCCATATCTACAACTTGCTCTCCTGCACTAGGTTCATATTTACCATCTATATTAACTTCCGTCCACTCAAAGCTATTGTTAGTTGAAAATGAAAACGTAACTACAATATCACTTGTTTCGCTACCAGTAATCGTTAATCCATTTTCAAAAGATCCTGTAACAACACATGAACCTTGAGGAACTGGCGAAGAATTAAATAGTGGGTTTGGAACTGTTGTTGCTCCTTCTGGTGCTTGGCCTTGAATTGTTAATCCTAAAGTTTCAAAAGCCCAAAAACCTTGTAATTTATTTTCGTTTACTATAATATTACTTCCGTTTAAGTTAAAACTTGAGATATAATTATTATAACCAACAAAACTGGCTAGCGTGCCTTGGTACTCATTACCATTTTCAGCTAAAAAATTTATAGCTCCTTCTTGATAAGCTAAAGATACTCTAACCCATTCATAATAACCTTGGCTAACTTGACTTAAAGGAATACTTAGAAATGTCTCATTATCGCCTGCAAATATTGCATTTTTAAAATCTATAGCAACTTCGCCGCCTTGAGTTGTTTCGTTTCCGGTAAAAATAATTTCACCGTCTCCTAAAAGTGTATTTACCGTTGGTGCAAATTCAATATAATTAGCACTCATTTTTTCAAAATTTGGTGATTGCGCAGCATTTCCTGCTGAAATGACAGCTGGTTCTCCAAAGTTATTTAAACGTTCTTGAGTTGGATTAAATTTAAATTTTATTATAAGATTAGGCTCTGTAGTATTATTAATTATTTCTTGATTACTGTCACTGCTACAAGAATAAAACAATGTAACTATTACTACTAAAACTGATAAATTTCTCATTATTGATTGGTTTATATATAAAACTCAATTTTAAAAGAAATAGTATCTATTCTATTTCAAAACCTTTAGTTACACCATCAATTGAAATTATATATTTTCCTTTAGGCAAGTAATATTTACCATTTTTTGCTTTTTCAATATCTATTGTTGTGTTTTCTTTTAATAATTTTTTACGTCCTTTTTCGGTTAAAGTAAAATCGTATTCTACATAATTAAAACCTTTATTAACGTCTACATCTATTGTTTGCAATACTGAATTTTTATCGCTTCTAATTTCGATAGTTTTTTTAGCTTCTTCACTAGAATAAAACGTTATAGTATTTGAAGGTTCGTAAGGTTGCATCCATTTACTCCAGCTATTTCCCCAACGGCGACTACTTCTAATTTTTTCAATATTAAAAATAGCTAATGACTGTTTTTTTACCGATGCGTTCATTTCCTGAAGCGGCTCTACATTAGTTTTGTAAATGCTTCTACCGTGAGTTCCCAATAACAAATCATTAGATTTTTCATGTAATACTATATCGTGTACTGCTACTGCTGGTAAGTTTTTTGAAAATGCTTCCCAACTTTCTCCTTTATTAAATGATACATAAGCACCATTATCTGTACCTAAATACAATATGTTTTCGTTTTTAAAATCTTCGCGAATAACATTTACTGCAGAAGCTGAAATATTTGAAGCTATAGACGACCATGTTTTTCCATAATCTTCAGACTTATAAACGTAGCTTGTAAAGTCGTCCCAACGGTAACCATTTAACGTTAAGTAAACACGTTCTTTTTTGTGTTTTGATGCTACTATCCTACTTACCCACAAATCTTTTGGAAGGTTAGCAGAAATATTTTCCCAACTGCCGCCTCCATTTTTAGTAACATGTACCAAACCATCATCACTACCAACATAAATTAATCCAAATTCAAAAGGCGATTCGCTAATAGAAGTCAATGTTCCATAAGCTACGTTTCCTTTTTTACCACCATTAGTTAAATCTTTAGAAATTGCTTTCCAATGCTCTCCTTTATCTAGAGACCTCATTAATTTGTTACCACCTAAATATAATATATCTTGGTTATGACGCGATAAATGTATTGGTGTTTGCCAGTTAAACCTATAAGGACTTTCGCCCAACTCATGTTTTGGTTGTATGTATTTTTGTTCTCCTGTTTCTCTATTAATTCTATAATAGTTACCAAATTGATAACCTGTGTAAACAATATTTGCATTACGGTTATCTATTTCTATTTGCATACCGTCGCCACCCATTATTGACTCCCAAGGATATTGTCCGTTTTGATGCCAAGCTCTATTTTGAGGCGCATTGTGTGCACCAACCCAAACACCGTTATCTTGCAAACCACCGTACACGCGATATGGCTCTTGGTTGTCTACATTAATTGCATAAAACTGCCCAACACTATTTACGTTTAGTTTTTCCCATGTTTCACCATCATCGTAAGACATGTTTAAACCGCCATCGTTACCGTTTATTAAATGCCCAGATACTTTTGGGTTTACCCATAATGCCTGATGATCTGCATGCACGTTTTCTTTACTAATAGATGTAAAAGATTTCCCGCCATCTTTAGATTTTAAAATTGGAACTCCCATTATATAGATACCGTTTTCATCTTGAGGATCGACTCTAATTTCTCCAAAATAGTAACCATACGAATAGTATACATCGTCTAAATAATCGTCGTGTGTTTTACTCCATGTTTTTCCACCATTTGTACTTTTATAAACTTCGGCTCCAATTACAGGCGTATCAAACAACATAGAATTAGCATCTTCAAGATAGTTGGCTAAATCTACAGGTTTTACATTACCACTACGCACCATTTGCTTTACATTTTCAGCGCGATATTTTTCCTGAAAATTATTCATTTTTAAAAATCCGTTTAACTTTTTATCATCTAAAGCTAAAAAGGTTTCTGTACTCATGGTTTTAAACTCTTCTTTTTTAAGTCCGCGAGTTTCTTCTTTTTTATTATTTTCTTTTCTTCTAAATTGACTATCATGAAAAGCATATAATACATTATCGTTTGATACTGCCAAACCTATTCGCCCAACACCATTTCCTGTTGGAAAACCACTTTCTTTAGTAGATATTTTCTGCCAAGTTTCACCAGCATCTGTACTTTTAAATATTGCTGAATTATTTCCGCTACCATCAAAATTCCAAGCTTTTCTATCACGTGTCCATGATGAAGCATAAAGAATATTAAAGTTATTTGGCGACTGTTGCACATCTATAATTCCACTATTTTCATCTACAAACAAAGTTTGCTGCCATGTTTTACCACCATCTTTTGTTTTATAAATGCCGCGTTCTTTATTTGACGAATATAAATGACCTGTTACACCAACCACAACTTCATTTATATTATTTGGGTTTATTAAAATACGCCCAATATGGTGAGAATCTGGCAAGCCAACATGTTCCCAAGTTTCACCTTTATTTGTAGATTTTAAAATACCTATTCCTGCGTAAGATGAGCGCGAGCTATTATTTTCTCCTGTACCAACCCAAATAGTTCCAGACTGCCAATCTACAGCAATATCACCTACATTTTGAGTTTGAGCATTATCTAAAACAGGAGTAAAAGAAGATCCATTATTTTTTGTATACCACAAACCTCCAGAAGCATAACCTACATAAAACTCTGAAGTATTATTTGGATTAACATCTATATCTACAACACGACCACTCATTACTGTTGGTCCAATATTTTTAAAGGCCACATTTTTAACTAATGATGATTCTACCATTAGCTTCTTTTGTGCAAGCGCTTGTTTTACAGTATTAGAATTTGTTGCTGGTTGTTGCGCTTGAGCTTTTAAAATAAAAGCAAGCAAGACAGTTAAAAATAATTTAAGTTTCATATTGATGTTTTTTGAGACCTTGAAGGTAATCATTCTGTTAAATATGAACAAAACCGAAACTCTTTTCGGTAATAAAATGTTATTTTTGACACTCCGGCAAGCTTAATTCAAGCTTCTTAGTTTTTCCGCTTGACGGAGAAAAATTAAAACACTAATTAAATTCCCGCTTTTCAAGGGAATGAAAACTATTTTTTCATGAAATACCACAAAATAGACAGTAGCCTTTTTATTAAAAATCGTAAAAACTTTGCGCAGCAAATGCAGCCTAATAGTCTTGCTATTTTTAACTCCAATGATATTTATCCAATTAGCGCAGATAGTACTTTACCTTTTGCACAACATAGAGATATTTTTTATTTGAGTGGCGTTGACCAAGAAGAAAGTATTTTAGTAATTTTTCCAGATTGTCCAAATCCTAAAAATCGTGAAATTTTATTTTTAAAAGAAACAAATGAACATATTGCTGTTTGGGAAGGCGAAAAGCTAACTAAAGATGCTGCTTTTTCTACTAGCGGAATAAAAACTGTTTACTGGCTACAAGATTTACATAAAGTTTTAGCCGAAATAATGTCTCAAGCAGACACTGTATATATAAATACAAACGAACATTATAGAGCTAATATAGAGACTGAAACTCGCGAAGCCCGTTTTACTAAATGGCTTAAAGATAAATATCCTGCACACCGCGTAGCTAAAAGCAACCCAATATTACAGCGTTTACGCTCTATTAAAGATCAAATTGAATTAGATTTAATGCAACAAGCCTGTGATATCACAGAAAAAGGCTTTAGAAGAATATTAAATTTTGTAAAACCAGATGTTTGGGAGTATAATCTTGAAGCTGAGTTTATGCATGAGTTTTTAAACAATCGATCTAAAGGTTTTGCCTACACACCTATAATTGGCTCTGGTAATAACGCTAATGTTTTACATTATATAGAAAACAACCAACAGTGTAAAGCTGGTGATTTAATTTTAATTGATGCTGGCGCAGAATATGCAAATTACGCTAGTGATATGACACGTACCATACCTGTTTCAGGAAAATTTACAGACAGACAAAAGGCTGTTTATAATGCTGTTAATCGTGTAAAAAATGACGCAACTAAAATGCTAGTCCCTGGAACTTTATGGGCAGAATACCATATTGAAGTTGGTAAATTAATGACTAGCGAATTATTAGGCCTAGGTTTACTTGATAAAGCTGATGTTAAAAACGAAAATCCAGACTGGCCTGCTTATAAAAAATACTTTATGCACGGAACAAGTCACCACATTGGTTTAGACACACATGATTATGGCATTTTAACAGAGCCTATGCAAGAAAACATGGTTTTTACTGTTGAACCAGGTATCTATATTCCAGATGAAGGTTTTGGTATTAGATTAGAAGATGACGTTGTAGTACAAAAAAGCGGAGAACCTTTTAATTTGATGAGAAATATCCCAATTGAAGCAGATGAAATTGAAGAGCTTATGAATAAATAAAGTCTAACTCATTTTAAAAAACCTCTTTTTAGAGGTTTTTTTTGTGCTTTATATTAGCTACAAAATATATAAAACCTCAAATACAAATGTAAATGAGGTTTTATAATTTATACACCATTTTCTATTTTAATACGAGTTTAAACTAAAACACATTCACTTTCAAAAACGTAACGCTGTAATTTTTGAAGCGTTTCAATTTTATCACTAGTTTTAATTAATAGTGAAATATTGTTATTACTACCTCCATAAGAAATCATTCTCACGTTAACATCTTGTAATACTTGAAATAAATTTGGTGTATCTGGATGGTAAATAATAGCATTTCCTACTAAACACACAATACTCATATAATCGTCTACCTCAACTGTTGCAAAATGGTCTAACTCTTCTACTATTTCAGATAAATGCGTAGTATTATCTACTGTTAAAGACACAGCTATTTCAGACGTTGTAATCATATCTATAGCTGTTTCGTAGCGCTCAAAGATCTCGAATACTTTCTTTAAAAAACCGTGCGCTAGTAACATTCTAGCAGATTTTATTTTTATCGCTGTAATGCCATCTTTTGCTGCTATTGCTTTTATGCCTTCTCCATGAATTTGATTTGTAATTAATGTTCCATGTGCTTTAGGAGACATTGTATTTTTTAAACGTACAGGAATATCTAAAGCTCTAACAGGCATTACGGTTTGTGGGTGTAATATTTTTGCTCCAAAATATGCTAACTCTGCAGACTCATCAAAAGATAAATTAGAAATAGCATTTGTGTTTTCTACAAATCGCGGATCGTTATTATGAAACCCATCAATATCTGTCCAGATTTGCACTTCTTTTGCATTAACTACAGCACCAATTATTGTTGCAGTATAATCACTACCTCCTCGTTGTAAGTTACTTATATCACCTTTAGCGTTTCGGCAAATAAATCCTTGCGTAATATAAATATCTGCATTTGGAGTTTCGCCCATTATTCTATTTAAATTTTGCTGGATATAAAAGTTGTCTGGTTCATTGGTTTTATCAATTCTCATAAAATCTAAAGCAGGCAATAATGCTGTTTTTATGCCTTCTTGCATTAAATATCTACTAAATATATAGGTAGACAATAATTCGCCTTGAGCTACAATTTGATTATATAACAAATTAGTAAATTCACTATTAACCAATGCCTCTAACGTATTAAACACATCGTTTACATAAACAAAAACTGTTTTATAAAACTGTTGATTTGTTATAAGATTTTTAATAGTTGTATTGTAATTATTCCTAAGATTATTAACAACAATTAAAGCCTCATCTATATTTTTGTGTTTTATATGCTCTGAAATTTTTACTAATAAATTAGTAGTACCAGACATTGCAGATAATACTACTATTTTTTTATGCCTATTATTAATTATTTCTTTTACATGAATCATGTTTTCTATAGACCCAACAGATGTTCCTCCAAATTTTAATACTAACATTTCTCTTTATTTTGTACTACGAAACTACTGTGCAAGCATGAATTAAAAATAAAAATGAAAAATATATACTACATTTTTACAATTTGTTAAATAATTAACAACATTAAAGCTATTATTACTTGTGTAATAGAAATATTAGCAAATTTGAATGCATTAGCAGAAGAGACACAAGCACTTATTAATGCATGGAAACCTAAATTTAAAAAAAGCGAGACTCTACGAGCTCGCTTTTTTACTTAAATATATATGTTTAATTACTCAACTACTAAAGTATATTGTGGTGTCTTATTATAAGGACAAAAGTATTTATACTTACCTTTTGTTAAAGTTACTGGCTGTGAAGATTCTGTTTTACCATGTTTTACTAACTGGGATACATATGCTTCTTTTATATGGTTTTCTGGGTTTGCACCATCTTTTCCATCTTGAATTAAAACCAGTCCTACTTCTGGAGATGCATTATTATTTGTTACTTTAAATACATAAGTTCCTTCACTTAAGGTTAAACTTTTTTGAGTAAATGCTCCCGCAGTTTCTTCTAAGTTTACAGTTTTTACTGCTTGTTTATTACTCTTTGTATCTTGCGCGTTTACATTAAATGCTGCTACTATTGTAAATACTAAAATGGCTACTACTTTTTTCATTGTTTATAGGTTTAATTTATAATTTTCTTGTTTATACTAAAGCTTCTGCTTGTGGAAAATCCACTGGTACTTCTGTTGTTTTATGTAAGTAATTAGTGATTGTTATTTCTCCTACTAATGTTATTGCATCTACTAAATTTTCTTTTGTATATCCTGCATTAAAAAAAGAATTTACAATTACCGTATCTGTAGCTCCTCTATTTTCTGCTATGTTTTTAGATAGTTTTGCTAAACTTTCTAGTTTCGAATCGAAACTTGCTTTTCCTTGACGAAGTTCTATAACTTCACTATCTGAAAAGCCATTCATTTTTCCTATTGCTGTATGTGCTGCTAGACAATATTCGCATTGATTTACTTGACTAACTGCAAGATTTATAACCTCTTTTTCTTTAACTGAAAAGGATGTTTTTGAATTTGAAAAATTCAAGAAATTACTTAGCGCGTTTTCACTATACGCCATTGTTGCATATAGGTTTGGTACAAATCCTAATCCTTTTTCTAATTGATTAAATATCTCCTGATTTTTTTGAGAGACTTCGTTTTTTGTGGGTACATTAAATGTGCTCATAATTTTATTGATTTATTTATTTGTTATTGGTAATTGTATTACAGTAAAAGTCATGTAATTGTTGAGATTGACAGTGTTCTTTTTTTGTTACAAATTTTGACATGGTTTGCTTTGCTTTTGTAAAGGTTGCTATTAAACTAAATAGCGATGTATGTGGTTTCATTTTTACATTGTTTTTTGTTACACTACAAAGGTGCGACACAAACAGGCTTGTTAAAATGGACAAAAGTTCCTTATGCTTGGACAGTGATTATTATTTACGTTTTACTAGAGTTTGGTATCGGTAATTTTGCGTGAAGGATGGCAGTGGCATCCTTTTTTTGCTTGCCTATATGGCAAAAAAAGATATAACGTACAGCCTGACCTAAATGATGCTTCTGCTCATTTTGGACACGCCATAATAAATTAATAGTCTTTTCTAAATTGTAATGGTGATTTTGATGTGGCTTTACTAAAGTACCTGCTAAAGTAGGCAGAGTCGTTAAAACCTAAACTATAAGCTATTTCTTTTACAGATTGCTTAGTGTATATTAATTGACGTTTTGCTTCTATTATTATTCGGTTTTTTATAATATCGCTTGGTGTTTGAGCGCCAATTTTTTGAAAATTTTTGGTGAGTGATTTTGGTGATATTCCTAGGCGTTTTGCATATTCTGTTACAGAGTGTATTGTTTTATAATTTTGTTCTAAGATTGTACTAAAATCTTTAAAAAGCCTGGTTTCTATATTTTTATCTACTGGATAGTTTTCACTTTGTATGCGAACTGAATGGATAATGAATTGCTTTAAATAGCTTTGCAGCATATCATGTTGAGCAGTGTTAACGTTTTTAAATTCTTCTATTAAACTATCGAGTATAAAACTTAGTTTTTGCGTATCGCTTTTACATGGTTTAATAAAAGGCACCTTATATACATTGTTAAAAAGTACACCATTACATGATACTTCTTTATCATGTGTTTGTATGCAATAAAAATCTTTTATAAAGGTAATTTTATAGGCTTCTTTTATACTTTCGTTTTCTACGGAAAACACTTGTCCTGGAGACAGAAAAAACAGTACATTTTCACTAAACTCAAAACTTTTAAAATCTATATTATAAAGTCCTTTTCCTTTTTTTATCCAATAAATACTATAAACATCTACTTGTTCTGGTTTATTTACAACACAAGCTTTATCAAACTGGACCACACTTAATGAAAAAATATCTTTAAATGTATATGTTTCTATATCTTGTAATGCCACTTGACTTTTAATTAGTTAGTGACTTAGTCGAAAAATTTTCAATATTTAACACTAAAAATATAATTACTGCAGGCATAACCCAACCCAAGCTATATTTCGCCATAGGTATTAGACTTGTTATTTGTTCTAATTTTTGCGGAGATGATACAATAAACTTTAAAAAGTCTGGTATAGAGAATAAAAAAGTTACCAAAACAACACCTCTAAATACTAGCTTAGATGTATATTTTACTGGTAGTACATTTAATAAAATTAAAATTATAGTTATTGGATATATAAACATTAATGCAGGAAGAGCAATATCAATTATAAAACCAACATTAAATTTACCAACAATAACACCAAGAATACAACCTAAAAAGGCTGTAATATAATATGCTGTTTGAGATTCTTTAAATAAGCTTTTAACATAATCTGCAGTTCCAGTTACAATACCTATTGCAGTAGTAAAACATGCTAAAGAGACTAAAACACTTAAAAATATAGTACCTACATGACCCAGTGTTTGAGTGCTTAAACTAGACAATATTTGTGTTCTTGAAGATGCCTCAACAAATGTAGTATTATATAGTGAGCCGCATAAAATTAGTCCTGTATATATTATAAATAAACCTAATCCTGCCACAAATCCAGACTTTTTAATAAGTTCTTTTTTCGCCTCGAAAGCACTGTAACCTTTTAATTTTAAAGAAATAACAACAACACTCCCAATAACTACAGCGCCAATAGCATCGAATGTTTGGTAACCTTCTAACAAGCCGCTTATAATTGGTGTTTTAAACGATGATGGATTTACTACTGAAGGAGCAGAAACAACACCTACAACAATAATAGATAGTAAAATTATTATTATTAATGGTGTTAAAAATTTACCTAATAGATTTATAACTTTTGAGCGATTAATTACAAATAGGAATACCAACAAAAAATAAAGACCGCTAGTAAGCAAAGTACTGGTATTAAAAAAAGGAGCTATCGCCATTTCATGAACAACAGAAGCTGTACGCGGCGCTGGCAAAGAAATTGATATTGCGTAAACTATTATACAGTATACAGTACTAAAAACCGGAGATACTTTTTTCCCAAAATCATACATTGTACCTTGCAATCTTGCATGTGCAAGTATACCTAATATTGGAATTATTACTGCTGTAATAACAAAACCCAATGCAACAAGTAGCCACTGCTCTCCTGCTTGCACTCCTAAAAAAGGAGGCAAAATAAGGTTGCCTGCACCAAAAAACATTGAGAACAAGGCAAAACCAACAACTAATATTTCTTTCGTTTTATTCAAAAGTTAACACGTATTTTTGTCGAATATAGTTAATTATGAAATTAGAATACAAAGGCATTAATGTTTTTTATAATGATATTGGTAATGGTCCTACTGTTGTTTTACTACACGGTTTTCTTGAAGACCACTCTATGTGGGATTCGGTTTTAAAGCCATTATCACAAAATAATAGAGTAATAACTATAGATTTATTGGGTCACGGACAAACAGAATCCTTAGGCTATATACACACTATGGAAGATATGGCTTTATGTGTAAATGCTGTTTTAAAAAAATTAAATTTAAAACAATATACGCTTATTGGACACTCTATGGGCGGCTATGTAGCTTTAGCTTTTGCTAGTTTATACCCAAATACCATTAAAGGCCTCTGTTTATTAAATTCTACATTTAAAAGTGACAGTAATGAACGAAAGCTATTAAGAGTACGAGCTAATAAAATGGCACAAACGAATTTTAAAAACTTAATTAAAATGAGTTTTGCAAACTTATTTAGTAAAGAAAGCAAAGAGCTTCACATAAAAAAATATAACCAAGCTTTAGATGTAGCATTAAAAACTTCTCTTCAAGGTTATATGGCTGCAAATGAAGGTATGATACAACGCAAAGATTTTTCAAGGTTTTTTGCTGAAGCAAGTTTTAAAAAAATGATTCTTTTAGGAAAAAAAGATGCTATAATAGATGTGAAATTAATTATTGAATATGCTGAAGTTAAACATATTGAATATCATGTGTTTTCAGAAGGACACATGAGTCATATTGAGAATAAAGAGGATTTCTTAACACAATTAATGTTTTTTATCGAAAAAATATAGCTTTTTATCGGATATATCGGATTTTTTATTTAAGTTTAAACATCAGAAAACAAAATGATGAAACAAACAAACAAAAAAACCACTATTCTTCCTCATTTTCTATGTAGTGTATTAGGGCACAAGTTTGAAGTATCAAAACAGGTTACTTACCATGTTAAAGAATACAAATGCAAAAAATGCAAAAAGGAACTTACTACAGGTTGTAATGGTGATTTAATAGAATTAACACCTAAGTACAGGGAAATTAATTTTATTTTATCAAGAATACACAACAAGCGTCAAGCCAGAATTAGAAGAGAAGAGCTACTAACGGCCTATAAAATACCTTCTTAACTGTCGAAGTTTTTCCAGCCTTGAGCTGTAATTGGAATTTTAGTTTCTGCTCTAGTAACTAGGTTTACACCTGCGTTTTCTTCTGTAATAAAACCAATAACAGTAAAATTAGGGTTTGCTTTAATTTTTGGATAATCGTCTTGAGAAATCGTCATTAACAGTTCATAATCTTCACCTCCATTTAAGGCAACGGTTGTACTATCTATATTAAATTCTTCGCAAGTAGAAATTACTTGAGGATCTAATGGTATTTTTTCTTCATACAAATCACAACCTACTTTACTAGCTTTACAAATATGAAGAATTTCAGAAGATAAACCATCGCTTAAATCAATCATTGCTGTTGGTTTAACCTCTAAATCTTTTAAAAGTTTAATAATATCTTTTCTTGCTTCAGGTTTTAATTGACGCTCCATTATATATGTATAAGCATCTAAATCTGGTTGATTATTTGGGTTAACTTTAAAAACCTCTTTCTCTCTTTCTAAAATTTGAAGTCCCATATAAGCACCACCTAAATCTCCAGAAACCACTAGTAAATCATTTGGTTTTGCTCCGCTTCTATACACCACATCTTCTGCTATTACTTCCCCTATTGCTGTAACAGAAATTAACAAACCAGATGTTGAAGACGTAGTATCTCCACCAACAACATCAACATTATATATTTTTGAAGCCAAAGCTATACCTTCATACAACTCTTCTAACGCTTCTAATGGAAACCTATTAGAAACCGCAATAGAAACTGTTACCTGTGTTGCCTTAGCATTCATAGCAAAAACATCAGATAAATTTACAACAATAGACTTATAACCTAAGTGTTTTAGAGGCACATAGCTTAAATCAAAATGCACACCTTCAACCAAAAGATCTGTTGTTACTACAATTTGCTTTTCTTTTGAGTCTAAAACAGCGGCATCATCACCAATACTTTTTACTGTAGATTCCTGTTTTATTTCAAACTGTTTAGTTAAATGGTTTATTAAACCAAATTCTCCTAATTCGCTTAACGGTGTAAGTTGCTGGTTTTTGTCTTCTATCATATTGCAAAAATATAAAAAAGTAATTCATTTATCATTTTATCTACTAACTTAAAACGCAAAAAACAAGCTACATATATCATTGAGTAACAATGCTATTTAACATTAAAACACTACATTTTATCGTTTATTTGTAGTAATTTCGCTTTTATAGAATAAATAAAACAGCCCGAATGTTAAAAAATTACACCTCTATTATATTCCTTTTATGTTTTTCAACTATACTTTTTTCACAAACACCTTGTGATGAATCCACAGGTATGGCAGGAATTTATCCATGTGACAATTATGATTTGATGTCAAATATTCCCATTTCTGTTTTAGCAAGCACTAACGGAACACCCGAAGGTAGCGATATTTGGGGCTGGACAGATCCTTTAACAAATAAAGAATACGCTATAATGGCTACAACAAATAGTACAGCCTTTATAGATGTAACAAATCCAGTAAATCCAATTTTTTTAGGAAGAATAGAATCTACAAATAATTCAAGTAGTTTTTGGAGAGACGTTAAGGTTTATAATAATTTTGCTTTTATAGTTGCAGATAGTGTTGGAAATCACGGTATGCAGATTTTTGATTTAACGATTCTTCGTGATGGACCTAACCCTGACTTAACCTATACCTCAGACCCTTTAGATGGTAATGTAGCAACCTATACAGGTGATAATGGTGGATTAAACATTGGTAGTTGCCATAATATTGTTATTAATGAAACTGCTGCTACTGCATATTTAGTAGGTTGTGGCGCTGCAAATGGCGGACCAATTTTCATAGATATTTCAAACCCGCTATCACCAATAACTACAGGAAGTTATTCTGCTAGCGGTTATACTCACGACGCTCAAGTAATTACTTATAATGGACAAGATACTAATGCAGAGATTGCAGGAGTAAGCAGCTATGTAGGTCGAGAAATATTAGTTGCAGCAAACGGTGCAACCGGTGGAGGAACAGATAAAATTGTTTTAATAGATGTAACAGATAAAAATGATCCTAAATTTATACAAGAAGTAGTGTATCCTCAAGCTGGATATGCACATCAAGGCTGGTTTACAGATGACCACAGATATTATATAATGGGAGATGAATTAGACGAATCTGGATTAGGATCTAATACAACTACTTTTGTTTTTGATATGCTAGATTTAGACAATCCTGTTTTATCTTCTACCTATGTCGCTCCGTTTGATGCTATAGATCATAATGGCTATGTTAAAGGAAACGAATTTTATTTAGCAAACTATCGTGCAGGCATGAGAGTTTTTGATATTACTAACATCTCAAACACTAACGATGCAAACCCATCAACTCCAGCAGACAATAATAATTCAATGACAGAGATTGGGTATTTTGACACATACCCAAGTAGCAACAGTACAGCTTTTAATGGCGCTTGGAGTATTTACCCTTATTTTCAAAGCGGAAATATTATTATTAGCGATATAGAAAGTGGACTTTTTGTAGTTAGAGAAAGTAATACTTTAAGCATTCCAAATTTTCAACCTACTAATAACTTTACAATATCTCCAAACCCAACAACCTCAAATTCAACAATTAAAGGATCTAAAGATAATTTAATAAAAAGTATAGAAATTTATAATATACTAGGCCAAAAAGTATTTAATAAGAACAATATTAATAATGAAACATTCGTTCTACCTGTAAAAAACTTTATCTCTGGAGTTTACTTAATTAAGATAAATGGTAGAATAACAAAAAAACTTATTGTAAAATAAGCCTCATTTATTTTATTAAAATCATCTTTCATTAATACTTATGAAAAAACAAATAAATTACATTTCAAAACTTGCAATACTATGTTTTGCAATAACTTTTTTTATAGCTATAGCATCAAGCTGTTCAAGTGATGATGATAATACTACACAAGCATTTAGTGATCAAGACGGCGATGGAGTTAGTGACACATTAGACAATTGTCCAGAAACAAGTAATCCAAACCAACTAGATAGTGATGATAATGGTATAGGTGATGTTTGTGATGACCGTGATGGTGATGGTGTTATAGATAGTGAAGATAATTGCCCAAACGAGCCTAATCCAGACCAATTAGATAGTAATAATAATGGAATTGGTGACGCTTGTGAAGATAATATACAACCATTATTTCCATGTATTAATGGTATGGCAGGAGAGTTTCCATGTAATGATTACGATTTAATGGCAACCCTTTCTATTGCTGAAATGGGAGCTGCAGGTTCTGGAAACGATTCTTGGGGATGGACAGATCCATTAAACGGAAAAGAGTATGCTTTAGTTGGCACCTCTTCAGGCTCTGTTTTTGTAGACATTTCAAACACTTCTCAATTAACAGTTGTAGGCATATTACCAACTGCCACAAGTAATAGTAGCTGGAGAGATATTAAAGTTTATAACAACCATGCTTTTATAGTTAGCGAAGCTTCAAATCATGGAATGCAAGTTTTTGATTTAACACGCTTACGCAATGTAACTAACGCTCCAGAAACTTTTACACCAGATGCTCATTATACTGGTTTTGGTAGTGCACACAACATTGTAATTAACGAAGATAGTGGTTATGCATATGGTGTTGGTACAACAACATTTAACGGCGGACCACACTTTGTAAATATTCAAAATCCAACAAATCCAGTTGCTGCTGGTGGATATGCAAATGGAGGCTATTCGCACGATGCACAAGTAGTTACTTATAATGGCCCAGATAATAACGCCGAAATTCCAGGTGTTAGTTCTTACATAGGTAGAGAAATTTTAATTGGCAGTAATGAAACAGAAATTGTTTTAGTAGATATAACAGATAAAGCAAACCCAGTAGAAATATCTACTATAAGTTATAATAACGTAGGGTACACGCATCAAGGTTGGTTTACAGAAAATCAGCAATATTTTATTTTAGGAGATGAGTTAGATGAACAAAATTTTGGAGGAAACACTAGGTCTTTAGTATTTGATTTTTCAGACTTAGACAACCCAACTTTTCAAATGGAATATTTTGGTCCAACTTTAGCCATAGACCACAACGGTTATGTAAAAGATAATATTTACTACCAGGCAAATTATCGAGCTGGTGTTCGTATGATAGATATTACAAACATTGGCTCTAACACCATGACAGAAATTGGTTTTTTTGATACTTATCCAGATAGTGATAGCGCTAATTTTAATGGTGCGTGGAATGTGTATCCATATTTTGAAAGTGGCAATATACTTATTAGTGATATTGACAGAGGTTTATTTATTATTAAAAAGAGCAACTAATTATGAATTTTAAATTCATCAAAACATTTTCAATATTAGTACTTACTATCACTTTTTTTAATTGCAAAAATGACGACGACAATGCAATTTCAACAAGTACTAATACCGTTACTGGAGAAATAGATTTTATTAAAAATTACGGAGGTTCTAAAAATGAAAGCGCCCAATCTGTTACTAACACCTTAGATGGTGGCTATGCAATATTAGGCTATACACAAAGTATAGATGGTGATATTATAGATAAAACCGACGATAATTTTGATTTTTGGGTATTAAAATTTGATAGCGAAAGCCAAATACAATGGAACAAAACTTACGGTGGTTCACAAGACGATAGAGGAAAAAGTATCATTCAAACCCAAGATGGTGGTTTTGCTATACTAGGCTCTAGCTTTAGTAATGATTTAGATGTAACTCAAAACGCAGGTCAAGAAGATTATTGGTTAGCAAAACTTGATAACTCTGGAAATATAATCTGGCAAAAATCTTTTGGTTTTTCTGGAACAGACTCAGGTATAACCTTAATTCAAACAAACGACAACGGTTATTTAATTTCTGGTGTTTTAGACGTAACAGCCTCTAATGGCGAAGGAAACACATCAAGAAACAATAACAAACATGCAGGTGGAGATTACTGGACAATAAAACTTAACGCTTCAGGAGAATTACAATGGAGCAAATATTTTGGAGGCCTATTTACAGACACTCCAGAAGGAATCGTAGAAACTAATGACAATGCATATATTATTGCGGGAGGTTCAGATAGTGATGACACAGACATTTCAAACAACAAAGGTTCTTATGATTTTTGGGTTATTAAAATCTCAAATACAGGAGATTTAATATGGGAAAAATCTTTTGGAGGCAGCGAAATAGATGAAGCTAGAGCAATAACAACATCTAATGACGGTAATTATATTATAGCTGGAGACACCAGAAGTAGTGATATTGATGTAACTAACAATAACGGAGCCGCAGATTTATGGTTAATCAAAATTTCTCCAGAAGGTCAATTACTTTGGGAAAAAACCTTAGGAGGTACAAGCTTTGATGTTGCTAGAGATATAGTAAAAACTCAAGATAATGGCTTTTTACTATCTGGAAGTTCGCGAAGCTCAGATGGCGACGTTACTATCAACCAAGGTCAAAATGATGCTTGGGTTGTAAAAGTAGATAGTGAAGGCAATATAGAATGGCAACAAACCGTTGGAGGTTCTAACATAGATTTCTCATATGGTGTAGCCCAATTAAACGACAAAACAATTGTAGCAGTTGGAGACACAACAAGTGACGATGGCGACATTACAGAAAACAAAGGGTTTTCAGACCTACTATTAATTAAAATAAAATAATGAAAAAAATCTTTTCTTTACTAGCAATAATAGCTGCTTTAACATTCTCATCTTGTAGTGATGATAACGATGATAATATCACATTAAATACCGAAGCACAAACAACGTTTAGTTTTAAGCACACCTGGAATGATACCGAAGTTACAAGTGCAGATTTCAACACGATTCAATATACAAATGAAAATGGCGAAATGTTAAGTATAGAAAGACTTCGATACGTAATATCAGACATTACATTTTCTCGAGATGGTCAAGATGATATTGTTTTTGATATGCACAATCTAGTAGATGTTACAAACAATAATAATACGACATTAAGTTTAGATGAAAATATTCCTACCGGTGTGTATACCAATGTTTCATTTACGTTTGGTTTAGACAATGAAGATAACACCGAAAATTATATAGATTTAAATACCGAAAATTTTAATGTACCAGAAATGCTTGGTGGTGGCTATCATTATATGCAATTTGATGGTAAGTTTATAAACTCAAGCGACGCAGAACAAGGATTTAATTACCACGCTATTCGAGCAGTAGATAATCCAGGAATGAACCCAACATTTCCTCAAGACACTTTTTTTGAAGTCAACCTAGGTGCAGTAACAATTACAAACGACGCCACTTTTCAAGTCCAAATGAATATTGCCGAATGGTTTAAAAGCCCAAACTTATGGGATTTAAACCAATACAACCAAATGCTAATGCCAAATTCTACAGCACAAATAATGATGTATGAAAATGGAGCTTCAGTGTTTAGTTTAGAAAGCGTAACACAATAAACACTATGAAAAACTGGCTTTTAGTTTTAGTTTTAGTTTTGGCGTTAGCATGTTCTAGTGACAACAAACCAGAAACAGAAGCTTACGAGCCAACACCATTAGCTTTAAATATTCCCGAAATTTTTGAGCAAAACATTATTTCTCCAATAATACCCAACAATAATCCACAAACGGTTGAAGGTGTTGCCTTAGGTAAAAAATTATTTTTCGACAACAAACTCTCTGGAGACGAAACCATGTCTTGCGCTTCATGTCACACACCACAAAACGCATTTACAGACAACACAGCAACTAGCGATGGTATAGATGGTATTTTTGGAACCAGAAACGCCATGCCTTTATTTAATTTAGCATGGAATTATGGTGAACGTTTCAATTGGGATGGCCAAGCATTAAGTTTAGAAAGACAAGCATTAGAACCGGTACAAAACCCAATAGAAATGCATGCTAATTGGGAAGATGTTGTTTTAAAACTTCAAAACGACCCAGACTACCCAGAGCTTTTTCGTCTAGCCTTTAAAACTTCAACAATTACAAAAGAACTTGTTACAAAGGCTATTGCACAATTTGAACGTACATTAATTTCTGCCAATTCAAAGTTTGATAAATTCTCATTAGATCAAGCAACACTTACACCTCAAGAACAAAATGGTTTAAATGTGTTTATGGACGAAGCCCGTGGCGATTGTTTTCATTGCCATGGCAACCCTAATAATCCATTATGGACAGATAATATTTTCCATAACAATGGCTTAGATACTAACTTTACAGACCTTGGTTTGGGAGCAGTAACTGGAGACCCAAATGATAATGGTAAATTTAGAAGTCCATCTCTAAGAAATTTAGCCTACACAGCACCTTATATGCATGATGGTAGATTTAACACATTAGATGAGGTCATAGAGTTTTACAGTACAGGCTTGCAAGATTCTCCAACAGTAGATCCATTAATGAAAAAACTTGATCAAGGTGGCGTAAATTTAACCACACAAGATAAGGCAGATTTAAAAGCTTTTTTACTGTCTCTTTCAGACCCATCATTTCTTACCAACCCAGATTTTCAAGACTAATTTTTTTTAAAAAAAACTGCAATAAAAAATTACTATAAAACCATATGCTAATATAATGTTAGGTTATATGGTAAAAAGGGACTTAAATTGTATATTTGCAACCTATTTAGATAAAGTCTATATACGAATATGATAAAAGTTTCTGATACAGCTAAAAAGAAAGTCGTTGAGCTAATGAGCGACGAAGGCTACAATGCAACCACAGACTATGTACGCGTTGGCGTAAAAAGTGGTGGCTGCTCTGGTTTATCTTACGATTTAAAGTTTGATAAAGCCCAAGAACAAGACGATAAAGTTTTTGAAGATAATGGTGTAAAAATCATAGTTGATAAAAAAAGTTTCTTGTACCTAATTGGTACAACACTAGAATACTCTGGTGGATTAAACGGTACTGGTTTTGTGTTTAATAACCCTAACGCAAACCGAACTTGCGGTTGTGGAGAAAGTTTCTCATTATAAAATTGAAAGAGCGAATTATGTCGAAGTACACAGAAGACGATTTAAGAGAAGAACTTAAAACCAAAGAATACGAATACGGTTTTTATACAGATATAGAATCTGAAACATTTCCTGTTGGTTTAAACGAAGATATTGTTAGAGCAATTTCTAAGAAAAAAGAAGAACCAGAATGGATGACAGAATGGAGGTTAGAAGCCTTCAAGGTTTGGAAAGAAATGGAAGAACCAGATTGGGCTAATGTAAACTACCAAAAACCAGATTTTCAAGCAATTTCTTATTACTCTGCTCCCAACAGTAAACCTAAATACGATAGTTTAGATGAGGTTGACCCAGAATTACTAGCAACTTTTGAAAAGCTTGGAATTTCTATAGACGAACAAAAAAAGCTAGCCAATGTAGCAATGGATGTTGTTGTAGACTCAGTTTCTGTAGCAACAACCTTTAAAAAAACATTAGGTGAAAAAGGTATAATTTTTATGAGTATTTCTGAAGCCATTAAAGAGCATCCAGAACTTGTAAGAAAACATTTAGGAACAGTTGTACCAACTAAAGACAACTTTTATGCAGCATTAAACTCTGCAGTATTTAGTGACGGTTCTTTCTGTTACATACCTAAAGGTGTACGTTGCCCAATGGAACTATCTACATACTTTAGAATTAATCAAGCAGGAACAGGACAGTTTGAAAGAACACTTGTAGTTGCAGACGAAGGTAGTTATGTATCATATTTAGAAGGTTGTACAGCACCAAGCCGTGATGAAAACCAATTACACGCAGCGGTTGTAGAGCTTATTGCTCTTGACGATGCAGAAATTAAATACAGTACAGTACAAAACTGGTATCCTGGAAATGCAGAAGGAAAAGGTGGTGTTTTTAACTTTGTTACAAAAAGAGGTTTATGTGAGAAAAACGCAAAAATTTCTTGGACTCAAGTTGAAACTGGAAGTGCAGTAACCTGGAAATATCCTTCATGCGTATTAAAAGGAGATAACTCTGTAGGTGAATTTTACTCTATAGCAGTAACAAACAATTACCAACAAGCAGATACAGGTACTAAAATGATTCATTTAGGAAAAAATACTAAATCAACCATTATATCAAAAGGTATTTCTGCAGGTAAATCGCAAAACTCATACCGTGGATTAGTACAAGTAAGTTCTCGCGCAGAAAATGCACGTAACTTTTCACAATGTGATAGTTTACTTATGGGTAATGAGTGTGGCGCACATACGTTTCCATATATAGAAGCAAAAAATAAAAGCGCCATGATAGAACATGAAGCTACTACAAGTAAAATTGGTGAAGACCAAATATTTTACTGTAACCAACGTGGTATAGATACAGAAAAAGCCATTGCATTAATAGTAAATGGTTTTAGTAAAGAAGTATTAAATAAATTACCAATGGAATTTGCAGTAGAAGCACAAAAGCTTTTAGAAATTAGCCTTGAAGGATCTGTAGGATAACGTTTAAAACAACTAAAGTTCATTTTATAAGCATGAAAAAAATTTTTATACTCCTTTTATGTTTTGCAGTATTTACAAACTGTAAAGAAGAAACAAAACAAGACAAGCGTATAACTATAGATGTAGATGGTGTAGATAGAACTCAAGCAAAAGATGGTTTAATAACTTTAAGTGGTGAGTTTTCTTTTTATGGAGATGCAGCCGTATTACAGGTAGGCAATAGCTCTATTTATGGTGTAGTACTTAATGATAAAGTGTACGAGCTAAATAAAATAAGTAAACCTTTTAAGGAGGAAGAAACCGATGGTGTTTTAGTACAAGTTAGAGGTAAGTTAATACCAAAAAAAGAAGGCGAAGAAGCTTGGCCATATAGTATAGATATTAAAGAAATTATTAGCGTTAAAAAACAAAACGCTAAAAAAGAAGTGATTAAAATAGGAAAATAAGACTATGTTACAAATAAAAGATTTGCACGCAAGTGTTGAAGACAAATCGATTTTAAAAGGCATTAACCTTGAAGTAAAACCAGGTGAAGTACATGCTATTATGGGACCAAATGGTTCTGGAAAAAGTACATTAGCTTCAGTAATTGCTGGAAAAGAAGAATACGAAGTTGAAAAAGGTGAAATTTTACTAGATGGTGAAGACCTTGAAGATTTAGCTGCCGATGAGCGTGCACATAAAGGTATTTTCTTATCGTTTCAGTATCCTGTAGAAATCCCAGGTGTTTCTGTTACAAATTTCATGAAAACTGCAATTAACGAAACACGTAAAGCTAAAGGTTTAGAAGATATGCCTGCTAAAGACATGCTTAAAATGATTCGTGAAAAATCTGAATTATTAGAAATAGACCGTAAGTTTTTATCACGTTCTTTAAACGAAGGATTTTCTGGAGGAGAAAAGAAACGTAATGAAATTTTTCAAATGGCAATGTTAGAACCAAAATTAGCAATCTTAGATGAAACAGATTCTGGTTTAGATATTGATGCCTTACGTATTGTAGCAAACGGTGTTAATAAATTAAAATCTAAAGATAATGCTGTTGTTGTTATAACGCATTACCAACGCTTATTAGACTATATCGTACCAGATTTTGTACATGTTTTATATAATGGTCGTATCGTTAAATCTGGTGGTAAAGAATTAGCACACGAATTAGAAGAAAAAGGATACGATTGGATTAAGGAAGAAGTAGACGCTTAAAAATAGTAAGCTGTAACCAATAATTAGCAAGTAATTGTTATTCCTATTTGGTTACTCATATTAAAAAAAGTAGTCAGAAAACAGAAACAGTATACATTAAAGTTTACTAAAAACTGAAAACTGAGTACTGAAGACTTATAAAAATGGATTTAAAAGAAAAATTAGTATCATCTTTTTTAGCATTCGAAAACACAATCGATGTAGAGTCTCCTGTTCATGATATTAGAACAGAAGCTATAAAAACATTTGAAACTACAGGATTTCCTTCAAAAAAAGAAGAAGCCTGGAAATATACTTCGCTAAAAAATATTTTAAAAGAGGATTATAGTGTTTTCCCTAAACAAGAAAATGCTCTAGAATATAAAGACATAAAAAAGTATTTTATTCACGATATAGATACTTATAAAATTATCTTTATAGATGGTAAATATTCATCGCACTTATCTCATGTAACGCATGATGGTATTGATGTTTGCTTAATGTCTTCGGCTTTAAATAAACCAAAATATAGACCAGTAATAGAAAACTATTTTAATAAAATAGCAACTAAAGACAGTTTATCTGCTTTAAATACTGCGTTTTCTAATGAAGGTGCTTACATACACATTCCAAAAAATAAATTGGTAGAAAAACCAATACAAATTATACATTTCTCTACAGGCAATGAAGCAGCATTAATGCTTCAGCCTAGAAACTTAATTGTTGTAGATGAGAATTCACATGTTCAAATTATAGAACGCCACCAAAGCTTAACAGAGAATCCTGTGTTAACCAATAGTGTTACAGAAATTTACGGTAATAAACGAGCAATAGTAGATTACTATAAAATTCAAAACGATAATAAAAATGCCTCATTAATAGATAATACTTACGTAGATCAAAAAGAGCAAAGTCATTGTTTAGTACATACTTTTAGCTTTGGAGGTAAATTAATACGTAATAATCTAAATTTTTACCAAAATGGCGAACGTATAGATTCTACAATGAAAGGCATTACCATTATTGGTGATAAACAACACGTAGACCATAACACATTAGTGCACCATATTGAGCCAAACTGTGAAAGTCACCAAGATTATAAAGGTATTTTTAGTGATAATGCAACGGGCGTATTTAATGGAAAAGTAGTTGTTGAGAAAGAAGCACAAAAAACGAATGCATTTCAAGCCAATAACAACATTTTATTAAGTGATAAAGCTACTATAAATACAAAACCACAACTTGAAATTTTCGCAGACGATGTTAAATGTTCTCATGGTTGTACTATTGGACAATTAGATGAAAGTGCATTGTTTTACATGAAACAACGCGGTATTCCAGAAAAAGAAGCTAGAGCATTATTAATGTTTGCCTTTAGTAATAATGTATTAGACTCAGTAAAAATTCCAGAACTTAAACAACGTATAACTAAATTAATTGCCAATAAATTAGGCGTTAATATTGGTTTTGATTTGTAATATATGTTTAATGTAGAAGCCATAAGAAAAGATTTCCCAATACTTAACCGCAAAGTAAACGGCAAACCTTTGGTGTATTTTGATAACGCAGCAACATCGCAAACACCACAACAGGTTATAGATGTTATTGTAGATTACTACAGTAATTATAATGCAAATATACATAGAGGCGTTCATGCATTAAGCCAAGAAGCTACAGATAAATACGAGGCTGCTAGACTAACCATACAAAAGCATTTTAACGCAAAACATGCTTACGAGATTATATATACTTCTGGAACAACAGAAAGTATAAATCTTGTAGCACATGGTTTTGCTGCATTACTAAATGAAAGTGATGAGGTTATAGTTTCTGCATTAGAGCATCACAGTAACATTGTACCTTGGCAAATGTTATGTGAAAAAACAGGAGCTACTTTAAAAGTCATACCTATGAACCAAGAAGGTGAATTAGATATGGTTGTTTATGCTCAATTACTTTCTAATAAAACAAAACTGGTATTTGTAAACCATATATCAAATGCATTAGGGACTATAAACCCTATAGAATCTATTATAAAACAAGCGCATAATGTTGGTGCAGCTGTATTAATAGATGGCGCACAAGCTTGTCCGCATGTAAAACCAGATGTTCAAGCATTAAACGTAGATTTTTATGTAACATCTGCACACAAAATTTGTGGACCAACAGGCGTTGGAATGTTATATGGAAAACAAGAATGGTTAGAAAAACTTCCTCCATATCAAGGTGGTGGCGAAATGATAGATCAAGTATCTTTCGAAAAAACAACTTACGCAGGATTACCTCATAAATTTGAAGCAGGAACACCAAATATTTGTGGCGGTATTGCTTTTGGTGCAGCCATAGATTATATGAATACTGTAGGTTTTGAAACTATAGCTAATTACGAAAACGAATTATTAAAATACGGTACAGAAAAACTATTAGAAATAGAAGGTTTAAAAATTTATGGTACTGCCAAAAATAAAACATCTGTTATTTCTTTTAATTTAGAAGGCATACACCCTTACGATGTTGGTACGCTGTTAGACAAAATGGGAATTGCCGTGAGAACAGGACACCACTGTGCACAACCCATTATGGATTACTTTAAAATTCCAGGAACAATTCGTGCTTCGTTTGCATTTTATAATACAAAACAAGAAATTGATGCCTTAGTTGAAGGCGTAAAAAAAGCAAAAATGATGTTATCTTAAAACTTTGGCTTCTTTTTTGTAATATTATATCACAACAAACAACTATTACAAAATGAAAACAATTACAATGCTCTTTTTTACCATTATTTTAAACGCTTGTGGCGCTAATCAAGCAGCTTCAAACTTTACAAACAATAATAAGGCACCGCAAAATATACTAAGTGGTGAGTTTGTTGTTTTATCTATTGACGCCAATAATATTGAGCAAAAACTTACAATTAATTTTAATAATGAATCCAATAGGGTTTCGGGCTTTTCTGGTTGTAATAATTTTTCAGGAAGTTATAGTATTATAAATAATGCTATTGAATTTAGTACGATTGCTTCAACAAAAAAAATGTGTGCAGATAATGCAAATAATTTAGTTGAAAGACAATTGCTAAATCATTTAAACAAGGTTAACAGTTTTAATATTGAAAACAATACATTAACCTTATATTTTAATGAAACCGAATTACTTTCAGCAATTAAAAAAACAGAAGAAAAAACAATTCAAGAGGATATAAAAATTGAATACAAAACGCAATCTAGAGGTAGTTTTAATGCTATTGTTTTAAAAAATGAAACAATAAGCATTCAAAAAGGCCACAATACTGTAGCAAAAACTAAAGCATATTCTAGTAAAGATTGGCAAACTGCATTACAATTAATTGAAAATTTAAATTTAAAAGCACTTTCAAACTTACAGCCACCAACAAAAGCACATCAATACGATGGTGCAGCCATGGCAAATTTTTCTGTAACCAAAAATGGAGACACATATAATGTTCCCGTTTTTGATGCTGGAAAACCAAATAAAGAAATAGAGCCTTTAGTCACTTTACTATTAAAGATTGCAAACCAAAGTGAAGAAAAGAATTAAAGATTTGCGTAATTTTGCAATAGAAAATTAAAATTAAAAATGCAAAGTATTCAAGAAATACAAGACGAAATAATAGACGAGTTTTCAATGTTTGAAGATTGGGAAGAACGCTATCAATACATGATAGATTTAGGTAAAGAATTACCGCTTATAGACGACCAATTTAAAACCGATAATAATATTATAAAAGGCTGCCAAAGTAAGGTTTGGGTTCATGCAGAAATGAACGACGACAAAGTTGCTTTTACAGCAGATAGTGATGCTATAATTACAAAAGGCATAATTGCTATTTTAATTAGAGCATTCTCTAACCAGCACCCAAAAGATATAATTGATGCTAATACAGATTTTATAGACAAAATTGGTTTAAAAGAACATTTATCGCCAACAAGAGCAAATGGTTTAGTAAGCATGATTAAGCAACTTAAAATGTATGCTATTGCCTACCAAACGCAATTAAAATAATACCTTTCTTTTTTAAAAAGAAAAACAAAATATATTTTCCATGAGCGAAACAACAATAGACACTACAGAATTAGGCGAAAAAATAGTAGCTGTATTAAAAACAATTTACGATCCAGAAATTCCTGTTGATATATATGAATTAGGATTAATTTACGACGTTTTTGTAAATGAAGACTACGACGTTAAAATTTTAATGACTTTAACAACTCCTAATTGTCCTGTAGCCGAAACATTGCCTTTAGAGGTTGAAGAAAAAGTAAAATCTCTTAAAGCAGTTAAAGATGCCGAAGTAGAAATTACTTTCGATCCGCCTTGGACTCAAGACTTAATGAGTGAAGAAGCTAAGCTGGAACTTGGTATGTTATAAATACTATTGAATGCCAAGACGTAAACTAACATCACTTAAAGACAATAAAAAAACCAGTTTAAAACAGTCTTTTAGTGCACTGGTTTTCATTCCTAGGTTTTTTAAAGAAATTTGGAAAACCAATAAAAAACTGTTTTTACTTTCTGCTTTTTGTAGACTTGTTGGTGCTGTTTTACCTGTAGTAATACTTTGGATTGGTAAAATAATTATAGATGAAATTATTTTACAAACTAAAGCAGATGTTTCAGATTTAACACAACTCTGGACCTATGTTGCCATAGAGTTTGGGTTAATAATACTTTCAGATTTAATAAGTAGAGCCATATCATTAACAGATGGTTTATTAGGCGATTCTTATTCTATAGGTTCTTCAGTAAGAATCATAAAAAAAACAAACCAAATAAACATAAGTCTGTTAGAAGACTCAGAGTTTTACGATAAATTAGAGCGCGCCAGAACACAAACAACTGGCCGCGTTGGATTAATGTCTAACGCTTTAGGAGAAGTACAAAGCCTTATATCTATACTAACTTTAGTTGCCGGTTTAGTTTATTTTGAACCTTACTTAATTATCCTTTTAGTATTAAGCATTATACCATCGTTTATAAACGAAATTTGGTTTAGCCAACAGCAATACTCTTTAGCTAGAGGTTGGACTGCAGAGCGCAGAGAACTCGATTATTTGCGTTTTATTGGTGCTAACGATAAAACAGCAAAAGAAATAAAACTTTTTGGGCTAACAGATTTTGTGGTTAACAGGTTTAAAAACCTTTCTCATGAGTATTATGATTTAAATAAAAAACTAGCAGTAAAACGATCGGCTTTAGGCTTCCTATTTAATGTTTTAGGTACATTAAGCTATTATGGCGCTTATGTATTTATAATTTATAGAGTAATTTCTGGAGTCATTACCTTAGGTGAATTAACTTTTCTCTCAGGATCGTTTAACAGGCTTACTAAAAATTTACAAGACTTCTTTTCTAAATTTACCAGAATTACAGAAAGTGCATTATATCTAAAAGATTATTTCAATTTTTTAGACATCTCTATAAAGCCTAATCATAAGGAAGACACGCCACTTCCTAAAACCATTAAAAAAGGATTCGAATTTAAAAACGTTCGTTTTGCTTATCCAGGTTCTGAAAACGAAATATTAAAAGGCATTAGTTTTACCATGAAAGCTGGCGAAAAACTTGCTTTTGTAGGACAAAATGGAGCAGGAAAAACAACCTTAACCAAACTTATATTACGTTTTTACGAGCCAACATCTGGTGAAATATTACTAGATGGCATTAATATTAATAGGTTTAATAAAGCAGACTATCAAGAATATTTTGGCGTTATTTTTCAAGATTTCTTTAAATACGAATTTACCGTTAAAGAAAACATTGCCATTGGTGATATTGATGAAATAGATAACCAAATTAAAATTGAAAACGCAGCACAATTAAGTTTAGCTAACGAAGTCGTACAAGATTTAAAGTTTGGCTATAACCAACAGCTAGGAAAACGTTTTGCCAAAGGACAAGAACTCTCTGGAGGTCAATGGCAAAAAGTAGCATTAGCAAGAGCTTACATGAAAGATGCAAAGGTTATGATATTAGATGAGCCAACCTCAGCATTAGACGCCAAAGCAGAAAGTGAAGTTTTTGACCGTTTTATTGGCTTAACACAAGGAAAAACAAGTATTATTATTTCTCATAGATTTAGTACCGTTAGGCAAGCCGATAGAATTTTAGTTTTAGAAGAAGGTCGTGTTTTAGAAATAGGAACACACGAAGAATTAATGCAAAACAAATTATTGTACGCAGAATTATTTACACTACAGGCAGAAGGATACCAATAAATATTTAAATTTGTATTATGGCAGAAGAAATTATAAATCGCGTTGCAAACAGTAAATTAGTTGTTTTTGATCTTGAGGATTTTTATCCTGAAGGAAAACGCGTTGTTTTTGATATTAAAGACTGGTTATACGAAGGTTTCGTTTTACGCGAAAAAGACTTCAGAGAGCAAGTAAAAAATTACAATTGGTCACAACACGAAAACCAATACGTTGCACTTACCTGCTCTACCGATGCTATTGTACCAGCTTGGGCATTTATGTTAATTACGTTACAGCTTCAACCATATACTAAAAAAACAGTTTTAGGGAGTTTAGAAGCGTTAGAAACAGAAATATATCAAGAAATAATTGCTAATTTAGATACTAGTACTTATAAAGATAAACCTGTTATTATAAAAGGATGCTCTAAAAAGCCAGTACCAAATAGTGCATTAATTATGTTAAGTAATAAATTAAAGCCAGTAGTAAAATCTATACTATTTGGTGAAGCCTGTTCTTCTGTACCGCTTTATAAACGCTAATAATCGTTTAAAAAGAACACTTAATCTATATTTTATACTAAATAGCTACAGTAATTTTAGCTATTATTTCTATTTCTACTACTTTTACAACATAAAATTTTTAAGATTTAAAATGAAAAAACTTTTATTATTACTAGCGTTATCTATTGGAACATTTACAATTAACGCACAGACAAAAGAAGAGCTTAAAGCTCAAAAAGCAGAAAAACAAGCCGAAGCAGATAAATTTCAAGCTGAAGCAAATGCATTACAAGCTCAAATAGATGCACTTCCAGGATGGAGAACAGGTGCTTTTGGTACTATAGGTGGTAGTTATTCAGAGTTTAGCAATTGGTATACTCAAGATGCTCCAAACAACTCATCGGCTAACTTAGGTTTTACCGTAAATGGTTTTGCAAACTTAAAGCAAGAAAAATTCTTCTGGAGAAATGCTGCTAATATAAATCTTGCTTGGGTAAAACTAGACGATAAAGACGACCCAACAGATAGCGACAAATTTAGAGAAGCTCAAGATGTTTTTAATATTTCATCTTTATATGGAAGAAACATTTCTAAAACATTTGCTGTTTCTGGTTTAGCAGAATACAGAACTACAATATTAAACAACTTTAATGACCCTGGATATTTAGATCTTGGTGTTGGTGCTACTTGGAATCCTACAAAAAACTTATTTGTAGTTATTCACCCATTAAACTACAACTTTGTATTTTCTAAAGACGATACTATATTCGATTCTTCTTTAGGAGCTAAAATTGTTGCAGATTATACAGCACAAATTGGAGCAATAAGCTTTAAATCTAACTTCTCTACTTTCCAAAGCTATAAAAGCGGAGACTTATCAAACTTTACATGGATAAACTCTTTCTCTTATACTTTATGGAATAAAATTGGAGTTGGATTTGATTTTGGTTTAAGAAGCAACAAACAGGAAGCATTAAATTTTGCTACTTCAGAGTACAATAATTTAACTGAAACAGAACAACTACTTACTCCTGCTCCAACATTTGGAAACATTGATAACAAATTACAAACTTATTATGTATTTGGTTTAAGCTACAATTTATAAGCTTTCAAAATACTTAAATATAAAACGCGTTTCTTTTTAGAAACGCGTTTTTTTGTACTTTTCTGTTTTTAAGACATTTAAAAATGAAAAAAGTATTGCTACTATATTTAGTTCTAGTTTTTATTTCTTGTAAAAAAGAAGAAAAACAAACAGAAGTAACAACAAAGAACTACGAAAAAATTGAAGAATTACAATGGCTTGTTGGTAGTTGGACAAATATTACTGAAGAAAAACAATCTTTTGAAAATTGGCATAAAACAAACGATAGTACTTTAAAAGCGCACAGCTATACTATTGTAGAAAACGATACCGTTTTTGCCGAGCGTGTAACATTACAACAGCTTGATAGTACTGTAGCTTTTACGGTTGTAGCTTATAACCAAAATGATAATAAGCCTGTAACTTTTAGGCTGAAACCTACTAATAATGGTATTTTTACTTTCGAGAATTTAAAACATGATTTTCCTTCAAAAATATCTTACTCAAATCCTGTAAAAGATTCTATACATGCTTGGATTGAAGGTAAAATGGACAAAGAACCTATAACCGTAGATTTTTATTATAAAAGAGCGAAATAAAGTTTATAAATAATAAAATTAATCTTTTTTATTAAATTTTCGTTCGTTTTTCTTTTTACCAAATAAGCGTTTTAAGAAACCATCACGTTTTTCATCTTCACAGTTTAAAGCATCAATAACATCTGGTGAAGGATTTTCAAAATTACTTTTTGTTATTGAATTATAATTTGAATCTAAATTTAATTTCTGATAAAATTTAGCAAAAATTGGCAATGCTGAATTTGCGCCTTGCCCTAATCCTGTGGTTTTAAAACCAATATTATAATTATCGTTACCAACCCAATTTACAGTCACCAAATTTGGTGTTACACCTACAAACCAACCATCTTTATTATCTTGAGTGGTTCCTGTTTTACCTGCAATATTATTTTTTAAGTTATATGTTGAACGAAGTCTTGCCGCTGTTCCTGAGTTTACAGTAGATTTCATTATTTGTAACATAACTTGCCTTGTGTTATCACTATAAGCTTTTGTTGTGTTTTCTTCTGGTTTAAAAGACACAATTTCTACTCCGTTTTTATCTTCAATTTTAGTAATAAAATAAGGCTTAACCGGTTTACTATTGTTTACATAACTGGCATAAGCGCCGGCAAGTTCTTTTATATTAATTTCTGCTACACCCAAAGCTAAAGATGGTTCTTTAGGTAAGTCTTTTGTAATACTTAATTTTTTAGCTTGCTGCAAAACATTATCTATTCCTACTTCATTTAAAACCTTAACTGCAATGGTATTCATAGACTGGCTTAAGGCAGTTTCTAAGTTGTAGTTAATATGTGGATCTTCGTCTTTGCTTCCAGAATTGGTTGGTGTCCAGTTTTTATAATCTGTATAAGTAATGGCTTTTGGCGAAAAATAAGTACACGGTTTCATACCGTTTTCTATAGCTGCAGTGTATACAAATGGCTTAAAGGTTGAACCTACTTGACGTTCACTTTGCGAAACATGATCGTATTTAAAAAATCTATAATCTGTACCACCAACATAGGTTCTTACTGCTCCAGTTTTAGGATCTAAAGCAATCATACCTGTATTTAAAAATTTTAAATAATGTTGTAAACTATCTATTGTAGATACTTGTTTTTTTGTAACACCATCCCAACTAAATAATTCTACTTCATGTTTTACAGAAAGCGAGTCTATAATTTGATTTTTTTCTAAACCTAATGCTTCATATTTTTTATATTCTGGCAACGTTTTTAAAGCGCTCTCAATTATTGTTTTATTTGTTTTCCAAGGTGCATTATTACCGTATGAAGCTTCGTAAGCTTTTTGCAGTTTTGTTAAGTGAGATTGCATAGCTTCTTCCGCATACTTTTGCATTTGTTGATCTAATGTTGTGTGAACTATTAAACCATCGTTATACAAATCGTAAGGTTCGCCATTTGGCTTTTTATAATTGGCCAAAATTACGCTTAATTCTTTTTTTAATTGTGCTCTAAAATAAGGTGCTAAACCTAAATCGTGGTTAAAAGACTGATAGTCTAAAATTAAAGAATCTTGCTTTGCTTTGTTTAATTCTGCTTCTTTTAAAAAATTGTATTTAAACATTTGATGTAGTACTACATCACGACGTTTTTGGCTATTTTCTAAATTTCGCCTGGGATTATAATAGCTGTTTGCTTTTAAACTACCTACTAATGTTGCCGCTTGCGACACTGTTAAATTACTTGTAGATACATTAAAAAATTTGCGCGATGCGCTTTCTATTCCATATGTGTTGTCTGGAAATGGAACAGTATTAAGATACAGTGTAAGTATTTCTTTTTTAGAGTAAATTTCCTCTATTCGTTTAGCAACAATAGATTCTTTTATTTTATTAATTACTGTACTAAAGGCAAAGTGATTATCTCTTCCAAATAGATTTTTTGCTAATTGTAAAGTTATTGTACTACCGCCACCTGAGGATTGGTCTTGAAATAATATTGTTTTAAAAAATACGCGTAATAAACTAACATTATCTACACCATCATGCTCATAAAATCTTACATCTTCTGTTGCTATTAAGGCATTTAGAAGGTGTTTAGGGAATTCTTGGTATGTTAGTGGCTGCCTATCGTAAATATAATATTTACCAATAAGTGTGCTGTCTTTATCTAAAACTTGGGTTGCTTCGGCCTGTTTTAAATTTGTTAGCGCTGCAGTATTTGGTAATTTTCCAAAGGCTCCAAAATAGATACTTAGGTAAAAAATAATAGCTAAAATTAAGGCTATTACACCTGCTGCTAAGCATTTTTTTACCCATTTATTTTTTAGTACTGAATTTATTTTTTGTTTTATCATGAATATTTATAACGTGAAAATAACTTGCTTTATTTAGATACGGTATTATATATAATGTTGGTTCTAATTATATTAAAAAAAGCACTTCGTTTATTAGAAGTGCTTTTTTTGCGTTAAGGATAGTAGTGGCATCCTTTTTTTTGCTGCCATATATGGCAAAAAAAAGATATAACGTATAGCCTGACCTTTAGGTAACGCCCTTATTAATTTATTCTTCTTCTCCCATGTTTTCATAATCGTAATCTGGATATAGAAAATGATTATATGGGAAACGTGTAATGTGTATTTGTCTTACCTCATCGTAAACACGTTTTTTAAAGTCTTCTAAATTTTTCTTGTTTAATGCGGAAATAAATAATGCATTATCCTCACCAACTCGATTCATCCAAGTTCTTTTCCACTCGGCAAGACTGTAATGTTCTTCGGTTCTTTCAGCAATTAAATCTGTTTCATCGTATGGTTTGGCTTGATAAGCATCAATTTTATTAAAAACCATTATTGTTGGCTTATTGCTACTATCTATTTCACCAAGAATTTTGTTTACAGATGCAATATGATCTTCAAAATTAGGATGTGAAATATCTACCACATGTAGTAATAAATCTGCCTCACGAACCTCATCTAAAGTACTTTTAAAACTCTCTACTAATTGTGTAGGTAGTTTACGTATAAAACCTACTGTATCGCTTAATAAAAATGGTAGGTTTTGTATTACTACTTTTCTAACTGTAGTATCTAAAGTTGCAAAAAGCTTGTTTTCTGCAAATACTTTACTTTTACTAATGGTATTCATTAAGGTAGATTTACCTACGTTGGTATACCCAACTAAAGCGACACGAACCATTTTACCTCGATTACCGCGTTGCACAGACATTTGTTTGTCTATTGTTTTAATTTTTGCTTTTAATAGTGCAATACGGTCACGAACTATACGTCTATCTGTTTCAATTTCTGTTTCTCCAGGTCCACGCATACCTATACCACCTTTTTGTCTTTCAAGGTGTGTCCACATTCCTTTTAGTCGCGGTAATAAATATTCAAATTGTGCTAATTCTACTTGTGTTCTTGCCGCACTGGTTTGTGCTCGTTGTGCAAAAATATCTAATATTAAATTTGTTCTGTCTAATACTTTACAGTTTAATATTTTAGAGATATTACGTTCTTGAGCAGCAGACAACTCATCATCAAAAATTGCAGTACTAATATTATTAGCTTCAATATACTGGCGAACATCTTCCATTTTTCCTGTACCAATAAAGGTTTTAGGATTAGGCATATCCATTTTTTGTGTAAAACGTTTTTTTACATCTCCACCGGCTGTGTAAGTTAAAAACTCCAACTCATCTAAATATTCTTTAGAGCGTTCTTCGTCCTGATCTTTAGTAATAATTCCTATTAGAACAGCACTTTCTAATTCTACATCTTTCTTTTCTAACATAAATTTATTTTAAAACACAAAGTTAATCAATTGAAAGCAGATTAAATTTGCTATTTTTAACTCTATCAAATCTAAAAAATTGAAATTAAACTTCTTTAAATCTAAAAGAAAAAGACACTGTATCGCTTTTTATAATATTGAAAACCTTTTTGATGTTTATGATGATGAGTTAACACGAGACAGTGATATGACTCCTAATTCTGAAAAAAAATGGAGTATAAAACGTTACAATAATAAACTACGAAAAATTGGTTACGTTATTTCTAATATTGGAAAAAAAGATGTTAATAGACATCCTGCAATTGTTGGTTTAGCCGAAATTGAAAACGAAGCTGTTTTAAAAGATTTAGTAAACTCTAAGCACCTTAAGGCATATAATTACGATTTTGTACATTATGATTCTCCAGATGAGCGAGGTATTGATGTTGCTTTACTTTACGATGAGTCTGTGTTTAAAGTTGCCTATTCTAAATCTTATACTCTAGATTTAGTAGACGATTTGGGTGTAGTAGATTTAACAAGAGATATATTATTAGTTAGTGGTTTATTTGAAGGCTTAGAGTTACATGTACTTGTTAACCATTGGCCATCTCGACGATCTGGTGATGTGGAAACTGAATATAAACGTATGAAAGCGTCACAAAAAGTAACCGAAATAATAACAGAATTAAAAGAAAAAAACAGTGAAGCTAAAATAATTGTAATGGGCGATTTTAACGATGATCCTTCTAGTAAAAGTATAAAATCTCTAGAGCTTAGTCATGGTTTGTTTAACCCAATGCGAACACTTTTGTCTCGAGATCGCGGTACAACTAGCCATAACCAAAGATGGAATTTATTTGATCAAGTTTTAATTACTCACAATTTTTTTGAACGTAAAAAAAATGCCTTAAGATTTGTGAATGCTAATATTTTTGATGAAGATTTTTTAAAAGAACGCGACAGCAAATATAAAGGTTCTCCTTATAGAACGTATGTTGGCAAACGCTACAAAGGTGGTTATAGTGACCATTTTCCTGTGTATTTAATACTCTCTAAAAAATAAAAAAAGGCTCACTTAAGTGAGCCTTTTTTTGTTATGTTTTATATGCTTATTTATTTCCAAGCATTAATAACTCGTTACATACAACCTCTGTTATATAACGTTTCATACCATCTTTATCTTCCCAACTTCTTGTTGTAAGTTTACCTTCTATAGCAACTTCTTTTCCTTTTGTTACATACTTCTCTATAATTTGTGCTGTTTTTCCCCAAGCAACAACATTGTGCCATTGCGTATCGGTGATTTTTTCACCATTAGCATTCTTATAGCTATCGTTTGTTGCGATAGAAAATTTAGCTAACATTTTTCCTGATTCTAAATTGATAATTTCTGGATCTTGACCTAAGTTACCAATTAACTGTACTTTGTTTTTAAGCGTGTTCATAATTTTTAATTTTTCGTGTTAAACAGTTAATACCATCGAGTTCTTATGTTTCGACACTGCAAAGATCTTGTAGAAGTAAAAAGTTATTCGGTATTTACGTATTTAATGTCGGTTGTAAGCGTTTGTTGTCGTTTGTAAACGATTAATTAGTATCTTACACTACTGATTTTCAAAACACTGTTTAAACAAACACAAATAAAATGAGTACACACATAGAAACCCAAAGGCTAATTTTAAGAGAAATAAGAGCTACAGATTTAGATGGTATGTTTGAGTTGGACTCCAACCCAAATGTACATGTATACTTAGGTAAAAAACCTATTAAAACTAAAGCAGAGGCACAAGAAAATATAAATAAAATTATAAATCAATATCAAACTCGTGGTATTGGAAGATTTGCTGTTATAGAAAAAGCTTCAAATGAATTTATTGGTTGGTCTGGATTAAAATTTAATACAGGAGAGCAAGAAACATTAGGTGATAAAAGAGACTTTTACGATGTTGGCTATAGATTAATAGAACGTTTCTGGAACAAAGGTTATGCCTTTGAAACTGCAATCGCCTCATTAGAATATGGATTCAACACAATGAATTTAGACACCATAGTAGGTGCTGCAGAAACAGGAAATATAGCATCTAATAAAATACTAAAAAAAATAGGCTTAAATTATATTGAGCAATTTCCTTTTGAAAACGAGATGATTAATTGGTACGAACTAAATAAAAACAATTATGCAAAAAAAATGCCCTGAATGTGGTGACAAAATTGTTGGCAGAATCGATAAAAAATTCTGTAGTGATGGCTGTCGAAATGCATTTAATAATAAAATTAATAAAGATGGAAAAAACTTAATAAGAAATATTAATAACCGTTTAAGAAAAAACTGGAGAATATTAGAAAACTTGAATCCAGAGCAAAAAACCAAAACCACAAAAACTAAACTTATAGAAAAAGGGTTCGATTTTAATTACTTTACAAGTATTTATACTACCAAAGCTGGTACTGTTTATTACTTTGTTTATGATCAAGGTTATTTACCATTAGAAAACGATTTTTTTGCTTTAGTAAAACGAAAATAACTCATGAAAAATTTTATATTACTCTTCATTCTACCTTTTATAATTTTTAGCTGTAATAGCAAAAAACAAGAACCATTAAAAAAAGAAACTAAAAAACAAGACACTACAAAAGTACTCGCTAAGACTGTAGTGTTTAACCAAGACAAAGCTAATTATCTCTATCACTTTGCCTATAATTGTATTGACCAAGAATACCCAAATAAACTAAACCAAGTAATTGGAGATGCTTCTTATTTAAAAACACCACAAGAGCTACATCCTGCTTTTTATGGCTGTTTTGATTGGCATTCCTCTGTTCATGGACATTGGACCTTAGTAAACTTATTAATTGAGTTTCCCGAATTTGAACATAAAGAAGCCATATTAAAAAAATTAGCAGCCAATATCACTAAACAAAATATTGAAAAAGAAGTCGCTTATTTTAACGATGTGCATAACAAAACTTTTGAACGCACCTATGGTTGGGCATGGTTATTAAAACTTGCCGAAAGCTTAAACGAGTATGAAACTGAAAACGGTAAAAAAATGGCGAAAGATTTAGCGCCATTAACAAAACTTATTGAAGATAAATTTATAATTTTTTTAGAAAAAATTAATTACCCTATAAGAGTTGGAGAACATCCAAATACAGCATTTGGGATGTCTTTTGCTTTAGATTATGCAAAAAAATATAATAAAACCTTAGAAACAGTTATAAAAAAGAAAGCGAAAGATTTTTATTATACAGATGAAAATTGCCCGCTAAGTTGGGAGCCTGGTGGTTTTGACTTTTTATCTCCTTGTTTGGAAGAAGCTGCTTTAATGCTAAAAGTTTTACCTGAAGAAGAATATAATATTTGGCTAAGTAAATTTATGCCTGGATTCACTACAAATCCTTCGCAGCATATATTTCCTGTTGAAGTTGTAGATAAAACCGATGGTAAAATGGCACATCTTGATGGTTTAAATTTTAGCCGTGCTTGGTGTTTATTCGAAATAGGAAAAGCACTAAATAATAATAAAATGATTGCTCTTGCAAACACACATTTTAATGCAAGTTATAATAAAATGGATTCTGGAGCTTATGCTGGCTCACATTGGTTAGCCTCATTTGCTGCTTACGCTTTAAAAGCAGGAAAAGAGTAAGCGTAACTTATTATAAAAAAATACTACATATAAATAAAACCTTAACCAAATGCACCAACTTATACTGATTGGAATAGGTATTAGCATTGTAGCTGCAATTATTTATTTAATTTACTATTATAGCGCTAGTACTATTATTTTAAGGACGCTAAAAAAACTACCATACCAGCGCGTTGGTAGTTTAAGAACGCATAGCTTTTCTAAAATTGAAGGAAAAGCTTTAAATATAGAATCTCCTTTAAATGCTCCACTAAGCAAACGTCCTTGTGTTTTTTATAAAATGAAAATTGAAAAAAAGGTAAAAAGAGGAAAATCTTCACATTGGAAAACTTTAGTTTACGAAGAAGAAATTCAAGATTTTTTTATTGAACAAAATGGTGAACGTGTAGTTGTATTTCCTAAAAAAGCACCACAGAATTATCACGAATATTTAATTACAGATAAAACGGTACGTATTGGTACTTTTGGCACATCGAGCCCGGAATTTATAGAGCTTTTAAATGCTTATAATATAGAATCTAAAGGCGTATTTGGTTTTACAAAAAGCTTTCGATATACTGAAGCCATTGTAGAAGTAGGAGAAAGAATTGTAGTTGCTGGAAATATTAAATGGATGGATTTAGAAAACCCTATAGCAGATTATAATTATTCTAGTATAGCCTCAATAATTGGAAGTGCAAAAAGCAAAATTATTATTACAGATACTCCTGATGCACATAAACCAAAACGTAAATTATAAACTATTTCCAGTTTTGCTGTTTTAATTGCATAGCAGCTTTTAATATGTCTTTTTGGCTTATTTGACCTACCAGTTTACCATCTTCAACTATTGGAAAACGCCTTCTTTTAGAATCTAAAAACTGTTTTGCTGCATCAAAAACATTTAAATTACCATCTATCGTTTCAACATTAGTTACCATGTGTTTTTCTATAGAATCATTTTCCATAGGCATATTATAATATCTACTATCGCTTATTTGTTTAATACAATCTCCTTCAGAGATTATACCTATTAATTCATTACGTTCGTTCACTACAGGACCACCAGAAATTTTGTGTTTAATTAAAGCGCTTACAACTTCTTCTACAGATTGTGTTGCTTTAAATGTTATTAATTCGCGTGACATAAAATCACTTACTTTAAAGTTAGACTGTGTGTTATTATTGTTTTGTTGCGTGGCTTTTCTTGCACCTTGAAAACTTTTTATTCCCATAATAAGAGTATTTAATATTAAACTAAAGTTACTTATTTTAAGGCACTTATCCTAAAATGAAAATCTATTTATAGATTTATAAAGTTAGTTTCACAAAAAAAGCCTTTGAAAATCAAAGGCTTTATTCTTGAAATTTTTTTCTTTATTTTACTATTATAAACTCACTACGCCTATTTAATTGGTGTTCAGATTCACTACAAGGTACACCATCACCGCATCTGTTTCTTAACTGTAACTCGCCGTAACCTTTACCTGTTAATCTAGCTCTATTAATGCCTCCTACGTTTACCAAATAATCTATAGTTGCTTGAGCTCTTCGGTTGGACAAATCTAAGTTATATTCACTTGTATTACGACTGTCTGTATGTGACCTAACATCTATTTTAATATTTGAATAAACATTCATAAAATCTATTATTTTACGTAATTCTACTTCGGCATCTTGCCTAATGTAATGTTTGTCTAGATCAAAATATATTATATTTATTCCTAATAAAGGTCCTATATCTGTTCCTAACGGAGCAGGAAGTTCCTGTTCTTTTTTCATGAATAAAGTACGCTCTACTACACCTGTTCTATTTGGTGTATTAAATACTTTTTCTGCGGGCAAGTAGGTTTCTTTTGTAGACCTAATAGAATAGGTTTTAGAACAATCTAAAACAAAATTAAAATTACCACTTACTCCTGTTGTTTTTTCGTTAATAACATTGTTATTTTCATCTAATAAGTATACAGTTGAATTTGGTATTGGCTGGTCGGTTATTGCATTTAAAACAGTTCCATTAATAGATTGTTCGCATTTAGTTATTAATGGTTTTATACTTTTAAAACTATAAATATCATCATCTCCCATACCTCCAGATCTGTTTGATGCAAAATAGCCTATTCCTGTTGTACTATTTATAATAAATGTGAAATCATCATTTGGACCGTTTATAGGTCTTCCTAGATTAAATACTTCTCCTATTTTATTTTGTTCAAGGTTTGATACAAAAACATCTAACCCTCCTAAACCTATGTGACCATCTGATGCAAAGTATAATTTATTGTCTTTGCTTATAAACGGAAATGTTTCTCGTCCTTCTGTATTAATTTTATTACCTAGACTTTCTATCTTACCAAATATGCTGTCTTTTATTTCTACTTTATATAAATCTGAGAGTCCTTTTGTTCCTGGCATATCACTGGCAAAATAAAGTGTTTTCTCGTCTGGACTTAGTGCTGGATGTGCTACAGAATACTCGTCGCTATTAAATGGTAATTCTTGTATATTCCATTTTGTTGTTTCGGTATGCTCTCTTTTTGCTCTATACAGTTTTAGCTTGTTTGTGCCATCTTTATCTTCTTTGTAATCTTCATTAGTATAGTTGTTTCTAGTAAAATACATTGTTAAACCGTCATTTGTAAATACTGCTGTAGATTCATGATATATAGAATTAATATCTGAATTAAATTTAATGGTATTTGTGTTTTTTTCGTCGAAAGTGTTTAACTTATAAAGATCTAAAAAAGGTTGCTCATTCCAATCGTGAACTCTTTTAGTAACTCCTCTATTATTTCTGTTTGAAGAAAAAATAATGTTTCCTTTATAAAAAGAAGGTGCAAAGTCTGAAAGTTCTGAATTAAAATTAACATTTATTAATTCAAATCTTCCTGATTGTAATTCTATTTCTTCAAGGTAATTTCTTTCATTAATAAATAAATTCGCTCTGTAATCTTCGCCTTTGGTCTCGTAAAATTTTTCCATTATACGGTCTGAAGCAAGATATTTTTCGTCACTTTTTAAAGATAAAGCATAACGATAAATGTATTCTGGCTCAACAGTAGTTGAATATTCAAAAAGTTGCCCATACCATTTGGCTGCATTTTTATAATCTGCATTAAAATAATAAGAATCTCCAAGGTTTTTTAATAACAAATCTGATGTGAAACCGTTATTAGCTGCTTTTAAATATGACTCTCTGGCGTCTATATATGCTAATTGCTCAAATTCTTTATTACCTTCTTTGGCTGCGTTTTTTTCCTGAGCCATTAAGATATTTACTGAAAGAAAAAATAAGCTAAAATAAATTGTAATTATATTTTTCATAATTAATTTTCTTTTGATTAGAAGAATCTTGGAGAGATCATTCGGTTATTTCTTTTAAACAATTCGAATCTTAAAAAGATCTCATAAGATCCATCATTAAATTGTTTTAATTCTGTAGTTTCTCTATCGTATGCTAAACCTAACATTAACTTATCTGATATTTGAAAGCCTGCCATAGCACTCAATGCAGCACTCCATCTGTATGCTACTCCTAAGGTTAATTTCTCTTTAAGTAAAAAATTTGCTGAAAGGTCTAATTGCAATGGAGCTCCTTCTACTATTTTAAATAATGTTGCTGGTTTAAACTTAATATCGTCTGTTAAATCAAATGTTTTACCTGCCATTACATAAAGGTTTATTTTTTCTTTAGCAGTAGCAAATGAGTTATTATTTGCTGCATTTTCATCAAAATGTTCTGTTTCTAAAATATTAGGAGCACTTAGTCCTAAATAAAACTTATTAGTATAATAATACACACCTAAACCTAATTGTGGAGAAAATTTATTATCTACATTAATTTCTGCTTGTGAGTCTCCTTGATTAAAAGCTCCCGTGTTTAATTTATTTGTATCTATATTTAAAAAATGACCTCCACCTTTTATCCCAAAGGCTAATTTTGCATCATCCTTTAAGTCTAAAGTATAACTAAATGATAAGTCTATATAGGTTTCGCTTGTAATAAATATTTCATCTTGAGTGATATTTAGTCCCAATCCTACTTTCTCTCCAACTGGAGAATGCAAAGAAGCAGTAAAAGTGTCTGGTGCTCCATCTAAACCTACCCATTGTGTTCTATATAAACCAACAAAACTTAAAACATCTCTTGATCCTGCATAAGCTGGATTTACACTTAATGTATTGTACATATATTGTGTGTATTGAGCATCTTGTTGGCTATGACTTTTATTAGATATTAGGACTAATGTAAGTGAAGCTAAAATAACTATAAAGTAATTTTTCATTTGTTTTATAAGTTTTAACCAGCAGCTTTATAAAACTGCTGGTATTATATATTTATTTTCTATTAATGTAAAGTGGTCCTGCTTTTTGAATAGTTTTACCGTCATCATTTACATAAGTTAATACATAATAGTAAGTTCCTACAGGAAGGTTTTCATCTTTCTTAATGGTAACCCTACCTTCTGATACTCCTCTAAAGAAATTGTTACCAGAACCATATCCATCTACATTATACACTTCAACTCCCCAACGATTATAGATTTGTAAAGTATTATTTGGGTAGTTTTCAATACCACTAATAACAAAAACATCATTATCTCCATCACCATTTGGCGTCATGATATCAAAAATATTAAGACCATCTTCAGCATCTGGATTTCCGTTATTACACTCAGCATAATCTGGAATGCCATTGTTATTATTATCTGACAATTCTTCGCCATTACTAAAACCATCTCCAGCGCCATCACAATCACAATCTGCATTTAACCAATTGTCACTTACAGTATCTATATCTTGACTTTCAAAATCAAAATCACATGCATTGTTTGGATCTGTACCATCTAATACTTCGTCTTCATTTGTTACACCATCACCATCACAGTCTCCATTACTCCATTCTAATGTTGGTGTTATTGTCTGGCTAGCTAATATAAAGTCACATAAATCGAAAGGATTAGTGTTGTCTAAAATTTCATCGCCATTAGTAACGCCATCGCCATCACAATCTCCATTATTGAATTCTGTATCTCCAATACTTGTTTGACTTGTAATAATTAAACTACAATTATCTAATGGGTCTGTACCATCTAAGATCTCGTCTTCATTTGTTACACCATCTCCATCACAATCTAGTGCATTCCATTCTACAGAAGGTGTTTCTGTTTGGTTTTCTAAAACAAAATCACATGGTTCATCAGGGTTCGTACCATCATCTATCTCATCGCCATTAGTAACGCCATCGCCATCACAGTCTAAATCATCAAAATCCATAGTTATTATAGATATGTCTTGACTATCTGGATCAAAATCACATGGATCTGTTGGATCTGTACCATCGAGAATTTCTTGATCGTTAAGTACTCCATCTCCGTCACAGTCAATGTTATTCCATTCTGTTGAAGGTGTAACGGTTTGACTACTTACCATGAAGTCACAAAGATCATTAGGGTCTGTACCATCTAATACTTCATCTCCATTAGTAACACCATCACCATCACAATCTGCATTCATAAATTCTCCTGAGGTTGGCAAAGTTTGACTACTTAAAACAAAATCACATGAATCTGTTGGATCTGTACCATCATTAACTTCGTCTCCATTTGTTACACCATCTCCATCACAATCTAATGCTTCCCACTCTGGTGTTGGTGTAGTGTCTTGACTTGAAACTATTAAATCACATTCATTTAATGGATCTGTACCATCAACAACTTCTGTTCCATTTGTTACACCATCTCCATCACAATCTAATGCTTCCCACTCCGGTGTTTGTGGCACTGTTGTGTTTTCTAACATAAATTCACATGGATCTAGTGGGCTTGTGCCATCAATCACTTCATCTCCGTTAGTAACTCCATCTCCATCACAATCTGCATTTTCCCAAATTGTTGTTGGTGTAGTATCTTGACTTGTTACAATAAAATCACATGGATCTAATACATCGGTTCCATCAATTACTTCTGTTCCATTAGTAACACCATCGCCATCACAATCTAGGTTTTCCCATTCTGAAGAAACTGTTGTAACATCTTGACTTAATGGGTTAAAATCACATGGGTCTAATACATCAGTTCCATCAATTACTTCTGTTCCATTAGTAACACCATCGCCATCACAATCATCATCTTGCCATTCTGTAGTGACTATTGTTATATCTTGACTAGATTCTAAATAATCACATGAATCTAAAGGATTTGTTCCGTCATTAATTTCTGTTCCATTAGAGACACCATCTCCATCACAATCCATTCCTAACCAAGTTGTACTTGTGCTAGTAATATCTTGAATAGATGCATCATAGTCACATGGATCATTAGGATCTGTATCATTAGGTCCTTCAGTACCATCTCCATCAGGATCTACTTCTGTTCCATTAATTACGCCGTCACCATCACAATCAGATATGTACCAATCACTAGTTGTATCATTTAAGTCAACCATCGTAATATCTGCATCTACACATGGGTCTAGTGGATCAGAATCTGTTCCATTTGGATTACCATCGCTATCACAATCTTCTAATAACCAATCTCCTGTTTGAGTTTCAGTTACATCTTCTGCATTGTAATCACATGGATCATTAATATCAGTTCCGTTTGGTCCTGCTATACCGTCCATATCTGGATCTACTTCTGTTCCATTGATAACTCCGTCGCCATCACAATCCACTGTATACCAATCTGAAGTATTATCAGATAAATCAACATTAGCTAAATTTCCTCCTACACAAGGATCATATGGTGAGATATCATTTTCATTTAATGAACCATCACCATCACAATCGGCTGCTGCCCATACCTCATAGTTTGGATCAGTTGGTTGTGGGTTTGTTGTTATATCTGTATCTCCTGCACATGGATCGAATGGATCTGTATCTGTGCTATTTGGTTCGCCATCACCATCACAATCTGCATCTTCCCATTCTGCCGTAACAATAGAGATATCTTGACTAGATTCTAAATAACTACATGTATCTAAAGGATCTGTTCCATCATTAATTTCTGTTCCATTTGAAACACCGTCTCCATCACAATCTATTCCTAACCAAGTAGTACTTGTATTATTAATATCTTGAATAGAACCATCATAATCACATGGATCATTCGGGTCTGTATCATTAGGTCCAACAATACCATCACCATCAGGATCAACTTCTGTTCCGTTAATTACGCCATCGCCATCGCAATCTGCTAAATACCAATCTGAAGTCGTATCATTAAGATCAACCATAGTAATATCTGCATCAACACATGGATCTAAAGGATCTGAATCCGTTCCGTTTGGATTTCCATCACCATCGCAATCTGCTGTTGTCCAGTCTCCACTTGGAGTTACTGTAACATCCGATTCGTTATAATCACATGGGTCCGTTGGGTCTGTGCCATCAGGTCCTGCGGTACCATCCATATCTGGATCTACTTCTGTTCCGTTGATTACGCCATCGCCATCACAATCTGCTGTATACCAATCCGAAGTTATATCCGATAAGTCTACGTTTGCTAAGTTTCCGCCTACACATGGATCTAATGGATCTGGATCCGTTGCGTTTGTTTCGCCATCGCCATCACAATCTGCATCTGCCCATACTGGGTTACTTGTATCTCCTACACTTCCTGCTGTGAATACACATGGATCTAATGGTTCTGGATCGGTTCCGTTTGGATCGCCGTCACCATCACAATCCGCTGTTGTCCAGTCTCCTGTTTGTGTTACTGTTATATCCGATTCGTTATAATCACATGGGTCCGTTGGGTCTGTGCCATCAGGTCCTGCGGTACCATCCATATCTGGATCTACTTCTGTTCCGTTGATTACGCCATCGCCATCACAATCTGCTGTGTACCAATCCGAAGTTATATCCGATAAGTCTACGTTTGCTAAGTTTCCGCCTACACATGGATCATATGGATCTGGATCCGTTTCGTTTGTTTCGCCATCGCCATCACAATCTGCATCTGCCCATACTGGGTTACTTGTATCTCCTACACTTCCTGCTGTGAATACACATGGATCTAATGGTTCTGGATCGGTTCCATTTGGATCGCCGTCACCATCACAATCGGCTGATTGCCATATTGGGTTACTTGTATCTGCTGTACTTCCCGCTGTGAATACGCATGGATCTTGTGGGTCTGGATCGGTTCCGTTTGAATCACCATCTCCATCACAGTCCGCTGATTGCCATATTGGGTTACTTGTATCTGCTGTACTTCCCGCTGTGAATACGCATGGATCTTGTGGGTCTGGATCGGTTCCGTTTGAATCACCATCTCCATCACAATCTGCGGCCGCCCAAACATCATATGCAGCTTGCTCTGATGACCCTGGTGTTCCAGGATTTGTTGGGATTGTTGTATTTGTTACGCTACATGGATCGAATGGATCTGTATTATTCATGATCTCTTCTCCATTAGTCTCGCCATCTCCATCACAATCTGCAGATGCCCATACTGAATAGTTTGAATCGCTTGTTGCTGGTATTGTTGGTGCGCCACTAACACTACAAGGATCGGTTGGATCTGATCCATTATCATTTTCTGTTCCGTTTGTTTCTCCATCACCATCACAGTCCGCTGCTTGCCATATTGGGTTACTTGTATCTGCTGTACTTCCCACTGTGAATACGCATGGATCTTGTGGATCTGGATCGGTTCCGTTTGGATCGCCATCTCCATCACAATCCGCTGATTGCCATATTGGGTTACTTGTATCTGCTGTACTTCCCGCTGTGAATACGCATGGATCTTGTGGGTCTGGATCGGTTCCGTTTGAATCACCATCTCCATCACAGTCCGCTGATTGCCATATTGGGTTACTTGTATCTGCTGTACTTCCCGCTGTGAATACGCATGGATCTTGTGGGTCTGGATCGGTTCCGTTTGAATCACCATCTCCATCACAATCTGCGGCCGCCCAAACATCATATGCAGCTTGCTCTGATGACCCTGGTGTTCCAGGATTTGTTGGGATTGTTGTATTTGTTACGCTACATGGATCGAATGGATCTGTATTATTCATGATCTCTTCTCCATTAGTCTCACCATCTCCATCACAATCTGCAGATGCCCATACTGAATAGTTTGAATCGCTTGTTGCTGGTATTGTTGGTGCGCCACTAACACTACAAGGATCGGTTGGATCTGATCCATTATCATTTTCTGTTCCGTTTGTTTCTCCATCACCATCACAGTCCGCTGCTTGCCATATTGGGTTACTTGTATCTGCTGTACTTCCCACTGTGAATACGCATGGATCTTGTGGATCTGGATCGGTTCCGTTTGGATCTCCATCACCATCACAGTCCGCTGCTGCCCACAAATCATATGCTGCTTGCTCTGATGATCCTGGTGTTCCTGGGTTTGAAGGTGTCGCTGTACCAGATGAAAAATCACAAGGATCTTCAGGGTTAGGGTCACTTCCGTTTGGATCGCCATCTCCATCACAATCTGCTAAAATCCAAGCTCCTGTTTGTGTTTCAGTAACTAATAAAGGCTCATAATCACAAGGATCTAATGGATCTGTTCCGTTTCCATCATCTTCACCATTACCATCTGGATCTATTTCATTTGCATTTGTAACACCATCACCATCACAATCTGTATTTTGGAATTCTGTAGTTGTTACTGTATAATCTTGATTTGTTTGAATATATTCACATGGATCAAAAGGATCTGTTGTATCTGTAACTTCTTGGTCATTAATTACGCCATCACCATCACAATCTTCTGCAGCCCATATTGAATAATTTGGATCTGTTGAAGCAGGTATAGTTGGTGTTCCACTCACAACACAAGGATTTAATGGATCTGGATCTGATCCGTTTGGATCTCCATCACCGTCACAGTCTGCAGTCTGCCACGTAGCATTCGAGGTATCTGCAACACTACCAGCTGTAAACACACATGGGTTTGCAGGATCTGGATCTGTACTATCGCAATCACCATCACCATCAGTATCTATACATCCATCAACAGTGACGCTTTCAGTTAAATCATTTCCTGCTGTTGTGGGATCTGTTTGATCTGCAGTTGTAGCTGCTGTAGTTGTATTTGTAATAACATTTCCGTCTTCACCAGCATTGACTGTACCTTCAATAGTTAGCGTTACAAATTGCCCACTACCTATAAAAGGAATTGTCCAGTTAGGAGCCGAATAAGTTGAAGATTGATCTCCACTTGTATTTCCATTATTGGTTGTTGCTGTTAATTCTGTTGGAATTGTATCTGCTAATGACACATTAGTTGCGTCATCAGGCCCATTATTTGTTACGGTAATTGTAAATGTTACAGTATCACCTTCAGCTGGAGTAGTGTCTGCGCTTGATAATGTTTTTACTGTTACTAAATCTGCTTCGCCAACGGCTATGCCATCATTATTTCCGTCTGTACCATCATCTGTATCATTGGCTGAGTTTGAATCCACCTCATTAGCAGAAACTGAAGCAATATTTGTAAATGAACCAGGTGCATCTATTGTTCCTGTAACTACGATTGTCACATCACTAAATGGTGAATTAGGCAATATATCTCCCACATTACAAGGGAAAGTTACACAACCACCTCCATTTACATTAGTGATTGTGACATTTGTAGGTGTATCTGTAACAAATACATTTGTTGCTAAATCTGTTCCTAAATTACTAACTACAATATTCCAAGATACTGTATCACCAGGAGCAAATGGTCCTGTTTCATTTAATGTTTTTGTTATACCTACATCAGCTTGTGCAACGCTACAAGATGCTGGTGCAGTACCTGCGTTTTGAGTGTCTGTACATCCACTTGGATTATCGAAAGTTGCCGTAAGAATTACATCTGCACCATCTGCAGAAAAAGTTAACCCTGAAAACGTATGCTGAGTAGCAGAATCTAAACCAGAAACTGGAACAAATGTATTAATGCCAGCACCTGTTAAATCAAGATTTCCAGATCCTGGAGGAAATGTATACTCTACAACTACATCTGCTACAAATGTATCATCTGATGTGTCACCTGAAGTACCATTTGAATCACATGAACTAATATTTGTTAATGATATTACAGCTACAGTACAAGTGTTAACAGTAATAAAAATGTTAGCTGTATCCTGATTACCAAGAGAATCTTGAACAACGTATGGAAAAGAAATAGGAGAACTACTCCCTAAAGGAGGTGTTACTATTAATTCTCCATTTATATACTCTACAATAGTATCATCTGATAAAACTACTGGAGCACCACCTTCTGTTATGGGAATACCATCTACTTCAGAAATTATTATTGGATCACTGTCTGGATCTGAATCATTATCTAATGGATCAATTGTTATTTGTGTATCTACATTAGTATTATATGTATTATCTTCTGCTTCTGGTGGATTATTAATTTGAACAGATGAAGACACAGGTGTTACCGCTGTTCCGTTAGGGTCTGTAGCACTAAATGTTGCTGTATTTTGACCTGTACATGGTAACGTTATTTCCACCTCTATTTCTACTATAACCCTATCTCCAGGTCTTAACTGACCAGTATTATTTAAAAAGACATCGTTTAAACCTTGTCCTGTGTATGCAGGATCTATAGTTGGATCTACTAAAGCTGTTGAAGAGGTTATTACAGGCGAACTTACATTTACAATATTCCCTGGACACATAGCTTCTATATTATCTGTAATTTGAAGATTAAATAAATCTACAGGAGAAGCTGCATCATTTTCTATTTCAATTTGAAAAGTTACATCTCTATTTCCCAGCGTTCCTGCTGGATCATTGTTTGTAATTGTTTTTGTAATTATAGGTATTGGAGTAAACACTAATCTTACAGGTGTTTGTTCACAGAAGCATTGAGTATCATCATGGTTAGCTGTTGTATTTCTTCTTGTAGCTTCAGAAACTGTTTGCAAACTAGCATCTGTTCCAGAAAAAACACCTTGAGTATTTCTTGTTGTTTGATTTGAAGTAGGCCCGACGTTTAATTCTATTCTAAAACTTGCAGTTTCTCCTGGAGCCATATTTTGACCTGGATCTAATAAATTAGTAGATGTTCCTGCTAATCCAGAACCTCCATCAAAACCAGAAGTAGGATCATCATTAGCTGTTAAAGATCCAGATAGTGTAACTACATTTAACGTGTTAATAGGTATTCCATTTGAAAACAAATGATCAAAGGCATCTACATACTGTACGTCTGTAGCAATTCCAGAACCATTATTTCTTAATGTAACTGTATAAAAGAAATCTGCTGTTCCATCAGTATTTACTGTAGGTGTTGGATCACTGACTTCTAAACCTGCACTTAATATAGCAAGGTTTTGCTGAAATAACTCTCCATCTGTTGCATTAACTTGATAAGCATCACCTAAAACGGTATCATTAGCTGTTGCAGAAATTGTATTTGTTATAGTTGCACCATCTAAAGCATCTACTGCATTAATTTCGACACAAAATGAATATGATATTGATTCTCCAGGATCTAATTCATTTAAAACATCTGCATTTAATAATTCTTCATCTGTGGTTCCATTAAACCCACCGTTTAAACTCCATCCATTTATTGCTGGACCAACCGTTCTAGAATCAAATCCTATAATATAACTATCACTACCAAAAGCGGCTCCCAAATCATCTGTAATACTTACATTATAAACAGGGTTTGCTCCATTATTTACTAGAGTACCTGTGTAATTAATAATATAAGTATCTGTTGTTGTGTAACCCCAATCACAATGTGATTTTGATAAAGTTAAACCTCCATCTCCAACAGGAGTACTACATTGTCCTGGAGCTGTTAAAACAGAAGGAATTGTTACGGTACAAGCTACATTGGCAGAAAAAGCTGCTGTTAAATCTATGTCATTTCCGTTTGCTGGACTTTGAATGCCGACAAAGGTGTGAGATGTAGAAGAGTCTACGCCACCAACAGGAACATCAATACTACCTGTTGGAGTTGTTAAAGTTAGATTTCCTGTAGGAGGTAAATTAGTATATGTTACTATAATATCATACGTAAAAAAATCATCTGTATCGTCTCCTATTGTCCCATTATTATTACAGATTGAATTTGAATCTACAACCAACTCTATATTATCTATACTACAATCCATACTACAACTTGCTGGAGCATTTCCTGCAGCTGGAACATTTAAAGGACATGAACTATCTGAGAAATTAGCAGTTAAATCTATTGGAGATCCATCTGCAACCATTTGTACAGAAGGAAATGTATGAGAAGTTGCTGAGTTTAAACCGCCAAAGCCTTGAGAAATAATAGCGTCTCCAGTTACATCAAGTGTTCCAGATGTTGGTGGATTTGAGTAAGTAACTGTTATATCTGCCGTAAAAAAATCATCTGATGGATCTTGAGGTGTTCCATTATTGTTACAGGCTGAAATATTTGAAGTTGAAATATCTGAAATAATACAATCTGGACTACAAGACGCAGGTGCTAATCCTGCAGAAGGTTCATTAAACGAAAATGTACAAGTTGCATCTCCTAAAAATTCGGCTGTAATATCTATTGAAGTGCCATCTGCACTCATTGTTATTGTAGAAAAAGTATAGGACGTTTGTCCTGCTGCAAATGTTGTTACGTCTACAAACTCTACTCCACTATCTCCAGAAATTTGTAATGTTCCTGTTGCTGGTGCGGCATCAAATAACACCGTTATATCTGCTGTAAAAGTATCGTCACTAGGGTCTGGTGTTGTACCTCCATTATTACATGCTGATATCATTGAAGTTGAGATAGCAGTAATATCACATTGTGAATAACCTTTTGTAAAACTAATTAATAGAATAAAAGTAATTATAAATAAAAAGGGATTACTTTTTTTAAAATTGGGTAGTGTAACTTTTTTCATAAGCATTAACTTAAAATGAAATCTAGTTTAAATAGTTAGAAGTCGGAAATATTAGTTTGAAAGTTGAATATTGTTAAAAATTTAACAAAAACCCTTTAAAATTGAATTATTTGCAAACCTATTTCGTTTAAACGCGCTAAAAACACGACTAAACGCAAGTTAAATCATAATACTATCTTAATAAACAAAAAAAAAGAGCAACTATTAAGTTGCTCTTTTTATAATAAATAAGGTTATTTTATTACCAAATTCTTACACGATCTTCTGGCGCTATATACATTTTATCTCCTTCTTTTATATCAAATGCTTTATAAAATGCATCAATATTTAGCAAAGGTTGAACAGCTCTATTCATTCCTGGTGAATGAGGATCTGTTTTAATTTTTGTTTTTAATGCATCATCTCTCATTTTAGTTCTCCATACAGTAGCCCAACTCATAAAGAAACGTTGTTCTGGTGTGAAACCATCTATAGGTTCTGGTCTTCCGTTTTCTTTATAACTTAATTGTAATGCATCATAAGCTGCTAAAACACCTCCTAAATCGCCAATGTTTTCTCCTAAAGTAAATTTACCATTAATGTTTGTTTCTGGTAATACTTCTATTGCGCTGTATTGGTTAGCTAAAGCTTCTCCTAAATCTTCAAATTGTTTTAAATCTTCGTCTGTCCACCAATTGTTTAAATTTCCATCTTTGTCGTAACGAGAACCAGAATCATCAAAACTGTGAGATATTTCATGACCAATTACAGCTCCAATTCCTCCATAATTTACAGCATCATCTGCAGTATAGTTATAAAATGGTGGTTGTAATATGGCTGCTGGAAATACAATTTCGTTATATGCTGGATTAAAGTATGCGTTTACAATTTGTGGCGCCATAAACCATTCACTTTTATCTACTGGCTTACCTAATTTATCTATATTTTTTTTAAAATTCCAAGCTCTTGCATTTAAAGAGTTTTGTAGGTAAGAACCTCCATTGTCAACACTTTTAATTTCTAAAGCACTATAGTCTTTCCATTTGTCTGGATAAGCAATCTTGATTTTTGTTGCTTTTAATTTTTCGATGGCTTTTTTCTTAGTTTCTTCACTCATCCAATCCAAATTATTAATTCGGCCTTCAAAAGCCAGAATAACATTTTGAATCATTTTTTCTGCTTTAGCTTTAGCTTCTGGCGGGAATTTTTTATCTACATAAAGTTTTCCTAATGCTTCTCCAATAGTTCTATTTAAAGACCCTAAAGCTCTTTCGTCTCTAGCTCTTTGTTTTTTAGCACCGTTTAAGTCTCTACCATAAAATTCCCAATTTGCTGTTTCTAAATCTGTTGTTAAATATCCTGCTGCACTATTAAATGTATTCCATTTTAAATAAGATTTCCAGTTTTCAACATTGTTTTCAGCTAGAACTTCTTGTAATCTATTAAAGTAACCTAAATCACCTACTATTACTGTGTCTAACTCTTTAACACCAATACCTTCGAAAAAGTTTTTCCAATTAACAGCCGGTACCATTTCTTGTACTTGCTTAATTGATCTTGGATTGTATCTTTTACGTGCATCTCGCCTATCTACCTTATCCATTTTAGCCTCTTCAAGTTTTGTCTCGAATGCTAAAATCTTGTTTGCTTCTTCTTTAGCTTCAGCTTCTGTACTTCCTAATTCTTGAAGCATTCTTGTAATGTGCGCTACGTATAAAGCTCTTTTTTCTTTTGAATCTTCATCGTCTTTTATATAGTAGTCTCTATCTGGTAAACCTGTACTTCCACCTCCTAAATATGCAACATTTCTATTACTGTCTTTAGGATCTGGGCGTACGCCAAAACCGTATAAACCGCCACCACCTTGAGGCTCCATTTCTATCATATAAGCTTGAAGGTCTTGTATATTTTTAATAGCTTCAATTTTTGCTAAATATGGTTTTAAAGGCTCGATGCCTTGTTTATCTCTACCAATTGTATCCATTATTGTTTGGAAATAATGAACTGCTTTTTCTTGGTCTGAACCTGGCAATACCTGAATTTTTTCTAAATCTTTATTATCTGACATGGCTGCTTCTAAAATACTTAAAGCATCTGCATCTGTATTTTTTCTTAGTTCTTGAAAGCTTCCCCAAGTAGATTGATCATCTGGAATTTTATTGGTATCTAGCCACTTTCCGTTTACGTATTTAAAGAAATCTTCGTTAGGTTTTACATTGGTATCCATGTAATCCAGGTTTATACCTGGTGTTTCATCTAACTGTGCAGTTTCTTTTTTCACTTCTTCTTTACATGCGAAAACACATAATAAAGCAAAAGCACCTATTGCAGATATTTTTTTCATTGTTTGGTGTTATTTTGGTTATAAGCGACTAAGTTAAAGAGTTATTTTTTACTTAAAAAATAATTAACATTGCTAATGTATGAATTTCGTAAAAAAAATGGTGTTTTTATAAAAAAACACCATTTTTAAATAATTTTTATTGATTTTATTTAACTACTAACTTTTTGACTACTTTATTATTACCACTTTCAATTTGTAAAAAGTACACTCCAGTAGCATAATCTTCTATATTGATTTGATACTCTTTATTAATAGGTTTAACGCCTTGTTTTTTAAGAATTACTTTTCCTGTAACATCAATTACATTAAAGTTAAAAGGACTATTTAGATTTGTTTTAATATTAAATATTCCTTGGGATGGGTTTGGATAGACACTAAATTTTTCTAAATTAAAAGAATCTACACTTAAAACATTTCCTGAAACTACAAAATTATCTATTATAACTCCTTCTTGTGTTACAGCTTGATCTGTATGAAAAACAAACCTAAATAAAATGCTTGACTCACTTGATAAAGGAGATAAATCGTAACTATATTCTGTTAAGGTTGTATTTTGACCTGTCCATTGTGCTCCTGGACAATTATAACAATTAGTATTTGGTAGTGTACTACTATTATACCAATTTGGGTTAGAGGCTGCACCTAATACATCCCAACTTTCGCCTTGATTTGTTGAATACTCCATATATAATATGTCCCAATCTGTTTCAAGATCAAAAGCCATATCAAATTTTATTTCTGGGTTTACTATTGTTGTTAGATCATAACACTCACTTATAAGGTAGCTTTTAGTGTTATTTGCGTATTCTCCATTTAAATTTGTACCGTAAGCTTGATTCGTAGGGTTTGTGGCATCATTTAAAACTAAACCGTTAGGCACACCTCTTTCCCAGTATTGTGTTGATGCATTAGCATCTTGTACTAATAGAGCATCATCACTTGTTTCGAAGGTATTTACTACATCTACACTTCCGTTTGTATTGGCGTTTATAATTTTTTCTTCAGATTCATTATTTACCAAATAAGTATCATTTGTTGTGGTTACAAAACTTTTAAAAGTGTGCACACCTCTTGATAATGTTAAAGAAGGTAGACTTATAATAGTGGTTTCTTCAGAATTTAAGGTTCCTGTCCAATTGTATAATGTTTCTACTCCATCTAATGTATAAATGATATCTAAAGAATTAATAGTCGACAAACCATTATTACTTACTACCACTTGTGCTTCTAAATTTGTATTACATTCTATATTATCACTTATACCTTCTATAGATAATAGTTTTACATCTGTTTGTGCTAGTTCTACTGGTATTATAGATTGCCAAATACCTCTTCCATAGGTTGCTGCTGTAATTTTATTGTCTATAATATTAATTTCTATATCTCTTACAGTAACATTAGGCAGTCCTATATTAAATAGCTCCCAATTTAAAGTATCATCATCGTACCTATATACACCTAAACTAGTTGCTAAATATAATGGGTTTTTGGAATGTAAATTTTGATGTTTTATACTGTTTTTAGTAACGTTTGGTAATCCATTAGAAATATCTGTAAATGTAGCTCCTCCATCAATAGATTTTAGAACCTGACCATTTAATCCTGATGTGGTAATATATATAATATCACTATTAGCTTCGTTAATTTCTACCGATGTTATTGTAGAATTTAAAACTTGCATTGTTGTAAATGTCACTCCTCTATCTGTACTTTTTCTTAATGTACCTTGCGAAGAACTATTAGTTACTATAAAAATATTATCTGGATTAAGATTGTCTATTTCAACCACACTAATATTATTAGAAAACGACTGTGATACCTGAGTAAATGCTTGATTTTCTAATTTGTATAAGGCAGAATATCCTGCATACAATTCGCTTTCATTGTTTATAGAAAGTGGTGTAATCCAGTTTCCTGTTTCTGGACCAGAAATATTTGCTGTTAAATTTGCTCCTGAAGCATTAGAAATATATAATCCGCTACCGTTTTGTATAAATCCATAATATAAATTAGAATTATTTGGATCTATAGCGGTATCCATACCATCTGCTCCATAATAATTGTACCATTGGCTATTACTGTAACCATGACCTCCATTATCTTGTAAGCCACCAACCATTTTATTTGAAGATTTTTTTGAAACAGAAATTCTATAAAATTGACTAATTTGCATTCCTGCTGTTAAATCTGAAAAGCTTACTCCGTTATTACTTGACTTATAAAAACCACCATCTGAACCTACTAACAATTCTCCATTAAAAAAACGTAAATAATGTATATCTGCATGTGTATATGTTGAACTAAATGGCGAACTCCAGTTATTAATTTTAGTAAAACTAGCTTGATTATTAGTTATAACGCCTTTCCAAACATTTAAAACACCTGAAAAAATTTCATTTTCGTTAGTATCTGATACTGCAAGAGACATATCGAACCATGTTTGTGTAGACTCAAAAATATCTCCAACTGTTTCTGGCGTTGCTACTGCTACAAAATTATCACCAGAATCTGATGATTTATAAATACCTCTAAAACCATATGAATTATTGGCTGCAGAAACATATACTACGTTTGCATTGGCTGGCGTAACATCTATTACTAATCTAGAAATATCTGAAAGTGGAAAACCTTGAGTATTGGTTAATATTGGTACAAATGAATCTCCCATATTTGAAGACTTATAAAACCTATTTGAAGAAACAGCATATATAATATTAGGATCTCCTGGTTTTATTTTAATATCCTTAATGTTTTCATATTGAGTTCCACTTGATATAATCCAGTTTACTCCTGCATCTACTGTTTTATAAACACCATTATTGGTAGCTACCCAAATAATATTACTGTTTGTAGGGTGCACATAAATATCATTCATAGATGATGGCGAGTTACTAGCATTTAAACCTGTAAAATTCCATGTGTCTCCATTATCTGTAGATTTTAATACTCCAACACTTATAGAGTCTCCTGCGTCATCATCTCCAGTTGCAATGTATAACGTACCAGGATTGTTATAATCTACAGCAATACCAGAAACACCTATTTGTGGTAAAAAATCTGTTGAGGTTTGCCATGTCGCACCATCATCTTCAGATTTCCAAAATCCTCCGGCTGGAGCACCCGCATAGTAAGTGCCTGCAATAGCTGTATTTTTAACAATAATATTAACTCTACCTTGCCCAGAAGACCAACTACCAGTGTTTGTGTGTGAAAATGGACCTACTGGTTGCCAATCACTCAAATCTGTTAAAAAGTTTTTTTGAGATACTGCATTCTTAGTACTTGTGTAAGATTGCCATAACTCTTCTCGAGTTGGTAGCGTTCCATCTTCTTTTACAAAGTTTTTCCAATAAGACTCCCATCTTTTAAAAGGCTTATAACCACTACCTTTTACATTAGGGTTTTTTGTTTCCCAATAACTATTAAAAGCACTTACTACTTCTTGAAATCTAACTGGGTTTTTAGATGCTTCTCTAGATTTTACATCTATATCTTCCATCCAAGGTGCATTTTCTATATACTGTGCCTGTGAAAATGTAAAGGTTAAAAAACCTAAAATTAAAAGTGCTTTTTTCATCGGAAATTTTTTAAGGTGCGCTAAAATAAGGTAAAAATCTCTAATTTTTGAAAACTTTAACGCATTTAAACGTTAAAAACCAACACTTTATCTTTTAAACTGAAGCTTTTTGAGATAAAGACTATCAGATTTAGATTTTAATTCGACAACTGTTTCTACATTTTCATTAGGTATAGCTATAGACAATACATAATGTGCAATTTTCCATTTTCCATCTTCTAATTTCATAACTCCAGAGCCTCGACATAATTTCATTTGAGTATCTAACAACTCATCAAACCAAGCTATTTTATTATCCTTATAGAGGTAAATATTTCTTTCTACACTTGTAAAACTCCATGCTTTACCATTATCAAAATAGGGTTTCGAAAAGGTCCTAAAGGCTTCATTTTGCCAATTCTCTGTCGCATCGGTTCCTAAAAAAACGCCTTTTTTAGTCATTAAATCAAAATAAGCATTAAAATTTGCTTCTGCTGCTGCTTTATGCCAATTATCTAATGATTGGTTAATTAAATCTTTTATTTCTTCTGGCTTAACAATTTGTGCTTCAGCTATTTTTTTAGATTCCTTTTTAGAAGAATTATGACATGAGACTAATAATGATAAAAGAAAAATATATTTAATTAATTTCATATTTCGTTTGGTTTTATAATGTTTTGAGCTTCCTTTTCAAACTTTTTATTTATTTGTAAAGTAACATTTGATAGTGCCTCGAACACTTCTTTCATTATTAAAAGTTTTTCATTTTTTTTTGAAGTTCCTAAATTTAGTACTTCTTCTAATTTTAAAAGTTTTGTTCTTAATATTAATATACGGGCTTGAATTGGTTCGGTATTAATATTTTCTGGTATTGTTGTTTCTAAATCATTTACACTTGATACAAAAACTGTATTATCTTCTTTAAAAAAGTTTAAATCTCCTTTTTTTAAATTATCTATAGCTAATGCTATTGTGTTATATGATTGCCAGGAGTCTAATGTATTTTTAGCTTTACTATCTATACCATAATCTACATATGTAATTTTATCTATATCATTTTTTGTTAGTAGTGTGGTATCTTTTTTTACTACAGTCTCTTTTGTTTGTTTATTTTGATTGTTATTACATGATGATAAAAAAAATAACAATGTAATGGTAAGAAATAATGTTTTCATGTTATAGTAAGCTATATAAACACAAATATATTGTATTAATAATTTTGGTTTAATAATTATATCATAAAAGTAGTGGATTTACTTATAAATCTTGAAAATCTTAATTATTTTTGATTCCCTTATTTAATACAAAATTTATGTCTTCAAAAATATTAATTATTGGCGCTTGTGGCCAAATCGGATCTGAACTTACTTATAAACTTAGAGCACTTCATGGTGATGATAATGTTATTGCCAGTGATATTAGCTATAACAACTTAGATATTGTTAACTCTGGTATTTTTGAAATTGTTGACGCTATGGATTACAAATCTGTTAAAGTTTGTATTGAAAAGCACAATGTAGATACCGTTTATTTAATGGCTGCAATGTTAAGTGCTACTGGAGAAAAGTACCCAATGAAAGCCTGGGACTTAAATATGACGTCTTTATTTCACGTTTTAGATCTTGCAAAGGCTAAGTTTATTAAAAAAGTGTTTTGGCCTTCTAGCATTGCTGTTTTTGGCCCAACAACACCAAAGGAAGATACACCACAATATACAACCATGGAACCATCTACTGTTTACGGTATTACAAAACAAGTTGGTGAACGTTGGTGTGAATATTATAACGAAAAATATGATGTAGATGTGCGTTCTATTAGATATCCTGGTATAATTAGCTGGAAAACATTACCTGGTGGTGGTACCACAGATTATGCTGTAGAAATATATCATGAGGCTTTAAAAAATAAAGAATACGATTGTTTTTTATCTAAAGACACTGCTTTACCAATGCTTTATATGGACGACGCCATTAAAGCTACTGTAGATATTATGAGTGCAGATGCAGATGCTATAAAAATAAGATCTTCTTACAACCTTGCAGGAATATCTTTTACTCCAGAAGAAATTGCTGCTTCAATTAAAAAACATATTCCTGAATTTAAAATTTCCTATACTCCAGATTTTAGACAGCAAATTGCAAATTCTTGGCCACAAAGTATAGATGATACAATGGCGCAAAAGCACTGGAATTGGAAACATAGTTTTGATTTAGAAGCTATAACCGAAGAAATGCTAAAGCAATTAAAGCCTAAATATTAATATAAATAACAGTTAATTATTGTCTTAAAACCCAAGAGAACCCATTGCAAATCATGCATTTGGGTTCTTTTTTTTGTGCATAAAAAAAGCCACTATTTCTAGTGGCTTATTCAAACTTGCTCCTCTTCTTAGGCTCGAACTAAGGACCCTCTGATTAACAGTCAGATGCTCTAACCAACTGAGCTAAAGAGGAGTGTTTTTCGCTGTTGCGAGCGCAAATATAAAATGTTTTTTAGATACTGCAAAATATTTTTTAATTTTTTTTAGTTAAAAATTGCTTTGAAGATATCATTTCCGTTTGCAAAGAGTACTAAACCTATTAAAATAAAGAATCCAACTGTTTGTGCATACTCCATAAATTTATCGCTAGGCTTACGTCCAGAAATCATTTCGTAAAGTAAAAACATAACATGTCCACCATCTAAAGCAGGAATTGGTAATAAATTAAGTACACCTAACATAATTGATAAAAATGCTGTAATACTCCAAAAGTTTTGCCAGCTCCAAAAATCTGGAAAAACATTTAATATGGCATAAAAACCACCAACACCTTTATAAGCTCCTGTTTTTACATTTCCTATTTCTTTAAGCTGCCCAAAGTATTTCCCTATTTGTCCTGTAAACTTGTTGTAACCTGCTCCAAAACTCTCTCCAAAAGTATATTCTTTGGTTTTCATTTTATAGTAACCTAACTTTTCCATTGATATGCTACCAATTCTAGCAAATGGCACTACTTCCATTTTTCCTTCGTCACTTACTTTTATGCTTTCAGTTAATTTTTTATCCTCTCTTAAAATCTCTACTTCAACCTGTTGCCCTTTATAGCTTTTTAAAATAGATTCTGTTTGGTCGAAATACTTAACTGTATCGTTTCCTATTTTAGTTAAAACATCACCTTGTTTTAGGTTAACAGATTTGTTTAAAGAAGAGTCTGGCACTTCGGCAACAATAAATGGATATCGCATTTCAAACAAATCTCTATTTTTACTACTAGATAATTGACCTAAAAAGTCTTCTGGAAGTGTAATAGTTTGCTCTGCTCCATTACGTTTAAAAGTAACTGTTTTTGCTCCTATAAAATTTCCTTTGATGTCTGATACGTTTTCAACATCATAATCTCCAACTTTTATAATGTTATCTCCTGTTTTAAAACCTAAATCTGTTAATAAAGGGTTTTCAATTAAATAGCCATCGTTAATTGTAGAGGCATCAATAAACCTATCTCCATAAACAAAAGATAAAAACACATATATAACGTACGCTAATAAAAAGTTTACAAAAACACCACCAAGCATAATAATTAAACGCTGCCATGCTGGTTTAGATCTAAACTCCCAAGGTTTTGGCTCTTCGGCCATAGCATCGGTATCCATACTCTCGTCAATCATACCAGAGATTTTTACATAACCACCAAGTGGTAACCAGCCAATACCATAAACTGTTTCGCCAATTTTCTTTTTAAATAGTGAAAATTTAATATCAAAAAACAGATAAAATTTTTCTACGCGTGTTTTAAATAATTTTGCTGGTATAAAATGCCCAAGCTCGTGAAGTATAATTAGTAAAGACAAACTCAGTAAAAACTGAGATATTTGTATAGTAATTCCCATTTAATTTAATTGTTCTTTTTTATAACGCCCAAAAGTAAGTATTTAGACTTAGTTTAAAAAGCTATTATTCGTTTGCTTTCTGTTTTATAGCAATTTGTGAGCCAAAAAAATGGTTTATGAATACTTTGCGTTGTATTTTTGTACCATAGCGATTCAAATCTTACTTTATGCTTTCATTTTTTAAAGGTTATAAAAAATTTGCCATAGGTTTTTTTATACTTTCAGTAATTATAATATCTATTATCTATTCGGTTTTAAATGTCGAAAAACCCTTACCTATTTACAATCCTGATACTATTGATGCTACTTTGGTAGACAGTACAATACAACACGTAAAGAAATACCATAAAATAGCAGATTTTAGTTTAACCAACCAAAACGGAAAAACAATCACTCAAAACAATTATAAAGGTAAAATTTATGTTGCTGATTTTTTCTTTACAACCTGTCAAACTATTTGCCCAATAATGACAGACCATATGCGAGACATACAAAAAGAAATTATTAACGATGATGATATTATGTTACTATCGCACTCGGTTACACCAGTAAAAGACAGTGTTGCACAGTTAAAAAAATATGCTAAATTAAAAGGTGTTAATGATGCCAAATGGAACTTAGTAACAGGCGATAAAAAACAAATTTATGAGTTAGCTAGAAAAAGCTACTTAGCAGTAAAATCTGTAGGAAATGGTGACCAATACGACATGATACATACCGAAAACTTTATGCTTATAGATAAAAAACGTCAAATTCGTGGTTTTTATGATGGTACAGATCCTGAAGCCATTTCAAAATTAATTAAAGACATAGAAAAGTTAAAACGCATGGAAAAATAGCGGTTTATTAGACTACAATTTTTTAGCCTTATTTTTTTCTCTTACTTTTGCTTCTTTAAAATCAATCTAAATAAGCTTGAAGTACTCTTTAGCACAATTAAAACGCGGTGAAAAAGGCATTATAACAGATGTGTCTTCAAATTCCATCCCACTTAAACTCCTAGAAATGGGATGTTTGCCAGGAAACTTTGTTGAATTAGTACAAGTCGCTCCGTTCTCGGACCCAATGTATTTAAATATTAACGGAAGCCATCTTGCTATTAGAAAAGAGACAGCTATTCATATTTTAATAGATAAAATTAATGAGTAAGCAAATTAACGTTGCCTTAATAGGAAATCCTAATACAGGAAAAACATCAGTTTTTAACGCTTTAACAGGCTTAAACCAACAAGTAGGAAACTACCCAGGTATTACTGTTGAAAAAAAAGAAGGAATTTGTAAATTACCTCGTGGCGTAAAAGCTCACATAATAGATTTACCTGGTACATATAGTTTAAACGCATCATCTCTAGATGAGAATGTTGTAATAGAACTGCTTTTAAATAAAAACGATAAAGATTTTCCAGACGTAGCCGTTGTGGTTAGTGATGTAGAAAATTTAAAACGAAACCTACTTCTTTTTACACAAATTAAAGATCTTGAAATTCCTTGCCTGCTTGTAATTAACATGGCAGACAGAATGCGTAGAAAAGGCATCTCGTTAGATGTTGGTTATTTAGAACAACAATTAGAAACAAAAATTGCCGTAATAAGCACACGTAAAAACGAAGGTATTGCCAATTTAAAACAACAAATTAGCAACTATAAAGAACTCTCGGTTAAACCATGTTTAAATGCATCAGAAATTGACCCAAACTATTTTAATAGTCTTCGTAAAGCATTTCCAAATCAATTATTATACAAGCTTTGGCTTGTAATTACACAAGATGTAAACTTTGGAAAAACCAATAGAAAAGAGATTGATGCTATTGCAAGTTTTAAAACAAAATCTGAAAGTGACTTAAAAAGACTTCAACAAAAAGAAACCATAAAACGCTACCAGTTTATAAATAACGTTTTAAAAAAGGGCCAAACCATAGATGTTTCTCAAGCCAAAGATTTACGCACAAAATTAGACCGTATACTTACCCATAAAGTTTGGGGCTATTTAATATTTTTTCTCATCCTTTTATTAATTTTTCAAGCCATTTACGATTGGTCTAGCATACCAATGGACTGGATTGACTCTACATTTGCCTCATTAAGTAATTGGATAAAAGATACTTTTCCTGGCGGCGGAAAAGTAACCGATTTAATTGCCGAAGGTATTATTGCCGGTTTAGGTGGTATTGTTATTTTTATACCTCAAATAGCCTTTTTATTCCTTTTTATAGCAGTACTAGAAGAAAGTGGCTATATGAGCCGCGTCGTATTTTTAATGGATAGAATTATGCGTCGTTTTGGATTAAGCGGCAAAAGTATTGTACCATTAATTTCCGGGACAGCTTGTGCAATTCCAGCCATTATGGCAACCAGAAATATAGAAAGCTGGAAAGAGCGATTAATTACCATATTAGTAACACCATTTACAACCTGTTCTGCGCGTTTACCAGTATATTTAATTATTATCTCCTTAGTAATCCCAGAAGGCAGAATACTTGGTTTAAGCTACCAAGCACTTACATTAATGCTATTATATTTAATAGGTTTTGGTGCTGCAGTAGGCTCTGCATGGATTTTAAATAAAGTTTTAAATATTAAAAGCAAAACCTTTTTTGTAGTAGAAATGCCAAACTACAAAGTGCCATTATTTAAAAACGTTGCACTTACCGTATTAGAAAAAACAAAAGCTTTTATTTTTGGTGCCGGAAAAATAATATTAGCCATCTCAATTGTTCTATGGGTATTAGCATCTTACGGTCCAGGAGAACAATTTAATAATGCCGAAACTATTATTACAGAGCAATATGCTGCTCAAAATTTAAGCCAAGACCAATTACAACAAAAAATAGCTTCTCATAAACTCGAGCACTCATTTATAGGGCTTACAGGACGCGCAATAGAACCAGCAATTAGACCACTAGGTTACGACTGGAAAATAGGTATTGCCATAATAAGTAGTTTTGCAGCTCGAGAAGTTTTTGTAGGTACCTTAGCAACAATTTACAGCGTAGGTAGTGACGACGAGGAAACTATAAAAAACCGAATGGCAGGAGAAGTAAACCCAATACTTGGTGGTCCACTATTTAACTTTGCATCTGGTATATCACTATTACTATTTTATGCCTTTGCTATGCAATGTATGAGTACGCTTGCCATAGTAAAAAAAGAAACCAATAGCTGGAAATGGCCAACATACCAATTCGTTATCATGACAGCTATTGCATATATTGTAGCTTTATTATCATTTCAATTTTTAAAATAATGCATATTATACTCCAAAATATAATTGTTTTAGCCATTTTAGCTTTTGCTTTAAGTTTTTTATTCAAAAAATACATTTGGAAAAAGAAAGCAAAAAAAGCATGTGGTACAGACGATTGCGGCTGCCACTAAACGCAGTAAAAAAATAATCTTGGCGTTACCAAAAAATGCTAAAAGGCATTCTTTTGGTCAGGCTATCACTACTCGCTCTCTGCGAGGAGCTCAAACATGCCGTTCTATCCTTAACGCAAAAATACAGTCATAAAGTTTAGTTTTTAACGGCAAGTTGTATATAATAATCTTCTATTTTTATTTTGCTACCACTTTCTGGATAAGGCGCAATATTTAAACCGGAAACCTTTAGACTTTCCGAAGAAAATAAATTTCCTAAAGCATTTTGCAATTGGCTAGTAGGAGAAAAAACCAATCGTTTTTGCTCTGTTTTTTTTCCGTTTTTAAAAACATCAACAAAAACAATTGCTTCTCCTGCCCAAACACATTGCACACCTTTTGGACAGCGCGAATCACTTTCTACTGCAACAAATTTAAACTCTAAATCTTCAACTTTAAGGGTATTACCATACATTAATTTAGATACAATTTTTGGCGTTTCTGCTTTAACAGCTGTAGAATCTTGAGCAGATACTATACCCGTTATTACGAGTGTAAAAATTAGAAGTAGTTTTTTCATATTCATTAAACGTCTTAGACAATAAATATAACTTAAATCATACCAAAATTACTATAATTAAAAATTTTAGTTACATTTGTAAAAAATTTAAGTAAGCTTAAAAATTAATTAAAGTAATTAAAAATGTCTGTAGCAATAGAGAATTTTGTAAAAGCTATTTACAAAAACAACAATAACGATGTTAATGATACTAAACCTGGTAACATTGCAAAAAAGCTTGGCATATCTAACGCAGCAGCAACAGATATGGCAAAAAAATTAGCTGCAAAAGACATACTTAACTACGAAAAATACCAAGCCTTACAACTCACTAATAAAGGTGAGAAAATGGCATTAAACGTTATTAGAAAACATAGATTATGGGAAGCGTTTCTTCATAAAACCTTCGACATGACATTGCATGAAATACATAGAGAAGCAGAGTTTCTTGAACATGAAACGTCAGATTTTTTAGCAAATAAAATAAGCGACTATTTAGGTAATCCAAAATTCGATCCGCATGGTGATCCAATTCCAAACGAAAAAGGAGAAATTACAACTATAGACACCTCAATAAGCTTATCTAACACGCAAGAAGGAAAACAATATATTATTTCACGATTAATGAGTGATGATAAAGAGTTCTTTGATTTTTGTGCACTTAATGGACTTAAATATGGTAATTCTATTTTGGTTACAAAACAGTTTAGCAAAAATAAAATGACACAAATTTCAATTAATAATAACACCATTCTTTTAAACGAAGATTTCACTAATATAATTTACGTAAATGATACTAACTAAGTACTTAAAAACAATCACAGCAGGATGTCTGTTTTCTATTTCAATATTTTCTTTTGCACAAGAAAATAACACATTAGAACCATTAATTACAGACAGACCAGACGCTACAGAATCTCCTACAGCTTTACCAAAAGGATTTCTACAAGTAGAAACAGGAGCTTTTTACGAAAGTTTTGAAGAAAACAATATTAAAACCGAAGACTTTACATACAATACTATGTTAGTACGTTATGGTTTATTAAATAATTTAGAATTACGCTTAGGTTACGATTATACAGATAGTAAAGTAGAGTTTAATGGTAATGAAATTGCCTCAACTAATAGTTTTTCTCCTTTGCTGTTAGGTTTTAAAACAACGGTTGCACAAGAAAATGGTTGGATGCCAGAAATTGGTTTTTTAGGGCATTTAAACTTGCCTTTTTTAGTAAAAAAAGAATTAAGACCAGAAAATACTGGAGTAGACTTTAGGTTTTCATTTGCACATACTTTAAGCGAAAAATCTAGTTTATCTTATAATTTAGGAGCTGCTTGGGAAAATGACAATCCTGAAGCCGCTTACCTTTATACAATTGCATACGGTTATAGCTTAACAAGCAAACTTGGCGCTTATGTAGAATTGTATGGTGATTTTCCAGAAAACAATAAAGCAAATCACCTTTGGGATGCTGGATTAACTTATTTAATTTCTAATAATTTTCAATTAGATGCTACTGTTGGTTCTAGTATAACAGACGGACAAGATATTTTAATAAGTGCTGGATTTAGTTTTAGAATTCCAAAGTCATAATAAATTACCAAACTGCATTTAAATACAATAAAAATGAAAAAAACAATACTACTTTTAGCAATCACACTCTCTTTTTTTAATTGTAAAAACGACTCAAAAAAAGAAGATGGTAAACTAAATATTGTTACCACTACAACCATGATTACAGATTTGGTTAAAAATATAGGTGGCGATTTAGTTAATGTAAATGGCTTAATGGGTTCTGGAGTCGATCCGCATTTATATAAAGCAAGCGAAGGTGATGTTACCAAATTAGTAAATGCAGATGTTATTTTTTATAACGGTTTACATTTAGAAGGAAAACTAGTAGAAGTTTTCGAAAAAATGAAAACACAATCACCAATTGCTTTGGCAGATGGTTTAGATAAATCTGGCTTAATTGGTTCAGATTATTTTGCTTCAAATTACGACCCACATGTATGGTTTAATATTTCTTATTTTAAACAATTTGCTAAAAAAGTAACTCAGGTATTAATTGAAAAAGATCCTGAAAATGCTGTGCGTTTTTCTGAAAATGAAAAAAAATACCTTCAGCAATTAGAAGATTTACAAACAAAGATTTCTTCAACAATAGAAACACTTCCAAAAGAAAAAAGAATATTAGTAACTGCACACGATGCCTTTAATTACTTCGGAAAAAACTACGGTTTTAATGTTGTAGGTTTACAAGGTTTAAGTACAGCGACAGAAGCTGGTGTACAAGACGTACAAAAATTAGCTACTTTTATAATAGAAAATAAAGTAAAAGCCATTTTTGTTGAAAGTTCTGTGCCAAAACGTACCATTGAAGCATTACAAGCTGCAGTGAAATCTAAAGGTCACGATGTAGTAATTGGAGGCACTTTATATTCTGATGCACTTGGAAATGCAGGAACTGTTGAAGGTACGTACATTGGTATGTTTGAGTATAATGTAAATACAATTGTTAACGCTTTAAAATAATGAGTAAAAAAATAGCCGTAAAAGTAGACGACCTTACAGTAGCTTACAACTACAAACCTGTACTTTGGGATATCGATTTAGAAATTCCAGAAGGTGTTTTAATGGCTATTGTTGGACCAAATGGCGCAGGAAAATCAACACTTATAAAGTCTATTTTAGGCATATTAAAACCTATTGCAGGAAGCGTTACTATTTATGGTAAACCTTATGAAAAACAACGCAGACTAGTTGCTTATGTACCGCAAAAAGGAAGTGTAGATTGGGACTTCCCAACTACTGCCCTAGATGTTGTAATGATGGGAACTTACGGCAGTTTAGGTTGGATAAAAAGGCCAAGACAAAAAGAAAAAAAAGCCGCGCTGGAAGCTTTAGAAAAAGTAGGAATGCTAGCCTTTAAAGGCAGACAAATTAGCCAGCTTTCTGGAGGACAACAACAGCGTATTTTTTTAGCACGCGCTTTAGTGCAAAATGCTTCAATTTATTTTATGGATGAGCCGTTTCAAGGTGTTGATGCAACAACCGAAATTGCAATTATTAATATTTTAAAAGAATTACGTAAAGCAGGAAAAACTGTTATTGTTGTACATCACGATTTACAAACTGTACCAGAATATTTTGATTGGGTAACTTTTTTAAATGTGAAAAAAATTGCCACAGGTCCAGTAAAAGATATATTTAATGATGATAATTTAACCAAAACTTACGGTATAAACTATAAAGTAAGTATACAAGAGTAATCAATTCCTGTGAAGACAGGAATCTCATAAAATGAAATTATAAATAACAAATATTGCGAAAACAGGATGAAATTCTGCCTTCGCAGGAATTATGGACATAACAGAATATTTTTCATTAGTATTTAGTGATTATACACTACGCACAATAACACTTGGAACAGCCATTTTAGGCGCTGTAACAGGCATGCTTGGTAGTTTTGCTGTACTTAGAAAGCAAAGCCTACTTGGTGATGCTATTTCGCACGCTGCCTTACCAGGTATTGCAATTGCCTTTTTAATTACCGGTGCAAAAGATTCTAACACTTTGCTTTTGGGCGCTTTAGTTAGTGGGTTAATTGGAACATTTTGGATTCGTGGTATTGTAAAGAAAACACATTTAAAAAGTGATACTGCTTTAGGGTTAATATTGTCGTTATTTTTTGGTTTTGGTATGTTATTATTAACCTTTATACAAAAGCAACCCAATGCGAACCAAGCAGGATTAGATAAATATTTATTTGGTCAAGCAGCGACTTTAGTAGAAAGCGATGTTTGGTTAATGGCAATTGTTACTGGCTTATGTTTGTTCGTTTTACTATTGTTTTGGAAAGAGTTTAAAATTCTACTTTTTGATGCAGACTACACAAAAACACTTGGCTTTAATACTAAAATTATAGATATTTTAATTACTAGTTTTATTGTTTTAGCCATTGTATTAGGATTACAAACCGTTGGTGTTGTGTTAATGAGCGCTATGCTTTTGGCTCCTGCTGCAGCTGCAAGACAATGGACTAACAGCTTGTCTACTATGGTGCTTTTAGCTGCTGTTTTTGGTGCCTTTTCCGGTGTTTTTGGTACAGCAATAAGTGCCAGCCAAACGAATTTATCTACTGGACCAGTAATTGTTTTAGTAGCTTCGGTTTTTGTGTTTTTCTCGTTTGTATTTTCACCAAGTCGTGGCTTACTATTCAAACAAATTAGAGTTATAAAAAATCGTCGTGATTTAGAGCTTCATAAAACATTGTCTTTTATGTATCATATTGCAGAAACGCACGATAATATCTCACATCCACATGCTATTAAACTTTTAAATAATTTTCAAGGCTATACAAAATCTACGTTGCAAAAATTGGTAGAAAAAGATTATGTGAAATTAGAAGGAAAAATGTGGAGATTAACAGAAACAGGATTTAATACCGCAGCAAATTTATATACTAAACAATCTACAGACGATGAATAGTGCTCAAATTGAAATACAACTTATTGCAAGTCTTGTAGCAATTGCTTGTGCTATACCTGGTACATTTTTAGTACTTAGAAAAATGGCGATGATAAGTGATGCTATTAGCCACTCTATTTTACCTGGTATTGTAATAGGCTTTTTTATAACACATAACCTCAACTCTCCTTTATTAATTTTATTTGCTGCTTTTACAGGTATAATTACTGTGGTTTTGGTAGAATATATTCAAAAAACAGGCTTAGTAAAAGAAGATACTGCCATTGGTTTAGTGTTTCCTGCTTTATTTAGTATTGGTGTAATTTTAATTGCTAAAAATGCAAACGATGTACATTTAGATGTCGATGCGGTTTTATTAGGTGAATTAGCTTTCGCACCTTTTGATAGGTTATTAATTTCTGGAGTTGATGTTGGGCCAAAAGCATTATGGATTATTGGCATTATTTTATTAATTACTGTAACATTATTAATCGCTTTTTTCAAAGAATTAAAAATAAGCACTTTTGATGCTGGTTTAGCCGCATCACTTGGTTTTTCTCCTGCAATTATTCATTATGGGTTAATGAGTGTCGCATCTGTTACAACTGTTGGTGCTTTTGATGCTGTTGGAGCTATTTTAGTTGTTGCGTTAATGATTGCGCCTGCTGCAACTGCCTATTTACTAACCACAGATTTAAAAAGAATGCTTGCACTTGCTATTAGTTTTGGTGTTTTAAGTGCAATTTCTGGTTATTGGTTTGCGCATTGGTTAGATGCTTCTATAGCTGGATCTATAACAACCATGTTGGGTCTAATATTTTTATTAGTATATCTATTTGCTCCTAACAAAGGTATTATTGCTGTAATGTACCGTGAAAAACAACAACGTACAGAGGTTTCTTTACTTACTTTTTTATTGCATTTAAAAAACCATAATGAATTTGAAGAAAGACATGTTAACCACTTACGCGAACATATAAATTGGCAAAAAGTTAGAGCTAAAACGGTGTTAGAATTAGCAACAAAAAATAATATGATTATTGTTGAAAATAACATTGTATCTCTAACTGAAAAAGGTGATAAATTTACCTCTAAAGCTATCGATTATATTATAACAAACGAAGACGCACAAATTGAAGATATGAAAGATGATTTCTTTTTGTTTAGAGGTTAATTACTCTTGCTTTAGAAGAAGCATGCCTTTAAGCCAAAAAACTTTTGATTCATAAAAACGTAAGGACGTTTTAATATCACGATCTGACCTATCTCTAAGTGACTTTGTATTATATCTAGCTTTTGTATTATTAAAATCAAGAGATTGCTTACCAAATAAATCACTTGGATTAGTACTAAAATAAACTAAATCTTTATTTGATGTCCATGTGCCTTTACCATAAAAATTCCTTTCTGAAGGCAATCCACCATCATGAGGTTCATAAGTATGAAACATAAATGTTCCATCAATACTTAAAATTAAAGTGCGCCTTGAATTTCCGTTAGACCCTTTAAAATCATAAACATAAGTTCCACTTTTATTATCATCTACAAAATCTCCCAAAATGTTTTGGACTTTTCTATCATCTAAGAATTTTATATTTGTCTTTTCTATATTTACTTTTTGAGAACTCTTTACTGGCAATTCTAAATAAGACTCATAATTGTTATTACTAAGTTGTTTTTCTTTTTTTGAGACAATTACTTTTATAGAGTCTTTAACGATAGACTTTTCTATCCGTTCGGTTACAGTGTATTCAATTTTAGTATTTTTGTTTTGTATGGTTTCATCTTGAATGGCATCTATAGTCTGTAAAGTTTTCAAGTCTGCTATGTTGTTAATACTATCAGAATATATTACTTGATTATTTTCTAAAGCTGTTTTATTATTAAATATGATTGTTTTAAAAAATGTCATGTAAATAAAACCTATAACGGTAGCACCTAATCCTAACATTCTTAATATTTTCAACCATTTAGCTTGAATAAACAATTGTTTCGCTACAATTATTTCTTTTTTTAATCCTTCTCTTTTTATTCCATTGACCAACTCTAATTGCTCAGTAAACAACGTTTTAAATGCAACATCTGAATCTAGTTTTTTTAAAAAAAACTCTGTTTCATTTTTTGAAATCGATTTGTTTAAATATTGATTTATAAGAACGATATTTTCTATATAGTTGTTCATGCTTTTACAAATTTAGGATAAGTTATTTACTTGATTTTTATAAATGGCACGTGCTTTTGATAAGCATTTATATTTCTGATTTTTAGCAATTTTATCTGACGAAAACTGCATCATTTTGGCTATATCTTTAAAGGACGAGCGTTTGTGATAAAACAGTAATAAGAGTTGTCTACAGCGCTCTCCCAACTCAGAAAAAGCTTGTTCAGCTAATTTAAATCGCTTTTCCTCTTTAATAGTTTCTAAAATAGATTCTTCATTTTCATTTAATGAATTAAAAACTATTTTGGCTTCTTTTTTTTGTATGTCGCTCCAAACAAATCGTGAAACAGAATATAAATAGGTGTAAAAAGATGAAGTAAGCGTGAAGTTATTTTTCTCTAAATTACGATACAGAATAATTAAAGCTTCCTGAAATACATCTGATGCATCATGTTTATTACCTCCTTTTGAAAGAATAAGGCTTTCAATTTTTGGGTATAATTTATAGAGTTGCTTAAAAGCTTTTTCGCGTTCACCATTTATAAAATACTTTAAGATTTTATAATCATTCATAATCTTATTCAATTTTCAATTCAAAAAAATTTATTAACTATCCCTGATAAAGACAAAATCTAAAACGTGTTTAGCTAAAAAATTAATTATTAAGATTATAGTATTCTGGTGTATCTCCCCATACTCGCTTTATCGCTTCTTCGCTTCCTGGCACAAGTTTTAATTCATTTTTGCAAAGCTCAGTAATCTCCTTTATTCTTTTTTCAATTGTTTTGTAATCGTTAACTTCTTTTCCTTCAAATATTATTTGAACATCTAAATTATCTTTAAAAGCATAAAATACTTTTTTTACTAAATCTGATGAGTTTTCCTTATTAGTTAACACTGTATATTCCATAAGAATAGAATCAAATGGAGCATCAATTCCAGCAAATTCTGTTTTACCATTTTTTAATGGAAATAACCATATTGTTACTCCATCTCCAATTTTACTTTCGTTTCTTATTCCATAGTATGCTTGGTCAATAAATGAAACACCTAATGATTTAAATTTTTCAAATTGACGGTTTTTAGCAGGAAATGTTTTGTCTTCAGAGCCCGTAATTAAATAAAGATCTCCAAATGATGGTTTATTTGAATTAAAAATAAATTCAACACTTATTCCTTCTATTGCCATGGTTTTTAATTCCTCTGAAGATTTTTCGGGTAACTCTATTTGTTCTTGGCATCCAAAAAGGATAATTGCAATTATAACTAGGCTTAAATTTTTCATAATGTTTTTTAGTTTGTTCCGTTTATAAATAACTACTTTACTTATTAATGGTCATTTTATTAAAAGGTCTCCTAGTTTTATTAGAATTATTTGTCATTGCGCAGATAAAGAGCGTGGCAATCTGTTTATTTATAGTTCAAATTCATGAGATTGCCACGTCGCAAAAAGTGACTCGCAATGACGCGCTCGAATGAACAACCTAAGTAAATCTGAATACTGCGACTGCCTACTAAATACTAGAACCCACGTTCCTTCTGCAATTGCTCGTAAGCTTTTTGTACTTGTTTAAATTTATCTTCGGCTCCTTTTTTATGTTCTTCGCCTAAGTGTTCTACTTTATCTGGATGGTATTTTTTAGCCATTTTACGGTAGGCTTTTTTAATCTCGTCGTTGGTTGCAGATTTTGTTATTTCTAATATTTTATAGGCATTATCACTGCTATTATAAAACATTGCTTTAATACTATTATAATCTCGCGAATTAATGCCTAAGTAACCTGCTATAGTAAAAATCTGACTTTCTTCGTCTTCTGTTACCATTCCATCTGCTTTTGCTATTCCAAATAGAAAGTGCATGAGTTGTAAACGAGAAGGATGATCCATCATTTGTTGTATTTGCATACAAACACGACGTAATGGCACAGATTGTTGACTTACTTTTTTAAATAACTGAAATGCTTTGTTGGCTCTATCTTTACCATACATGCCTACAAACTGTTCACGCACATAGTCTAATTCTCGTTGGTCTTGTTTACCATCTGCCTTGATTACAACAGTTGCTAGTATTAGTAAACTTACTTCAAAATCTCCCGATGTTGTTTGTGCACGACGTTGTTGTTGGGTTCTATAATTAGGTTGGCGTGGTCTGCCTTGTGACTGGTCTTGATTGCCTTGACCTAAGAAAAAATCTCCTTTTCCTGCAAAAGCATCACCAATACTACCTATTGCTAAACCAATTATTGCTCCTATTGGTCCGCCAAAAGACCAACCTAATGTAGCACCAATCCATTTTAATCCGCTCATGTAATTGTTTTGTTTTTTAGAACTGTAAATATAATACTTTGTTAGTTGTCAAGAACGCTGTTTTTTTACGACTCTTAGTAGGCAAGTGCGTTAAGGATGGTAGCGGCATCCTTTTTTTGTGTGCGCTTATGCACAAAAAAGATATAGCGAACAGCCTGACCTTATGGCACCAAAGTGACATAAGGTAACGCCCAAAACTAGTTTAGCATTATTTTTGATTAACTTTGCATGAGCTTAATAATAATATAAAATTTTAAAATATATGTATCCAGCAGAATTAGTAAAACCTATGAGCGAAGATTTAACGAACGCAGGTTTTGAAGCATTACATACGGCAGAAGCGGTTGATGCAGCAGTTAAAAAGGAAGGAACTACTTTAGTGGTTGTAAATTCGGTTTGTGGTTGTGCGGCAGCAAATGCACGTCCAGGTGCTAAAATGAGTTTAAATAATGATAAAAAACCTAGCAACATCGTTACTGTTTTTGCTGGTGTAGATAAAGAGGCTACAGATAGAGCTCGTGCTCACATGGTACCTTTTCCTCCAAGCTCGCCAAGTATGGCTTTGTTTAAAGATGGAGAATTAGTACACATGCTAGAGCGTCACCATATTGAAGGTCGTCCTGCAGAGTTAATTGCAGAAAACCTTATGGATGCTTATAACGAGCACTGTTAGAAAACATTACAACTTAATAGTTTGAAGTTTAATTTTAAATATTAAGTATTATTAAAAAAACCACGCTTTATAGACGTGGTTTTTTTAATTTTGAGGTATTGAAGACTGATTTTTATAATGAGAAAGATTTTTGCCTATCCACTTACTTGTATTTACTTCCTATTTTTTGGAGCTTCTTTACTTATTTTTCATCCAATACAGTGGGTTTGTTTTAATACTTTTGGTTATAAAGCGCATAAAAAAAGTGTTGATGCTTTACAGTTTTGCTTAATGCGCTGTATTAACTTATTAGGTTCTTGGCATTCTTTTTATAATGACCACGACTTGGATACATCGCAACCAGTTATTATTGTATCTAACCACCAAAGCATGGCAGATATACCACCATTAATGTGGTATTTTAGAAAGCATCATGTTAAATTTGTAAGTAAAAAAGAATTAGGCAAAGGTATACCTAGCGTTTCTTATAACTTACGCCATGGCGGATCTACTTTAATTGATAGAAAAAATCCTAGACAGGCTATTACTGCTATACGAAACTTTGCAAATTATATTAAAAATACAAATCGTGCTGCAGTTATTTTTCCAGAAGGTACCAGAAGCAGAGACGGAAACCCAAAACCTTTTAGGACTCAAGGCCTAGAAACCCTTATAAAATATATTCCTAATGCTGTAATTATTCCTGTTACAATTAATAATTCGTGGAAAAACTTACGTTATGGTAAATTTCCTATGGGAATTGGAAATCACTTAACCTTCGAGGCACATAAACCTGTTAAAGCTTTGGACTTTGAAACTAAAGAATTGTTATTAGAGCATATTGAAACTACTATTAAAAAAAATATAAAAAATTGATACTATGTCGTTAAAAAATGTAAGATTGGAAGTGATGTCGTTTTTAGAAAAAGACATAGATTCGTTAATTAAAAAATACTTAATTCCTGCAGAAACAATTTGGCAACCGTCGGATTTTTTACCAAATTCTGAAGGCAATAATTTTTTTGAGGAAGTAAAAGAAATACGTGAACTCTCTAAAGAATTACCTTACGATTTTTGGGTAGTTTTAGTTGGTGATATGATTACCGAAGAAGCGCTACCAACATACGAGTCTTGGTTAATGGATATTGAAGGTGTAGACCAAGTAGGACAAAACGGATGGTCTAAATGGGTTAAACATTGGACTGCCGAAGAAAACCGCCATGGAGATGTGCTTAATAAGTACCTATACCTTTCTGGACGTGTTAATATGAAAGAAATAGAAAAAACGACACAACATCTTATTGCAGATGGTTTTGATATTGGTACAGACAGAGATCCTTATAAAAACTTTTTATATACTAGCTTTCAAGAATTAGCAACTTATATTTCTCATAACCGTGTTGCAAAAATTGCTAAACAAAAAGGCAATAAACAGTTAGCAAAAATGTGTAAAATTATTTCTGGAGATGAGATGCGCCACCACCACGCATATTGTGAATTTGTAGAACGTATTTTTAAAGTTGACCCAAGTCAAATGATGTTAGCTTTTCAATATATGATGAAGCAAAAAATAACAATGCCTGCTCACTTTTTAAGAGAATCTGGAGATAAAATTAGTACTGCTTTTGAAGAATTCTCTAATACTGCACAACGCATTGGTGTTTACACCTCTTTAGATTATATAGATATTCTTGAAAAACTTATTAAACGTTGGGAAATTGATAAAATTACAAACCTTACCGATGACGCAGAAAAAGCTCGAGATTATTTAATGAAACTACCTTCGAGAATGCTACGCTTGGCAGATAGAATGACTATTCCTGATAATTCTTTTGAGTTTAAATGGGTAAACCCTGCAAAACTATAATTAATGGATTATAATACAATTATAAAGGCTACAGAGTTATTTGTAAAAGACACTTTAAAAAATGCTGAAGGCGGCCACGACTGGTTTCACATAGAAAGAGTATTTAACAATAGTTTACTTATTGCTAAACAAGAACCTGTTGATGATTTAGTTGTTGCTCTTGGTGCTTTGTTACATGATATTGCAGATAGCAAATTTCATAATGGAGATGATACTATTGGACCTAAAATGGCACGAACATTTTTGTTTAAAAACAACGTAGACTCCAGTGTAATTGAGCATGTTGTAAAAATTATTGAAAATATATCTTACAGCTCTAACATTGAAAAAACCAGTACTTTTAATTCTATAGAGTTACAGGTTGTACAAGATGCAGACCGTTTAGATGCTATTGGCGCTATTGGTATTGCCCGCACATTTAATTACGGTGGTTTTAAAAACAGGTCTCTTTATAATCCAGATATTAAACCAAACTTAAATTTAAGTAAGGCTGAATACAAAGCTTCTAATGCGCCAACTATTAATCATTTTTATGAAAAGCTTTTACTGCTAAAAGATAAGATGAACACTAAAACCGGCAAGAAAATTGCTACAGAACGCCATAATTATATGCTTGGTTTTCTTGGTCAGTTTTATGCTGAGTGGAATGGCAAAAAGTAAACTTATTGTATAATTTGTTTCATCTCACCTCTATATTTTGAGGCATTTTTACCTGTTATTTCTTTAAATAACTTATTAAAGTGTGAGAAGTTATTAAAACCACACTCAAAACAAACATCTGTTATACTTAACTGGCTCTCTACAAGTAGTTTTGTAGCGTGCACTACTCTATATTCATTTACTAGTTTTGTAAATGTTTTGCCTGTTGCTCTTTTAAAGTAACGACAAAATGCTGGAACCGTCATACTTACCTGCTCTGCAATAGTATCTAAACTTATATGGTTTTTAAAGTTGCTATATACATATTTATATATAATATCAATTTTTGCATTGTCTTGTGGTTGTGCCTCAAATGCATAGCCATCTGCATTTAAAAACTCGTAATCTTGAGCCTCTGCTAAGATATGCAGTATTTCAAGTAGCTTAATAACACGCTTAAATCCTTCGTATTTTGTTAATTTGGTTATTTTTTCTCCTACTCTTTTTTTTGTATCTGTATGAAAAAGAACTCCTTTTTTTCCTCTTTCTAATAGAGCAGCAATACTTTTCATTTGAGGTAAACTAAAAAAGTCTTTTCCTAAAAAATCTGGATGAAACTGTATTAGTGTTTCTTTTCCTTTAGCAGTTAGTCTATTTTCAAAACCGTTATGCGGTAAGTTTGAACCTACAAGAATAAGCTGGCTATTATTAAAGTAAGACATGTGATTACCAATATGCCTTCTTCCTTTTCCCTTGTTTACATAAACCAATTCTATTTCTGGATGAAAATGCCAAAATGCCTGATCTCTCCTTCTTTTCTTTAGTTTATTTACTGCAAGAATAGAATTCCCGAAACCAGGTGAAATTTTCTCTAATATTGGTTTATTATTCAAAGCTTTTTATTTGTTTGTAAAATTAAAATAATATAAAAATATAAATCTATGCTAAATTAACCCTTTTGTTGCTTATTTTAACTTTATAAGAGCCTTGAATATGTTTAAAGGTTAATATAGCATATAAATATGCTAAAATAGGCGTTTTATACATGCGTGTTTGCACATACCTTTGTAGTGTTAATTTTAAACAAAGAAGATTATGAAAAAAGCAGTAAAAAATCATTTAGTATTAGTTGCTTTATTAGTAACAATGGTAAACTACGCAGCCAACATTACTACATTAAATAACGATGATGACAGCAAGAAAACCGTTTTAACTTTAGAGAACGTTAAGGAAGGACAACAATTGTTAATTAAAGATAATAACCAAATTATTTTATACAAAGAAAACATATCTAAATCCGGAGATTACAAAAAAGGATTTGATTTAACCTCTTTACCAGACGGTGAGTACTTTTTTGAACTTAATAAAGAAACAGTTATTGAGGTTATACCTTTTAGTGTAATAAATAATATTGTTGATTTTAAAAAGACCAAAAAAACAAGAATTTTTAAACCTCATGTAGAAACAAGAAACAATACTGTTTACGTTACTGCACTATCTTTAAATGCTTCTCCTGTTAACATTACTATTTTTTATGACAATGTTGGTTCTAAAGAAACAATTTACAATGAAACAATAAAGGATACAATGGATATTCAAAAAGCATTTGCTTTAGACGCTACTAAAAAAGGAAAATATATTTTCTTATTTAAAACTGAAAATAGAACCTTTTCAAATTATATAAAACTTTAAACTTTTGACACGAAGTTTAATTTAGTTAGTTAGTAAAAAGTGAGCCTTGTGCTCACTTTTTTAATTTAAAATAATTTTAATTGCCCATTTTTACATTGCTCATGTAGTGTATTATTTAATATAGGCATTGATTTATTTTTAAAGTATTTTATTTTAGCTAGCCTTACCATATCGTTAATTTGCTTCGCAATATTACCTTCACCTCGCATACGGGTTCCAAACCTACTATCATTTAAACTTCCTCCATGGCAATTTTCTATTTGATGTAATACTTTATCTGCTCTATCTGGTAGGGTTTTATTTAACCAGTTTACAAAAATTTCTCCTATAGAACCATTTAATCTTACAATAGTATGTGCTATACTTAAAGCGCCTGCATTAGATACTGCTTTTGCCAATGGTAATATTTCATGACTGTTTATAGATGGAATTATTGGTGCTAACATAACATTTACAGGAATACCATTATCACTCAAAACCTTTACAGTTTCTATGCGTTTTTTTATAGTTGCTGTTCTTGGCTCTAAAATGCGCCTTGTTTGTTCTGAAAGTGATGTAATTGAAATATTTACACTAATTAAGCCATATCTATTTAGGTTTTTTAAAATCTCAAGATCTCTAAGAATAAGTGCATTTTTAGTAATTATCGCTACAGGATGTTTGTATTTTAAAAAAAGCTCTAAACATTTTTTTGTGATTTCAAACTGTTTTTCTGCTGGTTGATAGCAGTCTGTATTTCCAGATAACACGATGGTTTGTGCTTTCCACGTTTTCTTTTTTAATAGTATTTCTAATAATTCTGGTGCATTTTTTTTTACTAAAATGCGCCGCTCGAAATCTAAACCTGCACTAAATCCCCAAAACTCATGACTATTTCTTGCATAACAATAAATACAACCATGCTCGCAACCTTGATAGGCATTCATTGAGTACGACATACCTATATCTGGGCTTTTTACTTTATTAACTATTGTTTTTGGAAAGGTTTCAAGGTAAAGTGTTTTATTATCATCTGCTTTTTCGCCTTCTTTTTCACAAAACTCTAAAAAGTCGTTTCTAATTTCGTGAGATAATTCAAAAAATTTATTGTGAGGATTGTGTTGTGCACCACGACCTTTTAACACTTCTTTTTTAAACATATTTTTTATTTTTTTGTAAAATTACAAAATATAATATGCCTTATCTAGAATAAAATTTTAAAAAAAGCCTCAAAAATTGAGGCTTTTAAAAATTGCAATTATTTTTAGTTTAATACCGGTGTTACTTTATAACCTGCTTTTTTAAGTAAATTAATAACACCTTGTTCGCCGCCTAAATGCGCTGCTCCTACACCATAAAAAACAGAATGCTCTCTAGAAAATTCTCCAATTTTAGGAATCCATTTAATATTTCTATCGTCTAAAAAGCGTTTCTTAGACTCAATGTCTCCATTCATAAACTCATCTGTATAATCGTAAATTCCGTCTACATCTTCTGCTAAATATAATTTTAGCATTTTATTATATATAGCATCCGTTTCTTCTGCCTCCGAAATCATTTTTATATAAGTGTCTATTTGTTCATCGTAAGGTTGAGAATCAATTGCTGCTAATTGATCTTGATATGTCTCTAAACCATCCATATCTTTTTTTGCTGTTTTAGACATTTCTATAAAAGTCATCTCGTAACTAGCAAGTGGTTCGTCTTTAAATTTCGCCATCATTATTACAGACATTAATGTTATGGGTTTAAGTTTATTAAATGCAGTTAACCCAACTTTTACGTTTTCTTTTAAATAATCATCTAATAACTTATACTCGCTTGCATCCATATATGATGATAATTCTTCGTCTTTTTCTAACATAGAGAGTTTCATGGCATCTGCCATAAAACTTGGATCTGCCATATCAAGCTCTAAAGTAACTCTATCGCAAGAATCGAATGCTTTTTTTACTTTCTCACTAATTTTAAAACTACTTTTTGGGAGTATGTGTATTGTTCCAAAAAGGTATGATGTTTTAATATTATCGCCTTCAATTTTCCAAAGGTTTGTTTTTTTATTGCTTTGTGCTGTAACACTAATTATTGCTGCTATTGTTAACAATATGCTTAATGTAATTTTTTTTAAATTTTTCATAATTATAAGTTTTTAGAATATTAATTTTTAAATTAAAATGGTTGCTACTATTTCTATTAAGAATTTTGAAAGGGTTATCATGGTAATTTTTTTAGAAAAAAAGTTCTTGTATTAGGTATATTGATACTCCTGCAACCAAGCCTATACAAAATTTTATTAGCTTGATTTTATTTGAAGATTTTTTATAGTTAGGTATCATAAGCAGTTGTTTTTAATTGTAACTGTTTTGCGCTTATTATTGTTTACAAAGTTTAAAGTAATTAGATCTAGTAGCTCGATACCATTAATTTTTTCACGTAAAGTATTATCTATACATTTTACTTCCTGATTAAAATTATTAAAGTCACAATCTGTTAATTGGTAAGTAACGGTTTCTGCCGTAACTCCATTTTTTTTACTGTATTGTACACCTTTTAAATAAGACGTTTTCACAACCGCTTTACAGTTGCAATTATCTTTTAAAACTGTAAGAATTTCTTTTGTTATTGCCTCACTTTTTTTAACACTTTTATAAAAACCTTTAGCGACACCAACAGAAAATACTACAATAAAGATTGTAAAAAATATTGTTTTTGAATTTTTCATGTTACTGAGAATTAAATTGATTATTGTTTCTGAAATCAAATTACTCTCAATAAAAAGGGTTTTACAAGAAATGCATCCCTGATTTTAGGAAATTAGGGTGCAAGACAAATATTTAAAGTGATGATTAGCAGGTGTTTACACTGGTTAAAAAGAAAATTTAAAGAGAAGAAATAACACATACCTAAATTTATAAATTTAGGGTTAAAAGCATCTTTTTAATCTATATTTTTTATATTCTTAATATAAAATGAAGGATTTAAACCAGTATCTTTTTTAAAGTATTTTGTAAAAGAATCTGCACTTTTATAACCTAACTCTTCGGCTATTGATTGTATGGAATACGACCTAAAAAATACATCGTTTTTTAAACGCACTATGGCATAATTTATTCTTAAGTCGTTTATATATGTATTAAAGTTTTTACCGTAGTGTGCGTTAATTACTTTAGACAAATAAGAGGTGTTGGTGTTAATTTTTTTTGCAACATTATACGAGCTGCATTCTTGTTTTAAAAAATACTGTTGCGCTTCCAGCTTTTTAAGACCTTTTAAAATATTTTGCTTAGTTTCCAACGGTAAATCTGGTGTGTTTTTTTCCTCTAAATCCTTATCTTTTGTATTTATAATCTCTTCTGGTTTTTGGGCCTTTTCAATTTTATTTAAAAGTGCTTCAAACTTAATTTCGTTTTCTTTTTTTGTTTTATAAAATTTAAATAAGAAAAATAAAAGTCCTAAAACTAAAACACAGGCGACTAATGCAATATATTTAAAAACACTTTTTTGGGTATTTATTGCATTAAGTTCTTTTTTAAAATCTTTTATTTCTTGGGTTTTAATTCTGGTTGCAATCGTGTCTTTTATTTTACCGAAATCTTCATTAGCCTTTATAAACTTTTCGAAATAAATGTTAGACATCTCTATGTTTCCTGCATGTTTATAGGCTTTTGCCATTAGTTTAATATAGTCTGAAGCAAAAGCTTCTTGCCCATCTAAACTAAAAGCTTCTAAGCCTTGATTTAATACTACAACTGCCTTTTCGTATTTTTTTTGTGCTAAATATATTTTAGCATATTCTGAAGCAATAATAAAGTCATATATTGATTTTGGTGTATAACAAATAGTTTTACATTCTTCCAAAAGTTTTGTTGCCTTATCATAAGACTTTTGCTGAATACTAATTTGTGCCTTTTGCAGTTTAAACCTTATTAAAACACAGCTATCTGCTTCTTTTAAACCAAAGTTTAATGCTTTATTATTGTAAACTTGAGCAGAGTCTGTTTTTTCTGCAAAAATATATGTTCGCGTTAATAGCTCTAAGGCGGCAAGTTTTAATCTTCGTTTAGAATTAACAGCTAATGTATCTTGTTCTTGATTTGGTTTATCTAATAGATTTATAGCAAACTTTTGTTGTTTTGCAGAACTTTCAAGACTACCAGAAAAATAATTTAAATATCCTATTTGCCTTAAATTAAGATGCTCATACATTAAATTATTTTGTTCTTTTGCTATACTTAAAGACTTATAATACGTTTCTATTGCTTTACCAAATAAACCATTATAGAAAAAAGAATCTGCAAGTGAGAAGTAGGTTTTCATTAACGCCTCACTATCATTATTTGCATTTGCTAATTCTACTAATTCCTGTTCTTTTTCATTAAAAACACTATAATTTTTATTCCAGATATTTATATCAATAAATAAGGCTAAACCATTAAAATGCTCCTTTGCTTTATTTTCTTTTATTGCTTTATTTATATAATACTCACTAACTGCTATACTCGCGTTTTTATCTTTTACGTAAGCCGTATATACTAATGTTTTTAGTGCTTCGTAATTTTTACTTCGCAAGGTATCTTTAGTTTGAGATAGAGCTGTTTTGCTCACAAAAACCATAAATAACATAAAAAGTACACGTTTTTTCATTTTGCTAGTAGTAAAGTGTGAATATAAAAAAACCTCACAATAAAAGCTATTATGAGGTTTTTTTATGTGTATCAAATTTTACTTTCCTGGAAAATCTGCTTTTCTTTTTTCTAGAAAGGCAGTTGTGCCTTCTTTAAAATCTTCGGTTCCAAAACAGTTTCCAAATTCTTTAATTTCGGTTTCAAAACCATTTACTCCATCTTTATAATTAGCATTTACGGCTTTAATTGCCTTGCTAATTGCTACTGATGAGTTTCTCATTATTTTACCTGCAATTTTTTCGGCTAATGGCAATAATTCTTCTTGAGAAACAACATGATTAATTAAACCATAATCTTTTGCTGTGTTTGCATCAATCATACCTGCAGTCATTACCATTTCCATTGCGCGACCTTTTCCAACTAATTGAGGTAAACGTTGCGTACCTCCATAACCTGGTATTACACCTAAAGACACTTCTGGTAATCCCATTTTTGCATTATTACTTGCTAGTCTAAAATGCGCTGCCATTGCTAGCTCTAATCCTCCACCAAGTGCAAAACCGTTTACAGCTGCAATAACAGGTGTGCTTAAATTTTCGACAAAATCAAATAACATTTCTTGCCCTTTTGCAGCTAATTTACCACCGTTTTCTACACTAAAATTAGCAAACTCGCTAATATCTGCTCCTGCTACAAAAGCTTTTTCGCCAGTACCTGTTACTATAATAACTTTAATGTTACTATCTTGATTTGCTTGGTTAAATGCGTTATGAAGCTCTTCTATTGTTGCTTTGTTTAAAGCATTTAATTTTGAAGGCCTATTAATTGTTATTGTTGCAATACCATTTTGGTTTGAAGAAAGAATGTTCTCGTAAGTCATTTAAAAATATTTTAGTTTGTAATTACTCAACTTGCAGTAATACTGTTTATTATTTTAATTTTTTGGGAAGGTTACTGTAAATGTAGTGCCTTCGTTCTTTTGTGTTACAAAGGTAATTGTTCCTTTGTAAGTTTCCACAATATTTTTTACCATGGCTAAACCTAATCCCATACCGCTAGATTTTGTGGTAAATTTTGGTTCAAAGATTTTTAATTTATTTTCTTCAGAAATACCAATTCCGTTATCTGAAACCATAATTTTAACAATTTTTTCTTCATCTATAACGGTTACTATTATTTGCGGTGATATACCATCTGGCATTGCCTGAATGCTGTTTTTAATTAAATTGGTAACAACTCTTATTAACTGTGTTCTATCTAAAGTTGCTATAATTTCATCTTTTTCAGACTGAAATGTTATGTAATCTTCGCTAAAAATATCTAAGGCTAGATCTACAATTTTTACAACATTTAATGTTTCTTTTTTTTGCGCTGGCATTTTAGCAAAATTTGAAAAAGCTGAAGCTATAGAGCTCATGGTATCTATTTGCTGGATTAATGTGTTTGAATACTCCTCAACTTTTTGAAAAATATTCTCGTCTTTAGGATCAAACTTTCTTTGAAAACTTTGCACACTTAATCGCATTGGAGTTAATGGATTTTTAATTTCGTGTGCTACTTGTTTTGCCATTTCACGCCAAGCTTGTTCTCTTTCGCTTGTTGCCAATTTTACTGCACTTTCTTCTAACTCGTCAATCATGTTATTGTACGAGGTTACCAATGCTGTTATCTCTTCACTATTATCTGTAACGTCTATTTTAGAATTTCGCTTTTCTAATCTAGTCGCCTGCATTTTATCGCTTATGGTTTTAAGTGATTTGGTAATGTATTTAGATAAGAAAAACGCTAGAGTTACTGCTGCAAGCATTACCAATAGCGATGTATATGCTAAACGCCTTAAAAACTCATCGAGCTCTTTTGAAAGAAAATCGTCATTTTCTAGATACGGAAGGTTTAATATTGCCAAAGGCTTAAATTTCGCATCTGTAATGTAGTTATAGGACGATCTATACGTTGCATCTTCATCGTCTCTTTTTATTACCACACGATGCTCTGCTGTATTTAGTAAATTATTTAAAATCTCTGCATCTATACATTTAGTTGCTACTTCGGGTTTTAAATCACTTTTAGATGAAATTAATAAAGAACCTTCTAAATCATATAAGTTTATTTGAATATTATGAACCTCTGCTACTTCGTAAATTTTCGATTTAAAAATTAGAGGTACTTTTTCTGTTATTACTTCAAACGATGTTTGTTTAATTACATAATCAAGACTTGTAATTATTGCTTTTTCCTTTCTTATTAATCGTTCTCTATGGTAATCTTGGGTTTCTTCGTTATACTGGTAGATTACAACTACACCTATTAATATTGATGATAATAATACTAACAGAATCATGGCTATAAAAATCCTGGTTCGTAAAGACAGTTTTTTTAGTTTCATTATTTCTTGCTGTTTTTACGTTCTAGTTTTTTTTCTTTTCGAGCTACGGCTTTTAAATATTTATGGTGTGCTTTAATTGTTTGATCTGTTAGCATACCTGTTACTTCTAATTTATATCCTAAACCTTTTAATTTCTCTTGATACTTGGTTAGTTTTAATTGCCTTTTTACTAATTCTCTTTTACTTAGTAAAATAGAATCATTATGTTTTGTTTTGTTTCGTTTTATAGAGTCGCAATTAACTTTTTTCCATACATAAGGTTTATTATAGTCAAACTTTCTGCTGTAGCATTCGCCTGCTTTTGGGTTTTTAGGCAAGTTGATAGTTTGAGCAAACAGTATGGTATTAAAAAAAAAGAATGTAATTAAAAATAAAAATCGCATGTTAGAACTTTATGTTCTAAATATAGCAATAATCAAACCAAAAACAGTATCTAAAATTTATGCTTCTGGATTTTTGTTTCGAATGCGTTTATATAATTTAAAACCTAACATTAATAGCACACCTAAAACAAGAATGCCAACCACACCAAACACCCAGTTAAACGCATTTTTTAGTATTACCAAAAATACTACTGCAAACAAAATAAAGGTTGCGCCTTCATTCCATAAGCGCATAAAGTTAGAAGACTTTTTTACTATATCTTGTTGTAATTGTTTATAAAAAATATGTGTTTTTATGTGATAAATAATTAATAAAACTACAAACGCTAATTTTACATGCATCCACGATTGCTCTAACCAACTTGGTATTAAAATTAATAACCAAATTGCAAAAAAAACGGCTAATATTGCAGATGGCCAAGTGATTATTGTCCATAATCTTTTTGCCATTAATTTTAATTGTTTGCCTAAAATTTCTTTTTCTGGTGAAGGTTTGTGAAATGCTTCAATTTGATATACAAATAGTCTTGGTATATAAAACAATCCTGCAAACCAAGTAATTACAAATATTAAGTGAAGTGATTTTATGTAATTATAATATTCCATACTAAATGAGATTTTCGTGAACTAAATTAGTTTTTACTTCACGATTTAAAAAATACGCAGTAATAATTGTTGATAGCACATCTGAAATTGGGAATGCTAACCATACACCTAATTCACCATAAATTGGCATTAATATATAAAGTAAAGGAATATATATTAAACCTTGCCTAGTTAAAGTTAATAGTAATGCTGGTAAAGCTTTGCCTATAGCTTGAAAATATGCTGAGCCTATTAATTGAATAGCTACTATTGGTGTTGCCGCAAATACCAAACGCATTGCCATTGGTGTTTGTGATATAACTTCTGGGTTAAAAGTAAATAATTTAGCTATAGTTTCTGGAAAAGCCATTAATACTACAAATACCAAAAACCCTAAACCAACAGCATATTTCATAGCTGTTAATATACTTTCTTTTACACGTTGGTATTGCTTTGAGCCATAATTATAACCTGCTATTGGTAAAAAACCTTGTGTAATACCAAATACTGGAAATAAAGCAAACATTAACATTCTACCAACTATTGCATAAACAGTAACAGAGGTTTCGCCTCCTAATGTAAATAATGCGTTATTAATTAAAAGAAAACTTACACTCGCCATGGCTTGCCTTGCTAAAGTTACAGCGCCTAAACTTGATATTTCTTTTACAATAAAAAAATCTAAACCAAAATGAGATAGGTCTATTTTTAATTCTGAATGTTTTGAAAAGAAAAACCAAAGAATAAATAAAAAACACAGTAAATATGAACCTGTAGTTGCCCAAGCTGCTCCAGCCATACCCAAATCTAGTATGTAGATAAAAATATAGTCTAAAATTATATTTCCTACCGAAGGAAATAACATTGCATACATTGCAAACTTTGGTTTCCCAATGGCACGAATTACATTATTTCCCATCATGCTTAAGGCTAAAAAAGGAACACCGTAAAGTATAATATTGTAGTATATTTTAGCCGAATCGAAAATATTTCCTTTTCCTCCAAATAAAGGAATTAAATAATCTACAAAATAAAGTCCTGTCGCGACAAAACTTATGGTAAGTACTAAGGTTAAAGTAATTTGGTTTCCAAAAACCTTAAGTGCTTTTTCATGATTATTAGCACCTAATGCTCTTGAAATTATTGACGAACCACCAACACCAATAGACATACCTAAAGCTGCAATAAAAAAGGATACGGGAAGCACAACATTAATTGCCGCAATAGCAATAGAGCCAATCCATTGTCCTACAAAAATAGTATCAACAAGAATATTTAGAGACATTACTAATATCCCAATAGATGCTGGCACAGCTTGTTTTACAAGTAATTTACTAATAGACTCTTTGCCTAATGCTTCAGAATTTTTTTGTTGCATATTTTTTACACAAACCTTAATTGCTTTTTAAATATTAAGCAATTGTGTTGGTATTAGACCATTCATTAATCCATTTTGCTAATAAGGAAACCCAATTTTTATCTGTGTTTAAGCAAGGTACTGTAGTAAACTCTTTGCCTCCCATTTCATGAAAAATCTCTTCACCTTCCATGGCAATTTCTTCAAGAGTTTCTAAGCAATCACTAACAAATGCAGGTGTTGCAATTGCCATAGTTTTAATTCCTTTTTTTCCTAAACGTTCTATAGTTCTATCTGTATACGGTTGCAACCATGGATCGAAACCTAATCGAGATTGAAACGATGTTGAAAAAGTATCTGGTTCTAGGTTTAGTTTTTGGGCTACTAATCTTGTAACTTCTAAACATTGGTGTCTATAACAAAACTCATGTGCTTTACTTGGTGTTGCACAACAAGACCCATCAATTTTACAATGTGATTTTGTAATATCGCTTTTTTTAATGTGACGTTCTGGTACGCCATGATATGAGAATAGTAAATGCTCAAAATCTTTACCTTCTAGAGATTGTTTTATAGAGTTTGATAAAACATCAATATATTCTGGATTATTATAAAATGCAGGAAAAGATTCTATTTTTAAATTAGGAAAATGTGCTTGTCTTATTTCTTCGGCTAAAACCAAAATAGTCTCGGTTGTTGCCATTGCAAATTGTGGATATAAAGGTATTAAAAACACCTCATCACAACCTTTATCGCTTAACTCCTGTAGTCCTTTTTTTATAGTCATGCTTCCATAACGCATAGCTAGAGCTACTGGTAAACTAGTTTCTTCTTGTACTTTATCTTTTAATCTTTCAGACAATACAATTAAAGGCGAACCTTCATCCCACCAGATTTTCTTATAAGCCGCAGCAGATGCTTTTGGTCTAGTATTTAAAATAATTCCTTTTACTAACGCAGTTCTGGCTACTAATGGAATATCAATTACACGTTCGTCCATTAAAAATTCACCAAGATATTTTTTTACATCTTTTGGTTCTGGACTATCTGGTGATCCTAAATTTACAAGTAATGCTCCTTTCATATAGTTTTAAAAAAAAATCTTCTTTTATCCTTTATGCAAAAATACAACACAAATTAATATTATTCTTTAGTTCCTGACTTTCCATATGTTATAAAGGCGTTAAAATCGCAAAATTTTTAAAAAGTTTAGACTAAATAAATATATTTATAGTTATTTAAAAGTTTTCTATGCTAAAGTACCTTATAATATTCGCTTCTTTTTTTAGTCTTTTTAGTTTTTCGCAAGAAAAAGAACAGAGTTTATTATGGGAAATTTCCGGTAACGGTTTAAAAAAAGCCTCTTACATATATGGTACAATGCATGTGAGTAAAAAAGTAGCGTTTAGGTTAGACGATGTTTTTTTTGAAGCTTTAGAAAAAAGTGAAACTATCGCATTAGAAAGTGATCCAAGCACCTGGTTAGAGCACAATTATGAAAACACTATAATTTCTCCACAAAATTTTTATTACGCATACAGAAAAGGATTTTACACATCACTATTTAATTTTGAAGCGCCAGAAGAGCTTTTAATTAGAAGCGCTATACGGTCTGACAACCGAATGATTAATGGCTATTTATACCGAAAAAATTTAAATACCGATAATTTTGAAGAAGAAACCTACCTCGATATGTTTATTTATCAAGCTGGTAAGAAAAAAAACAAACCAATTATAAGCTTAGAAGACTTAGATGAAGCACAGTTTTTAACCTCTAAGGCTAGTAGCAACGCTTATAAAAAAAAACCAGATCCTTGGTTAGCAGAAATTTACGAAAAAGAAAGTCCGTATTTACTCCAAGAAAACACCTACAGAGAACGTAATTTAGCGTTATTAGATTCTATTAGCGAAGCATCTAACACTAATTTTTTTAGAGAAAATATGCTTTTTATCCGTAATGAAAATATGGTGAAAGTGCTGGACTCTGTAATGCAAAACAAATCTGTATTTTCTGGTGTTGGCGCAGCACACTTACCTGGTGAAAAAGGGATGTTAAATCTGCTTAAAAAAAAGGGATATAAAATTAAAGCACTAACCTCAAGCCAAAGTAAAAAAGCACAAACTGCAAAACAAAAAATTGAAGATTTTATAGCTACTCCACAACTTAAAAAAGTAAGCACCCAAGATGGATTTATAACACTAAAAAGCTTTACTAACTTAAAAACTTTTTTCTATAACAACTATAAGTTTACTGTATCGCCAGATATGACAAATGGTGCTTATTTAACCATAAGTAGATTTAATATTTTTGATTATTTACCAAATGACGAAAAAAATATTACAATAAACAGCATAGACAATTTCCTGTTTGAAGACATTCCAGGAGACATTGTAAGTAAAGAAAAAATTAAAAGTCCTTATCCTGGGTTAAGCGTTTTAAACAAAACAAAAAAAGGCGACTACCAAAAGTATCATATTTACAAAACACCATTAGAGGTTATCATTATTAAGTTTGGTGGACCAAAAAATTATGTTTTAAATTTTGAAAAAGAGATTTTTAATTCTATTCGTTTTAAAAAACCAACAACATCAATAGAGACTTTTAATTCGCCATACAATAAATACGAAGTTAACTTTCCTGAATATAGAATAACAGACAACCTAATTAATAGCGGCAACAAACTTATTCAAGGCACTACAGGAACAGACTTTTACTTTTTAAAAGAAGCTGTAAATCAAGATATTAATTACATTGAAGAAGATGCTTTTGAAGCAAAATATAGTATTGAAAATTTATTTAAAGAACTTGAAATAGATGACACTATGGAAGGTTATTTTGATAATGACAACTATAAAAGTTATGTTGCATCTGCAAGAAAAGATGCTTCATCTAAAACCAAAATACATTTAAAAAGTATAGTAAAAGATGGTAGTTATTTTCTATTAGGTTATGCTGGTTTAAATAAAAACAAAGCAAAGACTTTTTTTAATTCTTTTAAACTGAAAGAAATAAATTATAAAAACTTTGAAACAACAGTAGATACAGCGTTGCATTTTAAGGTAAGAACTAATGTAAAACCTATTGTAACCAATAACAGAGCGTATTCTATAAAAAATAAAAAACCTTACGAGTCACAAACAAAAACTACTGCATATTTTTCTAAAGCAAACGAACGTGTTTTTGTTAGCCGAACAAAATTTCACGATTTACAAATGTTTGAAAACATAGACAGTTTATGGCATGAAATAGAAAATTATAGAAAAGAAAGCCAAAACCACACCAAACCTTTTACAATAACAAATAGAAAAAAGAAACATAATAATGACGTTTACACCTATACTTTTACCCAAAAAGATTCACTAAGTACTAAAGCTATTTTAGTAAAAAACATTTTAAAAAAAGGAACTTTATTTCAGCTTAAAACCTTAGTCGATACCATTGCTAAACCATCAACTTTTGTTACACAATTTTACAATACATTTACTCCTTTAGACACCTTATTAGGCAAACCTGTATTAACAGATAAAACAGATATTTTCTTTTCTGCTTTACAAGCTAATGATAGTATTGTAATGAGCAATCGAGATCTAATAAAATTTAACAATAGCCACGTTAATAAACTTATTAGTATCATTAAAAATTTCGATTTCCCTGAAAACAAAAAATTTGTAAAATTAGATTTAATTAGAGACTTAATAGCATTAGATAACCCTAAAACCATTCCGTTTTTAAAATCTTTATATCAAGAATCTTATTCAAATCCAGAAGTTCAAACAACAATTTTAAAAGGTTTACTAAATAAAAAAACAAAGCAAACGTATCAAGACTTTTTAAAGTTATTAAATATAGATTTACCTCTAGAAAAATATGCTATAAAATCTCTATTCCTAAACTATAGAGACTCACTAAAACTTAAAAAAACACTATTTCCAGAGCTATTAGAATATATAACTGTTCCAGAATACAAAGAACCTATTTACGCACTTTTAGCAAAGCTAAAAGACAGCGGTTTGGTAAAGCCAAAACTTTATAAAAAATACAAGAAAGTTATTATAAACGATGGAAAAACCGAAATAAAACGCAGCTTAAGTGAAACCTCTGGGTATGCTTCTAGAAAAAGTAAACTATACAACTATGTTAAACTCATATTCCCATTTAGAAAAGAAAAAATGGCACAAAACTTTTTTAATAAATTATTAAATAGTGATAATGCCCGAGCTTTAACCACTTACTATGTTTTACTTGAAAAAAATAATGAGCCAATACCAAAAAGTTTGAAAAATAAAACGCTAAACGATTACAAAAATCAAGCACAGTTAATTACAAAATTGTATTATAATAATTTAAAAAAGCAATATTCAAATAAAGTAATTTCACAGCAGCAATTTGCAAAATCATATTTATTCTCTAATGTAGAAATTGAAAAAGGAAGAGACTCTATCGCTTTTTTAGAAACCATTCCATTTGTAACCGATAATGGAAAAAAAGGAAAAATGTATTTTTATATTCTAAATCGTAAAAATGATTATGGAGACTCAAGAAAATTATATTATGTCGCTTTTTTAAATCCAAAAAATCCAAACGATATACAAACTAAAGCGTATTACGAATCTGGTTATACCGGTAATTTTATAAGAGAGCAAGAAGATGAATTAATAAAAGAAGCTTTAGAATTAGCAAAACACAAAACTAGAAAACGAATAAATAGAAAATAACTGAAACCATTTAAAACATATTTAAAAGGCAAATCGGTTTTTATTGTCTCGCTAATTGTAATACTTATTACAATTATTTCTGTTTATATTAATGGAGAGCATCACGCACGCACTGTTACTGCCAATTTCTATTATTCATTAACAATTATTGGCTGCGCATTATTTCTTTTTATGGCATATGGGCTATACTATGGCATAAAGTTAATAGACAATTTTCCTGATTTCAAAAATTTTAAAATAGGTCGTTATATAAATTCATCTGGCGAAGCTCCAAATGTACCTTTTATAGATGCTAGTGATGGTATTGGTGGCTTAGTAATATCTATAATTGCCTGGATAGGCATGACAATACTAGCTTTTGTTTTTTTAATACTACTAGAGTTTGCCTTTTGGCTTTCAATATTTATAATTATTATGCTTTTATATTGGCTATTTTTTAGAGCATTAAAATTAGTTTTTAGTAAGGCGCCAAAAACAAAAGGGAATATAGGTTTATCGCTTTCTTACGCTTTAGCTTACACAAGCTTATATTTAGGCTGGTTGTTTTTAACTGTGTATTTCGCACAAAAATTTTAACCTACAGATTGCACATATTTTTTAGGTGTTGTACCGTATTTCTTTTTAAAAGCCGCTATAAAGTGGCTAGAAGTACTATAACCTACTTTTAATCCAACCTCATTAACGTTATGCTCACCAGATTCTAAAAGTTTTCGGGCAACCTCAAGCTTGTAATCAAGCAAAAAACTAAAAACACTATCACCATAAATTTGTTTAAAGCCTTCTTTTAATTTTTTAAGAGTCAAGCCAATTTCATCTGCTAATTCTTGTAAACTTGGTGGCTCTGCCATTCTAGAGATTACAATATCTTTAGCTTTTCTAATTTTTAAAACATTAGTCTCATCAACCAAAAAAGGACATTGCTCTATATCTGCATCTTCACTTCTATTAAAATACAAACTTAACACCTCATAAGCTTTAGCCTTAAAATAAATATTTTTAATAGAAGCATTTAAGTTATAATTCACCAATTGGTTTAAAGCGATAGCCATAGACGGCGAAATATTACCGTCTTTGTAGTATTTTTTATCCTTATTATCTTCACTTAAAAAAGTAATATAATCTGCTTCTTGAGAAAATAAACCATGAAATTTTTTAATAGAAATTAAAACCGAAACTAACCATGTATTAGGCTGTACTTCTAAATGCAATGGCAAATCTCTTTGCGGGTTGTAAAGTAGCAAAGAAGTTTCAGAAGCTACATTTAATTTATAATTACCATTATTAAATAAAAATAAGCTCTCACCTTTTAAGCAAAAATGGAATTGAATAAAACTGCTATCAATTTCGCGCTCTATAAGCTTAACTTCCTGTGTATCATTTTGGTGAGTTAAAATAAAAACACCATCGTCTGCACGTGTTTCTATAAAAAAACCTTTAGCGATACTTTTTTCAATTTTGTTTTCTAAATTCATGATTTTACTATTTAGATTTGTTCTAAATTAAAAATTAAAAACAACTGTAAAGTATAACAAAAATAGTACTTTTAAGCAATTTAGTCAAAAAACCACGCTAAAAAACCCGAATCGATATTAATTGTTCTTACAGCGTTACTTTTTACATAAAACACAACTTACTTTTGTTGCGTACTATTTTTATGAAACAATATAACATTTCAAAAGGCTCTACTTTCTACGCTATTGGCTTAAGCTACAAAAAAGCCGATGCCGAAATTCGTGGTCATTTTAGTTTAAGTGAAGAAGCAAAATTAAATTTGCTAAATCAAGCTAATACTAATGGTATAGAAAGCCTAATCGTAACATCTACATGTAACAGAACCGAGATTTTTGGTTTTGCCGAACATCCTTTTCAACTTATTAAACTTCTTTGCGACAATACAAAAGGTACGGTAGAAGAGTTTCAAAAAGTTGCATATGTATATAAAAACAACGATGCTATTTCACATATGTTTCGTGTTGGCTCTGGATTAGACAGCCAGATTTTAGGTGATTTCGAAATTATTAGCCAATTAAAAACAGCCGCAAGAATTTCAAAAAAACACAATTTATTAAATCACTTTATAGAGCGTTTAATAAATGCCGTTATTCAAGCAAGCAAGCGTATTAAAAATGAAACCGATATTTCAACAGGTGCTACATCTGTGTCTTTTGCATCGGTTCAATATATAATGAAACACGTAGAAAACGTTTCAAACAAAAATATTTTACTTTTTGGAACAGGAAAAATAGGAAGAAACACTTGCGAAAACCTAGTAAAGCATACCAAAAACGAACATATTACTTTAATTAATAGAACTAAAGATAAAGCTGAAGCTATTGCAGGAAAATTTAATTTAATTGTAAAAGAATACGCTAATCTTCAAGAAGAAATTAATGCTTCAGATATTTTAATTGTTGCAACAGGTGCTCAAAACCCAACAATAGACAAACACATTATTCAGTCTAAAAAAGACTTGTTAATTCTAGATTTATCAATTCCTAAAAACGTAAATAATAACGTTCAAGAATTAGATAATGTTAAGCTTATTCATTTAGACGATTTATCTCAAATCACAGATGAAACTTTAGAAAACAGAAAACAACATATTCCTCTGGCCGAAACTATAATTGAAGAAGTAAAAGCCGAATTTAATAGCTGGTTAGAAACAAGAAAGTTTGCACCAACAATAAAGGCTTTAAAAAGTAAATTACAAGATTTTAAAAATGCCGAGTTAGACACACAGCGAAAAAAAGTTGCTAATTTTAACGAGGAACAAGCCGAGCTTATTACCAATAAACTCATTCAAAAAATAACTAACCACTTTGCTCACCATTTAAAAGACGAAGCGGTTTCTACAAACGATAGCCTGGAACTTATTCAAAAAGTTTTTCAGTTAGAACCAGTAAAAAATGTCTAAAACTATAAGAATTGGTACTCGTGATAGCGAGTTAGCACTCTACCAAGCCAATGCCGTAAAATCACAATTAGAACACTTAGGACACAAAACTGTTCTTGTTCCTGTAAAATCTACAGGAGATATTGTTTTAGACAAACCACTTTACGAGCTTGGTATTACAGGAATATTTACTCGAACATTAGATATCGCGATGCTTAATGGTGATATTGATATTGCCGTACACTCTTTAAAAGATGTACCAACACTTTTACCAAAAGGTATTGTACAAGCAGCAGTTTTAAAGCGCGGTAATGTTCGTGACACATTAGTTTACAAAACTACCGAAGAATTTCTAGGAGCACGAGAAGCTGTAATTGCAACAAGTAGTTTACGTAGAAAAGCACAATGGTTAAACCGTTATCCAACACACACCATAGAAGATATTCGTGGTAATGTAAACACACGATTAGAAAAACTAAAAAACACTAGCCGTTTTAATGCTGCTATTTTTGCAGCAGCAGGTATTGGCCGTTTAGGTTTACGTCCAGAAACAGCAGTTAATTTAGAATGGATGATTCCGGCACCAGCACAAGGTGCAATTATGGTTACCGCTTTAGAAGAAGACGAAGAAACAAGAGCTATTTTAGCCGAAATAAACCACGAAGAAACTCAAATTTGTACACAAATTGAACGTGAGTTTTTAAATAAATTAGAAGGTGGATGTACTGCTCCAATTGGTGCATTATGCTATATAAAAGACGAAGAAGTTAATTTTGAAGGTGTTTTATTAAGCCCAAACGGAACAAAAAAAATAACCGTACAACGTGTAAAAAAATTAGGAGAACATACAGATATCGCCACTTGGTGCGCAGATTATGTAATAGACAAAGGTGGAAAACACCTAATGGATAGTATAAAGGAGTCTACTAAAATCACTAATGTTTACTCTACAAAATCGCTAACAGAAGATCAACGTTTATTATTTCACGAAAAAGTAGTTGCACAAAGTAGCGACTTTATTAAAATAAGTCTTAACCGTATTGCACCAAGACTACTAAAAAATGAAATTGAAAACGTTGTTATTACAAGTAAAAATGCTGTAGAAGCATTACTAACAAACTTCTCTGCAATAGAATTACAATTTAAAAACATTTATTGTGTAGGGCGCAGAACAAAACGTTTAGTAGAAAACCGCATAGGTAAAGTAAAACATAGCGAAAAAAACGCGAAAAAATTAGCAGAACATCTTGTAGAATATATGGATGGTAATCAAGTAACTTATTTTTGTAGTGACTTAAGGCTAGACGACCTACCTACCATTTTAGAAGAAAACAATATAAACGTAAAACAAATTGAAGCTTACCAAACAAAATTTGATAGCTTAGAAATACCAAACACTGTTGAAGGAGTTATGTTTTACAGCCCATCAACCGTTAAAAGTTTTAAACAAGAAAATACTGTAACAAATACCATGATTGCTTTTTGTATAGGCGAAACTACTGCAAAAGAAGCAAGACATTACTTTAACGATGTAAGAGTTGCAAAAGTACCAACAGTAGAAAGTGTTATAGAATTAGTGAATAAACACTATGTATAATTTCTTTTAAAAAAAAGGAATTTTAAATTAAAACATTACCGTTTTCACGGCAAAAATTATGATTAAAAACGATTTATTTTTAAGAGCTTTAAAAGGAGAAACAGTAGAGCGTCCACCAGTTTGGATGATGCGTCAAGCAGGTCGCTATCTTCCAGAATTTATGGAGATTAAAGCTAAATACGATTTCTTTACACGTTGCCAAACACCAGAATTAGCAAGTGAAATTACCGTACAACCAATACGTCGTTACGGTATGGATGCTGCCATACTATTTTGCGATATTTTAGTAATACCACAAGCAATGAATATCGAAGTGCAAATGAAACCTAATTTTGGTCCTTATTTACCAAACCCAATTCGCACTCAAAAAGACGTAGATAATGTAATAGTACCAGACGTAAAAGAAAGCTTAAGCTACGTTTACGATGCAATAAAAATGACTAAAGAAAAACTAAATAACGACATTCCGTTAATTGGTTTTGCAGGTTCACCATGGACCATTTTATGTTATTGCGTGCAAGGTCAAGGCAGTAAAAACTTTGATAAAGCCAAAGAGTTTTGTTTTAAAAATCCAGTAGCAGCACACCAATTATTACAAAAAATTACAGATACAACTATTGCTTATTTAAAAGAAAAAGTAAAAGCAGGTGTTAATGCCGTACAAGTATTCGATTCTTGGGGCGGCATGTTATCACCAGTAGATTATCAAGAATTCTCTTGGAAATATATACAACAAATAATAGATGCATTAAAAGACGAAACACCAGTAATTGCCTTTGGTAAAGGCTGTTGGTTCGCACTTGGCGAAATGGCAAAATCTGGAGCTTCGGCATTAGGTGTAGACTGGACTTGCTCTGCAAGAAACGCACGTTATTTAACAGGCGGAAACATTACATTACAAGGTAATTTTGACCCAACACGATTATTTTCACCACCAGCAGAAATTAAAAAAATGGTTCACCAAATGATTAATGATTTTGGTAAAGACAAATACATAGTAAATCTTGGTCATGGTATTTTACCAAACATTCCGTTAGAAAATGCCAAAGCCTTTATAGACGCTGTAAAAGAATACAAAGCGTAAAATATTTTGGGCGTAACCTACTTTTTTATCTAACAATAAGTACAATATTTCAACTTATAGTTATAAAAAAGTAGGTCGCGTCTTCCGCTATATCTTTTTTACTAAATAAACGTCACAAGCTTCGTTTATTTAATAAAAAAGGATACCGCTGCAACCGCTTACGCAAACTAACATATAGATTCAAATAAAAAACAGTATTATAAAATAATAAACAGTTTAAAAAAGAATTCTAATATCGTAGAAAACTATGATAAAAAATATACTAAAAGGAATAAAAGCCTATACAGGAACTTTCGCATTAATTTCCAAATTAAACCTTTGGAAATACTTTTTAGTACCAATCATAATAAGTATTATAACAGCAACTGTAGTTGCACTTTCAGCCTATAAACTATCAGATAATATTGGCAGATTTATAGCCAAAATTTGGCCTTGGGAAAAAGGCATAGAAACCTTTACAACCATATCAAGTTTTATTGGTGGTGCCGTAATAATACTATTAGGCTTTATACTTTACAAGCATATAGTAATGGCTTTATCTGCACCATTTATGAGTCCAGTGTCCGAAAAAATTGAAACACACCTTACAGGCAAACATAAACACGAACATAGAATAACATCTTTTAAAGAGCAACTTTGGCGAGGAATTAGAATAAACATAAGAAACCTTTTTAAAGAAATTTTATTCACCATCCCATTAATTCTTTTAGGATTTATACCAATAATTGGATTTCTATCAACAATACTTATTTTCTTAGTACAAGCCTATTATGCAGGTTTTGGTAATATAGATTATACACTAGAACGCCATTTTAAATACAAAGAAAGTATTGCTTTTGTAAATAAAAATCGCGGTATTGCCATTGGTAACGGCATTGTATTTATGTTATTTTTATTAATTCCAGTAATTGGAATTATAATAGTATTACCACTTTCGGTCACTGCCGCTACCACAAAAACAGTAGAACTTTTAAAAATAGAAAACCAAAAACTAAAAGTGTAAACATATTATGCCACATTTTGTAATAGACTGCTCAGAAAATATACTAAACTTAAGCACTCCAGAAAACACACTTTTAAAAGTTCATAATGCAGCTGTTGCCTCTGGTTTGTTTAACGAGGCAGATATTAAAGTACGTCTAAACCCTTTTAAAGAAAACTACATTGTTGGCGGCAAAAAGCAACCTTTTATTCATGTTTTTGCAAATATAATGCAAGGTAGAACTACAGAACAAAAAGCAAAACTCTCAAAAAATATTGTTTCGGTTTTAAAAGAGCTGTTCCCAAACATAACCTTTATAGCAATAAATATTCGAGATTTTGAAAAAGCAACTTATTGCAACAAATCAATGGTTTAAAATCTATGGAAAAAACATTTAACACAACTATAAAAGACAAGTTCTTTAATTACATACACGAACTACAAGACACAATTACAGCTGCTTTTGAAGCTATTGATGGCAAAGCTAAATTTCAAGAAGACATCTGGAAACGTCCTGAAGGCGGCGGCGGAAGAACACGTGTAATTGAAAACGGAAATGTTATAGAAAAAGGTGGTGTAAATATCTCTGGAGTACATGGTAAACTACCAGACTCTATGCAAAATTATTTTGGAGTAGAAGACGCCGATTTTTTTGCCTGCGGACTAAGTTTAGTTATCCACCCAAAAAACCCAATGGTACCAACTGTACATGCAAATTGGCGTTATTTTGAAATGTATGATAAAACTGGAAACATTGTAGACCAATGGTTTGGCGGCGGTCAAGACCTAACACCGTATTACTTGTTTGATGAAGATGCTACACATTTTCACCAAACCTGTAAAACAGCTTGCGATAAACATAATTCAGAATTTTATCCAAAGTACAAAGCGCGTTGCGATGAGTATTTTTACAATACACATAGAAATGAAGGTCGTGGTGTTGGTGGTTTGTTTTTCGATTATTGCAAAGCATCAAACGAAATGACTATGCAAAATTGGTACGATTTTGTAACAGAAGTTGGCGATAGTTTTGTCTCGGCCTATCTTCCTATTATAGAAAAAAGAAAAGATTTAGAATATACTAAAGCACAACGCGATTGGCAAGAAATACGTCGTGGTCGTTATGTCGAATTTAATTTGGTACACGATAAAGGCACGCTTTTCGGTTTAAAAACAAACGGAAGAATAGAAAGTATTTTAATGAGTTTACCACCGCATGTACAATGGGTTTACGATCATAATCCAGAACCTGGTAGTGACGAAGAAAAACTCATTAACGTATTAAAAAACCCAATAAATTGGGTATAAAATGAATTGCTACTGCGGAAACAATAAAACCTATAAAACATGCTGCGAAGTTTTTCATTTAAACAATGGAAAAACAGAAACAGCAGAGCAGTTAATGCGTTCTCGTTATAGTGCTTTTGTCTTGGCAGATGGTAATTATTTAATGCAAACGCATCATGCATCTACCCGACCAATTTCAGAAAAGAAAGCCATTGTAAAGTGGGCAAAATCTGTAGAATGGATTAAATTAGAAGTTTTAGAATCTAATAAAGGTTTAAAAAATAATACCGAAGGTACAGTTACCTTTAATGCTTATTTTTTTGAAAACGGAAAAGTAGATGTCATCCATGAAAAATCTGCTTTTATAAAAGAAAACAACACTTGGTACTACTTAGGTTATGCCAAAAATTAAATAAAAATTATTGCAGTTTAACAACTGTTTATTCAAGATTTATAATATGTATCCACTAAAAAGAAATAGAAGATTAAGAGCCAACAAAGCCATTAGAAGTTTAGTTAGAGAAACTATTATTTCTCCAAACGATTTTTTAGTGCCACTTTTTATAGTTGAAGGCAAAGGAGTAAAAGAAGAAATTGCCTCTATGCCAAATTATTATCGCTATAGTTTAGATTTATTAGAAGCTGAAGTTAAAGAACTTTGGAAATTGGGCTTAAAATCTGTTTTACTATTTGTAAAAGTACCAGATAATTTAAAAGATAATAAAGGTACCGAAGCTTTAAATCCAGATGGATTAATGCAACGTGCTATAAAAACAGTTAAAAATGTGTGTCCAGACATGTTAGTAATGACGGATGTTGCTCTAGACCCATATTCATCATTTGGTCATGATGGTATTATAGAAAATGGAAAAATTGTAAACGACAATACTGTTGATGTTTTAGCAGAAATGAGTTTGTCTCACGCACAAGCTGGAGCTAATTTTGTTGCACCAAGCGACATGATGGATGGTCGTATTTTAGCCATTCGCGAAACATTAGAAGATGAAGGATTTGTAGATACAGGTATTATGAGCTATTCGGCAAAATATGCCTCAGCATTTTATGGCCCATTTCGCGATGCTCTAGACTCTGCACCAGTTGATGCTCAAGAAATTCCAAAAGATAAAAAAACATATCAAATGGATTATGCCAATCGCTTTGAAGCCATTCGCGAAACCGAAATGGATATAGATGAAGGCGCAGATATTGTTATGGTAAAACCAGGATTATGCTATTTAGATATTGTTCGTGAAATTAAAAACGAAGTCGATGTTCCTGTTGCTGTTTACCAAGTTTCTGGTGAATATGCAATGCTTAAAGCTGCCGCAGAAAAAGGTTGGTTAGATCATGACGCTGTTATGCTAGAACAGGTTACAGCTATTAAACGTGCAGGCGCAGATGTAATTGCAAGCTACTTTGCTAAAGACGTAGTTAAATTAATTTCGTAAAAAAATGAAAAATATTCTCCTGTTATTTACAACAATTATAATAATAGGAGTTTGTTTATTTTTGTTTATTCTTAAACAAAGTGCAACACAAACAAGTTGTAATACTCCAACACCAAAACTAATTTGTGGCACTATAAATTATGCTACAACTAACTCACAACAGGCTGTAGATGGCAAAAAGTTATTTAACGTTAATTGCGCAGCATGCCATAAATTAGATAAAAAAATGGTAGGTCCAGCTCTTAGGCACCTTGGTAAAAAATATAATTTTATAAGTCTTAAAAATCATTTAAAAGATAAAAAGGCCAGTTTAAAAAGTAAAACCTACAACACTTCTTGTCTTGTATTCAAACATTTAAGCGATAAAGATATTTCTAATATCCTTTCTTATACAGAATAACCAAATAATTTTTAACTTAGCATAAAACTAAATCAATCCATGGGATTACTAATATTTTACGGAGTTATCTCCATCTTTTTCTCTTTTTTATGTTCAATTTTAGAAGCAGTTCTATTAAGTGTAACACCAACCTTTATTAATGTTAAAAAGCAAGAAGGCAAGAGTTATGCTTTAGCATTAGAAGCTTTAAAAAAAGACGTAGACAGACCTTTAATTGCTATTTTAACACTTAATACAATTGCACATACCGTTGGTGCTATATTGGTTGGTAAGCAAGCCGAGCAACTTTATGGTAATGGTGATGGTTATGGTGTATTTATTGTTTCGGCAGTAATGACTATTTTAATTTTAGTCGCTTCAGAAATTATACCAAAAACCATTGGAGCAACCTATTGGAAAAGTCTAGCTAATTTTACAACCAAAGCACTTAATATTTTAATTTTTCCATTAAAATGGACTGGTTTATTATGGTTAATGCAACTAACAACAAAACTTATTGGCGGTAAAGGTCACGGTAGCGTATTAAGCCGAGAAGGCTTTCTAGTTATGGCAGATATGGCTCATGAAGAAGGTGTTTTTGAAAGTAACGAAAGTAAAATCATTAAAAACCTTTTAACTTTTAAAGAAGTTTTTGCTAAAAATGTAATGACACCGCGAACGGTTATGAAATCTGAAAACATAACAACTACTGTTGAAGATTTTTTTAATAGAAACATGAATGTGCGTTTTTCAAGAATTCCTGTTTATGCAGATACCGAAGATAACATTAAAGGTCTCGTTTTAAAAGATGAAGTTTTTAAAGAAATGGCTCTTGGAAACGGCACCAAAAAGCTTGGAGAATTAAAAAGAGATATAATAATTGTTGAAAGAAATTTACCAATACCTACTCTTTTTGAGCAACTTGTTGAAACCAGAAACCACATGGCTTTAGTAGTAGACGAGTATGGATCTGTAAGTGGCATTGTAACCATGGAAGATGTTATTGAAACCTTACTTGGCTTAGAGATTATGGATGAAAGCGATAATGTTAGCGACCTGCAATTACAAGCTAGAAGAAACTGGGAAACAAGAGCTAAAAAAATGGGTCTTATTGAAGGAGAAAAAACAGAGTAATGGAAGAAAGCTGTTACATTAATTCTCCTTTAGGAGTTGCCAAAATTATTGGCGATGTAAACGGTATAAACTCTGTTTCTATTTTAAATTCTAATGAGAAAATTTCAAATAATATTCCAGAAGTTTTAGAAGATTGTGTATTACAACTTAATGAATATTTTAATGGCAATCGAAAGCAATTTAGCTTAAAGCTTAACCCAATAGGCACAGCTTTTCAACAACGCGTATGGAAAACACTACAAACTATTCCATACGGTAAAACTATTTCTTATCTAGAGTTATCAAAACAGCTTGGAGATATAAAAGCTATTAGAGCCGTTGCAAATGCTAATGGTAAAAATCCATTATGGATTATTATTCCATGTCACAGAGTTATTGGTAGCGATGGAAGCTTAACAGGTTATGCTGGTGGTATTAACCGTAAACAGTGGCTTTTAGAACACGAAAGCCCATATAAACAACAACGCTTATTTTAATGTATAGAATTGCAACCAATTTTTTAAAACGTTTTTTTAAAACATCTACTATTTACAAATATGGCTTTAATTGGTCGCCAATGTACAAGCGAAGCACTGCAAAATTAATACAGGTTAGCGACAATCTACAATATGTAAAAATAAAACTAAAACCCAGTTGGAAAAACCGTAATTATGCTGGTTCTATTTTTGGAGGCTCTATGCTAAGTGCTACAGACCCAATTTACATGATACAACTAATACAAATACTTGGCGATGATTTTGTTGTATGGGATAAAGCTGCAAGTATAAAATATAAACGTCCTGCAAAAGAAACTATTTATGCAGAGTTTGTTTTTTTAGATGAAGAAATTAAAAATATTAAAAACGAAATAAGCCTTAAAAACGAAGTTAATATCACCAAAAAATTAACTTTAAAAAACGCAGAAAATATAGTGTTTGCTGAAATTGAAAAAACAATATACGCCACTACAAAAACCTACTATAAAGAAAAACTGAAACAAAGAAAACAACAACAAAATACTGCACAATAAAATAATATTAGTATCTTAATTTTCTATAAAACTAACTAAATGAAATTTCTAAAAAACCTTTTAAAAGTACTTGTAGTACTATTTGGCTTACTAATTGCCATACTTTACATTACAGACACAGATTATTTATTAAAAGCGGTAAGAACCATTTATATGCGTGGTTACACAACTGCTTTCTTAGATGATTATAAAAGATTTGATAATCGTACAATAGATGTTGGTACACCTCAACCATGGCCAAATCACAAAAATTACAATACTGCCAAAGAAACTGAAACCCTACAAAAAGCAAATAAAGATTGGGGAACTGTAGCTTATGTTATTATTAAAAACGACAGTATTTGGTACGAGAATTATTTTGATGGCTATAACGAAAACTCAAAATCAAATTCATTTTCTATGGCAAAAAGCTACGTTTCGGGATTATTAGGCAAAGCTTTAATGGAAGGTTACATAAAAAGTCTAGACGAACCTGTTTGTAATTATTTGCCAGAATTTTGTGATGGCTTAGCTGCAAAAATGACTGTTGGAGATTTATCTACAATGAGCTCTGGTACTAATTGGGACGAAGCTTATTATTCTCCATTATCTATTACTACACGTGCTTATTTTGATGATGACTTAGCAAAAGTAATGAATGGCTTAAAGGTTGTTGAAGAACCTGGAAAAGCCTTTAAATATGCCAGTGGTGATACACAAATGTTAGCAATGGTTATAGAAAAAGCTACAGGAAAAAAATTATATACATATTTAGAAGAAAGCTTCTGGAAACCTTTAGGTAGCGAAAACCAAACACTTTGGCAAGTAGATAGTGATAACCACGATTTAGTTAAAGCATATTGCTGTATTGCAAGTAATGCAAAAGATTTTGCACGCTTTGGAAAACTATATAAAGACCACGGTAAATGGAATGGCAAACAAGTTTTAGACTCTGCTTTTGTTGCCAAATCTTTAACTCCTAAATTCGATCCTGTTTACGGTTATGGTTGGTGGCTTAAAAACTATAATGGCAAAGATTTTAAAATGATGCGTGGTCACTTAGGACAATATGTAATTGTGCAACCAGAGGACAATGTTATAATTGTTCGTTTAGGACACCAAAAATCACCAGATGCAGGCATTGGCCATTATACAAAGGATATTTCGCTTTATATAGATGAGGCTTATAAAATGTTAAACCAAAATGAAAATTAATTTTTAAACCATTTGTTTTTTATAATATGCTATGATCTCTAAACTCAACTTAGAAAATATTTTATTTTTAGATATTGAAACCGTACCTGAAACACATAATTTCTCAGATTTAGATAAAACCAAACAAGCGCTTTGGGAAGCAAAATCACGCTACCAAAGAAAAGAAGAGTTTACACCTGAAGAATTTTATGATCGTGCAGGAATCTGGGCAGAATTTGGAAAAATAATTTGTATTTCGGTTGGATATTTTACAAATCAAGGCGATACACGTTTGTTTAGAACCACATCTTTTTATGGTGAAGAACCAACACTTTTAAAAGCATTTAAAAATTTATTGATTTCTCACTTTAGCCAAGCTAAACATTTATTATGCGCTCACAACGGTAAGGAATTTGACTTTCCGTACATAGCGAGACGTATGATTATTAATGGTATTGAGTTGCCATACAAGCTTAATCTTTTTGGAAAAAAACCTTGGGAAGTACCACATCTCGACACATTAGAGTTATGGAAGTTTGGCGACTATAAAACCTATACTTCTCTTAAATTAATGACTAACGTTTTAGGTGTTCCTTCTCCAAAAGATGATATTGATGGCAGTGAAGTTTATCGTGTTTATTACGAAGAAAATGATATTGACCGTATTATAACTTATTGCGAAAAAGATACTATTGCTGTAGCACAAATATTCTTGAGACTTCGTGGTGAGCGTATTTTAAGTGATGAAGAAATTATTCACGTTTAAACTATAACTTATTACAATTACTTACGCCCGCAAAAAGGATTGAGGCTTTGTTGAAGCTCCTCGCAGAGAGCGACTGCCGAAAAGCCTGGTTTTTGCTTTTTTTGCGAAAATTTGCCCAAATATTTTTAATTTTAAAACAAAAAAAAGTCCCAAGTTAAACTTGGGACTTTTCAGCAAATAAGCTAGTTTAAAGGGATAATTACTTATTGCTTAATAAACTTTCTGGTTTCTATTTTATCGTTTACGTTAAATTGAATCATGTACATTCCTGCTTCTAAATTCCCTACGTTAACACCATTTGTCGAGGTTCCTTTTGCTACTTGTTGACCCAACATGTTTACTACTGTAAATGGTAATTTTTCTATGTTAGATTTTACAAATAGTGTATTACCACTTACTGGATTTGGATATACAGATACTTGTACGTCAAGGTACTGTACAAAACCTTCGTTTGTTGTTCTTGCTGTACCACAAGTACCAAGATTAGTCCACCCGCTTGATGTTCTTTGATATAATGAACCATTATAGGTTACTTGATCTCCAACAGCGTAAGATTGACCGCTATTATATGGTGCTACTCCTGCACATTTATCTGCTGCGCCATTGGTTAAACTAATGGCATCTATTGCCATATCTCCTTGCCATGTTGTACCTGTTGTACCATCGAACCTTAATTGAACTGAGCTTCCTGCATAAGATGATAAATCTATACTTGCATTTTGCCAAGCGTTACCTTGATTTCCAGACTGCGTCCAAACGGTAGTCCATGATGAACCGCTATTTGTACTTACTGCTACTTTTAGGTTACCCATTGCTGCTGCACCGTACATGTGGTATTTAAAACTAAAAGTGGCTTGATTTTGTCCTGCTAAATTAAAGCATGGCGATACTAATAATGCTCTTTTTGTAGAATAATTTGGTGCCGAAGATTCCATATAAGCATATTGAGATCCAGCACTTGCGCTTGATGGCCCTGTGTTGCTTGATGGCGTAGAACCAGAGCGCCTTGTCCAGTTAAAATCGTCTCCGCTACCTTGTGTCCATCCTCCAAAGTTAGACTCAAAACCTTCGTTATAAGGGAAAGATGAAATTGCTCCACTACATCCTGTTGGTGGTGGCGTTGTTGTTCCTGTTTTTATTGTTACTGTATAATCTTCTACTTCTCCATAAGAGAATGTTTCGCAAGAAGTTGGTATACCATTATATTTCATAGAAACACGTAAACGCTTATCTCCATTTGCAGTTCCTGAAGGTACTGTAAACGTGCCACTAACTGGTGATGATTGTGTTGCTGCAAGCGAGAAAATTTGTTCTCCTGAGTCTGTAAAATCACCATCGTCGTTATAATCTATCCACGCTGCATAACCTTCGCTATACGTTGTTCCTGTCCAAGTTGGTGTTACTGTTATTGTGTAGCTTGAACCTTTATTTAAATCTGTAGATGTGTTTGTAAAATCTGAATATAACTGTGCTCCAGAAGGATTATTAATACTTCCTACTTGTACTCTTGAGATATACTCATCGTTTACACTGTTACCTTGAGATGCGCAATATTGTGTTCCTGTTTGACATGGTGTACAAGAACCGCCACAGTCTACTCCTGTTTCGTTTCCATTTTGTATACCATCTGTACATGTTGGTTGTGCTACTGCTCCACATTTATCTGATAGTGCTAAACTTCGTCTTGCTCCGCCAGCTGCTAATACTGCTCGCATTCTGTTTTTTTGACCAAGTGTAAAAAGATTCATACAAGAATCGTTAGTGTAATCCATATAGTTTTGTACCATATCTGTAGATCCACAAGAGGTTTGCCCTACTGGACAACCACCATTAGAGGTTTGGTGCGTAGGTGTATCACTCACAAAATCGTTACCACAGTTACTATCACCCCAAATATGACGAAGATTTAAGTAGTGACCAACTTCGTGTGTTGTTGTTCTACCACCATCAAACGGTGCTGTTACTGCTCCTGTTCTACCAAAATAGTTATAACCCATTACAACACCATCTGTTGCTGCATTACCACCTGGAAACTGAGCATAACCTAAAATTGTACCTCCGTTACTTAACATTTGTGGTACAATCCACATGTTTAAATACTCACTAGTATTCCAAGGATCAATTCCTCCTGTAGACGAACGCTTCATATCATCACTAGTTCCCCAATCACGACGTGTTGTTGATTTTCTAGTAATTCCAGTGGTTGCATTACCATTTGGATCTACAGTTGCTAAGCAAAATTCTATTTCAGAATCTGCTGCTTGAGACCAAGCATTATCTGCATCTGGATTAGTACGCCTAAAGTCTTCATTTAATACGTCTAACTGAGATTGAATTTGAGCTACACTTATATTTTCGGTAGAATTACGGTATAATACATGTACAACAACAGGTAAGGTTATTACATTACCTACAATTTTGTTTTGTGAATTGTCCATTTGCTGTACTTTTAGCTTTGTGAACTGTTCAATATCTTGCATTCTTTGTTCAAGATTAGGGTCGTTTTGTTTTCTATACTCCAAATTTTCCATTGTAGCACATTTTCTGTCTTCTTGCGCGAAGGCACAAAAGACAAATAAAAAACTCAATAATGATAAAGTAATTGTTTTTTTCATGTGAATTGTTTAAAATATTAATTAATTTTTTAGGGAATTAGCAATGAAAGTATTAAAATCCACACGAACAAGTATTCGGTTTAATCGATTTTTCGACGAAATGCAATAAAAATAAAAACATTCGGTTCTGGTTACGGTTAAACCCGTAAAATATCGGACTATAATTCCTACATTTACAAAATATGAGTACTCTACTAACAGTAAATAATCTTTCAATTTCTTTTATTAATAATAAAAAAGAGAATGAAATTATCCATGGTATTACTTACCAACTAAATGCTAATGAAATTTTAGGAATTGTTGGAGAATCTGGTTCTGGAAAATCTGTTTCTACAGCTGCAATATTAGGGTTATTACCTAAAAAGATTTCTAAAATCACTTCTGGAAGTATTATTTTTCAAGGTGAAGATTTAACCAAAATAACAGCTAAAGCTTTTCAAGAAATAAGAGGAAAAAAAATTGGTATGATTTTTCAAGAACCAATGAGTGCTTTAAATCCTTCTATGACTTGTGGCAAACAGGTTGAAGAAATTTTAAATATACATACAACTTTATCAAAAAAAGAGATTACAAACCAAACCCTTTTGTTATTTAGTAAGGTAAAGTTGCCAAATCCTGATCGCGTGTTTAAAGCTTATCCTCATGAAATTTCTGGAGGACAAAAACAACGTGTAATGATTGCAATGGCTATTGCTTGTAAACCACAAATTTTAATTGCAGATGAACCTACCACTGCGCTAGACGTTACTGTACAGAATGAGATAATAGCTTTACTAAAAGAATTGCAAGAAGAAACTAAAATGAGTATTCTGTTTATAACTCACGATTTATCATTAATCTCCCAAATTGCAAATCGGGTTTTAGTAATGTATAAGGGAGATATTGTTGAGCAGAATACGGTTTCAAACATTTTTAATAATCCAGAACATAAATACACAAAAGCTTTAATTAATTCTAGACCTTCTTTAAATACCAGGTTAAAAACGTTACCTACTATTAAGGATGTTATGAATAATAGTGTCGATTCCCAAATAATAACTGCAGGTATGCGTGCAGAACAACATAGTAAAATATACAGTAATGAGCCTTTACTTGAGGTTAAAAATCTAGAAAAAGAATATGTTGGGAAATCTGGTTTATTTTCTAAAGCTGAAATATTTAAGGCAGTAAATAATGTTACTTTTAATTTATATGAAGGTGAAACACTAGGTTTAGTAGGAGAATCTGGTTGCGGAAAATCTACATTAGGAAATGCTATTTTATTGTTAGACAGGCCAACTGCCGGATCTATATTATTTAAAGGAAAAGATATTACAACTTTAAATACTAAAGAAGTAAAAACACTTAGAAAAGAAATACAAATAATATTTCAAGATCCATACTCTTCTCTAAATCCAAGACTAACTATTGGTGAAGCTATAATGGAACCCATGAAAGTTCATAAATTATTTACCACATATAGTAAAAGAAAAGAAAAAGCCATAGAGATATTAAACAGGGTTGGCTTAGATAATTCACATTTTAATAGGTATCCACATGAATTTTCTGGTGGACAACGCCAGCGTGTTGGTATAGCAAGAACTGTTGCCTTACAACCCAAATTAATTATATGCGATGAATCTGTATCTGCTTTAGATATTTCTGTTCAAGCACAGGTTTTAAATTTACTAAACGAATTAAAAGAGAAATTTGGATTTACTTATATCTTTATTTCTCATGATTTAGCTGTGGTTAAATATATGAGTGATCAATTATTGGTAATGAATAAAGGAAAAATAGAAGAGTTAGATGATGCTGATGTTATTTACAAGTCACCTAAAAAAGCGTATACTAAAAAACTAATTAATGCTATACCAAAAGGTTTATAGCATAAATACTTTTTTAGTTAAATACACTAGGCTTCCAATAAACTTGAAAGTTTGTTTAACTTTTTTAAACTGGGTTAGTAAAAATAAATCTGAATTCATAGGTAGGTAGTTTATGATAGACTTGGTTAGGTATTTATTACTAAATTGGGTGCGATAAACATAACAAAGTGGTTAAAGCTATGGTACATTTGGGTTTATTATTTTTGATAGGTTTGGGACTGCTAATATATAATTGATTTTAAATCTATCGGTTTAAAAGCATTAATATTCGACGAAATACACAAAACTTTAACATTTTAAGTAAATTTTAACCTTTTTTAGCTCTTTTTGTACTTAAAACAGATGCTGTTGCATAATAGCTTCTGCCGTAATTACTTCGTTTATCTTCACCTAAACGTTTTGCTACTTGATTTGTCATTTTTATAACAAATACTTCTTCTGCATTAGGAAAAGAAAGGTCATGGCCATCTGCATCTATCTTTTTTCCCTTAGATTTAAAATCTTGTTTTCTTTTATGGTAATCTTCAGGATCATAAATTTCATTATAGCAATGTATTAACTCATGAGATAATAAGGCTACTGGAGAATTGTAGCCTTTATTACTTCTAAACCATTTTTTTTTATGATTTTTTCTAAATATTACGCCATGTGTATCATAAAACAATATCGTGTTATGTGATGGACTGTATGCATTTCTATTACCTGGAATAATAGTAATATTGTTCTTTGTATCTGCTATTAACACATCAACAATATCAATTACTTTAGGCACTCCATTGTCTACAAAACGTATTGTTAAGGTGCTTGTTTTTACTAAAAAATCTAAAGCTATTGTAGTGTTTCTAAGAAAACGATCTTTAATTTTTGTATAATCTCTATTTTCTAAATAATGATAATTAACATAGCTATTTGTTAATGTTCTTATTCGCATGAAATACTGCTTAAAAAGAGGCTATAAACTCATTTCTGGAATATCTCCTTCAACAATTAAAGTGCCTTCTGTGGCTTGTTTAATTTCTTCTACTGTAACTCCTGGAGCGCGTTCTAAAAGTTTAAATCCTTTTTCTGTTACTTCTAAAACAGCGAGATTGGTTACTATTTTTTTTACACAACCAACACCCGTTAATGGTAATGAGCATTTTTTAAGTAGTTTTGATGCTCCTGCTCTATTTGTATGCATCATTGCTACAATAATATTTTCGGCACTTGCAACTAAATCCATAGCGCCACCCATACCTTTCACCATTTTTCCTGGTATTTTCCAGTTGGCAATATCTCCATTTTCTGCAACTTCCATAGCGCCTAAAATGGTTAAATGCACATGTTGACCACGAATCATGGCAAAACTTGTTGCGCTATCAAAAAAACTAGCTCCGGGCAAAGTTGTTATGGTTTGTTTTCCGGCATTAATAATGTCGGCATCTTCTTCGCCATCAAAAGGAAATGGTCCCATACCAAGCACGCCATTTTCACTTTGAAATTCTACTTCTATATCGTCACGCACATAGTTTGCAACTAAGGTTGGAATTCCTATTCCTAAATTTACATAGTAGCCATCTTGTACTTCTTTTGCAATACGTTTAGCTATTCCTGTTTTGTCTAACATAATCTATATTGTTATTTCTGCAGGAGCAGAAATTTTAAAAAATTAATTTATAGTGCGTATGTCTTTCTTATTAAAGAAAAGAATACATTTATTCTCGTGTACGAACTGTTCTTTGCTCTATTCGTTTTTCATACTTTTCACCTTGAAAAATACGCTGTACAAATATGCCTGGAATATGAATTTGATTAGGATCTAATTCTCCTACAGGAACAAGTTCTTCAACCTCAGCTACAGTTATTTGAGCTGCTCCACACATTACAGGATTAAAGTTTCTTGCTGTGCCTTTAAATATTAAGTTTCCAGCTGCATCACCTTTCCAAGCTTTTACAAAAGCAAAATCTGCTTTAAAGGCATGTTCTAAAACATACATTTTACCATCAAACTCACGTGTTTCTTTACCTTCGGCAACTTCTGTTCCGTATCCTGCTGGCGTATAAATTGCTGGAAAACCAGCTTGTGCTGCACGACAACGCTCGGCTAATGTACCTTGTGGTATTAGTTCTACGTCTAATTCTCCAGATAGCATTTGGCGCTCGAACTCATCATTCTCACCAACGTAAGAGGATACCATTTTTTTTATTTGTTTTTGTTGTAATAATAAGCCTAAGCCAAAATCGTCTACTCCTGCATTATTAGAAATACAGGTTAAGCCTTTAATTCCGCTTTTAACTAAAGCTGCAATGGCGTTTTCTGGTATTCCAGATAAGCCAAAACCACCTAACATAAATGTCATGTTATCGCTTATTCCTTTTACAGCATCACTAACAGCGTTTACTTTTTTATTAATCATAACTATTTGTTTCTTTTGTGGCTTAAATTTATGAAATAAAAAGAGTCGAATGGTATTTTGAGTTACTTTTTGTAAAAAGTAAAACACTCAAAAAAAATTAATTAAAATCTATATTCCATTTTCAACAAAATATACCTTGGTATAAGTCTATATTCTGCTGCTGAAGTACCAATATCACTAATTGAAAAATTTCTAAAAAACTTAGTGTTAAAAATATTCTTTCCATTTAAAGATAAAGTTAATTTATCTTTTATAAGTTTATATCGCGTATTAAAATCTAAAAAATAATAAGCCTTATCTGACTGCAATGAACCTAAATAATAAGATTCAGTTTTTAATGTCGCATCAAACTTCTTTTTTAATACAAATGTTAAGTCTAAAAAACTCATGTTATTTGTAAACGAATTATTTTTATTTGTTTTTACTTTTGAAGTTGTCCATTTGGTTCCTATATGGTAATTAAAAAAACCTTTAAAACCAGACCTTAACTCTAAACCATAATTATAATTATTAGTCGTAACTTTTCTTAAATTTGAATTGTTTATAATATTTTTAAATTCATTTTTGGTAAAACCTAAATCTAGCTTTAAATTAGAAGAGATTTGCTTAATATAGAAATCTAATTTTGAATTAAAATTTAAAAATTCTCGATCTTTAATAATTATTCTTTCAGACTGAGTAACGTTTTGATTAAGCAATGAATTAGTAGAAAAGAAATCATGGTTTTTACTATATAAAATGAATGTGTTAGCAAAAAAACGATCACTCCAATTACCCAATTGATAGTTTAAAAAAACACTTGAAGATATCAATTGATTAATATTAGAAGTTCCTTTTGAAAAAGAACGAAAATCATTTAAAACATAGTTATTATAGACATCTATAATACCTGTGTTTGTTGTATTATATGAATAGGTACTTGTTATTTTATTATTATTATTTATCTTCCAATTTACTCCTATACTTGGGTTAATATAAAAGGGATTTTGTTTAGTTAAAGTAATTTTATTTTCTAACCGATTAAAAAGTTGATGCGCATTTAATTTCCCTATAAAACCAAAATTATTAACTTTTAATAGATATTTACTTTTTACATATAAATCATTCACATGGTAAATAGTACTATTTTGATAACCTACTGGACTACTTAATAAAGTATTGTTTTGTTTTATTGAGAAATTGGATATTAATTTATCTTTCCTAAATTCATTTCCAATCTGTATCTCTAATAGGTCTCCATTTGTTTTTCTATCTAATAAGTGAGCATTAACACCAACAAATTGCATTTCGTTTAAATTTTGTTGCTCAATATTATTCCCGTCATTATTTGGAAATAAATCTTGAAAAAAAAATTGATTTACGGTATAATTTTCTGGTTCTTTTTCATCTATAAAACGACCAGTAATTAGAAACGCTTTATTCTTTTTAAATTTATTTGTAAAGTTTATTTTTTGATCAAAAAGTCTATTTGTATTTCGCAAATTCTCTATTGTCGAATTACCATTAAATAATAGATTTGTATTTGTATTAAAGCTCCCAGTGTTATATTTAGTAATGCCCTCTAGCATTTTATTTTTAGATAGGTTATAAATAACATTTACTTTACCAAAAGCTATTTTACTTTTACTTCTATACATATGATTTTCAATATTAGTAAAATTGGCATCATTTGTATTTACTACTTCTATAGTGTTTTTAAAAAAATCTTTCTCATCCCAATTAAAAAAGCCTAATGTTTTTATTTTTATTTTTTTTGAAGGATTAAATATTGCGTTTAAAGATGTAAGTTCTGCGTTATTAAAATTAGTTCTGTTTTTTTTAAAACTAAGTCTATCTGGAACTAAATTAATTAATGTGTTAACGCTTTGATTATCGCCAACACTAGAGGGCTCATTAACTTTAAATGGTTTAATTAAGTTATTTATATCTCCAGTAGCATCGTAACCTATATTATTAAAATTAGTGAAAAAATAGTATTTATTTTTTTTACCAAAATTCATTAAATTACCTTTAAATTCATAGAAATTTTCATTTCCTAAGCCTGCCTTAATATTACCAAACCATATACTTTTAGATTTTTCATTAAGCTTTAAATTTAAAGCAACTTTATTACTTTCTTCTATATTTTTTAGCAATCTATTATTTGAATAGTTTTTTAATAATTCAACCTCTTCAATGGGATAAGCAGGCATGTTTTTAGATAAAATTTTATAACCTTTTTCAAAAAGGTCGTCTCCATCTATCATTAATTTTTCTATTTCTTGATTACCAATTTTTATTGCACCATCTGTACCTATATTTATTCCAGGAATTGTTTTTAATAAGTCTTCTACTGTTTGCTCTGTACCGTTTACAAAAAATTTAGTTTTAAATGTGATAGTGTCTTTTTTAATAGATATTGCACGTTCGCTTTTAATAACAACTTCGTCTAAACTCATTGGTTTAATTTTTAAAGTTGCATTAACCTCCTTATTTTCTTGTAAATTTTTTACTGTTATTGGAACCGTTTTAACTTCGTAACCAAGTGAAGTAAAAACTAAATTAAACTTCCCTAGATTATCTGTTGTCAAGCTATAATTTCCATTTTTACCTGTGTAGGCAAAACTTAAAATTGATTGTGATAAACTATCTTTTAATATTACACTTGCAGAAGCTATATTGCTTGTACTGTCTTTAACAGTCCCAAAAATGATTGCTTGAGAAAAACAAAAGTTTTGAAGAAAAAAGAAAACAACAATTTTAGTAATAAAAGTTAATTTTCTGTGTTTTTTGCTTCCCATTCGTAGGTTATTTCTTTTTGAGTTTTTCTTAAAGGTAGACTAAGTTTCATACTTCCATTTCGTGGCATTTTAGAACTTATACTTCTTTCTTTTTCTAAGTAAATTTTCTTTTTTAAGGCTATAAAGGTTTTCAACTCATATGCTTTAGAGTATTTTATTTCTTCAAGATCGATTTTAGTATCTAGTTTTATGGATTTTGCTTTAAAAATAATTTGATTTAAACTATCATGAGCTTCTAAAATCACACCTGGTAATCCTTGTAATTTCCAAGGTCCATAAGGAAGTGGAATATCTTGAGTAAACCATACACTATATTGCCTACCTCTAAATTCTCCTGTAGCTAGTTGACATTTATAGATACTAGAGTTTTTAAATTTATTTTTTATTACCCAATTAATTCTAGGCAACACTTCTTTAATCTTGTACTTTTTATTAAATAATGAAACACTACTGTATAGGCTATCAACATCTCTATTAATAAGTACTGTTGGCCTTTCCTTAGCTATAGTACTTACAACAATAGATTTCTCATCACTATTATTAAATTTTCGTAGTTGTATTGGACTTAATTCTACAAAACTTGAATAGTTTGAAGTGAACTGTAATACTCCTACGGTTTGGTAATCTACACCCAATTTTTTTGTATAAATATACTCTATAGTTCCCGCTGTTTGCCCAAAACTAAAAAGACAAAACAAAAAAATTAATGGTAATAAAAATTTTCTCATAACTTTATTTTTAAAACGAAATAAGGAGTAATAAAATATTACTCCTTTTATAAAATTTATAATATTAATCCTCATTCAAAAATGCATAAGCCATCATTGTTACTCCAGGTTTTGCCAATTTACAGTTACCATCATGGTCTGTCCACGTAGCAGAACTTACTAACTCTCCGTCTTGGTAGATTGATACAGTAATAGTACACTCATCAAATGTTAATCTATCTATATAACTTTGTATAGTTGTATTTTGATTTTGACAAATTTCACTATCTAATAATAGAGCATTTGAATTATCAATATTAGAACCAGCAAAAGCATACGGTCCAATTAACATTAAAATAAATAAAGTGTTTTTAAATTTTCGCATAATAAATAATTTTAAACCACTTTTAGTTTTTAACTGGTTGGTTAATAACATTAAGCCGAGTTTTAAGCCGAAGTATTTTAAACAATAAAAGCCGCTATTGCTTAAAAGCACTATTTTAAATTACTTAGTAGGGAGATTAAAAAAACTAGCGCTAGTTATAAGATTAATCTTGGTGTTTTTAGTAAACCTTTAATCGGCTTTGATTTAAATTTTTAATGTCAACAGTGTAAACCTAAAAAAAAACAAATGGGCTATTTAAATTTTTATAAGCGTTTTTGTGTATTTCATCGAAAACAGACAATTTTGTGTACTTTTTATTACGGTAAAAACCGTAAATCAATAAAAAACAGTGTTTTATGTAGTTATAAAGCTTGGTTTTTTGCTTTACAAAATTAAGAGAAACAAAAAAGCCACTCAATAATGAATGGCTTTTTTGTTTATTTAATTACTTGTTTTAGATTTTATAAAAAGTGAAGTTTTATAAATCTAACTCATCTGGAATATCTTCGGTTGGCGTATCGTTATCACCATCTGGATTATCTTGCTGGTATTTATCGCAATCTACTTCTATAGATAAGTCTTTAGGTTTTTCAAAGTTTCCTTTAGACACATTTAATGTTTCATCTTGATAACAACTTTTCATGTACATTCCCCAAATAGGTAATGCCATTGCTGCGCCTTGACCATAAGTAATACGTTTAAAATGTGCTGCTCTATCTTCTGCACCAACCCAAACACCTGTTACTAGATTTGGCACCATTCCCATAAACCAACCATCACTTTGGTTTTGTGTGGTTCCTGTTTTTCCTGCTATTGGGTTTGTAAATTCATAAGGATAACCAGTTACAACTTCTCTGTAATCTGCACGCCATTTATCACGCCCTTTTCCTCTTAATCTTCCTCCAGATCCATATTGTGTTACACCTTCCATTAAATTTACTGTTACGTAAGCAGATTCTGCACTTAAAACATCTCTAGTTTCTGGTGTAAATTGATATAAAACGGTACCATTTTTATCTTCAATACGCTCAATCATAACAGGTTTTGTATATACACCTTGATTGGCAAATGCAGAATATGCTCCAACCATTTCATACACACTAATATCTGGTGTTCCTAAGGCTATTGATGGTACTTCTGGAATATCTGATGTAATCCCTAAATTTCTAGCTAATTTTGCTACTGGTTGTGGTCCAACTTTATTCATTAATCTAGCTGTTACAGTATTTATAGATCCTGCTAATGCTGCTTTTAATGTTTTTTCGCCACCGTAATCACCTCCATCGTTACTTGGTGTCCATGGTTCTGGATTACCATATTTATTTGCTTCTATTGTTATTTGAGATAATGGTAATTTATCACACGGTGACATGTGCAATTGGTCTATTGCTGTTGCATATACAAATGGTTTAAAGGTAGAACCTACTTGGCGTTTTCCTTGTTTAACCATATCGTATTTAAAGTGCCTATAATTCATGCCACCAACCCATGCTTTTACGTGACCTGTTTGTGGATCCATACTCATCATTCCTGGATGTAAAAAGGATTTATAGTAGCGCATAGAATCTATTGGTTTCATGATAGTATCTACTTCTCCTGCTTTGCCATCTATCCATTTAAATACCGTCATTTTTGTTGGTACATTAAATGATGCTTCTATCTCTTTATTGCTTTTTCCTTGATTTTTTAAAATTCTCCAACGTTCTCCACGACGCATTGCGTTTTTCATGAGTTTATCGATTTCGGCTTTATCTAAATCTAAAAAAGGAGCTGTTGGATTTCTTTTTGGTGTGTTTTGATTAAAAAACTCTGCTTGAAGTCTTGGCATGTGTCTAGCTACAGCTTCTTCGGCATACTTTTGCATGCGAGAATCTAAGGTTACAAACACTTTTAAACCATCACTATTTATATTGTATTTTTCTCCGTCTGGTTTTCTATTGGCTTTATCTTTTGTCCAATCTTTCATCCAACTTCTTAAGTATTCTCTAAAGTAAGTTGCTGTTCCAGATGTATGAGATTGTGGTGTGAATTTTAAATCTAACTCGGTTTTTTGTAATGAGTCTTTTACTTTTTCATCTATAAATCCATATTTTTCCATTTGGTACAAGACTACGTTTCTTCGGTTTTTTACTCCTACAGGATTTCTTGATGGAATTGGATTGTAAAATGAAGAGTTTTTAAACATACCTACTAACATAGCAGATTCTTTAATGCTTAAATCTTTTGGTTCTTTATCAAAATAGATGTTTGAAGCAGAACGTATGCCGTCTCCATTATTTCCAAAATCGTAGATATTGAAATATTGTGCTATTATTTCTTCTTTTGTGTATTGGCGTTCTAAACGTATAGCAATAATCCATTCTTTTGCTTTTTGAATAACTCTTTCTACTATGTTTTTTGAACCTTCGCCATGAAATAATTGTTTTGCTAATTGTTGCGATATTGTACTTGCTCCTCCACCAGAGCCTAATTTTACAATAGCACGCAATGTGCCTCGGCCGTCTATACCAGAATGTTCGTGAAAACGTGCATCTTCGGTTGCTATTAAAGCATCTACTAAATGTTTAGATAACTCATTATAACCAACAGGTGTTCTATTGTCGTTAAAATAGAATTTTGCTAATGTTTTACCATCGCTAGAAATAATTTCTGTTGCTAAATTTGTTTTAGGGTTTTCTAATTGAGTGTGATCTGGCATTTCACCAAATACGCTCCATGAAGCTAATAGAAATAGTAGTGCTATTGCTGCTATTCCAGATAAAAAGAGTATCCAAAACCAACGAATGTATTTTTCGAAGCTCTGAGGTTCTTGTGTTTGTTTGGTTTTGCTTTTTGCTTTTGCCATTTAAATAAGTACTAATGTATTTAAAGTTATTTTACGTCTTCAATTCTAAAACCTACATCGGTTATACCTTCTAGATTAGTAACGCCATTAATGTCTCCATTATTACGCATTGCTTGTTTTATATTTACTGTATAAGTACCTGTTTCACTAAACACTACGTTTTCTTTGTACCACAGTTTATTTTCTTTTACACTGGTTAAACCTGTACCTAACAACTCTCCATTTGGTTTTGCCATTCTATACTCTAAAGTATCACGAATTACTTTTCCTTTAGGAAAATTCATTTCTACAATTAAAAATAAATTACTGTACTTATATTCTTTTGTATTTCTAAGATTTACAAATAAATTATAAGGTTTTGTTGAGTCTGGTACTTTTACATTAAAGCTTACAACTTCGTTTTTATTCCAAACGTTTGGCACTGCTTTATACTCATCGAAAACACTATTTGTATCGCAAGAAAATAACATTACTGCTATTAAAACACTTAAAACGGCAACTTTACTTTGCATTATTAGTTTTGTTTTGTGGTCTTGGTTTTCTGTTTTTTCTCTTTTGAGGTTTATTTGCAGCCGGTTGTTTTTTATTTTGAGGCTGTGTTTTAGCCTTATTTTTATTTCTATTATTGCGGCTCTTATTATTTCTACGTTTTTTATTGCCTTTTGGACTATCGAAACGCGTTAAACTGTCTTGACCTACAACATTCTCGAAGGCTACTTTAGATTCTTCAATTAAATCTGAAGCATATTCTTCTAAGCTTGCTACTTTTTCTTTTTTCTTATTTAACTCTATTATTTCTCTGGCTTGGTCTGTTGTTATTTTATGCCAGTTCATCCATTCGCCCTCATATGCATACCACATGTGACCTTTAAATATATCGGTTTTTTGGCATACTGCGGTACCTTTTTCTGTATATAACTTGGTATCGTTTTTTGGAAATGCTTTTAAAGCATCCATATAAGAATCAAGTTCATAATTTAAACAGCATTTTAACTTACCACATTGTCCTGCAAGTTTTTGCGGATTTAAGGATAGCTGTTGGTATCTTGCTGCACTTGTACTTACCGATCTAAAATCTGTTAACCAAGTTGAGCAACACAACTCTCTACCACAAGAACCTATACCACCAAGTCTTGAGGCTTCTTGCCTAAACCCAACTTGTTTCATTTCTATTCTTGTTCTAAATTCTCGAGCAAATACTTTAATTAGTTCTCTAAAATCTACACGTTCTTCGGCTGTATAATAAAATGTTGCTTTGCTTGCGTCTCCTTGAAATTCAATATCGGAGATTTTCATTTGTAATTTTAGGTCTATAGCAAATTGTCTTGCTTTAACCTTCATTGGCTCTTCTTTATCACGAGCTTCACTCCAAATATCTATATCTCTTTGTGATGCTTTCCTATAAATTTTTAATACTTCGTCTGGTTTTGGCGCTATTTTTTTTCTTTTCATTTGCACTCTAACCAATTCTCCGGTTAGTGTAACCATACCAATATCATGCCCAGATTGTGCTTGTGTTGCAACAATTTCACCTATTGTAAGCGATAAATTTTCTGTGTTTTTATAGTAGTCTTTTCTTCCGTTTTTAAAACGAACCTCAACAAAATCGAAAGGTTTTTCTCCGTTAGGAACAGACATGTTAGATAGCCAATCGAAGACAGTGAGTTTATTACAACTGTCTGTACCACAGGTACCGTTATTTTTGCAGCCTTTAGGTTGGCCGTCTTTAGTTGAGCAACTTGCACAAGCCATATATGTAGATATATTGATTCTGAATGTTTTATGTTGTAGCTATAATGCTTTAGAAACACCAGAAGACGATTAATAATGTTTTACTTTTTTATTGAAGAAATTTTGCTTCGGCTAAAAATAAAATCTAACGGTAAAGATAAGATTATTTAGAAGACTGTGAAATATAAAAAAGCCTAAGATAATTTCTTAGGCTTTTTTTGTGTGATTATTTCTTTTTTAAGGTTTCAAATATATTACGCAAATCTTTTTTATATGGTAAGTGATCTGCTCTACCTTTTTTAAATATATCGTTACTATTACCTTGTCCTTTTCTTAGTGCTTTTTGCTCTTCGTATGGTAAGGCATTAATTTCTTTACAAGTTGTAGAGCAGCAATTGTCCATCTCGGTTTTACACGTTTCACATTGTATAAATAGTAAGTGACAAGCTTCATTAGCACAATTTACGTGTGTATCGCATGGTTTGCCACATTGGTGGCAATTAGCTATAACATGGTCACTAATTTTTTCGGCACGACGCTCATCGAAAACAAAGTTTTTTCCTAAAAATTTATTTTCAAGTTGCTCTTCTTTTACTTGCCTAGTATATTCTATAATACCACCTTCTAACTGGTATACATTTTTAAAACCTTTATGCTTAAAATATGCACTTGCTTTTTCGCAACGTATACCACCAGTGCAATACATTACTAGGTTTTTATCTTCTTTATGTTCTTTTAAATCGTCTTCAATAATATCTAAAGATTCACGAAAGGTATCAACATCTGGAGTTACAGCATTTTTAAAATGACCTATTTCGCTTTCGTAGTGATTTCTCATATCTACTAAAACGGTGTTTTCGTCTTCTATAAGTTGGTTAAATTTTTGTGCTGCTACATGCGTTCCTTTATTTGTAACATCAAAAGAATTATCTTCTAAGCCATCTGCAACAATTTTGTTTCTAACTTTTATTTTAAGCTTTAAAAAAGACATGTTATCTTGCTCTACAGCGACATTTAACCTAATGTCTTTTAAAAACTCAATAGTATCTAAATGCGTTTTAAACTCGTTAAACCTATCGGCTGGTAAGGATAATTGTGCATTAATACCTTCGGTTGCAATGTAAATACGCCCTAAAACGTCTAATGCATCCCATGTTAAAAATAAATGGTCTCGTAATATTTGCGGATTGCCAATTTTCGCATATTGATAGAAAGATAGTGTTAAACGCTCTTTACCTGCGTTTTCTATTAACGCAGCTCTTTCTTTGGCACTTAGTTTATTGTACAGTTGCATGCTATACTAATTTTAAAAAGTTAAAGATTTTTTTTTGCAAAGGTATTGTTTTATATCAACTTAACAAGTTTGAAGACATTTAGAGTGTTTATTGCTTTAAAATAAATATAAAAAAAAGTCCTTTGTACTTTACAAAGGACTTTTAATAGACTAACTCGTTATTAATTTTTTTTATTTCTAAAAAAACTAAACGAGTTAACCTCCATCGGCTTTACAGCTGCTGTTTATTAAAACAGAGACTGAAACGCCTAATGCTTTTGATGTTAATATTTTTTTTAAAAATCTCATGCTAATAACACTTTAATTTGAACATGATTTATAAAAAAGCGGATTTAATTTTTCTTTTTCATAGCTAAAATTTCCCCTCTTTATTACTTAGATGTCAATTTGTTTAAAAGGTTGCGTGAGAAAATAAAAAAAAGTGAAAAAAAGTAGTATTTTAGCACGACGAATAGAAAAAAAGAAGACTATGAGCAATGAAAAAGACGCCAAATTAAAGGCATTAAAGCTTACCTTAGACAAACTAGATAAAGCTTACGGAAAAGGAACAGTAATGAAAATGAGTGATGCTGCTGTTGTAGATGTAGAAGCGATTCCTTCTGGTTCATTAGGTTTAGATATTGCTTTAGGTGTTGGTGGTTATCCAAGAGGTAGAGTAATAGAAATATATGGTCCAGAATCATCTGGTAAAACAACATTAACATTACATGCTATTGCCGAAGCTCAAAAAGCTGGAGGTATTGCTGCATTTATTGATGCCGAGCATGCTTTTGATCGTTTTTATGCAGAAAAGTTAGGCGTAGATATAGACAATTTAATTATTTCTCAACCAGATAATGGTGAGCAAGCATTAGAAATTGCAGATAATTTAATTCGTTCTGGAGCTATTGATATTGTTGTAGTTGACTCGGTTGCTGCATTAACACCTAAAAGTGAAATTGAAGGTGAAATGGGAGACAGTAAAATGGGACTTCATGCACGATTAATGTCTCAAGCACTAAGAAAACTTACAGCTTCTATTAGTAAAACTAATTGTACGGTAATATTTATTAACCAATTACGTGAAAAAATTGGCGTAATGTTTGGAAACCCAGAAACTACAACTGGTGGTAATGCTCTAAAATTTTACGCTTCGGTACGTTTAGATATTAGAAGATCTACACAAATAAAAAGTACAGATGGTGAAGTAAGAGGAAATAAAACCAGAGTTAAAGTTGTTAAAAACAAAGTTGCTCCACCATTTAAATTAGCAGAGTTTGACATTATGTACGGCGAAGGTGTTAGTAAAGTAGGAGAAATTTTAGATGTAGCAGTAGAAAAAGAAATTGTGAAAAAAAGCGGTTCTTGGTTTAGCTACGAAGACACAAAATTAGGTCAAGGTAGAGACGCTGTAAAAGCCATTATAAAGGACAATCCAGAATTGTTTGATGAGCTTGAACAAAAAATTAAAAAAGCTATTAAAGAAGATTTATAATCTTTATTATAATTATATAAAATCCCGATCTATTCGGGATTTTTTTGTTTTTATACGCAACCTTTTTATCTTTTTACCATCTAAGGTGTATAATACACGTATATATATTTTAATAAATGATTAAAAAAATTCTAATTTTTCTTATCGCCCTAATTGCATTTTCATGTGATATTAGCGACGATACACCAAATACATATCAAGAGCTGTTACCTATAGAAAGTGCTATAGTACCAGAAGAATTTCAGGTTAGCGTAACCTACGAAATAAACTTAACTTATATAAAACCTACAACTTGTCATTCGTTTAAAACACTATATTATTTAAAAAACGGTAATGAAAGAACTGTAGCAATAATTAGCGCAATTGTAGATACTAATGATTGTAGCGAATTAAATACTGAAGAAGAGGTTTCGTTCGATTTTTTACCTACAGAGTTAGGCTCTTATGTTTTTAAATTTTGGCAAGGAACAGATGAAAATGCACAAGATGAATATTTAACAATTGAAGTACCTGTTGTAGAATAAATAAACTAATACGTGATATAAATTTGAGTTTAGATCAACTCATATATAACTGTAAGAAAAATAATACTAAAGCACAAAGTGAACTATATAAACTCTTTTCGGGTAAACTGTTTTCTCTATGCTTAAAGTATTCACGTAACTATGCCGAAGCCGAAGATAATTTACAAGACGCATTTGTTACCATATTTAAAAAAATAGATCAATATAAAAACAAAGGTTCTTTTGAAGGTTGGTTAAAAAGAATAACTATAAATACTGCATTACAGCGTTATCGACATGAAAATGTTTTTGAAATTATAAACGAAGAAAATATTGAAGACGAAGGCGTAGCAATAGAAGATAATGATGATGTCTCTTTAGATTATTTGTTAAAAATAATTCAAGAATTACCAGATCGTTATCGCCTAGTATTTAACCTTTATGTTCTAGATGGTTATTCGCATAATGATGTGGCAGAATTATTAAATATAACCACTGGAACATCAAAATCTAATTTAGCTCGTGCTAGACAGATTTTAAAAACAAAAATTACAGACTATAAAATGGGACAACAGTCTCAATCTTTATAATTATGAGTGATAAAAAACATATAGATAGGCTTTTTCAAGAAAAGTTTAAAGACTTTGAAGTAAAACCCAAAGCCAATGTTTGGGCCAATATAGAAAGAGAAATTAAACAACCTAAACGTAAAACCACTTTGGTACCTTTATGGTTACGCTATGCAAGTGTTGCGGCTTTATTATTGTTGTTTTTTGCAATTGGAAGTACCATTTATAACAACTCACCACAAACTAATACCGTTGTAGACACAAATACAGAAAACAACAAAACAACCACAAATAATAAAGCTACAACAAAAAACACTAATTTAAACAACACTCTTAACGGTACAAAAAACGGCACAACAAATAACACACCGCAACTTAAAACAGAAAACAATACAACTGTTGCCACTACTACTTCCCAAAACAAACTATTAAATACTAACAGTAATAAAAAAACAAACAATTTAAATACAACAAACACTTCAAACAACTTTAGAAATAAAGTCGCTAATAGTACAACACATAATAGTTCTGTTTTTAATAGAAATACTAAAAAAAATAGTTCTAATAATACGGTTGTTTCAAATAATAACCAGAATTTCACTAATCAATTTATAGCATCTGGAAATAAAGTAGAACAAGACACTTATAATCAATATTTAAACAAAGAAACAGTTGCTAATAATACTATTACAGATAGAAACGCCATAAATAAAGAGGCTAGTAATGCTTATACAACTAAAGACAAAGTATTGAAAAACGACGTTATAAATAATCCTTTAGAAGCATTAAAAAACACAAATGATGTTGTTGTAAACAATTCAGAAAACAACATAGAAGATACCACAGAAAAGCAAGACTCTACAAATACAATTGAAGATGCTATTGCAAAGGTTGAAAATCTTATTGAAAAAGAAGAAGAAACCCAAATAAACAGGTGGAGTGTTAACGCTAATATTGCGCCTGTTTATTATAATACTTTAGGCAAAGGCTCTCATATAGATGAGCAATTTATAGACAATCCTAAAAACGGAGAAGTAAATACAAGTTACGGTGTAAAAGTAGGCTATAATGTTAACCAAAAACTTAAAGTACGTTCTGGTATTAACAAACTTAATTTAAGTTACGACACTGCAAATGTTATAGTTTATAATGCTGTATCAAACTCTCCAAATAGCACTGCTTTAAGAAATATAAACTTTGTGCCAGATTATCAAGGCCAAACGTTTTCGGTTTTAAGTACAGATAATTTAAATGTACTTCAAGTTAGTAATCTAGTAAATGATAATTTAAATGTAGCATTAAGTCAACGCATAAGCTACTATGAGGTTCCTTTAGAGTTAGAATATGCCGTAGTAAACAAAAAATTAGGTGTTAATGTTATTGGTGGCGCAAGTGCTTTTTTCTTGAGTGAAAATGAAGTCGTTTCAGAAATTGATAACCAAAAACGAAAGTTAGGAGAGGCAAACAATATTAATAATGTTAGTTACAGTGCAAATATAGGTTTAGGTATAGATTACAAATTTAGCAATACGTTTAAATTTAATTTAGAACCTACTTTCAAGTATCAAATGAATGCCTTTAGTGAAACTTCTGGCAATTTTAAACCATACATTATTGGTGTTTATACTGGTTTTAGTTATAAATTTTAAGTTTTAAGTTTTTTAGTTGGTTATGCTTAAATCCGGTATTTTTTTTAAATTAAAAACCCAATAATTAAAAAAAGCTGCTCTGTGCCAAGAGTGGCTTTTTTATTTAGCTCCAAAAGCTAATAATTGATTATAAATAACATCTCGTGCTTGCGTTCTAATTCTAACAGTATCTTCAACGGTAGCACCTTTGGTTTCAATAAATTGATGCATGTGTGCTCTCATTTTTCCTGGGCTACCGCTAAAAAAGGTGTAAGAAAAACGTTTTTTATTATCGGCAAAAGTAATTGGCACAATTGGTATTTGGTGATTAATTGCTAATCTAAAAGCGCCATCTTTAAAATCGGTTAACAAAATATCTTCTTCAGGTACTAAACCTTCAGGAAAAATACAAATACTCAAACCATCTTTTAATCGCTTTTTAGCTCTTAAAAACACACGCTTTCTACTTTCCGGGCTACTTCTATCTACCAAAATACAAGTACGCTTGTAAAAAAAACCAAACAAAGGTATTTTTGCCAACTCGACTTTACCAACAAATACAAATGGGTTTTTAGTTACCACAAGCATTAACATAATATCTGCCATAGAAGTATGGTTAGCAATAAACATATAACTATCACTTTTATTTGTATGTTGCTCTCGGGTAATCTTAGTATTAAAACCCATACCTATTAATATAAATCTAGCCCAAATACGTGCTAGTTTAAAAAAATATGGATACCATGATTCTTTTAAAATAGAAAGTAATAAAAAAGGAAATAGTATTAATATTGGCAGCGCTACTAATATGTAGAACCAAATACGATATAAAAGCCAAAAAATATATTTAAAAATAATCATAAGGGCCAAAAATACATAATTGTTTTGAGCTATTTTAATTGAAAAAAAATACCTTTGCTTTTCCAGATTAGAAATTACGTTTAATTTAAACAGATTCCCATTTTCATGGGAAATACTATGGCAAGAATACTTACAGGAATACAAAGTACAGGAACTCCACATTTAGGAAACATTTTAGGCGCATTAATACCTGCAATGGCATTAGCAAACGACGCTTCAAACGAATCTTATTTATTTATTGCAGATATGCACTCGCTAACACAAATAAAAGATGGAGAAACATTACGAAATAACACCTATTCTACAGCAGCAACTTGGCTAGCCTTAGGTTTAGATATTGAAAACACTGTATTTTATAGACAAAGCGACATACCACAAACAACAGAGTTAACCTGGTATTTAAGCTGTTTTTTTCCGTATCAACGCTTAACTTTAGCGCATAGTTTTAAAGACAAAGCAGATAGGTTAGACGATGTAAACGCCGGTTTATTTACTTACCCAATGTTAATGGCTGCAGATATATTATTATATGATGCAGAAATTATTCCTGTTGGAAAAGACCAATTGCAACATATAGAAATGACACGTGATGTTGCTTCTCGTTTTCATACTAAAATGGGTGACACTTTTGTAATACCTGAAGCTAAAATTCAAGAGCAAACCAAACTTATTCCTGGAACCGATGGTGCTAAAATGAGTAAAAGTAAAGGCAATACTATTAATATTTTTCTTCCTGAGAAAAAGTTAAGAAAACAAATAATGACTATTGAAACAGATAGTACGCCATTAGAAGAACCTAAAGATTGGGCTTCTTGCAATTGTTTTGCAATTTATAGTTTAATGGCTTCTGAAAGCGAAATTGAAACCATGAAAGCTAATTACGAAAATGGTAATTATGGTTATGGTCATGCCAAACAAGCTTTATTTGAGCTAATTTTAAAAACTTTTGAAACAGAGCGCGAACGTTACAACTATTACATGAACAACCTTGATAAAATAGATGAAGCTTTAGCCAAAGGTGCTGAAAAAGCTAGAGTTGTTGCAGATGCTGTTTTAAAACGTGTTCGTAAAAAAGTTGGTTATTAGTATTTCACTATGTAATTACTAAATAACTTCAAACAGTTTCCCTGGTAAAGGCCTAACAATACCTTTTAACTCCATATTTAATAATATTCCAGCAAGTTTATAAATTGGCATGTTACAGTTTAAAGCGATAACGTCAAGCATTTGCTTGTCGTTATCTTTTAAATAATTATAAATTACTTTTTCGTTAGCATCAAGCTCTACAAACAATTGTTTTTGTACAACAGGTTTTTGTTTATCTTCCAATTGCCAATTTAGCAAATATGGTACATCTAATGGTGTAGATAATAAATGTGCTTTTTGCTGCTTTATTAAATTATTACAACCAACACTTTGAGAATCTGTAGTACGGCCAGGAACTGCAAAAACATCACGATTATAAGAATTAGCAATATCTGCAGTAACTAAACTTCCTCCTTTTTCGGCACTTTCTATAACTATTGTTGCTTCACTAATACCTGCGATTATACGGTTTCGTTTTAAAAAATTGTTGCGGTCAAAAGCATCTGTACTCCAAAAATCTGTGTAAAAACCACCATTATTTTCAACCGCAGCCATATATTTTTTGTGTCCTTTAGGGTATATTTGGTTTAATCCATGTGCTAAACATGCAATAGTTTGTAACTTATTATCTATTGCAGCTTTATGTGCAGTAATATCTGTACCATAAGCATAACCAGATACTATAATAGGATTATAAACCGCTAAAGCTTCAACTAGTTTTTCACAAAAAGCAATGCCAGAAGTTGTAATTTTTCTAGCACCAACAATACTAATAATATGTCTATTATTTAAGTTAATGTTTCCGCTTTCAAATAATAAAATTGGGCTATCGATACAATGTTTTAATTTTTCAGGATATGCTTCAGAAGTAAAATAATGTGCTTTTATGCCTTCGGTTTTAATAAAACGCAATTCGGCTTCTGCCGCTTCTAAATGGTTATTGGCAAATAAATCTTTAATTGTAACATGACCAATACCATCAATTTTTAATAGGTTTTGCTTCTTTTCTTTTAATACGGCTTCTGGCGAACCACAGTGCGCAATAAGTTTTTTTGCAATAGTATCTCCAATTTTTGGTACATTTTGCAAGGCTAAAGCATAGAGCAATTCATTTTCTGTCATTTTTATTATGCTGGTTTTAAGACTACAAGAAAAGAATTTTATTGGTGTTAATAACTAATACACCCAAGCTTTTGTTCGTTTCTAAAAATTTATAACTTTGTTTTATGCAATTAGAACACTACATAAGCGATTTACTATACCGTTACGAATGCGTTACTGTGCCTAACTTTGGAGCCTTTTTATCGCAACGCGTACCAGCAACTGTACACGAAACTACCAATGCGTTTTATCCGCCAAAAAAGAGCTTAGCTTTTAATGAGCAGATACAAACTAATGATGGTTTATTAGTAAGTTATATAGCAGATGTAGAGAAAATTCCTTTTGAAACCGCTTCGTTAAAAATTGAAAAACGTGTAAAGTCTTTAAAGTCTTGTTTAACCCAAGGTGAGACACTTGCCTTTAAAAACATTGGTGACTTAAAATTAAATACTGAAGGCAAAATAGAATTTAGCCCAAGCTATCATTTAAATTATTTAACAGATGCTTTTGGCTTAGCACAGTATACTTCTCCAAAAATTTCGCGTGAAGTTTATAAAGAAGAAGTAGAAACTATTGAAAACGTTGTACCTATTACCGTTTCTCAAGAAAAACGAAAAGCAAGACCGTACTTTAAATATGCTGCTATTGCATTAATTGCTTTAACTATCACAGGTTTTGGTGCTTCTAAATACTATGTAGATGGTGTTGCTGCACATAATGAAATTGCTCAAGAAGAAGCTAATTTAGCATTAGATAACGAAGTACAAGAAGCTACTTTTGTTATTAGCAATCCCTTACCTGCAATAAAATTAAATGTTACTAAGCAAAGCGGAAATTATCACCTTGTTGCTGGTGCTTATAGAGTTGAAGCAAATTCTGACAAAAAAGTAGAACAATTAATTGCTGAAGGTTTTAAAGCTAGAAAAATAGGTGTTAACCAATACGGTTTACATCAAGTGGCTTATAATAGCTTTACTAATAGAGATGAAGCAATGAAAGCTTTAAACACTATTCGCCAGAATAGTAATCGTGATGCTTGGTTATTAGTTAAGAAGTTAGACTAAATATATTCTTAATATTTCCTAAAACTTACTGCTGAAAAATCTAAATCGGCTTACCTTTGCATTTTTAAATGCGAATAGATTAAAACAGTTCCTATTCTTATAGGATTTATTATGGAAGCAAAAACAGCAAAAGAGTCTAGAACAATAATGACAGATATGGTTTTACCTGGTGAAACCAACCCAATTAATAACTTATTTGGTGGAGAATTGTTAGCAAGAATGGATCGTGCGGCAGGAATTAGTGCGCGTCGTCATTCTCGTAGAATTGTTGTAACAGCATCTGTAAATCACGTAGCTTTTAATCGTGCTATTCCTTTAGGAAGTGTTGTAACGGTAGATGCCAAAGTTTCTCGTGCTTTTAAAAGCTCTATGGAAATTTATATAGACGTTTGGATTGAAGACAGAGAATCTGGAATAAAAGATAAAGCCAACGAAGCTATTTATACTTTTGTTGCTGTAGATGAAACAGGAAGACCTGTACGTGTACCAGAATTAATACCTGAAACCAAATTAGAAATTGAACGTTTTGAAGCAGCTTTAAGACGTAAACAATTAAGCTTAGTATTAGCTGGAAAAATGAAACCAGATGATGCCACAGAGTTAAAAGCTTTGTTTGAGTAATCGCCTTTCAAAACTTAGATTAAAGTATTTCTTATATATTAAAGTGCCTATTATACCAATAATATTTGTGATATAATGGGCATCATTATGTTTTAAATCTAAGCAGTTTTATATTCTTTTAAGGCCATCTTTAATTTGGAATACTTTATAAAACAATAAAATTCCTGTCTTGCCGAATAATTTTACATCTTAAAAATCCAACTCGATGGGTTTTCGGTGGCATTATCTTTATAAACACTAAATCTTAATACCGTTTCTCCAGTAGCAGGATTTGTAAAAACTTCACCAATTTCTTGTTTTGTAGAGACTTTATCGCCTTGTTTAACAGATAGTTTTCCTAAGTTCTTATATACTGTAATGTAATTACCGTGTTTTATTAATACGGTTGGATTGCTTCGTTTTTGCTTAATAATACTCATTACCTCACCAGCAAAAACAGCACGTACTTTAGCATTTTTTTCGGTAGAAATTCTTACACCGTTACTATTAATTGTTACAGTTCTATCTATTGGCGATGGTTGACGCCCATAACGCACCTTTACAATACCTTTTTCAACTGGCCAAGGCAATTTGCCTTTATTGCTTAAAAAGTCTTTAGCAAGCGCCTTAGCTTCTGCAGTAAGCGCAAAACCTTTAGACGATGCTGCTGCTTTACTTTTAGATTTGTTAGATTTTGCAATAGCATCTCTAATTATTTTATCTATTGCTCGATCTATTTTTCTAGCTTCACGTTGTTTTTCTTTTATTTGAGAAGCGTATTTGTTTAAATCTTTTTTTATTGCACTCATTATTACCTCATGCTCTTTTCGTTCTTTTTCTAAGGCTTTTTGAGCGATTTTATTTTCGGCAATAAGTTTATTTTTCGCTTCCTTTTTCTTTAATAATTCTTGATTGCTTTTTTGTAAAGCTTCTGTTTTTGTTCTAATATTTTCTCCTTGCTTTTTCTGGTAATCTGCGTATTGATTTAAATACTGTATACGTTTGTAGGCCTGCTTAAAATTACTTGAGGATAACAAAAACATTACACGACTACTTTTATTTTTGTTTTTGTACGATTTTCTAATCATACTCGCATAATTGTCTTTTAAAACTTTAAGCTCTTCTCTATTTGCAGAGATTTCTTTTTGGTTATTATTAATCTCTCGTGTTAATAAATTTGCTTGTTGGTTTGTGACCTTTATAAGGTTTTCACGTACGCTTACTTTATAGTTTAAATCTTCTATAACAGTAATCTGAGATTTTTGCTTAGATTTATTAGAATCTAACAGTTCGTTTATTTTATTAATTTCTCTTGTTAATTCTAGTCTACGGTTTTCTAATTCTTTTTGCTTGCTACTTTGTGCAAAAGAAAACATGATGCTAAATAAGCAAAGTCCTAAAAATATATAAAGGTTTTTTTTAAACATTATTTTAATTCTATAGCTTTATAACCTGAAGGAATTGTAAAAGGAAAACGTAGTGTTTCATCTAAAGATAAGTTTTTCAATTCTAGGTTAATAAGTAGTTGCTCATCATTTTCTACTGCAATAATTTTAATGTTTTCTGGTAAAATTTCTTTATCGACTTCTTGATAGTTATCGTAATTAATTTCTAAAACACGAGCTTCTTTTGGTTGTGCTATTTGTTGAGAATCCATTTTAAAATGTGATGGATTTATAAGTAAAAACAACTCGAATAAATCTTGTTGTTGCTTTGGTTGTAATAAATACGATTTATTAAAAACCGAAGCTTCATATTCTTTAGTATTAACTTTAAATATTGGCTCACCAATTATCATGTTTTGTACTTTGTTAAAGTCTAAATCTGTACCTAATAAATTGCTTAAATACGAAAAGTCTCCATCAAAATAAGTACCATCTAATTTATTATAAAAAGCAACTCTATTTGGAGTAATAATTGCTCTAACAATACCTAATTTACTTAACCAAATCACCTTGTCTTTTTCCATACGTAATGACACTGTGTAAGATTGTGATTTTGATTCCTGAATGCTTTCTATTTTTAAACGGCCGTTAAGCGTTTTAAAAGACGAAGCGTTTTTATCTATATTTTTAATAATGTTTTTAGCTGAAGCATTAGCGTTCAATTCGCCATTTGCTGTTACTGTTTTAGATGATTTACAACTAAAAAACAATGTTGTAATTAATATTAAAATATATAAAGCGGTATTTTTTATGTTCATTTAGTTTGCGAGTTCTAGCTTTGCTGCTTTATCGTTAAACGTTTTTGCTTTTGTAAAATTGTTTAAAGCGGTATAAGCTTTACCAAGTTGCTTATAAAAATCTACTTCCATTTTAGTGTTATCTATAATATAATCTAATCCTGTTTCTAGACTATTTATAGCGTCTTGAGGTTGTTTTAAATTATTTAACGCCACTCCATTTAATAAATATAAAACTGGCTGAGATGGATAACGCTCTAAAGCTTCGTCACTTTTTTCTTCGGCTAATTTATATTCTTTTAAATCTATATGAAGTAATAATATATTACGCAATATTGTAAAGTTATTAGGCTCTATATTTTGAGCTTTTTTATAATATTCTAAAGCTTTTTTTCTTTCGTTTTTTAGTAAATAATATTGTGCTACTTCTGTTAGTGTTTTTACATCTGTAGTTATTTCTGGTACAGATGATGTTATATCTACTAAATCCGATTCGTATTTAGGGTTTTTACTTACAAACTGAATAAAATCTGCTAAAACCTTTAATTTTGGTTCTCCATTAATTTGCCTGCTATTAAGCACAATACGCATAGATTCTATTGCTTTTTCTGCCTGATTATCATCAAGATAAAATTTGTACAATGCCAAATGCACTAATTGAGATTCTGGATTTATTTCTAAAAGCTTTTTTGCTGTTTCAAAAGCTTTTTCCTTATCGTTGTTTTCGCTGTAGCGGAAAATTAATGCCAAATAGTTTTTTTCGGCATCTGGATTTTTATCTACTCGATCTTCAAGATTTCTAATTTGTGCTTTTTTTCTTCCGGTAGCATTATAAATTTGATTTCTTAAACGGTCTCTAGAATCTGAAATTCCTAGTTCTTCATCTAATTCATCTAGTACTTTTAAAGCGCTTTTATAGTCTTTTGTTCTAACATAAATTGAAGCTAAATCTTCTTTATAATCTGGATGAAATTTAACAAGTTGCTTTACTGTTTTTATTGCTTTGTCATAGTCTTTTTGCTGTGCATAAGCTTCATAAAGTTCGTCTAAATACCATTCATTATCAGGATCTTTACTTACTGCCTTTTTTAAAGCATCTTCTGCTGCACCAAAATTTTTAAGTTTATTGTAATTTTTTCCTAATTCAAAATATAATATAGACTCTGAGTCATCGATTTCTAAACATTTTTGTAATGCAACTACAGCTTTATCATAATTTTCAATGCCTTTTTGCTTTAATGCTTCGTAAAACAAATCCTGAAATTCACTCTTTACATTACCTAAATCGTCTTGCGGTACATTATTAAAATCTACTTGCGCAGCATTGTATTGCGGTAATAGATATATTCCGAGGATAAAAAGTAATATTTTAAAGTGTTTGTTAGTCATGTTATTTTAATAGTAAATCTTCTACTACTTCAAGTTTATTTAAAACTTTAATTGTTTCGCAAGATTCCTTCATTATGTTTCGCAGTTTTTCTGCTGTTTCTGGTAAATTATCTCCTGCGTTTGTAAATGTTTCTTTATTTGGCCATTGTGCGTAAGCTATATAATTTAATGGTTTTTCTAAATGTAACCTAGATCCTAAACCGCCTTCGTATTTTATAATTAACGCAGTTAATTCTTTCCAAGCAATTAAGAATTTTTGTTCTTTTGCGGGTTTAATTACAAATGAATAAAGAACTATATACATGCTAAGTAGGTATCAATAGTTATTCCAAAACAGAATAATCTCCTATACTAATTTTGGTAAATTTACCATCATATTTTACGTGGTTACCAATCATAGCTTCATCTAAATTAGCATTTTTTATTGTGGTTTCGTTTTGAATTAAACTATTTTTAACGGTTGAGTTTTCAATAACACAATTATTCCCTATAGAAACGTTAGGCCCAATTGTGGTATTGGTTAACACCACATTTTCACCAATATAACATGGCTCTATAATAGTTGCATTATCCTTTTTTACTGTAGATGACACTAATTGCTCTTCGCCATCTGCCTGTAAAAAGCCAAGCATGCGTTGGTTAGTTTCTAAGGTTACAGTTTTATTTCCACAGTCCATCCATTCGCTAACTTCACCTGTTTTAAAAACTTTTCCATTAGCCATCATGCCTTTTATACCATCGTTAATTTGGTATTCACCACCATTAATAATATTATTATCTAGTACTTTTTGAAGTTCAGCTTTTAATACAGATACTTCTTTAAAATAATAGATGCCAATTACTGCTAAATCGCTTACAAATTGTTCTGGTTTTTCAACTAATTCTACAATTTCTTTTTTGTCATTTAGTTTAACAACACCATAAGCTTCTGGCTTTTCAACTTGTTTTACCCAAATTACAGCATCTGCATCTGGATCTAAATTAAAATCTGCACGAATTAAAGTATCTGCATAGGCAATTACTGCTGGTCCAGATAAGGATTCTTTTGCACACATTATAGCGTGACCAGTTCCTAATGGTTGGTCTTGACGATAAATTGAGGCTTTTGCACCTAAGCTTTCTGCTAATGCTTTTAAACTTTCTACAACATCATCACCAAACCATGCTGGATCACCTAATACAAAAGCTATTTCTTCTATTGGTTGGTTTAAAACCTTTGCTATATCTTTTACTAAACGATGTACAATAGGTTGACCTGCAACCGGAATTAATGGTTTTGGCACTGTTAAACTATGTGGGCGTAAACGAGAACCTCGTCCTGCCATTGGTACTATTATTTTCATATTTGTGCCTGCTAAAGCAGGTATGTTTTAATTATTATACTAAAATCTTAATTTATTATTTTACTCCTGTGCTTCCAAAACCACCTTCGCCACGCTTAGTTTGTGAAAGTATTTCAACTTGTTCCCATTCTACTCGTTCATGTTTTGCTATTACTAATTGAGCAATACGCTCGCCATTCTCTATTGTAAAATCCTGAGTTGATAGGTTTATTAAAATCACACCAACTTCTCCTCTATAATCTGCATCAACCGTTCCTGGTGCATTAAGTACTGTAATGCCTTTTTTTGCTGCTAAACCACTTCTTGGCCTTACTTGTGCTTCAATACCAACTGGCAGCTCTAAAAACAAGCCTGTTGGAACAATAGTACGTTCCATAGGTTTTAAAACAATACTTTCGTTTAAGTTTGCTCTTAAATCCATTCCTGCAGATGCATTAGTTTCGTAGTGCGGTAAAGCGTGAGCTGATTTGTTTATTATTTTAATTTGCATTCTAAAATTTGTTTGTTAAACTAAAGCCTTAAATTTTTTATAGTACTCTCATTACAAGCTTAAAAGACTTTTATTTACTTTTTAATATTTGTTTTACTTCTTTTTTTTCAAGCTGAAAAACAATGCCTAAAAATACAATTAATGCTCCAATTCCTATAAAATAATTACCTCTAAAATTATAGAAGTAAACCATTGAAAATAATGTTGAAACACTAAAGTAAAGTACAATCTTTTTTAAATTATATGGAATTGGGTAGTACTTTTTTCCATAATAAAATGATAGTAGCATCATTATTAAATAAGCTGAAAGCGTTGCTATAGCAGAGCCTTTATAACCAATTATAGGAATTAATATGTAATTTAATAATAGTGTGACTATTGCTCCAAACACCGAAATGTAAGCACCATACTTTGTACGATCTGTTATTTTATACCAAACAGATAAGTTGTGATAAATACCTAAGCAAAAGTTGGCTAAAAGTATAAAAGGAACAATCCACATGGCTTGATAATAATCTTCACTTCTAATTATGTATGGTTTTAAAACATCTGCAAATATTACAACGCTTAAAAAAATAACTGATCCAAATGCTACAAAAAACTCTAAAATTTTAGCGTAATTTTTTTGAGGGTTTTTGGTTTTAGAGTGGCTAAAAAAGTATGGTTCTATTCCTAATCTAAATGCTGTTGCAAACAGCGTCATAAACAAAGCTAGTTTGTAACAAGCCGAGTACATGCCAATTTGCTCATCGGCTATATTTTCTGGTAATAATTGTTCAAGTAGAATACGATCAAAAGTTTCGTTTATAGAATAAGCTATACCAGCAATTAAAACGGGCATGGCGTATTTCATCATTTTTTTCCATAAAACGGCATCAATACGAAACTTGATTTTAGTATAAAATGGCAGTAAAATTAAAAGTGTAACACCACTAGCTATTACATTAGAAATAAATATATAACTAATTTCAAAATCGGGCTTATAAATGCTACTAAATACATTGTTGTTTTGTGCTAAGTCTTTTAAGTAGAGTAATAGAAAAACATTTAAACCTAAGTTTACAGCTACATTTAAAATTTTTATAACTGCATATCGCATAGGCTTTGCAGTTGCTCTTAACCATGCAAACGGTATAATTACTAAAGCATCTAATAGTAAGACTAAAAAAACTAGATTAAGATATTTAAGCTCAATGTTTACAAGTGAACCTATTTGATTTCTAAATAAAAAGGCTATACCTAATAAGCTAAACGAGCTTAAAATTATTGATGTTGCGGATGTATTTGTTACATTTTCCGGGTTATCGTTTTTATTAAAAAACCTAAAAAATGCGGTTTCCATACCATACGCCAGAATAACATTAAATAGTACAAAGTATGCGAATATAAAAGAAACTCGACCATATTCTGCAGTAGATAAAACTGTAGGATCTGTATAAAGCGGTACTAAAATAAAGCTTAACATTCTAGGCAACACTGTTGCTAAGCCATAAATGAATGTTTGTTTAAAAAGAGATTTAAATCCGCCCAATGTACTAATTTATTATAACCCTAAATGTATTGATTTTAGTACAGCCAACAAAGTTTGAAAGCTATTAACTCTATTCTATTACTAAAATAGTATTATTCTCTAGTTACTACAGTTGGTGGACCATCTGGATAATAAATACCTTCTCTTTCTGCTAATCCTGAAATTAAAAAATATTTAGTTTTTCCTTCTTCAATATAACTTACTACACATTCGTCTGGTCTTAAATCGAATGGAAATTCAATTGGCTCAACATTTGGGTTTGGAGAACCATCATTTAAAACCGGTTTTGTTACAATTGCTGTAAATAAAGAGCGTCCTTTTTCTAAAGTGCCATACATACCTCTAAAATAAACTTTATCTATTTTAGCGTTTGTTCTGCTCTGCAAATTTGGCAAATATAACTTAGCGCCACGACTTCCGTATTTAATTGCAGCATTCCAAACTTGAAAATAAGGTTTTGTAAATGCTAATGTTGTTTCTGCTTCTACTGGTAATTTATGTGCTCTTTTTGAAGAAGAACAACTAAAACTTAATAAAGTAGCAAGTAATAGTGTTAATGTTGGTTTAAAAATTTTCATGATTAAGTAGGTAATGGTTTCGTTGATTGTTAAATATATTAATGCTTTGATGGTGCACTTGGGAAGAACTCACCAGACTTTTCGATTAAATTTTCTATTTTAAAATATTTTATTTCTTTGTTGGCTCTATAACTAATTACACATTCGTTACTTTTTAAAGTAAACGGCAAAACTTTTGTTTTATTGGGTAAAGTATTACCGTACTCTTTATTAGTATTACCAGACATTATAACGTCTGGCTTCTTACTATTTAACTTTGAAAAATATAAAGCTTTACCAATTTTAATTTCACCTACTAAACCTCTAAAGTAAACATTTTCAAGCTTATAATTGTTTTTATTTGTTAGATTAGGAAAATATAAGGTATAACCAAAACCTGAAGATTCTTGTCCTGCAGTCCATTTTTGGAAGTATGGTTTTGTTACAGTTATTTCTGCATTAGGTTCTAGAATAGTTTTACCGCTTTTATCTCTTTGGGTTGTTGCTTTTGAATTTTTACACTGTACTAATGTTAAACTTATTAAAGCAATAATAACTGTTTGGAGTAATTTCATAATAAATTGTATTCTCTAAATATAGAAAATGAAAATTTAATGCATAAAAAAACCTTATTCAAAATTGAATAAGGTTTAATATATAATATAAACTCTTAATAATACTTAGAGTTCTATTTTTAGTTATTTAATGCTTCTGCTCCACCAACAATCTCAAGTATCTCATTAGTAATTGCAGCTTGACGTGCTTTATTATAAGTTAATTTAAGCTGGTCTCTAAGCTCTGTAGCGTTATCTGTTGCTTTGTGCATAGCCGTCATACGTGCACCATGCTCTGAAGCGAAAGAGTCTCTAATACCTTTATATAATTGGGTTTTTAAAGATTTAGGTATTAACTCTTCTATTATTTCAACTTTAGACGGTTCAAATATATAATCTGCATTTACATTTGCTTCACTTCCTTCAATAGGCATGATAGGCAAAAACTGCTCTGTCATTACTATTTGAGTAGCGGCATTTTTAAACTTATTGTATACAACTTCAATTTTGTCAAACTCACCATCAACAAATTTATCCATTAAAGTTTCAGCAATAGCTGCCACATTATTAAAAGATAAGTCGTCGTATATATCGCTTTTGTTATCTATAACAATACCTTGTTTAGAAAAAGCATCATTAATTTTCTTTCCTATTGCTAAAACCGATACGTTTTTACCTGCATATACATTATCAACCAAATTTTGTGTTTGCTTAATAATGTTAGAGTTAAATGCACCTGCAAGACCTCTATTAGAACTTATAGCTACAATTAAAACATTATTTACTTCTCGTTGCGTTGAAAATTTGCTTCCAGCATCTTCATCTAAAGTAGCACTTAAGCTTTGTAAAAGCTCTGTTAATTTATCTGAATAAGGACGCATTGCAGTAATAGCGTCTTGAGCCTTTTTTAACTTTGCAGCAGATACCATTTTCATAGCACTGGTAATCTGCATCGTTGAAGACACTGAAGATATTCTATTACGTATTTCTTTTAGATTCGCCATTCTCTATATTATAAAGACTCTTGGTTCTCGCTTTGCTTGACTCCTAGAGTGACAATTATTTAATTATTAAAATTTAAAGTTATAAGCTAAAAGCTTATAACTTTAAATTATTAATTGTTTTATGCTCTATATTTAGCTGATAAGTCTTTAGATACACTTACTAAAGTATCTGTAACTTCATCAGTTAATTTTCCTGCTTTTAAAGTATCTAAAACACCTCTATGTTTAGCGTTTAAGAATTCGATAAAGTCTCTTTCAAATTCTTTTACTTTATTTACTGGTACATCTTTTAATAAGTTTTTAGAACCAGCGTATATAATTGCAACTTGATCTTCTACAGTATAAGGATCGTTTTGTCCTTGCTTTAAAATCTCTACGTTACGTTTTCCTTTTTCAATTACGTTTAAAGTAACAGCATCTAAATCTGATCCAAACTTAGCGAAAGCTTCTAATTCACGGAATTGTGCCTGGTCTAATTTTAAGGTACCAGATACTTTTTTCATAGATTTAATTTGTGCATTACCACCAACACGAGATACAGAAATACCTACGTTAATTGCTGGACGTACACCAGAGTTAAATAAATCTCCATCTAAGAAAATTTGTCCGTCTGTAATAGAAATTACGTTTGTTGGTATATATGCCGAAACGTCTCCTGCTTGTGTTTCAATAATTGGTAAAGCTGTTAAAGATCCTCCACCTTTTACTATTGGTTTTAAGCTTTCTGGTAAATCGTTCATTTCTTTAGCAATAGAATCATCGTTAATGATTTTTGCAGAACGCTCTAATAATCTAGAGTGTAAGTAAAATACATCTCCAGGATATGCCTCACGTCCTGGTGGACGTCTTAATAATAAAGATACTTCACGGTATGCAACGGCTTGTTTTGATAAATCATCAAATACAATTAAAGCTGGTCTACCAGTATCTCTAAAGTACTCTCCAATAGATGCTCCAGTCATTGGTGCATAAACTTGCATTGCAGCAGGATCACTTGCATTTGCAGCTACTATTGTTGTGTAAGCTAAAGCTCCTTTTTCTTCTAAAGTTTTAGCAATGTTTGCTACTGTTGAAGCCTTTTGACCTACAGCAACATATATACAATATACTGGATTACCAGCATCGTAAAATTCTTTTTGATTTAAGATAGCATCAATACAAACAGTAGTTTTACCTGTTTGACGGTCACCAATAACTAACTCACGTTGTCCTCTACCAACTGGAATCATAGCATCAATAGCTTTAATACCTGTTTGTAATGGTTCTGTTACTGGTTCTCTGTAAATTACACCAGGAGCTTTACGCTCTAATGGCATCTCGTAAGTATCTCCGGCAATTGGTCCTTTACCATCTATTGGGTTACCTAAAGTATCTACAACACGACCTACAATACCTTCACCTACTTTTACAGAGGCAATACGAGAAGTACGTTTTACAGTTGAACCTTCTTTAACACCTGTAGATCCTCCTAAAAGTACGATACCTACGTTATCTTCTTCTAAGTTTAATACAATTCCTTCTGCACCACCATCGAATTCTACTAATTCTCCGTATTGAGCATTTGCTAATCCGTAAGCACGTACAATACCATCACCTACAGTTAATACTGTTCCTACTTCGTCTAATGAAGCACTTGCTTCAAAACCTGAAAGTTGTTGTTTTAAGATTGCTGATATTTCAGCTGGTTTTACTTCTGCCATCTTTATTTAGATATTAGATATTAAACGTACACTTAAAATTAAGTGCCCGATTAACATTTTTAATTTATTGTGAATTCTCTTTTTAATTTGTCGAGTTTATTAGAGATACTAGCGTTATACTGTATATCTCCCACTCTTAAAATGAAACCACCTAAAATGCTTTCATCTATAATACTCTTTACTGTAACGTCTTTTCCAGTTAATTCTTTTGCTTTGTTTAATACTTTAGCTTTTAAATCATCTGTTAAAGCTACAGCTGTTGTTACTGTTGCTACTTGAATGCCTTTTGATGCATCATATAACTCTGTATATTTTGATGCCACATTACTAATTATATCTATTCGCTTATTTGTAATAAGTGTATTGATTAAATTAGAAGTTACTGTATTAATTCCTTTAAAAATCTCTAATAAAGCTGATTTTTTTATTGAAGGAGTAATAACAGGACTTAAAAGCATGTTGCTTAAATCTTTGTTTTCGGCAATAGTATTAGCAATTAGCGTCATGTCATTATTTACAGCTTCTGCCGTGTTTTGATCATTTGCTATGCTTAATACTGCTTTTGCGTAACGTATTGCTGCTCTTGCCATATTTATGCCCACTACAGTGGAAATCTTTTTAAATTATACTTGCTTTATATTTAAGTTTAAAACTATAAATATAATAATTAGTTAAGTTTTGCTTCACCTAACATAGACTCAACTAATTCTAATTGCTTGTCTTTATTAGATAATTCTTGACGCACTACTTTTTCTGCAATATCAAGAGATAATCCTGCAACGTGACTTTTTAACTCTGCCATTGCTGCTTTCTTTTCACTTGCGATAGCTTCTTGAGCTTGTGCAATCATTTTATTAGCTTGTGATTGAGCTTCTGCTTCTGCATCTGCAATCATCTTACTTTTAAGTTCACGCGCTTCTTTAAGCATTGTTTCTCTTTCTAAACGCGCTTCTTGTAATAATTTTTGATTATCTGCCTGTAAGTTAGCCATTTCTTTTTTAGCATTCTCTGCTGCATCTAAAGCACCTTGAATACCTTCTTCTCTTTCATTAAGAGAGTTAAGAATTGGTTTCCATGCAAACTTCACCATTAAGAAAATTAATAATAGTAGTAATACTGTTTGTACTACAAATAGTCCTGGTGAAAAATCGTTTAATAATTTATCCATCTTATTAAATAATTAAGTGTTTTGTTTTAATTTTAAAAACACGTCCTGCAACCAACCGTTACAGGATAGTGTTTTTGTAAGTTTGATTTGATACTTTTTCTTATTTCGCTAAGAATAAAGCTCCAAATGCTAAACCTTCTAATAGTGCTGCAACAATAATCATCGCTGTTTGAATTTTTCCTGCTGCTTCTGGTTGACGTGCAATACCTTCCATTGCTTTTCCACCAATTTGACCAAGACCTAAACCTGCTCCGATTACGATTAAACCACCTCCAATTAAATTGTACATAGTAAATAAATTATATAGTTAAATTAAAAAAACTCTTTGTTAAATGAAATCTGACCTTACATCTTCTGTGTCTGCGATTTCGTGACCTTCTGCATCATGTTCATGATCGTGGTCGTGCTCTGCAACTGCCATACCTATAAATAATGCTGAAAGCATTGTAAATATATAAGCCTGTAAGAATGCAACTAATACTTCTATTAATGTTATAAAAAACGATAATAATATTGCTAAAGATGTAGAACCAACTACACCAAACGATTCTCTTAAGTTATACATTATTGCAATTAAACTCATCACTACAATGTGACCCGCAGAGATGTTTGCAAATAAACGTACTAATAATGAAAATGGCTTTATTATTAATGCACTTGCTAACTCAATTACAGCTAATACTGGACGAATTAAAATTGGCACTCCTGGCATCCAGAAAATGTGCATCCAGTAATCTTTATTTCCACTTACAGAATATATTATAAGTGTAAATATAGCTAAACATGCTGTAACAGCTAATTGTCCTGTAACGTTAAATCCTAATGGTGTTAAACCTAATAAGTTTAATATCCATATAAAAAAGAACACTGTTAATAAGTAACCTGTAAATTTTCTATAGTGTTTTTCTCCAATGTTAGGTCTTACAATCTCGTCTCTAACATATATTACTAATGGCTCTAAAACTCTACCAAAACCAGTTGGTATTTGTTTGTTTTTGTATTGTTTCCCTAATCTAGAAAACACAAACAACATTAATAAACCAACTAACAATACACCAAGTACACTTTTAGTTATAGATAAGTCTAGAACTTTATGTGCATTTGTTGCATGATGCTCCTCATCGAAAGCTACTGTAGTTGCAGCACCATCTAATTCGTAAATTTTTGAATGAATCTTCGCGAACTTTAAACCGTTTTTCTCTACAATTACATGTCCATCATCATTATGGTGAAATTCTGAAGACATAAATGTAACAAGACCTTTTGAAGTCCATAAGATTACTGGCAAAGGAAAACCGAAGTGCTTACGCTCTCCATTATCATTCGTGTAAGAAAACAATGTGAAGTCATGTGCATCCTGAAGGTGATGCAGTATATAATCATCTATCTCTGTTTTTGTATCTACCTGACCACCATTATTATTACCTTCTGTAACAGGTGTTTTAGCCATTGCAGATGCACTTGCAAAGAGCATTGTGATAATGACGAAAAATTTAAAAGTTTGTTTAGCTACCTTCATTGTTAAAAAAATCAAAAAAACCGTGTTTTTAAATTCCGTGCAAAGGTAGGTAATTATTTGAAAATAAAATTAATTTTTCGAGAATAACTTTTTCTAGTCTTTCTGGTTTAAAATTTTTGCTATAAAATACACCTCTAAAAATAGAAAAATCCCTAGTGGAATTAAGAGGTTTAAGCTTTCGGTTTTTGATAAGTTTTCTGCTTTAAAAATAGACTCTTTAAATACTGCTGCAAAAAATAAAAACTTAAGTACAAAAGAAAAAATATAAACAAAACCCAACTGTGGTTGCCACTTTGGAGCTTTTGATAGTATTAAAATAGCAATGCAAATTAAAAAAGAAACAATACTATGAAAGCAATAAATTGCCAAAACAGAAAAACCAAGTACTACATTTAAGTTATTAATTATTTGATTTTGAATTGTAAAAGCTAGACCAAATAAAATGAAAAATGAAAAAAAATAAATTAAAATTTTTTTAATCATTGTCTTTAGAAATTTTCAAAACCTGACTAATAACTAAATACATTGCCGAAAAAACAGCAAGTAATGTTATTGTATTTTCCCAATACGTCGTTTGATATTTTGTATCTAGCCATTCGCCAAGTAAGTTGCCTAACCATATTATGGCACCCATTTGAAAAGCAACAGTTGTAAACCTAATATAAGGACTAAGCTGTTTTTTGGGTTTTCGATCCACTCTTTAAATCTTTTACAGTTGTTTTCATAACACATGAAACATTAAAAGTTGCTCCTGGTTCTACAGCTAGTTTTTGCGTTACTACATCACCTTCTATAAATGCTGTAGATTTTAAGGTTAAAGTTCCTGATAGATTTAAATTACCGGAGAATTTGCCTTCAAAATAAGCATTACTACTTTCTAAAGATCCTTTTATTTCACCTGTTTTACCTACTACTACTTTTCCTGGTGTTTTTACATCACCTTCTATAACGCCATCTATTCTAATATCTCCTTCACTTACAAAGGATCCAACTATTTTGGTTCCTTTTGCGATTAAGTTTTGTATTGATGTGTTGTTATTTTCGTTTTTCATTTTTTTATTATCAGAAAACATAATGCTTTTCTTTATTGGTTTGTTAAATAAGATTCTAAGTTTTTGTGAATTTGAAGAATCCTGTAATTCTCTGAAGATATTCCAAAAAATGGTTTAGATAACTTTGATTGTTCTTCTTCTTCAAACAAAGAAGTAAATCCTTTTGCACTTTCAATGCTTCGCAAACCATGAACCACTACAAACGTTTTTTCTGGACTATATATATCTATTGATGTTGATAAGCGGTTATAATTCATTTTTGCTGCCGCTTTATCTATTATTTCTTTATATGCATTTAGCTGCTCTGGTGTTGCGTTTGTAAATTGATATACTACTTTTGCACTTGTAGCTGCTGTATCATCTAAAAACTCCGGATTTCTTAGTCCTTTTATTGATTTGTCTAAAATCATTTGTGCTTGTAAACCTTCGGTCGTATTAGCATAAGTTATTGCTACATTATTTATTTCTTTTTCATATTGCTCAAAACCATATAATCGACCTATTGCAGATGCTTTTAATAATGCAAACTTTGGAACTATCGCATCACCTTCGAATGCTTTTATATTTTTTTCTGTTTCTTTTATTACTTGACTAAATTCTTGATTTTCGAACTTACTGTATACTGTTTCATATATACTTTCTGGGCTGTTTTTATCTTTTTCTAAAGCTAACTCTGGATTTGCTAAAATACTAGCATATCTAGAGTCTGGATAATTAGTTATTATTTCGTTTTTAAGTATGTTAACCTCGGCTTCTCTACCTAAAATCTCATACATTTTTAATAAATTATATTTAGAAGGTAACACCAAGCGCTCTTCTGGCTTATTATTTAAAAGTGCCTGAAATTTACCTTTAGACAGCTCGTATTCTTTAAATTTTTCTTTATAAATTAAGCCTAATTGATAGTATGCATAATCACGTTCTTTTACAATATCGCTTATTTCTGTATCGTCACTTGGTATTTTGTCTAAATAGGTTTTTACATCAAACATTTCGTCTTGGGCAACATCTGCTTGAAATGGGTTTGCAGAAGATTCTATTGCTACTGCAGTGTTTTTACTGGACCAACGCCAATTATCTTTTAATTCTCGATCTCCCCAAATACGTGTAAACTCGTTTTTACCATAAGCTACTGTTTGGTCGTTATAAAAATAGAATGATGAGGCTTGTGGTAAACTACTTGCTGGCTTTATAAAGTTATTATTAGTTGTATTTCCAGCATTATTGGTTGCTAATCCTGCTTTTTGTGTTTCTATTGCTAGGCGTTCTTTTTCTGCTTCTGCTTCGGCTTTTAGTTTTGCTATATAGTCGTTAAAATAAGCTAAGCGTTCTGCTTTTGGCATAGCGACGATTCTTAATATACTATCGTTTTTTTGCGCTACGTCTTCGTAATAAATAACATCGTCTAAATTTTCTCTTTTTCGTTTTATAACTCTATATGGTTTACTATTTAAAACCATACTTGCCATAGTACTATCAAAATAAGCACCTGCAGCTTTGTAATTATTTTTATCAAAATTAATATCTCCAAGCGTCTCGTAGTTTTTTGCTACCAAAATTTTATCTGGCGAATTGGTACGTAGTGACTTATTGTAGTAAACTGTGGCTAAAGAATCGTTATTTGTAATTAAATGATATTGCCCTATTTGATGATAAATTTTATCTAAAAATGGTCTGTTTTCTCTTTCTTCTTCTAAACGTGTTAATAATTCTTGAAACTCTAATTTGTTACCGTTTTGGTAATCAAAATTCTTTGTTTTTTCAATGTATGCGTTAATTAGATATTTACGTGGAATGCTTCGGTTTAAATCTATAACTTCATCAAAAGCCATATTTGCACTGTCTTTTTCTTGTAATGCATTATATAATTGACCTTTTATAAAGTTATATCTTCCTTTTTCGAAAGCCTTTTTTGTTTCTTGAGAGGCTATTTTTATTTGTGTTAATGCGCTATCTAGCGATTTTAAATTTATATATGCTTGTGCTAATGTAGAGGTTACATCTGCCAAATCTTGACCTTCTAACTCTTCCTCTTCTAATAAACGTTTTAAATTAACTATTGCTAATTCATCGTTTTCTAAGCGCATGTTTGTTTTTTCTCGCCAAACCTTTGCTTGATTTATATTACTACTTGCTGGATATTTATATAGTATGTAATTAAAAGCTTCTAAGGCTGGAATAAAACGTTGGTCGAAATAACGTGCTTTTCCTAGTAGTAAATAAGCCTCATCTATTTGTGGGTTACGCTCTTTACCTTGAATATTCATACCATTTTTTTGAATGGCTTTTACTGCTTTTTCTTCGGCACGTTCAAAATCGGCATTTTTTGTTTGTCCGGGTAAAGTGATTTCCTCGGTAACTTGCATACGCTCTACTGGTAAAATCTCCCAATAGTTATCTTGGTAACCATCGTTAAGTGTTTGCTGGCCTTTTGCTAAGGCATTGTTACCGTTATAAAGTTTATTGTATTTTGTACCTATAGCGTGGTAGCTCCTGTTTAGAAAGCTGTCGTTTTTCCTAGAACAACTTGTTGCTATTAAAGCAGTAAATACTGTAAGTACTATGAGTTTTTTAGCTATTTTCAACGTCATGATTTTTAGTCTAATACATAACTATAATCTATTAAGAATATTGTTATATACTTAGATAAGCACGTAAAAATAAGCATCTTTTTGAGTTTTTGGTAGAAAACAAGAGAAAATCAAGAAATAGGTGCTTAAATTTTCGTTATAAATCGCTACAAAAACCTTTTTTTTTACACCTCAACACTTCCAGTAAAATGCGCTTCCAACTCCTTTAAAGTCGCTTCACTTGTTGCTAAATCTTTAACTACTTCTCCTTTTTCTAACACTACAATACGTTCGCAAACATCTGTTACATGTAATAAATCATGACTAGAAATTAATACGGTAACGCCTCGTTTTTCGGCTAAATCTTTAATTATAGCTTTTAACCTAATTTGTGTTGTTGGATCTAGGTTTGCAAAAGGTTCATCAAGAATTATAACTTCTGGATTACCTATTAAAGCTGCAACAATTCCTGCTTTCTTTTGGTTTCCTTTACTTAAATCTCTAAGGTATTTTTTTTGCTGAAGAATTTCGCCATGAAAGAAATCTTTAAATTCACCAACCAAATTATCTACATCTTGTTTGTTTTGACCACGAAGTTCTCCTATGAAATAAAAATACTCTTCGGCAGTTAGGTAGCCAATTAAAAAGCTTTCGTCTATAAAGGCAGAAGTAAATGGTTTCCAATCTTCACTTTCACTTACTAACACATCGTTATTTTTAATATGTCCTGTAGTAGGTTTTATTAAATCTAGTAGCAAACTAAAATATGTTGTTTTTCCTGCTCCGTTATTACCTACAAGACCAAAACTTTGTCCTTTAGGTATTTCTAAATTATCAATTTTTAAAACGGTATTGTTATTATATGTTTTTGAAAGGTTTGATGTCGTTATCATAATCTTTAATTTTAGTGGTGTTGGTTAGTTTTCTTGATCGAAAGCGCTTATCATTTCGTATTTAGAGGCTAGATATTTTTTGGTAATAAATTTCATTAGTTTTTGATGAAATATTATACCTGTTAATCCTAATCCTGCTAAAGCAATTAAACCTGCTTCGAAATTTATAAAGAAATAAAATATTGAAAATATAGCTACAGGAAATAACATTAATGGAATACCAATTAGCCATTGTACTGCGCCTGTACCTTGAAAATTAAATGCTGCGCGCTCATTTAAATTAATTTTTTTACGGTTGTAAGAGCCTCCTATTAAAATTACATAAGAATTTACACCTACATTATAAATGGCTGCTGCAAAATGTGCTGCTAAAATTTTCCATCCAAAATATACATAAGGAATACTTAATACAAACATTATAAAAACACTCATAACCATTAAAGTGTATTTAGATTTTAAATATTGCTCGTACTTTAAATTTTGGCTCATTAGCATTTTATAATAGCTACTGTCCCAAGCTGGGATAAATTGACCAAAATTTATTAAAAAGATTCCTGTTACAAATATTCCCACGAAACCAAAAACCACTGGCATGTCTTGATATATTGGTTGCGGATAGAAAAATAAACCATATAAAAGTCCCATAACTAACATCCATACCGATGATTTTGAACGTTTATTTCTCAAAATTAATTTAATATCTAATTGCATGAATGGTGCAATGTCTCCAAAGCGTTTTGTCCATCCCATATTAGACGTTTTTACTTCCTTAATATTTGTTTTTAACGAAGCGTCCAGAAATAATTTTTTTCTAAGAATTTTAAAATTAAAAAAATACAAGCCTATTAAGACAGATAATAATACAAGTAAAAAAAATGGGTTTTCGGTAATTGCTAAAATGCCATTTCCTAAAGCATCGGCTATATTAATAATCTCGAAAAAATTTAAAGCATATAAACCACCAACTAAAACAATTATTGGCAGAAAGGAAAGTTCGGTTTCAGAAGAATAACTTTCAATAATAAAATTTAAAAAATTATTAATGAGTATTATTAATAGCATTATTAACATCCATGTTACTACAACTCCAGAATTATAATCATTAAATAAAAGAACAATACTAAAAGGAATTATTGCAAAAAACGGTAGAAAATTCATGAATGAAATTACCGATTTTCCTAAAACATAATTTACAATTTTACTACGGTTTATTGGTAAGGTTAACAATGGTTTTACACTCATTACCGGTAATTTTTGAAAGAAAAACCTAATCATTAAATCGGCCAAAACCCAAAAGAAAATAAAACTATTTACTATTATAAATGGATTGCCATCTGGATAGAGTTCTTTAAGTCCTGGATACAAAGCAAAGCCCATAACTAGAAAAACGACAATAAAATATAAGGCTAGGAAGCCCATAAATATTTTAATGCCTATACTTTTTCCAAAATTTGCAGAGCGAAAAAACTGTTTCCACTCCAGACTAATAAATTTTTTAAACATAGTTTTTGGTTTGGTTTAGCCTATAAGTATGTTTAAACGCCTTTTTGTTACAAAGAATATTCCGGATACGTTTTATTTAAAAGTTCTTCGGCCTTTTCTGGTAGTAATTGAAAACTTATATAGCTTACCAAAAATAGAATAGTAAATACTGTGGCTAAACCAGCAACGGTATATGCATTAAGAGTAAAACTTTCTGATAGGTTATAAAATGTATGTATTTGAGACATAAAAACTAAAAGTGTTCCTCCTGCTTGTTTAAATATCATCTCTTCCATCATCCATTTTTTATTACACTTTTCTTTTCTGCGTCTAAAAACTCTATTTAACTGTATGGTTCTGTATATACTCCAAATAGCTATACCTAAATAAAAAGTAATAGAAAAATACTTTACATAAACAGAAGAAAATGCTGTGTAAAAAATCACAAAAATTAAGAGCGTAAACACCACTTTTGGTAAGGTAAACCAGGCTTTAAACTCGTTCCATAAAAAACCTCTATAACGTCTACCCATGGCTTTTTGTTTTTGCTCTATAGGCTCTAAAAAACCAAACACTCCAAATTTTTTAAAAGCTGCATTTTTGGCGTCTTCAAAATTAAGTTCAGGTTGTTTTTCCCACATAGCTTCAATATCGTTAGCCAAATGGTCTACTAATTCGGTTTGTAAATCGTAATACTCTACAAAGTGATTTCTTGTAAAAGCATACAATTCTTCAATTTGTTCATTGTTTATTTTTTGCATGTAATTAGGCTAATTTTGGGTTCACCAAAGCTTGCATTGTTTTTATATACTCTGCTAATTCATCTAATTTGTTGGTAGTTTCCTTTTCTCCGCTTTCTGTTATTTTGTAGTATTTACGTAAACGGTTATCTACTTTTTTCACCTCAACACTTAGTAAACCTTCTGCTTCTAATTTATGCAAAGCAGGATACAATGCGCCTTCTGTAATTTTAAGTTGGCCTTTAGTTAACGCTTTTACCTTTTGGGTAATTTCGTAACCATACATTTTATCATTTTCGTTTAAAAGCTTTAAAATAATTGTAGTTAAACTACCTTTATATAATTTAGAATTACTCATAAAACAAATATACATAAATTTCTTATGCATAAAATGCTTATGTATTATTTTTTCCTTAATTGATTTATAAACTCTTTTAGCTTCACTATTTTTACAAAAAAAATAAGCGATGGCTCAATTTCATAAATTATCAATAAAAAATATACAACAGCTAACTAAAGATGCTGTTAGTTTAACTTTTTCTATACCAGAGAACTTAAAACAACAATTTAATTTTATTGCTGGACAGTACATAACATTAAAGGCGAAAATAAATAGTACCGAAGTACGAAGAGATTACTCTTTGTGTTCGTCTCCAAAAAGTGGCGAAATAACTGTTGCTGTTAAAGCGGTTGAAAACGGTACATTTTCAAAATTTGCAAATAACGATTTAAAAATTGGTGATACACTAGAGGTTGCAGAACCTCAAGGCCGTTTTATTTTTAATCCAGATGCTACTAAAACCAGAACTATTGCAGCTTTTGCAGCTGGTAGTGGTATAACTCCTGTTTTAAGTATAGCTAAAACGGTTTTAGAAGAAGAACCAAACAGTACTTTTGTATTAGTTTATGGTAATAAAACGACTAATGACACCATGTTTTTAGACGAATTATTACAACTACATCATGAATATAAAGCACGTTTTGATGTGCAGCTTGTTTTTAGCCAATCTCAAGAACCAGATGCCTTATTTGGACGCATTGAAAAAAGCACTGTAAACCTTATTGTAAAAAATAAATATAAACATACTACTATTGATGCTTTTTACCTTTGTGGTCCAGAAGCAATGATACATACAGTAAAAGATGTTTTAGCTGAAAACAATATTACCGAAGATTCGATATTTTTTGAACTTTTTAAGGTGGCTACACCAGAACCAATTATTAGTACAATAAATACTGGTGAAACTAATATTACAGTTTTAGTTGATGACGAAGAAGAATCTTTTGTTATGTCACAAAAGCAAACCATATTAGAAGCTGCTCTAGAAAAAGACTTAGATGCGCCATACTCTTGTCAAGGTGGTATTTGCAGTAGTTGTATTGCTAGGGTTACAGAAGGTACAGCAACTATGAGACAAAACAATATTTTAACAGACAATGAAGTTGCCGAGGGTTTAATTTTAACTTGCCAAGCACAGCCTACAAGTTCTAAAATTGTGGTTGATTATGATGATGTTTAAACACAAACATTGTTTTTAATCGATTTAATTTACTTTTAGTCGAAGTTTCTCGTTTTTTGAATTTTAAAAACCATGAACAACTTTACTCCAAAGTATATTTGAATATAGTTTATAACATATATATTTTGTTAGTTTAAGGGATAACGATAATTGTTGTAAAAAACAGAAGCCTCATTTTTTAATGAGGCTTTTTTTATTATAGTATTGTTTCAATTTTACTAACTATTGTTTCTGGCGCAATTGTCCTTGCTGCGTCCTTATACTTTTCTGGATACTTGTTGCCATAAATAGAAGTTGGTATTAATGGAAATTGTTCTCTATTTGCAGTTATAGCATACTCCTTTGGTTGATTATATGGCATAAAACCTGCATAAGGATGTGTAACATTCCATACTGTAATTACCTTTATACCTAGCATTGCAGCTATATGAGCATTACCAGAATCCATTGCCAACATAACATCAAGATTAGAAATAACATCTAGTTCTTGACTAAGGTTTAACTTTCCTGCAAGGTTAACTACATTACTATACTTATTTTGAAACCCATTAAGAACTTTAATTTCTTTTTTGCCACCACCAAACAAGATTATTTTGTGTTTTTTAGACAATGAAGCAATAACACGTTCCATTAAATCTAAAGGATACATTTTAGATTCATATTGCGCAAATGGTGCAATACCAATCCAGTTTTTATTATCGCTACCTAAAACGTCCTGAATGTTTTGAGATAAGTTAGATTGCTTTGGAAAGTCTGGATTTTCTAATGATAATGAATAACCCAAACCTCTAAATACATCTGCATAACGTTCGTGAGTTGTTTTTAGCTGTTCAAAAACTTTCCCTTCTACTAATGCTTTTTTATCGTTTCGGCCTTTATCTATTTGTTTAAATGTTTTTCCGAAGAAAAAGATCTTTAAAATATGTGTTCTAAGTACGTTGTGTAAATCTGCTACTTGAGATACATTTAAAGCCTTTAACTCTTTTGAAAGTTTATAAAGCCCTAATACACCTTTATGCTTTCCTTTTAAATCTGCCTCATAAACAGTTACATTTTTTAAATCTCTAAAAAAAGGTTTAAAAAATGCTCGTGTTAAAACGGTAAGTTTTATGTCTGGATATTGTTTACTAAAAGCACGTAAAACAGGCACAGCCATTGCTACATCTCCCATTGCAGAGAGTCTAATAACCAGAATGTGCTTAGGTTTTGGCATTTAAAAAAATTACGAACTTATCAAGCTACTAAAAGCAAATTATTTTTGCCCTCTTAATACAGGATTAAGTTCATCGTCATTATACATTTTCATTTGCTTATACACTTTCATGTATTTATCGCCATTACTAATATCATTTAATAAAGTATCTATAGCCGTAGATAAATCTACACGTTGCTCAAGTAAAATATTTAATTTGGCCTGGCAAGCACTTTTATGGGCATCTGTAGCATCTTCACGAGTTGCTTCTTCTTCCATATGATAAACTTTTAAGGCTAAAATAGATAACCTGTCAACTCCCCAAGCAGGACTTTCGGTATTAATTGTTGCATCACTTTTTGCAGTAATGTCTTTATATTTTTCTAAAAAATAGCTATCAATATACTCAACCATATCTGTTCTATCTTGGTTAGAAGCATCTATTTGGCGCTTTAATTTTAGTGCTGCAACAGGATCTATTTGTGGGTCGCGTATAATATCTTCATAATGCCATTGCACAGTATCAATCCAGCATTTTCTATATAAAAGATGTTCTAATAAGTTAGATTTTTCATCATACTTATTTACAAATGGTTGATTTACTGTATTTATTTCGTGATATTTTTCAATTACTTCTTGAAAAATCGCATTAGCTTTACTTGAAAACATAAGGTTTATTTTAATTTAGGCAAAACTACGTATAAATATTTAACTTTACCATTTACATTATATAGTTTAAACACAATGCAGATACATAATTTAACTAAGGAAAATTCTATTTTAAACACCTTTATTGCTGAGATTCGAGATGTTAATATCCAAAAAGACAGTATGCGCTTTAGAAGAAATATTGAACGTATTGGTGAAATTTTAGGATACGAAATGAGTAAGTCCTTAACCTACACGAGTAAAACTATAGAAACACCTTTAGCAAAAACTAATGTTGAAGTTTATAACAATGAAGTTGTTTTGTGTTCTATTTTAAGAGCTGGAGTTCCTTTACATAATGGTTTATTAAATTATTTTGATACTGCAGAAAATGCATTTATATCTGCTTACCGCCATCATTTACAAAACCCAGAAAGTTTTGAAATTATTGTAGAATATTTGGCTTGTCCAGATCTTGAGGGTAAGACACTTATTTTAGCAGATCCAATGATTGCTACTGGACAATCATTACTTGCCACTTTTGAAGCTTTAAAACCTTTTGGAACTCCAAAGGAAATACATTTAGCAGCTGTAATTGGTGCTCAAGAAGGTGTAGATTTTGCAACACAGTATTTTCCAAACAATACCCATTTATGGATTGCCGCAATAGATGAGAATTTAAACGACAAAGGATATATAGTGCCTGGTTTAGGTGATGCTGGTGATTTAGCATTTGGCCAAAAATTACAGCAATAATATAATTGGTACTACTACAAGTATTATAAAAAACATTTCTTTAAACCATTTTTCTTCAATAATTTCAATATAATTAGAAATTACTATACTTAATGGTGCAAATAAAAACAAGAATTCATTTCCTGTTTTAATAGGTGTAATAATCGCTATAAGTAATGCAATTAAACAACTAACAAACACAACTTTATAAGATGGTCTAAAAGTTTTTTTCTTTTTTTTAATAGTATTTAAAAAGAAAACCGAAGACCATAAACCTAACGATAACAACATGGTTATTACCACTATAAATTGTATTGAGTTATAGGCATTAAGATTAATGCTAACGGCGGGATTTATATATAACGCCGAAAAGAAATTATTGTTTACTAATAAAGAATAAGTAATTGCTACTATAACTACTGAAAAAACACCTAACAACGGGATTGCCCATTTTTTTATATCTGTAATTGTATAAAAAAGCATAGTGATATAAATTAATGGTAAAAACAAAATGCACCAAAAATGAAAAATACTTGCTAAAGCTATTAATACAGAAGCATCAAACAGCTTTTTTTCAACATCTTTTTGTGTTCTAAGACTTAACAACCTTCTTAATGCTAATAAAAACAAAAGGTTAGCGATAACAATTTTATAATTTAAAAATACCTGAGGCACAGCAAATAACAATAAACAAAAAACAATAGTTTCTAAGTTTTGTTTTTGAGATAGCGTGTTTTTTGTAACTATAAAATCTATTACTAATGCTGTTAGAAATAAGCATACCAATGTTGTTGCTAAAACAGTATAATTATTAGAAACCACCTCTAATGCAGCATATTTATTTATAGCAATAAAAATGGCTAAAAGAGAAACTAAAAAAACAATTAAAAAATTAATTGGTTTAGATTTACTAAAAATACTTGTAATCATTATCAGTTTTTGTATTTTTGCTTTATAAAATTACTACTCTAAACCAAGTTTTTACTAGGTTTACAATTTAAAAATATTAAAATGAAAGATATATTCTACGCCATTCAAGACTTTTTTGTAAATGTTGCCTTTGCTCCACTTGATGGATTAAGAGCTTTAGAATTAGAAAATTGGTTTTTAGCTAATGGTATAAACTGGTTTTTTATGCTAATTGGAGCTGTAGCAATGGTGTATTGGATTTTACAATTACAAAAATTTAACAATAACAATGAAGAAGACAAATCTATCTCTTCTCACTCTTATTTATAATAAATTAGCTTAAATCGAAACCAATATCGTTTCGATAATTCATCTTATCAAAGTGTAGTTTTTCTATATTTTGATAAGATTTTTTTATGGCCTCTTTATACGTTTCGCCATAACTTGTAACGGCCATTACGCGACCTCCAGAGGTTACAATTTTACCATCTTTTTCTTGTGCTCCTGCATGAAAAACTATTGAGCCTTCTATAGCATCTAATCCAGAAATTTCTTTTCCTTTCTCATAAGCTTCAGGATAACCACCAGAGACTAACATAATAGTTGTAGCTGCACGTTCGTCTATTTCAATTGTAATAGTATCTAACGTTTGGTTTGCTATTGCTTGAAATACTTCTACCAAATCGTTTTTTAAACGCGGTAAAACAACTTCGGTTTCAGGATCACCTAAACGTACATTGTATTCTATAACATAAGGATCGTTTCCTACTTTAATTAAACCTATAAAAACAAACCCTTTATATGGAAGATTATCTTTTTGCAACCCGTTAATTGTTGGCTCTACAATACGGTCTTTTATTTTTGCCATAAAAGTACCATCTGCAAAAGGGACAGGAGAAACAGCTCCCATTCCGCCAGTATTTAAACCAGTATCGCCTTCACCAATTCTCTTATAATCTTTAGCTGTTGGCAAAATTTTATAGTTTTTACCATCTGTTAAAACAAAACAACTTAGTTCTATACCGTCTAAAAACTCTTCGATAACTACTTTTGTACTTGCGTTTCCAAATTTAGCATCTACTAACATTGCTTTTAACTCGGTTTTAGCTTCGTTTATATCTTCAAGTATTACTACTCCTTTTCCTGCTGCTAAACCATCTGCTTTAAGAACATAAGGCGGTTTTAGAGTTTCTAAAAAAGCATAACCATCTTCCACGGTTTCTGCATTAAAACTTTTATAAGCAGCTGTTGGTATATTGTGTTTGTATAAAAATTCTTTTGCAAACTCTTTACTGCCTTCTAATTCTGCTGCTGCTTTTTGCGGCCCAATTACAGCTACATTTTTTAGCGCTTCGTCTTCTAAAAAGAAATCGTGAATGCCTTGAACCAACGGATCTTCTGGCCCAACAACTACCATTGCAATGTTATTGTTTAAAACTATTTCTTTAATCGCTTTAAAGTCTGTTACATTTACAGGCACATTTGTTGCTATAGATGCCGTTCCAGAGTTTCCTGGTGCAACGTATAAATTTCTACAGTTATCGCTTTGTGCAAGCTTCCATGCGATTGTGTGTTCTCTTCCGCCAGATCCTAGTACTAAAATGTTCATTGGTTGTAGTTGTTTTGGCAAAAATAATTATTTACTTTACAAAAACATATTTATAATTTTTTCTTTTGAATTTATTTGACCTCAGTTTAAAATTAAAAAGGTTTCCTATTAAGGAAACTAATCACCTTTTTAAAGAGATTAAGCAGTTAAATGAAACTGAAATTGTAAATTATATAGCGCAACAAAAACAAGCTATAGTAAGTTATCATCTTGAACATAATGCGTTTTATAAACGGTTAACTAAAACTTACAATACCAACCAATGGGATGCGCTTCCTGTATTAACAAAAAAAGATTTACAAGAGCCATTATATAACAGGTTATCTAGTGGTTATACAAAAAATAATTGCCATGTAAGTAAAACCTCTGGCTCTTCTGGCACACCATTTATTTTTGCAAAAGATAAATTTTCTCATGCCTTAACCTGGTCTGTTTTTAAACACCGTTTTTCCTGGTATAATTTAAATTTAAACACCTCAAAACAAGCTCGGTTTTATGGCATACCTTTAAACAGGAAAGGCTATTATAAAGAGCGATTTAAAGATACTTTAGCCAATAGATTTCGGTTTTCTGTATTTGATTTGAGTTATAAACAGCTAGAAAAAAACCTCAATAAATTTAGTAAAACATCTTTTGATTATTTAAATGGCTATACTAGCTCTATTGTCCAATTCGCTAAGTTTTTAAAGGAAAAAAATATTGTTTTAAAAACTGTTTGCCCAAGTTTAAAAGTGTGTATTGTTACTTCTGAAATGTTATTTCAAGATGACCGTGAATTACTTGAAAACCAATTTGGAATACCTGTTGTAAACGAATATGGTTCTGCCGAGTTAGGATTAATTGCTTTTCAAAATCCAAATGGTGAATGGCAGGTAAATAATGAAGATTTGTATGTAGAAATATTAGACGAACAAGACAATATTTTACCTTATGGCGAAATAGGTCGCGTTGTCGTTACATCTCTTTATAACAAAGCACACCCATTTATTAGATACGATTTGGGAGATATTGGAATGCTATCTAAAAATAGCACCTTACAAAAGCCTATATTAGAAAAACTTGTAGGACGCACCAATGATATCGCTATTTTACCTAGCGGAAAAAAAGCTGCTGGTTTAACTTTTTACTATGTTACCAAAACTATTATTGAAGATAACTCTGCTGTAAAAGAATTTATTATTGAGCAACAAAAACAAGACACTTTTAAAGTAACTTATGTTTCAAAACAATTGCTTACAGAAGAGAAACAACTTGAAATAAAAGCTGCTTTTTCAAAATATTTAGAACCAAACTTAACTATTATTTTTGAAAAAAAAGACAAGCTAATACGAGCTAAAAGTGGAAAACTAAAGCAGTTTACTTCTTATTTATAGTTTTAACTTGTTTAGATTTTACTAAGAAATGTTCAAATAAAAACTGAAACATAAAGTAAATAGATTTTGGCGTTGAAAAACTTAAGCCTTTTCTATAAACATTATAATTATGCTTTAGCAAATTTATTTTATTAGAAGACATTGCGTTTTTCCTCACTCTATAATATGCTAAAGACTCTTGAATGCCTTGAGCTGGTTTTCTAGAAACCTCAACAGCTTTTAACCACAAAAGCCAATCTTGACGTTTTCTAAGGTTTGGAGCATTAATTTTACCTAATACTTTAGTGTTGTATATTCCTGTAAGATTACCAATATAGTTGCTTTTTAAAAGTCGTGAATAACTTAGTATTGGTAAGGCTTTAACAAATTTATTTAAAGGCTTTCCCTTGTCGTTAATTTGTTCGTAGCTACTATAGCAAACATCGCAATTATGTGTTTGCATAAAACAAATTTGGGTTTCTAATTTTATTGGTTTCCACAAATCGTCTGCATCTAAAAAAGCTATATAATCGCCATTTGCAACATTAATTCCTTTGTTTCGAGATATTGCAGCGCCAGCGTTTTTAGTGTTTTTTAAAAGGTGTATATTTTTATTTTTTAACTGAAAAGTACTTGCTACGGCTATAGTATTATCGGTTGAGCAATCATCTATTAATATTAGCTCCCAGTTAGTATAGGTTTGATTTAAAACACTGCTAATTGTTTCTGAAATAAAAGCTTCAGAGTTATACATTGGTGTTATTATAGAAACAAGTGGTTTCAAATTAATAGGCTTCTTTTTGTCCTTTTACAATATGCGATATGGTTTGAAGTATAATTTTTATATCTAAAAATAATGACCAATTTTCAATGTAAAAAATATCGAATTTCACACGGTTAACTATGTCTTCGTCATTTTTAATTTCTCCACGATAGCCTTTAACTTGAGCCAAACCTGTGACACCAGGCTTTACGTTATGTCTAAAAATAAAATTGTATTTGTCTATTTTTTTAGAATATTCCTCTGTATAACTTAACATGTGTGGTCTTGGGCCAACAACAGACATTTCTCCTAGTAAAACGTTTACAAATTGAGGTAACTCATCTATACTTGTTCTACGTATAAATTTACCTATTCTTGTAACTCTAGAATCGTTTTGCTTAACATAAGTACCTTGAACTTCTTTAAATGTTTTTAGCGATCTAAATTTATAACAGTAAAACTCCTTATAATTTATACCATTACGCTTGTGCTTATAAATTACAGGTCCTTTAGATTCTAATTTTATTAAAACAAAAAGGATTAAGTATACCCAAGATAAAACAAATACGATAATAAATATTGAAAAAAACACATCGAAAGTGCGTTTTAAAAACTTATTAACATCCTGGTTTAAAGAGACCTTAGGTATAGATAAAACAGGTAGGTAATTGTAATAATCGGTTTTTAATTTATTAGTATATAGCTTTTTTGTGTTTGGAATAAACTTAATATTACAGTGGTTAATATTGGCATATTTTACAAATTGATTTACTTGATTTTCAGTTAAATCGTCTATAGAGCAATATATTTCATCAATGTTTTTATGATCTTCAAGAAATTCAAAACACTGTTTTAAGTCTTTATCTTTTCCTTTTTTACTTTCAAAGGTGGCTAATAAATTATAGCCTAGCTGCTTTTTATTTTTAAAAATAGTTTCTAATTCTTTGGCTCCAAAATTACTACCAATAATTACTACATTTCTTAAGTTTCCTTTTAAATAAGAACGATAAGACTTTAGTATATAATAACTTAACAGTTTTACAGATGATATACATGCAAAAACATACAGTAAGTATTTTAAGGTTACAAATGCCTGTATATTTATACTCCTAAAAAGCCCTATAAATGCATAAACAATAACGCTAAATAAGAAGAATTGTTTTACTAAAAGCGATGCTATATTTAATGCTGAAGTATACCTATAAACTCTATAAAAATTTATAAAAGATGTTGTTAACATCCATAAAAATATAGAATATAGAATGTATAAAAGATGTTTGTTATTAAATATTGCCGAAGAGAAAAAATAAAGGTTTTGATCGTTAAAGTTGAAATAATAAAATGCAAGAATATTAACTACAGCTAAATCAAATATTATTAAAAATGGTCTTAACAACCAAGAATACCTACCTCTTGTATACTCCATTGGCTACTTAGAATTATAGTTTGAAAAATCTTTATGCTCGCTTTTATAAAGCTCTGTTTCACTAAGATTTTTAAAATAATTAAAAGTTATTTTCATGCCTTCTTCTCTATTAACTTTTGGCTCCCAATTTAGTATTTTTTTAGCCAATGTAATGTCTGGTTGTCTTTGCATTGGATCGTTAACAGGTAAATCTTTATATATTACTTTTTGTGTTGTTCCTGTTAGTTTTATAATTTCTTCAGCAAAATCTTTAATACTAATTTCATGTGGGTTTCCAATATTTACAGGATAAGCATAATCGCTTAAAAGTAACCTATATATACCTTCTACCTGGTCGTCTACATAACAAAATGATCTTGTTTGTGAACCGTCTCCAAATATTGTTAAGTCTTCTCCTCTTAACGCTTGACCCATAAACGCTGGTATTACCCGACCGTCATTGAGTCTCATTCTTGGTCCATAGGTATTAAATATGCGAACGATACGCGTTTCTAAGCCATGAAAACGGTGGTATGCCATGGTTATAGATTCTTGAAAGCGTTTTGCCTCATCATAAACGCCTCTTGGTCCAATAGTATTTACATTACCATAGTAATCTTCGGTTTGTGGATGTACTAATGGATCTCCATAAATTTCGGAAGTTGAAGCGATTAAAAGTCTTGCTTTTTTTGCTTTTGCTAAGCCTAATAGGTTGTGTGTACCTAAAGAGCCTACTTTTAAGGTTTGAATAGGAATTTTTAGATAATCTATTGGGCTTGCTGGTGACGCAAAATGAAGTATATAGTCTAAATCTATATCAATTTTAATAAACTCTGTTACATCATGTTTTATAAAACTAAATTTAGAATTGCTATTTAAATGCTCTAAGTTTTTTTTGTCTCCAGTTATAAAGTTATCCATACCAATAACATTATAGCCTTCTTTAAGAAAGCGGTCGCATAAATGGGACCCTAAAAAACCTGCTGCACCTGTTATTAAAACTGTTTTATTCACTTATCTACCTATTGATATGTATTTAAAATCTTCGTTTTCAACATCTTTGATGTCGTACAAATTACGACCATCAAAAATTATTTCACCTTTCATTTTACTTTTTATTTGCACAAAATCTGGTGTTCTAAAAATACTCCATTCTGTACAAATAACTAAAGCATCGGCATTTTCTAAGGCATCGTACATAGAATCTGCATACTTTATTTTATCTCCAATTTTTCTTTTAACGTTAGGCATTGCTTCTGGATCGAATGCTGTAATTTTACACCCTAATTTAAGCAATGCATCTATTGTATATAAAGCTGGAGCTTCACGAATATCGTCTGTTTCTGGCTTAAATGCCAATCCCCAAATGGCTATATTTTTATTCTGTAAATTATGATTAAAATAATTTTCAATTTTAGGAACTAATATTAATTTTTGTCTTGCATTTACATTTATTACAGCATCTAAAATCTGAAAATTATAGTTGTTGTCTTTTCCAGACTTGTGTAATGCTTTTACATCTTTTGGAAAACATGAACCACCATAGCCTATTCCTGGAAAAAGAAAACGTTTACCAATTCTAGAGTCTGTTCCCATACCAATTCTAACCTTATCTACATCTGCTCCAACTTTTTCGCAAAAGTTAGCGATCTCGTTCATGAATGTAATTTTAGCTGCTAAGAAAGCATTTGAAGCATATTTTGTTAACTCGGCAGATTTTTCGTCCATTATAATTATTGGATTTCCTGAACGCACGTAAGGTTTGTATAATTTCTCCATTAAGGCAGTAGCTTTATCGCTACTTGAGCCAATAATTATACGTTCTGGTTTTAAAAAATCGTCTACAGCAAAACCTTCTCTCAAAAATTCTGGATTAGACACAACATCAAAATCTACCTTTGCATTTTTTACAATGGCTTGTTTAACTTTATCTGATGTGCCTACTGGTACTGTACTTTTATCTACAATTACTTTATAGTTTTTTATTAGTTTACCTATATTATCTGCTACTCCTAATATGTATTTTAGGTCTGCAGAGCCATCTTCGTCTTCTGGTGTTGGTAATGCTAGAAAAATTATTTCACCGTGCTCTAAACCTTCTTCTAAACTGGTTGAAAATTTTAAGCGGTTTGCTTTTATATTTCTTTCGAATAATACGTCAAGGTGTGGCTCATAAATTGGCACATGACCTTGTTGCATTTGTTCTACTTTACTTTTATCTATATCTATACATAGAACTTCGTTTCCTGTTTCGGCTAAACATGTTCCGGTTACTAAACCAACGTATCCTGTACCTATTACTGATATTTTCATTTAATTTTTTTGGAATCTTTTAATAAGACTTTTTTTAAAACAAGGGTCTTTTATTAGCGTATAAAGTTACACTATTTTCTTGTCTAACCTTTCAAAAGAAGAGTTCATACTTAAAAATTCTGGAACGATGTCTTTCATTTTTAGTACAATTTCATTTTTGGTTCCTTCTTTAGCTGTTTCTGCTAAATCTATAACCATTTTATTTACAGCGCTGTAGTCATGACTTCCTATTTTGGCTATCATTATTTTTTCGTTATAAGTTGGAAGCGTTTCAGATTTATCGTTAAGTAACTCTTCATATAGTTTCTCTCCTGGTCTTAAACCTATAACCTTAATGTCTATTTCTTTGTATGGTGTAAAGCCTGCTAACCTAATAATTTTTTTAGCTAAATCTATTATTTTAACTGCTTCACCCATATCGAAAATAAATATTTCGCCTCCATTTCCCATTGCTCCTGCTTCTATTACTAATTGGCAAGCTTCTGGTATGGTCATGAAATATCTTATAATATCTGGGTGTGTTATTGTTAATGGTCCACCTTCTTCAATTTGCTTTTTAAATAATGGTACTACAGAACCGTTAGAGCCTAATACATTACCAAATCTAGTGGTTACATATTGGGTTTTAGATTTGTTCTTTTTTTGTAATTTCCTTTGTAGCGCCTGAACGTAAATTTCTGCTATTCGTTTTGATGCTCCCATAACATTACTTGGGTTTACAGCTTTATCTGTAGAAACCATTACAAACTTTTCTGCTTTAAAATCGTTTGCTAAATCTGCAATGTTTTTTGAACCCATTACGTTTACCATTACGGCTTCTTGTGGATGCCTTTCCATTAATGGTACATGTTTATAGGCTGCTGCATGATAAACAACATTTGGTTTGTGTTCTTTAAAGACTTCTTCAATTACATCTCTATTTCTAACATCTGCAATAATTGCCTCAAAATCTATATCTGGGAAATTGTATTTTATTTCGTGTTGAATTTGATATAACGGTGTTTCGGCATTGTCTAAAATAAGTAGTTTTTTAGGATTGTAATTTGCTACTTGTCTAACAATTTCACTTCCTATAGAACCTGCTCCTCCTGTTACTAAAATGCATTTGTTATAAATTTCTTTAGCAACAAGTTTATTGTCTAATTTAATTGGATCTCTTTCTAAAATGTCTTCAATTTGAATTTTTTCAATTTGATTAGAAAGACTTGTGTTTTGTTCTATATCTGATATTAACGGCGCTCGAAAGACTTTAAAATTATATTCTAAACAACTATCAACAATAGCTATACTTTCTTCTTTAGTTAAATTATTGTCGGCAATTATTAACGCTTGTGCTCCATACGCTCTAAGTGTTGTTGCAATTTTTCTTTGAATATAGATAATTGGTAAGCCTAGAATTTCTTTACTTTTATTCTTTCCGTCTTTATCTACAAACCCTAAAACTTTATATCTTGATGGTTTTTCAGATTTTAATGCGCTGGCTATTGCTATTGCATTTTCATTTGTTCCATAGACTAGAACATTTAATTGGTTCTCAGAATGTTGATAGTTTATATATACCTCAAATACTTGTTTTACAAGCATTCTAAACAAAAACAAACCACAAAAAGATGTAATTGAATATACTAGGATTTCTGGTACTGAAAATATTTTCACTCCAGTTATTAGTAAGTAGCTATAGCTTATAATTAAAGCCGTTATTAATGTAGCTGCTGAAGCTAGAAAGAACTTTACTGCATCTATAAACGTAGAGTGCCTTATTAAGCCTGCATAGGTTCTAAATAAAATAAAGAACAATACATTAATACCTATTATAATAAAATCTTTACCGCTAGGTATAAAATAGTAATACTCTATATTTTTTAATAGGCCTACTATAAGTTTTGTATTAATTAAAGCTATTGCTAGTATAAGTGTATCAAAACATAAAATAACCCATCTAGGAAGGTAGTTTATATTTTTAAAATCTATTTTTTTTCGACTAGATTCTAAAACCTGAGTTACTGCTTGTTTTAATTTTTTAAACATTTAAAATGCTTTAATTTAGTGTACAAATATCTTAATTATATTTACAATATAGAAATATAACTGAGTTTTAGACGCTGTGTACTTGAAAAAAGCTTATTTTAAGCTATTGATTACTTGAGATATTCTATCTCTTTCTTTTTGAGTTAGATTAGAGCCACTAGGCAAACATAAACCGTTAGTAAATAATGTTTCACTTACCTTTTCTCCGTAATAAGCTGCTGTTTTAAATACGGGTTGTAAATGCATTGGTTTCCACAGTGGTCTTGTTTCAATATTAGCTTCAAGCATTTTATTAAATAAGTCTTCTTTTGTAAATGGCGCATCATTATTAATAACAATACAGCTTAGCCAATGATTTGAAAACAATTGCTCGTTAGGTTCTGTAAACACTACTACACCATCAATACCCTTAAACAACTCTTTATAAAATGTATTCATGCTGCGCCTTAAACCTATATGCTTGTCTAAAACTTCCATTTGCCCACGACCAATTCCTGCACTAATATTACTCATTCTATAATTATAACCTATTTGAGAATGTTGGTAATGTGCTGCTTGATCTCTTGCTTGAGTGGCAAGAAATATAGTATTTTGTTTCTTTTTTAAAGTATTACAAACCATTGCGCCACCACCAGAGGTTGTTATTATTTTGTTACCGTTAAAAGACAATATTGAATAATCTCCAAACGTACCACATTTTCTTCCTTTATAGGTTGAACCTAATGCTTCTGCGGCATCCTCTACTACTGGAATTTCATATTTATTAGCTACAGCTAATAACTCGTCCATTTTAGCTGGCATGCCATATAAATGAACTATAATAATGGCTTTAGGTATTTTTCCTTTTGCAATTCTATCTTTTATTGCTGTTTCTAAATGAAAAGGACACATGTTCCATGTTTCTGGTTCGCTATCTATAAATACAGGTGTTGCACCTTGATAAGCAATTGGATTTGCTGATGCTGAAAATGTCATGCTTTGGCATAATACCTCATCGTTTAAACTAACTCCTAATTGTACTAAAGCTAAATGTATTGCTGCTGTTCCAGAAGATAATGCGGCTACGTTTACATCTTCCTTTAAATAGGATTCTAAATCGTTTTCAAAACCTCTTACATTTGGACCTAAGGGTGCAATCCAGTTAGTATCGAAAGCTTCTTTTATATAGGTTTGCTCATTGCCTCCCATATGTGGTGAGGATAGCCATATTTTTGAGTTCATATTTATAATTAATTATGAAATTTAATTGGTTTTGCTGGTATACCAACTGCTGTACAATTTCCAGGTAAGGTTTTTGAAACTACAGCTCCAGCACCCACTATAGTACTTTCTCCAATTGTTAAATTGTTAATTATTTTAGCACCAGTGCCAACATATACGTTTTCTTCAATTACAACCTCTCCAGAAATATTTACACTTGGCATAAATGAACTGTAATTTTTGATAGTTGTATCATGACCAACTGTGCAAGAAAGATTTAGTGTTACAAAATCTCGAATATTGATATTGCAAGTAATAATATTACCTGCGCAAATAATATTTCCTTCACCTAATACTACGTGGTCGTTAGATTTAATAACATTAGGGTGAATTAAATTTGGAAATTTAATGTTACTATTATTTATACTAGAAATTAGTTTCTTTTTTATTATGGGAACACCTATGCCTAATGCTACGTTTAAATTATAGTCAATATCATTAATAGACGCTATAGGTCCTAGATTCTTTAGACCGTTAACAAATTCTCCAACTTTAATATTATCATCAAAAAAACCAATAATTTCATATTGTTTTTCTTTAGTATTAATATCATCAATTAAACACTTTACTTCTCTACCAAAACCGCCAGCTCCAATAATTGCTATTTTTTCTATATTTTTCATACTAAATTAGTTATTACCATCAAACTTAAATGTAGTCGCCTGATTTTCAGTATTAATATCTTCAGATTTTATAACTTTACCAATAGTTTTTAAAATTATTTTTAAATCTAACATTAGGCTTATGTTGTTTACATACCAAACATCTAATTCAAATTTCTTGTTCCAGGTAATGGCATTTCTACCGTTAACTTGCGCCCAACCTGTTATTCCTGGTTTTACATCATGTCTCTTTTTTTGAGTGTCGTTATATAAAGGTAAATATTCTGGAAGTAAAGGTCTTGGCCCTACTAAACTCATATCGCCTTTTAGAACATTTATAAGTTGTGGTAACTCATCTAAAGATGTTTTTCTTACAAATTTTCCAACTGGCGTTAATCGTTTTGCATCGGGTAATAAATTTCCATTAGCATCTTTTTTATCTGTCATTGTTTTAAACTTAATGACTTTAAATATTTTTTCGTTTTTTCCTGGTCTTTTTTGAAAAAAGAATGGCTTACCGTTATTATTAAAAATTAACAGTATTAATACTACTATAAATAATGGACTAAATATTACCAAAGCTATTAATGCTGCTATACAATCTAAACTTGGTTTTAATAAAGCTTTATACATTGTCCAATTGTTTGTATTCATTTAAAATTTCATGCCAAATGAATTTTTGTTCATACCTATCTTTAATACTCTCTCTAGTATTTGTTTTAAGTTTCAAATATAGAGCTTCATTCAAAAGTAACTCTTTCATTTTAAGAGTTAAATTTTCTACATCTTTAACAGGTACAATTAAACCATTGCTATTTTGTTGGATTATTTCATTACATCCATTAATATTACTTACAATACAAGGAAGTCCCATAGCAGCTGCTTGCATCACGACATTTGGAAACCCTTCTCTATAGCTTGGAAATACTAATAAATCAGATATTAAGAAATATGGTCTAACATCATTTACATAGCCTACTTCTATAATGTTTTTGTTTTCTTTTATTTTTATAACGTTCTCTGGTTTAATTGGATCTAGATCTGATTCGAATGGTCCAACTAACAATAGTTTGGTATTAGGGTTCTCTAAATTTACCTTTATAAAACTTTCTATTAATTCATTGATACCTTTGTCTTTAACTATTCTACCAACAAATATATAAACAAATTGTCCTGCTTTTATACCTATCTGTTTTTTTAGAGTATCAATCTGTTGAACAGTAAAATTTTCAGGATTAAAGTAATCTAGGTTTATACCATTTGAACTTCCATGACCAATAACTTTAAGTTTATTTTGCTTAGCTAAATTATTAGCTATAATAATATTTTTAAGTGCATTAGAGTTTGGGTAAACTTTACTAGCGCAAGAATAGGTTATTTTTTCTACAATATTTAAAACTATTCTTTTTACACCAGTACTTTCTAATAATGGTAATCCTGCTACGGTATGTAGACGATTTGGAACGCCTGCTAACTTACCTGCTAACATTGAAACCATTCCAGCTTTAGGAGTATGTGAATGTATAAAATGCGGTTTTTCTTTTTTTAGAAAATTATACATTTTCCAAACAGCTAATATGTCTTTTATTGGTGTGATTTTTCTTGTTAAATCTATCCAATGTGTTTCAACACCTTCTATCTTACCGACTTCTTCAAGCTTTTCTTTATCTGAAGAGACTGCTTTCACTTTATAAAAATCTTTCATGAAAGACATTTGACCTCCCAAAAGCTTTTCTAGAGATAGAGGTATAGTTGTTACTCTAATTAATTTTTTCTTCATCATAATTTTTATTATTAAAAAATAAAGTAAGAAATAATATGTAAAAATAAGGAATAAACATCACCCTCATTCTAGAAGCTAAACCTAGATTATATAGATATATAGAGTAAAATAACACTAAAAATATTGTTGATAACACTACATATAAATTGTCTTTAAAAAAACCCTTTATTTTATTTTTTAACAAAATAGAATAACTAAATATTACAGCTAATAATAAGTTAATTAAATTTTCTAAAGAAATCCATAATTGAAATACATCCTTTGCATCATAAAACAAAGGCCTAAATAACACTAAAAAAAAACGACTTATATAATTTGAATTTTTCAAATCAATTGATGAAGCTCCATTTTGACTACTATAGTCTATAATATGTTCAAATCTATTATGTATCGTGGCAATATTAAATTCATCTATTTTTAAAAACTTTTTTAAAATGATAATACTAAAGGAGACACTTAATAATAATAACATAATTTTATATTTATTTTGTTTTACCGTATTTATCATAATAAAGGCTATATATGATATTAAAATAATTATAAAAATATATGGCCTAATTAATAGAATTAGAAGTAGTGCAATTATAAATATTAAATTATTAGTGTTTTCCTTTAGAATTTGAAAATAAACAGTACTCATAAGATAAAAAATTAAAGCTTCTTTTGTTAATCCTGCAGTCCAATAATGCAATGACGGTAATAGAAAAATTAACATTAGAAAAAAGAAGTAGTAATAGTTTCCATTTTTATACATTTTATAAAAATGATTAAAATATTTATAAAATGCATAAAGACTAAGAGTTGAAAAGATTAGTGAAATTGAGAAATAGGAAATCCCTAATTTTACAAATGGAAAAACAATTACAGACATAAACTGACTACCAATGAAGTTTAAATCTGTAATTTTTGATGCGTTTAAAGCATTAAGGTAAAAATTATAGGAATCTTTTTGGACTTTTAAATTGTTTAAATAGTTTAAAATAAAAGCACAATTATGCATTATAAAAAGTGCAATATATAGTAATTTAACTAAAATAGATTTTACTTTTTTTAATTTTCTATAACCAAAAAATATTATTAAAGCATTGGTTATTAACGTTATAAAAACATCCAAATACAAATATTAATTAAAGATTAAAAAATTTTTTCTCTTAAATAGCATAATTTTTTTAAAATTACATTTTCCTACTTCTTTTTCATACATATTCTTTTCAATAACATTTAAATTAACGTTATAGAAACATCTATTTTACATCTTTAAAAATACGGTTATAAAAATATTCAACAATTGTAGGGTGAGACCACAATTTACTTGGCAAATCTCTTTTAAAAGCTTGTAGATTATTATTTTTAATATCTAAAAGTGCTTTTTTCATCAAAGATATACCTTTATCAAGCTGAATAAGTGGATAAGTCGTAAAATTATCTTTTGAAGATATATAAGCTCTATCCTGATATATAATATCACCTGTATCAATACCTTTGTCTATAAGATGCACAGTAACACCAAAGTTTTCTATATCCTTATTAACCAGAGACCAATAACCTCCATGCACACCTCTATATTTTGGTGTGATCCCTACATGAGTATTTAATATTATAGCATTAGTAGACTCCAATACTTTGGTAGAAAGAATTCTTGTACCATTTACTACTATAACATCTGGACTTTCTAGTTTTATAAGATTAATAGTCTCTTTATTATTTACTGAATTTACTTTAATAATTTTATCGCTATCTAATTCTGTATTATCAAAATTAGCTCTTTCAATGATTTCTTTTAATCTAGCACGACTAGAGATTTTAAGTATTTTAACAACTACTAATTGAAATAATAATTGTCCTAAAACTTTAAATACTCCTAATTTTTTTATTCTTCTTTTTAATAGCTTTGTTTTACTAACCCCAGATTCTAATACTATTTTAGATATTGCATAATCTTTTTTAACTGCATTAATCATATATTTAGAAGAGTCAGAATCTTTTGCTAAAAATAATATTTTCATAAACTTATACTTTTAAAAAACTAGACATCGTTGAACTTTGAAAATCATAGTTTTCATTCAACTTTTTATAATGCTTTAAAATATTTTCAAGCATTTGAAAATTAAGCTCCTTATAGGAACCAAAATTGTGAGGATGCCACCATAAATGGTAAACTAAACCTTTTTTAGCTGCATAAGTCATACTTTTTTTAATTCGTCTTAGTCTAAATGTCTCCAAGAATTTTAATTTTGGATTATATGGCCTTAAAAATCTACTTGATGGTAAGTTTATTAATAGGTTATTATCATTACTTTGAATGTTATAACAATTATGTCCAGATATATTAATGTAAGTATCTATTAGTCTCATCATTCTTCTTAGCATTGAATCCTTTTCTCCATTTTTCTCTTTGTAAAACCAAATGTTTTCATTGCCTCGATAGGCTTTTATTCCTACTTCAATTAAAATTTTATCATATTTAGAATTATATTGATTTCTTGGGAATATAATTGTATTTATTTTTATACCTTCTTTTTCTGCAATTTTTATCGCACTATTTATATCTTCTTTAAAATCTTTATATTCTTGACCTTCTTCTAAACAGTAATAATGTGAAAATGTATGCGTAGATATTTCATGATTTTCACAATCTTTAATCTTTAAGATATCTTTTAAAGCATAATGATAAGAATCTGAAGAGTCATCTCCAATTTTGTCAATATAACCCTTATAAGGACTTAAATTATCATTTTTATACTTTGGAAGTTGTTTAGGTATGTAATTTATTAGCTCTTCTTTATTCTTAGCGAAAAGAAAGCCAACTGTAGAAAAAGTTGCATTAATATTATATTTATTAAATAGAATTAATAACTCATGAATTATTTCACTAACATTATTTATATTTTCTCCATAATTAGAGATAGTTTTTTTATCTCTAACTCCCCACATTAGCTCGTAATCTAAAGAAACAATAAAATTTCCATTCATGATTTATAATTTATTAAATATGTTTAAATATTTGATCTAGCTACAAAAGGTATATAAACTTAAGATAGCAAAAGTAAAAATGTTAAAAAGGAAAGGTAAAGCTAAAAAAAATAAGAAACTACTCTTTAATTTAAATTAAATAGTTTTGATTTATAATCTAAAATGATGTTTTCTATATCATATTTTTTTGCTTGTTTAAATGCTTTTTCTTCAATTTCCGTTTTATAATTATTTGAAATAACATCAACAATTGCATTTTTTAAGGCAAAATAATCTCCAACAGGATAAAGTATACCATAATCTTGTTTTGTAAATGAATTAAGTGGATAATTTATTGTGTCTAAAAAATTAGTATTTGGTGCTATAATTTCTCTTGGTCCACTTACACAATCTGTGGATATAACAATTGTTTTACACACCATAGCTTCTATTAAAACATTTGGAAACCCTTCTGTTTCTGAACAACTAACAACAAAATCTGATTTACAAATATATTTAAAAGGGTTACTTACAGTACCTAAAAAATGAACTCTGTTTTTAACCTTTAAATCAGTAGCCAAATTAATAAGCTTTTCTTTCTCTTCACCATCTCCTAAAAACAATAATTCTATATTTGTATTCAATTTAGGAATTACATTTATTATATCTTGATTTCTTTTTAAAGGAATCAAACGACCAATACATATTATGTAATTTTTATTATCTTGAAATTCAAATTCATGAACTTCCTCATGCATTTTCTTTTTAATTACATCTAATTCATGAGGGTTATTTATTACTAAAACATCATTTCTTTTTGTAATCTCTTCAATTTCAAATTTCATCATTTTTGAAATTGCAACAATAACGTTTGATTTTGAATAAAGATTTTTTATTAAAAATAAATTTAATTTCCCTTTTATCCCACTATTTTTATACCTGGAGCAAGAGCTATGATTAATTATTTGCGATATATGTTTTGAAAAAAAAAGTTTTTTTGACAAAACATTGACATAGTTTGCTCTATATAAATGACTTTGAACAACTTTAATTTTATTTTTAGAAATATATCTTTTAAGTTTATATGCTTGATATATCAAAAATAAATACTTTAAAAGTCCATTATTTACTTCGTGGTTAGTTAGAGTGTGTACTTTACATTTTGAATCTATATTATATGCTACATCACTTTTCTCTAAACAAATAATTTCTACAGCATGATTGTTTTTTATTAATTTATTTGCTAGGTTAACGACTACACGTTCAGCTCCACCCATGGTTAATCTATTTATTAGAAATACAAACCTCATTTTAATTTAAGTTTTCAAGAAGAAACTCATACTTTTTTAAAATATGAATTTCACTAAATTTATTTTTAACAAATTCACTAACAATAAATGGATCCATATTAACTAAGTGTTCAATATCCTCAATTTTATCTAACCATTCTTGTTCAGAATTAACTATATACCCAGTAACATTATTCTTTATAATTTCTTTTGTTCCGCCAGGTGCATTAAATGCTAAAACAGGTGTGCCAACAACACAACTTTCTAGTACCGCATTAGGAAAACCCTCTACATATGAACCTTGTAAAAAAAGGTCTGCTTTACTAAGTTCTTCTGATACTTTATTTGTGTAATCAATAAAAGTTACTTTATCTATTAAGTTTAATTCTGCAACTAAAGCTTTTAAATTGTTTTTTAAAGGTCCTGAACCAATAATACAATACTTAAAATCATATTTTATATTTATTAAACTTTTAAGTATTCTTTCGTGTCCTTTTTCCTGACTCAAGCGACCAACCGTAATAAATTTAACAGGATCATTTATAGATAAATTCTTTTGTTTAACAGGATAAATTTTTGTTATGGGATTATTAATAACTACCAACTTCTCTTTTTTAAGATTATACGTTAGATTTAAATCTTCCTTCATATCTTCTGATTGGCATATTATTTTTTTAAATCTTGGATATAAAAACTTAATTAAATATTTATTGGCTAAAATAGATTTACTATGTTCACTTATTGTACTAATGACACTAGCCTCTCTAGCAACAAAATTTATTTTATAAAATACAAAGGATAAAACTGCCATAAATAAATTGACATGTGTTACAGAACTAATAATAATATTAGGTTTTTTTTTAAATATATACTTAGTAATTTCTAATAAAGAATATAACAACCTGGAACTATTTAAAAACATAGTTTTAACTCCATCGGTATTGTAAACAGAATCTGCTTTATAACCAAGTACTAGAAGCGTTACATTATACTTGTTTCTATTTAAATTTTGAGAAACAAATGACATAACTCTTTCTGCTCCTCCTGCTTTTAAAGAAGGTAAAATAATGGTAATTTTCTTTTGTTTCAATATATCTTTTTTATAAATATTTTTTAAAAGTGGTGCCTGTTACATCTAAAATTCTATCCTTATAGTTTTTACTATAATCCATTTCCTGATCACTTATGCAATTATTTAAAATCTGTTCTTTTAATGTAAAATAATTACCGACAACTTTTGCAGGAACACCAGCAACAATTGAGCCTGATGGAACAGATTTAGTTACAACAGAACCCGCTGCGACAATTACATTATTGTCTATTCTAACACCTGGCATTATTATACTGTTTACACCAATAAAAACACTATTACCTATTTCTATTTTTTGAAATTTGTACCTCCTACCTTTTTCATCTCTCATCAACCAAGTCGAACCATCATGAGTAATTAATTTAACTCCTGATGTTATTGTAACATCATTACCTATAGTAATTAAAAAAGGTTCACTACCAAAACTAGATGTGTATATTCGGCATCTTTTTCCTACATTTACTCCTAAATGCTTAGCGTAAGCAACTCCTCCTTTAGTATATAGAATAAATAGGTTTTTTATTTTTTTTAAAATCAATTTCAAAATTCTTTTCTTATTTTATTTGGTATAATTTTCTTTAATAAAACCAATACAGAAATTAACAAAGTTATAACAATAATATTTGCCATTAAAAATCCAAACGAAGACCTATGTATTGATTGTGCTAAAGGCAGCATCATTGCATAGAATAAAGGTAGAAATAAAATAAATTTATTTCTATTTCTTAAATACTCTAAAAACCAAAAAAATGATCCTAATAAAAAGTAAACAAAAAACGAACCTAAAATACCAAAATTCCATTGTGCTTCCATTACAAAAGAAAAACCAGAGCCTGATATTCTACTAGTATTCCAAGAAGAAAAATATCTATCTTTAAATATATAAGTAATTGGTTTTGGTTTTTCAAAAGGTAATAGCACCCTTGGAATTGGAATTAAAAACCCTTCAAAATAGCTTTTACCATAAAGTAATTTGTTATCATCATCATTATAGAATTTTATATAATTCATATAAGGAGCACCAAACTCATTATTTGCAGGATTATAATATTCTAAATAACTTTTTTGTTCAAAAACATAGTATTCAAACCTATCCCAATTTCCAGAAGTAAAATAATGTTTTAATTGACCTCTAATACCATATAATATTGCCATTGCAGAATACCCTAAAAAAATAAAGAACAAAACTTTTTTCTTTATTTTATAAATACTTAAATAATAACAGTACCCTACAAAATAAGCAATAAATACTCCTAATAAATGACCTCGAAAACCAACACTTAAATAAATTAAAATAATAGGAGAAGATATCAGTATTATAAATAAAAACAACTTGTTTTTAAACACCCTAAAAAAACTATTACCATATGTTAAATACATACGTAAGCCTAAAAAGAAAAAACCTATTTTTAATAAACTAGCAGATGGTAATGTTATAAAAAGTCCTCCTGTTTTTGCTTGATATACGGCTTTACCATATTTTAAAATACCAAATCCTCCTGCTCTATATATGTTAATAAATTCGCTTAAAGCAGCTAATAAAACAAATATAACAGTGAACAATGTAAACTGTTTTACTTTATTTAAATAAAGCGCTCTATTAGTTTCAAAATTTTTAATGTTAATAATGTATGGAATAGACATACCAAACAAACCAAGCGTAGAAATAAATAAATATAAGCATGCGGCGTCTGGTGTTGAATCTAAAAATAATTTTCTGTTATCAATTTCAAATAAAACAGTTATTATAGGAGCATAAGTATATAAAGTAAAAAAAAGAAGAAAGAAAAAAGTAAAACTATTTAAGCGCTTAATAGATATTTTAAAAATATTATAACTACAAATTAAAGTAATTAATGAAAATAATACAGTAATGTTTAATTGCGTAAAATAACATGCAATACCTGTTAACAGTACTCCAATACATGATACAAATAAATAATTTATACTTTTAAATGTAGTTTTCATAACTTAATTATTAAAGCTCACTTCTTATTTTTTTGTATTGAATTGTAAATACAATAATTTCCATAAAAACACCAACTAAAGCATAAAATACAACCGCTAAATATGCACTATTTAAATTAGAGGCAACAAATATTAGAATTAGACTTAATATTAACCATAAAATTTCAATAAATAATAGTTTTTTTTGTAATCCAAAAATAATCATATTCTCATGAGCTAAAGAATTTATTATATTAAACAAGACATATAACAAAATAACTTTAGCATAATCTGCTGCTGCCCACCAACTCTCCTTAAAGAACATCTTAAATAAGTCATCGGCAAAAACTTGAAATATTATAAAAGGTATTATAGATATAAAAATTAATACCTTAGTAGATTTTAAATATAGTCTTAGCAAAGCTTTTTTATCTGTTAAATATAAACTAGCTCCTTTTGGGCAGTAAGCTCTCCTTATAGCCATAGATAACAATTGAGCTGGTAATTTTACAATTTTAAATGCAATACTAAAATTACCTAATATAGTAAGTGAAAAAAGTAAAGGAAATGTAAAGGAACATATATTATGAGATGCCGATTTTAAGATATTACTTAACGCATAAAATTTAGGAAACTTGTCGTATTTTTTTGCTGTTGTATATAGGTTTTTTTTACTTATATTTTCTTTACATTTTTTCACCAAAGAAACAGTGTTGTAATAATAATAGGAAGTACTGATAATTAGAGCAGCCACATAACCTAAAAGCATACCTAAAAAAGGGAAAAAATTATGCAAAGTAAATTGTATTCCCGATTTTGATAAAGCATCGATAATAACGCTCTTGGAAGTGACATTAAATTTTGTACGTTTATCAAAATACATTTGAAAAACATTTATTAATCCATAAAGAAAAACACTAAAAGGAATTATAAATACTAAAGAGTAATGAATTACGGTAAACAAATTAAAAAAATATATAATAAGTCCAATAATTAGTATCGCTACAGAAACAAATGTGTTGCTTATAAAAGATAATACAATAAGGTTATAAATTTCTTTATCATTCTCTGCAATTGTTATTGCTTTATCAAATCTTAATGTTGCAAATGGTATACATAGACTTATTATAGATGTCCCTAGTGATAATAAACCAAAACTATCTGGTAAATATAATTGTGTAAGATATATTGTTGCTAAAAAAGTAACAACTTGTGCAACCATTGTGCCTCCAGCTAGTACGCTTATACCTTTTAAAAAATCTGACTTTACCACCTTATTTGTTAGCTTTTAAATATAAAGATTCTCTATATAGAAGACTTCCAAAAATAGAGCTAAATAAAATACCATGTATTCTAATAAACATACTTTCTGCCATGAGGTTTATACATAATAAAATTAAGAATACAACATAGATTTTATTATTAGTAATAAATGCTAATCCTAAACTAGATACTAAAAAAAATATAAAAGCTAATAATACTATAACTCCACCAGAAATTAAAAGGGATAAAAAATAGTTATGCGAATTTAAGTTTAGATTAGTACACTTTTTTAAAATTTCATTCTCAGATCCAATTCCGTATCCAAAAATTGGCTTTTTAGTAAATTGATGTATAGCACAACTCCAAACATTTACTCTAATGTTTGCATTATTTTGAGGTGTTTTAGAAAACATATTAGTAATCATATTTTTAGCTTCATCAAAATCTGTTTTAAGCCTAACATTATTGAAAATCCTATTTTGAATACTTGGTAGGGATATAATAAATATAGGTGCTAAAACCATAATTGAAAACAATATGATTTTATTTTTTTTTGAATTTAGTTTCCAAATTACAAAAAGAGGTAAAATTAATAAGCTTATTAAGTTCGGTATAGACGTAAAATAAACTACACCAAAAATAAAGATCAAAATTAAAACAACTCCAATACACTTTATTATCTTTTTGTTTTCCTTAAATAAAACATTGTTAATAATAAGTATACTACTCCAAAGAAATCCCATACTTAAATAAGCTTTATGAATAAAGAATGTAGAAATTTTGTTTTCATTAATGTAGTATCTAGAAACATGTAATGGTATTTTTAATATAATTTTAAACTGCTCTAAAACTCCAATATTTAATGGTCCTCTTATTCTTATTCCTTGTTCATTTATATAACCTATAGTATTTAAACCTTGCATTAATTTTACGATCAAAAAAATTATAAGAAACAAATGAGAAGAAACATAGAAAAAATACAACAAGCTCTTTTTTCTATCTGATATTTTTGGAATTAAATAAAAGAATAAAAAAGGGAATATTGCAAAATTAATTAATCTTAAAACTAACTTTAGCCCTTTTTCTTGATTAGGAGTATAAGTAAGACTTATAATTATTAGTATCACCCATAAAGAAGATAAGACTATAGGTTTTAAACCTATAGTCTTAATTTTTTTTTTAAAATCTTTTCTGTAAAGTATTATAGAGACAATTATTAATAACCCAATAACTAAACTTTGAATAGCATTAGGTAAAATTGGGTATGTAAAAAGGACACATAAAAGACTAAAGAATAAAATATTTAAAAACTTTTTATATCTAATGCCCAAATTATAATTCATTATAATACCATTCTGTTGTTATTTTTATTCCTTCTTTAAAAGAATATAATGGATTATAATCTATTAATTTTTTTGCTTTAGTAATATCTGCTAAAGAATGTTTTACATCTCCTACTCTATCTGGACCATGTTTTACAATTGTTGCGCTATAATCTACATTCAGATTTTTTAATCCTGATTTTATGTCATCAACCAATTCATTCAAGTTTGTGTTTTCACCAAATGCTACATTGTAAACTTGATTTACAGCCTCAGGTTTCTCTGCAAGAGCTGCTTTAATGTTAGCTTGAATTACATTTTCAATAAAAGTAAAATCTCTAGAATGTTCTCCATCTCCATTTATAACAATATTTTCTTTATTTAAAAATTGTCCAACAAATTTTGGAATTACAGCCGCATAAGCACCTTCTGGATCTTGCTTAGGTCCAAATACATTAAAGTATCTAAGACCTATAGTTTCTAAACCGTATGTTTTATAAAAAACATCAGCATATAATTCATTCACATATTTTGTAACTGCATAAGGTGATAACGGTTTTCCAATCACATCTTCTACTTTAGGTAATCCTTCACTGTCTCCATATGTACTTGAAGATGCAGCATAAACCATTCTTTTGACACTTTTCGATTCCTTAGCAGCTATAAGCATATTAAGAAAACCAGAAACATTAACTTCGTTTGAGGTTAATGGATCGTTTATAGAACGAGGTACAGAGCCTAAAGCGGCTTGAT